>CANPWZ010000001.1 GCA_947585425.1 uncultured Oscillospiraceae bacterium
TCGTACTTGTGGTAGCTCTTGGAGGTGAGGATGGGGGAGAGCCAGATGCCCTCGATCCCCAGGCTGAGGCCGCTGGCAGGATCCCCGTCGTTCAGGTAGTCCATGCGGTTTATGATGCCCCGCAGGTCGCCTGTGCCGTCCCCGTCGGAGTCGGAGAAGGAGCCCACGAAGATCTCATAGAACACCCGGTAGTTGTCGTCGAGCAGGTCGCCGTCCTCCACGGTCACGTCGGTGACGGCCACTTCGCCGGCGGGGGCGGGCTCCTCAGTGGGCGCCTCGGAGGGGGCCTCAGAGGGCGCGCCGGAGGGGCCGGCGGCGGGCTTCCCGCAGGCGGCGAGGAGCAGCAGCAGGGCCAGGGCCATGGCAAGAGTCTTTTTCATATCCGATACCTCCTTAAAGGGTTAAGAGAGCACGTTTGACGTTCCCATTATGGCGCGGACGTTCGGGAATTGTCAAGCCGAAAAAAACGGAGGGTCTGCCGCCGCCCTTGTCAATTGGCGAAAAGCGTGGTAAGATGGAGCGCGAGGTGGTGGAGATGCCCCAAAATATCGTGGAACTGTATACGGAGGAGGAGATCGCCCGCCTGGAGCGAAAGGTGAAGCGCATCCTGGCGGCGCTCATCGTCCTGGGGGCGGCGGCGCTCATCGCCTGCATCACCCTGGCGGCGCTGGCGAACGTCCGGAACGCCGGGAGGCTGGAGCTGGCCGCCGTCATCGTCAGCACGGTGGCGGGATGGATCTGCATCTACGGCGGGATTTTCGGCGTCAGCGCGGGGAAGAAGGAGATCGGCCACGCCAATATGCTCCGCTCGGAGCCCCGGGAGCGGATCGACGGCCCCGTCACCGTCACGAAAGAGCGGCTGAAGATCCGGGGCAGCATCACCGTGCGGCGGGTGGAGGTGGCCTCGGAGACGGGCGTGCAGAAGGCGCTGGTCCATGAGGACCGGGCAAAGCGCCTGGCGGAGCTGCCCGTCACCGCGGTGTATCTGGCCCACGGCTATGTGGCGGCGGTGGAGGTGGCGGAATGAGAGTGCTGAAAAACATCCTCTCCCAGCTGCACAGCTTCCTCCTGTGGGCCCTGGCGTCCGTCCTGCTGTGGGCCTGGATCTTCGGCCTGGCCACCGACACCTCCTTTGACAAAAAGGTGATGATCTTCTGCCACGTGCCCGCCGTCCAGGAGGTGGAGCTGACCACGGAACTGGAAAAGGACCTGCCGGAGGGCATCAAAATGGTACAGGTCCACCCCTTCGACTATGTGATGTTCGACACGGTGTCCATCACCCGGGCGGACATCCTCATCATCCCCGCCATCGACGTGGCCGAGATGGGGGACGAGATCGTCCCGCTGGAGGGGGAGCGCGGCGTCCAGGTCTACGACCCGGACACCGGCGAGGGGATTCTGCTGGACTACATCACCTACGGGGACGAGGCGTACTATCTGTTCCTGGGGGCGGGGTCTGCCCACCTGGAGGACGGGATCGCCGCCGAAATCGCGGAAAAACTGCTGGATATGTGACAAAAACGGGGCGTCCGCACAGAGGACGCCCCGTTTGTATGTGCACCCATTTTTTGAAAGTTGCACAAATTTTCATTTGGAATTTTGTACAATCGGACTGATTCCATTTTAAAATCATGTATGGACAATGACGAAATAATTTGTTATAATTTCACTGTTAAAGGGCGCCATGGGGTACCCCATGGTTTTTTATCCCTGCAAAGCAGGGATAACGCTCTAATAAAAAACAGGAGGAAAGAAAATGAAGAAAATCGTAGCATTGCTGTTGGCTCTTGTCATGGTCGTGGCGCTGTGCGCCTGCGGCCCCAAGACCGAGCAGGGCCCCGGCCCCGTCAGCAATCCCGGCACTGAGGCCTCTCAGCCCGGCGGCGAGCAGCCCAGCCAGAACCCCGGCGGCGAGGGCGGTAGCAGCGAGCTGGCCGGCACCTATGACATCACCATCTGGGCGCCCGACAACGCTGTTGAGCTGACCAAGAAGCAGGTCGCGGACTTCAACAGCTCCAACGAGTTCGGCATCACCTTCAACGCCACCGTGGAGCCCGTCTCCGAGGCCGACGCCGCCAGCAACGTGGTCACTGACGTGTCCGCCGCCGGCGATCTGTTCTTCTTCGCGCAGGACCAGTTGAGCGTCATCGTGAAGGCCGGCTCCCTGACCAAGCTGGGCCAGGGCGCCGCCGCCACCGTGAAGGAGCTGAACGCTGAGGGCGCCGTCCTGGCCGCCACCTCCGGCTCCGACCTCTATGCCTATCCTCTGACCGCCGACAACGGCTACTTCATGTATTATGATAAGTCCGTGGTCAAGGAAGAGCACATCGACAGCCTGGAGGACATTCTCGCCGACTGCAAGGCCGCCGGCAAGCTGTTCGCCATGGAGAACAACTCCTCCGCCTGGTATCTCGCCAGCTGGTTCTTCGGCACCGGCTGCCACTCCACCTGGGAGTTTGACGAGAAGGGCAACCCCATCGCTCTGGACGACGACTTCAACTCCGACAACGGCGTCATCGCCGCCAAGGGCATGCTGCAGCTGCTGAACTCCGGGGTCCATCTGGATGGCTCCGAGGGCGGCTCCCACGTCTCCTCTTTTGCCAACGGAGCTGCCGTGGTCCTCTCCGGCACCTGGGATTACACCGCCGCCCTTGAGATCCTGGGCGACAACCTGGGCGCCGCCGATCTGCCCTCCTTCACCGTGGACGGCCAGACCTATCACATGGGCTCCTACAACGGCTGCAAGCTGCTGGGCCTGAAGCCCCAGGAGGACGCCGTGAAGGGCGCCGCCCTGAACCAGCTGGCCCTCTATCTGACCGGCGAGCAGTGCCAGAAGGAGCGCTTCGCCGAGCTGGCCTGGGGTCCCTCCAACCTGGTCGCTCAGTCTGACCCCGCTGTGCTGGAGAACCCCGCTCAGGCCGCTCTGGCCGCTCAGAGCCCCTATTCCGTCCCCCAGGGCACCATCCCCAACGCCTGGTGGGATGTCGCCAAGGTCATCGCCGATGACGTGAAGGCCGCCGGCGACGATGACGCCGCCATCAAGGCCGCTCTGGAGAAATACGAAACCAGCGCCCAGGGCTGCGTGACCGCTCCCGCGGAATAACACAGCTCGGGAAAACCAACCGCGTTTGGCCTGACCTGACTTAGCATAGCATGATCGGTCGGAGCTTATGGCGCATAAGCTCCGGCCGATCTATTTAGAGGGGTGATTTGATGAAAAGATACAGCGATATGGAGTACCTTCGCTTATCGAAATGGCAAAAGTTTGTCTACAAGCTGGTTTCCTTCCTGGTGGGCATCCCCCTGGGCATCGGCCACTTCTTCCAGAAGATCGGGATCGCCATCAAAGACGGCTTCCTGAAGATCGTCGCCGAGTTCAAGGACATCGGCGTGACCTTCATCCACGGCGACTGGAAGACCAAAGTCTCCTATGTGGTCATGGGCTTCGGCAACATCGCCCGGGGGCAGGTCCTCCGGGGCCTGCTGTTCCTGCTGTTCGAGGCGGTGTTCATCTTCTACATGATCACCACCGGCGGCTACTGGCTGTCCAAGCTGGACAACCTGGGCGACCAGGGGCCGGTGGAGGTCTACGACCCCGTGTTCGACTCCTATAAGACCGAGTACCACGACAACTCCTTCAAGATCCTGCTCTACGGCGTTCTGACCGTCTTCTTCATCGTGGCCTTCATCTACACCTGGCGGGTCAACGTGAAGCAGAACAAGATCTCTGAGGAGATCATCCGCTCCGGCAAAAAGCTGAGGTCCGGCAAGGACGATCTGAAGTCCCTGGTGGACGATCAGTTCCATAAGACCCTGCTGGCCCTGCCCCTGGTGGGCATCCTGGTGTTCACCGTGCTGCCCATCGTGTTCATGGTGCTGGTGGCCTTCACCAACTACGACGGCTCCCACAACGGCTACTCCAACGCGCTGTTCACCTGGGTGGGCTTCAAGAACTTCGGCACCATGTTCTCCTGGGAGGTCAACACGGCGGCCGGGCTCCAGTCCTACTCGGCCACCTTCGGTGAGATCCTGGTCTGGACGCTGATGTGGGCCTTCTTCGCCACTTTCACCAACTACTTCCTGGGCATGGGCGTGGCCATGGCCATCAACAAGAAGGGCATCCGGCTGAAGAGGATGTGGCGGACCATCCTGGTCATGACGGTGGCCATCCCCCAGTTCATCTCCCTGCTGTACGTCTCCAAGATGTTCGCGCAAAACGGCCTCATCAACCAGATGCTGATGGGAATGAATCTCATCAAAAACCCCTTGCCCTTCTGGACCGACGCCATCTGGGCAAGGGTCACGGTGATCATCATCAACATCTGGATCGGTATCCCGTATCTGATGCTGATCACCACCGGCATTTTGATGAACATCCCCGCGGACCTGTACGAGTCCGCCAAGATCGACGGCGCCAGCGGCTGGAAACAGTTTACCAAGATCACCCTGCCCTACATGCTGTTCATCACCGGCCCCTATCTGCTCACCAGCTTTACGGGCAACATGAACAACTTTAACGTCATCTACCTGTTGACCGGCGGCGGCCCCACCAACGCGGCGGCCTCCGGCGCGGCGGGCTCCGTGGGCTACACGGACCTGTTGATCACCTGGTTGTTCAAGATCACCACCGGCGGCGACTCCCAGTACTACCTGGCCTCCGTGGTCGGCATCATGGTGTTCGTCGTGGTGGCCCTCATCTCCCTGGTGGTCTACAACGTGCTGCCCTCCATTAAGAACGAGGAGGACTTCCAGTGATGAAAAACGAAAAGCGTCATATGGGCTTGAAGGCGGCCAACCGCCTGAGCAATACCGCCATCTACATCCTGCTGGTCATCATCAGCGTGATCTGGCTGCTCCCCTTTGTCTTCATCCTGTTCCAGTCCTTCCGCGTGGAGTCCACCTGGCAGGTGGGATATATCATCCCCCAGCAGTGGGGCCTTCAGAATTACATCAACCTCTGGAATTCTGATTTCAAGCGGTGGTATCTGAACACCTTTATCATCGCCCTGGTGTCGGCGGTGCTGGTCACCGTCATCCAGCTCTGCATGAGCTACACCCTCTCCCGCTTCCGTTTCAAGATGCGCGGCCCGCTGATGCGGTTCATGCTCATCCTGGGCATGTTCCCCGGCATGCTGACCATGATCATCCTGTACCGGGTCCTGGCCGACATCGGCCTGACCCAGGCCAACGCGGTGCCCGGCCTGATCCTGGTGGGCGTGGCCTCCTCCGGCATGGGCTACTATGTGTCCAAGGGCTTCTTCGACACCATCCCCAAGTCCCTGGACGAGGCGGCCCGCGTGGACGGCGCCACCCGCTTCCAGGTGCTGTACAAGATCATCCTGCCCCTGGCGAAGCCCATCGTCATCTACACGATCCTGACCGCCTTCATGGGCCCCTGGGGCGACTTCGTGTTCGCCCGCTACGTGGCCATGGGCACCTCCGCCGGCTATAACGTGGCTGTCGGTATGTACAGCTGGTTGACCGCTGACCAGATCAACAACTGGTACACCACCTTCTGCGCCGGCGGCGTGATCGTGGCGCTCCCCGTGACCATCCTCTTCCTGTGCTTGCAGAAGTACTACGTCGAGGGCGTGACCGGCGGCGCCGTTAAAGGCTGATTTGAAAGGAGAACGGGACAAATGGCAAGTGTTAAACTTACTGGAGTCAAAAAAATATATGACAACAAGGTCGTGGCCGTCCACGACTTCGACCTGGACATCAAGGATAAGGAATTCGTGGTCTTTGTCGGCCCCTCCGGCTGCGGCAAGTCCACCACCCTGCGCATGATCGCCGGCCTGGAGGACATCTCCGAGGGCACCGTGGAGATCGACGGCGAGGTGGTCAACGATCTGCAACCCAAGGATCGCGGCATCGCCATGGTCTTCCAGAACTACGCCCTGTATCCCCACATGAGCGTGTACGACAACATCGCTTTCTCCCTGCGGCTGAGCAAGGTCCCCGAGGACGTGGTGTACGACAAGGTGACCAAAGCCGCCGAGACCCTGGGCATCACCGAGTACCTGATGCGCAAGCCCCGGGCCCTGTCCGGCGGCCAGCGCCAGCGCGTGGCCATCGGCCGCGCCATGGTGCGGGACTCCAAGGTGTTCCTGATGGACGAACCCCTCTCCAACCTGGACGCCAAGCTCCGCAACCAGATGCGCGCCGAGATCATCCTCCTCCGGGAGAAGCTGGACACCACCTTCATCTACGTCACCCATGACCAGACCGAGGCCATGACCCTGGGCGACCGGATCGTCATCATGAAGGACGGCTACATCATGCAGGTCGGCACCCCCACCGAGGTGTTCGAGATGCCCAAGAACCTGTTTGTGGCCGGCTTCATCGGCGCCCCCCAGATGAACTTCATCAACACCAAGCTCATCAACGAGGGCGGCAAGTACTATGTCACCCCCTTCGGCGTGAAGCTCCCCGTGGAGGGCGAGAAGGCCGAGATGCTGGCGGCGAAGAACGTCCAGACCCGGGACATCGTGCTGGGCGTGCGGCCTGAGCACATCCGCCTGGCCGAGGCCGGCGAGCCCGCCATCAAGACCAAGCTGCTGGTGAACGAGATGATGGGCTCCGAGATCCACCTCCACGTCTCCACCGAGGACGAGACCCGGCTCATCGTCCGCATCCCCACCGTGGACCTCTCCAAGGAGGAGCGGAATGCCATGGTGGCCGGCCACGAGCTGTCCGTCACCTTCGAGGGCAAGGTCATGCACTTCTTCGACCCGGAGAGCTCCGAGAACCTGCTGGTGTAAACATCCCCACAACGCGAACAAAAGGCGCACGTAAAAAGTGCGCCTTTTGTTTTTCCAACGGAAAACGATCGACAATGAAAACATGGAGGTGCGTATGACTCAAAAATTCGCGAGCGCCGGAAGGCGCCTGAGCTGCGTTTTGCTGGCGGCGGTGCTGCTGCTGTCCCTGGCCCTGGCGGGGATCGGCCCCGTGTACGCCCAGGCGGCGGGTGGCGGCGTCACCGTCAAGCTCCACTACCACAGGCCCGACGGCGATTACGACGGCTGGGACGTCTGGTTCTGGGCCGAGGGCAAGGACGGCGCCGGATACCCCTTCGCCGAGGAGGACGGGGAGATGGTGGCCACTTTTGCGGCCGAGGCCGGCGTGACCAGGATCGGCTACATCGTCAGGACGGCGAGCTGGGAAAAGGACGTGGACATGGACCAGTTCATCGACATCTCGGACGTGGTATCGGGCACCATCCACGTGTATGTGGAGTCCGGCGTGGAGGGTTATACCCGTGAAAACGGCGGCGACGCCGTGACCGGGGTGAAGGTGTCCTCCGCCAAGTATGACCACGCCTCCGGGACCGTCATCGTGAAGATGACGGGGACCCTGTCCGGCGACCCCGCCTCCGCCTTCACCCTCTCCGAGGCGGGCGGGGCGAAGATCGCCATCCAGTCGGCGGAGAAGAAGGGGGACACGGAGATCGCCCTCACGCCCGCCGCGCCCCTGGACGAGAACAAGTCCTATCAGCTGGAATACGACGGGGCGGCGTATACCGTCGTCATGCCCATCCTCTACTCCACGGAGGAGTTCGAGGCGGAGTACACCTATGACGGCGACGACCTGGGGGCCGTCTGGACGGCGGATGGGACCACCTTCCGGGTGTGGGCGCCCACGGCGGCGGCGGTGTCGGTGGACCTGTACACCGGCGGCGAGGCCGGGAAGGACGACCTGATCGAGCGGATCCCCATGACCGCCGACGTGAATGGCACCTGGGTGGCGGAGAAGGCCGGCGACCTGAACGGCACCTATTATACCTATGAGGTGACGGTGGGCGGCCAGGTCCGCGAGGCCTGCGACCCCTACGCCAGGACCACCGGCGTCAACGGGCAGCGGGCCATGGTGATCAATCTGGACTCCACCGACCCGGAGGGCTGGGATGATGACGCCGACCCCCACGCGGGGGGCACCTACAACGACGCGGTGATCTATGAGCTCCACGTGCGGGACGCCTCCATCGACGAGAGCTCCGGCATCACCAACAAGGGCAAGTATCTGGGCCTCACCGAGACGGGCACCAAGACCCCCGGCGGGGCGGCCACCGGCCTTGACCACATCAAGGAGCTGGGGGCCACCCACGTCCACCTGCTGCCCGTCTACGACTTCGGCTCGGTGGACGAGACCAGGCTGGACACCCCCCAGTTCAACTGGGGCTACGATCCCGTCAACTACAACGTGCCCGAGGGCTCCTACTCCACCGACCCCTATCACGGCGAGGTGCGGGTGGCCGAGATGAAGCAGATGGTGAAGGCCATGCACGACAACGGCCTCAGCGTGGTGATGGACGTGGTGTATAACCACGTGCAGAGCGCGGAGAGCTTCTGCTTCAACCAAATCGTCCCCGGCTACTTCAGCCGGATCTCCGACACCGGGGTCTACTCCAACGGCTCCGGCTGCGGCAACGACACCGCCTCCGAGCGCTCCATGGTGAGCAAGTACATCGTGGACAGCGTGAACTACTGGGCGGACGAGTACCACATCGACGGCTTCCGCTTCGACCTGGTGGGGCTGCTGGACATAGACACCATCAGCAAGGTGGTGGAGACGGTCCACGCCAAGCACCCCGACGTGATCTTCTACGGCGAGGGCTGGGTCATGAACACCAATGCGACCAAGGACGACGTGATCATGACTACCCAGCCCAGCTCCCACAGGATCCCGGGCTTCGCCTTCTTCAGCGACAACATCCGGGACGCCCTGAAGGGCAGCGTGTTCGACAAGGCCCCCGGCTTCGTCTCCGGGGCCACCGGCAAGGTCACCATCATGAGCCAGCTGTTCTTTGGGCTCAACTCCTGGTGCAAGACCCCCGCCCAGAGCGTGAACTACGCCTCCTGCCACGACAACAACACCCTCATCGACCGCATCACCCTCTCCACGGCCAGCGCGTCCCGGGCCGACCAGGTGCGGATGAACAACCTGGCCGCGGCCTTCTACCTGACCGCCGAGGGCATCCCCTTTATGCAGGCGGGGGAGGAGATGCTCCGCAGCAAGGTGAATCCCGACGGCTCCTACAACGAGAACAGCTATAACGCCTCCGACGAGGTCAACGCCATCAAATGGTCTGACCTGGACGAGGCGGAGTACGACAGTGTGTTCCAGTACTACAAGGGGCTCATCGCCTTCCGCAAGGCCCACGGGGCCCTGCGCCTCACCACCGCCGAGGACGTGAAGGCCCACATCGCCATCATGGAGGACCTGCCCGAGAACGTGGTGGCCCTCCAGATCAGCGGCGGGGTCAACGGGGAGACGGCCGACGCTATCTTCGTCATCTTTAACCCCAACAACGCAGAGGAGAGCGTCACCCTCCCGGAGGGCCAGTGGGACGTATACGTCGACGGCGAGCGCGCCGGGACGGAGGTGCTGGACACCGTGAGCGGCGCCGCTCAGGTGGCCCCCATCTCGGCCCTGGTGCTGACCCGCGCGTCCGCGCCCGCCCCCGGCGCCCCTGAGGAGAGCGCCCCGCCCACCGCGGCCCCGGAGGCCCCTCCCTCCACCGGGAACGGCGGCCTGATCGCCGCGATCATCGCTGTGGTGGTGGTAGTGATCGCCGCGGTGATCGTGGGCGTCGTGGTCTACAACAAAAAGAAAAAGTCCCAGTGATCGGCGGCAAGTAAAACAGAAGGACCCCGGCTCATCGAGCCGGGGTCCTCTTTCGCGTCCCGTCACGGCAGGACGGGGAAGGTCAACTTTGCGGGGGTGAGGCCGGGGGCGGAGAGGGAGACCTCCGCCGCTCCCGGGGCGGTCCCCCGGAGGATAAACAGGGCGCGGCCCCGCCAGGTCCGGCAGGAGGGATCGGTGTAGACGTGCTCCGTCTCCGGGTCGCCGGAGGCGGAGGCGACGATCTCCGCCGGGCCGGTGACGGCGGGGGACAGGTCCAACTCCGCCCAGGGGACCGGGCGGCCTTGATCGTCCCGCGCCTCCGTCCACAGGTAGAGCAGGCCGCCCACCCGGCAGGTCTCCGTCTCCGGGAGGAGGGCCAGGGCGGCGGGGGCCCCGGCGGTGGACAGCTCAGCAGTTTCTGCAGGGCGGCCGTCCCGCAGGTTGACCGCCCGGAGGACGCCGGGGCGGTAGGGGACGGCGAACACCGCCTTGCAGTCGATGGGCGCGGCCCGGCCCAGGACCTCGCCGTTCAGGGACAGCTCCACCTCCGGCGCGTTGGAGTACACCTCCACCCGGACGGGCCTGCCCTCGCCGCCGGGGAAGGTCCAGCACTCCTCCACGTCGGGCCAGCCCCAGGCGGTGACCCGCTCGGGCAGGGCGGCGAGCTCCGGGGGCAGCACCGCCAGCACGGGGGAGCGCTCCAGCCCCCACACCACCCGGCGGCATTTCCCCTGGGGCCGGAGGCGGCCGCAGATGTCGAAATCGCCGCAGGTGGCCAGGTGATAGGGGAAGTCCGCGGCGTACAGGGGGGCGCCGTCCCCGTAGGCGGCGTGGCCCACCGAGCTCTCCCCCAGGTAGTCCCAGGCGGTCCAGGTGAAGTCCCCGATGACGTTGGGGTTCTCCACCGTGTGCCGCCAGATCCGGGCCATCAGCTTGGGGAAGCTCTCGGTGCCCATAATGATCCGCTCCGGGAAGCGGCGGCGGTCGGAGGAGTAGCGGTAGTCCAGGTAGTTGTAGCCGGCCACATCCAGCGGGGCGATGAGCTGTTCCGTGGCGGCCCCCCAGTCGTGGGGCTGGAAGCCGGCCTGTTCCATCAGCTCCAGCACCTCGGGAGGCGCGTCCCCGGGGGAGGGGCCGTCCCCGTTCACCACGCCGGACAGCACCTCCTGCCACTGGCCGCCCTCGATGAAGATGCCGTCCACCCCGCAGGTGACGGGGCGGGTGGGGTCCAGGGCGCGGGCAAAGTCCGCAAGCTGCCGGGACAGGGCCGCGCATTGGGGGGAGGATCGGTCCCGGATCTCATTGCCGATGCTGTACAGCAGCACCGAGGGGTGATTGCGGTCCCGGAGGATCATGGCGGACAGGTCGGTCTGCCACCAGTCGTAAAACCATCGGTGGTAGTCGTGGGGGTTCTTGCCGTTCTGCCAGCAGTCGAAGGCCTCGTCGACGACCAGCAGGCCGAGGACGTCGCAGGCGTCCAGAAAGGCGGCGCTGGGGGGATCATGGGCGCAGCGGACGGCGTTGAACCCGGCTGCCTTCAGTTTGGCCGCCTTGCGGCGCTCCGCGTCGGGATGGGCGCAGGCCCCCAGGGGGCCGTTGTCGTGGTGGACGCAGCCCCCCCGGAGCTTCAGCGGTTTGCCGTTGAGAGTGAGCCCCGTCTCCGGGGAGAGGGCAAGGGCCCTAAGGCCGAACGCCGTCCGCTCCGCGTCCCCGCCCGCGGTGAGGACGGCGGTGTACAGGGTGGGGCTGTCCGGGCTCCAGGGGGCGGGATAGGGCAGCTCCACCCGCCGCGTGAATCCGATGACGCCGGGGGCGGCCTTTTCAGTCCAGTCCAGCCGGGCGGCGGGGGCGCCGCCGGGGTCAAGGATCTCCAGGGACACGGGGACGTCCCGGACTTTGCCCATGTTCTCAATGGCGGAGGCCACCCGGATCACCGCCCGCTCATCCGTCAGCTCCTCCGTGGTGACGCAGGTGTGCCACAGGGGGATGTGGATCTCGTCCCCCAGGGCGGCCCACACCGGCCGGTAGAGACCGCTGCCGGGGTACCACCGGCTGTCGGGCAGCTGGGTGTGGTCCACCGCCACGGCGAGGGTATCCTGCCCGGTGAGCCTGCCGGTCAGGTCCACGTGGAACTCGGTGTAGCCGTAGGGGTGAACGGCCAGCCGTTCCCCGTTGAGGGAGACCTCCGCCACTCCCTGGCAGCCCTCGAACACCAGCACCGTTTTGGCGGCGGGGGGGAGGGACAGGGGGCGCTCATAGACCCCTCTGCCCCCCTGGAACCAGCCCCCCGGGCCCCCCATGGGGCTGTGGGGCGAGCGGGGAAGGCCGATGGAGAAGTCGTGGGGCAGGGAGACCGGCTGGGCGGAGCCGTCCATGGTGAAGGTCCAGCCCCCGTTGAGATCGATCCGGCGCATGAAATGGCCTCCTTTTTTCTTCACGGAGCCGCGCTCCGGCTGTTTTCCCCATCGTACCATGTTCGGGCGGGGATTTCCACCAAAAGTTTTGAAAACTGCGTCCAAAGCGGGGAGGCATTTCGCAGGAAGGGATTGACAAGGGGCAAAACGGGGTGTTATCTTTAACACAGGACCAGACCCCCGCGGGCCCGCCCGCGGCGGCGGTCACGAATGAAAAGGAGGATGATGAATGGACAAGCTCATTTTGAACATCATCCACCGCCCCGAGATGGTGCCGGAGTACGCCGAAAAGGTCACCGGCCACGGGAAGGCGGAGGATCTGGGCAGGAAGACCCTGCTCACCGAGAGCCTGGATATTTTCAAGATCCAGCAGGAGTGCGCTCACAAAAACGGCCTCAAGACCACCATCCAGATGACCTACGCCTCTCTGTTCAACGACGAGGCGGTGTCCCTGGCCAAGGAACACCATGAGAAGTACGGGGACGAGATCGCCCTGACCCTCCTGGGCCTGCCCTGTGAGCAGTTCCGGCAGAAGTACAAGACCAAGGACTTCTGCATCTGGATGTTCTCCATGGAGGACAAGATGGCCATCGTGGACGACGTGTTCGGCAAGTTCTACGAGCGGTTCGGGTCCTACCCGGAGTCCACCGGCTCCTACTACATGGACGCGGAGCTCATCAACTACATCAAGGGGAAGTACCCCATGGTGAAGTGCGCCGTGGCCACCTGCTGGGAGGAGGGCCCCAAGGCCTACCACACCTGCAACAACTCCTGGTACACCTTCATGGACGGCGGCCCCTGGGCGCCCTGGATCCCCTCCAAGGTGAACACCCACGCCCCCGCCGCCAACGAGGAGGAGGACAGCGGCATCGTGGCCATCCCCCATCTGAGCCGGGACCTCATCGCCTGCTACGACGGCAACGGCTCCAACTTCGGCACCCATCCCCAGAACGTGCTGCGGGGCATGATCTACGACACCTCCACCTGGGAGTACCCCTATCTCTACAACCTGATCGACCAGTACCGCCACCTGGCCCGTTACAACAACGGCTACGCCTATAACATGATGTTCGTGGGCCCCGGCTGGATGAACAAGATGGGCCGGTGGGAGGCCCCCTACGAGCTGCTGCTCAAGTCCTACGAGGACGGCTGCGCCTACTACGGCAAGCTGAAAAAAGAGGGCAAGCTGGTGGACATGACTATGGCGGAGTTCGCCGGCCACTACCGGGCGGTGAAGGGCTATACCGAGCCCGAGTGTGCCCTGTGGCGGGACATCCTGTACGGCAGCGAAAAGCAGCTCTTCTGGTACTGCGACCCCTTTATGCGGGCCTGCGTCAACATGGACCAGGGGGGCGCCATCGTGGATCTGCGGCCCTACGCCGCCAAGCTGGAGTGGCCGGTGGGCATCGGCACCCCCCACATCCAGGACGCCAGCTATCCCTTCCTGATCCAGGAGAAATACCGAGCGGGCTACTTCACCCACTACGCCGGGGAGGGCACGGTGCGCAGCGCCAAGCTCTGCTGGAACGGCGAGGAGGTGGACCTGTGCCAGTGCCGCACCAAGGCCCATTTCTCCCAGGAGGGAAAGACCCGCAAACTCACCCTGGACCCGGTGGAGATCGCCTTTGCCGGCGGGCTCAGGATCAAGGTGCAGACCGTCCTCTCCTTCCCCGAGGGGGAGAGCGTCATTCGGATCGAGCGGAAGCTGCTGGAGAGCTCCGACCCGGCGGAAAAGGTCACCATCAACGAGTACATGGTGGGCTGCTACGGCACCACCGAGTACACCGAGGACATGAGCTCCCTCACCCTGTCCCTGAGGGCGGGGGACACGGTGGAGACGCTGCCCTACGAGTACCGCTGCCGGGAGCTGTCCCTGGCCGGCGCGGAGGAGGCCGCCTGCGTGCTGCCCCCCATCCGCACCCGGGTCTCCCTGGCCGCCGAGGGCGCGGACAAGGCGGGCTACGTGAAGGAGGGCTACGCCTTCAGTCCCATGTTCACCATCGGTTACACCGGCACACTGAGTGAAAAGGAGGGCTTTACCACATGGCTCAGGCTGGAAAGGGCAAACTGAACTACCGCTGCCCCTCCTGCTTCATGCGGGAGCTGGACATCGATATGTTTTTCGACGCCGACAAGGGCGAGTACTACTGCATCCGCTGCGAGTACACCGGCACCGAGGAAGAGGTGCTGAAGGCCAATCAGCTGGCCCGGTTCCGCTACCGGGACATGCTCAAACGGTTCGATTTCGACGCGCTGGAGGACTGACGCGGGCATGAGGAAATGGATGATCGGCGCGGACCTGTCCTCTCTGCTGGAGGTGGAGGCCCGCGGCGGGAAATTCTACGACGGCGGCCGGCAGGACGACCCCATGGCAATTTTGAAGCGCTACGGGGTGAACACCATCCGGCTGCGCCTGTGGAACGACCCCTACAACGCCGAGGGCGTGCCCTACGGCGCCGGCGGCTGCGATCTGGACTGCGTCATCGCCCTGGCAAGGCGGGCGAAAGAGCTGGGGCTGGACTGGCTGCTGGACTTCCACTACTCCGACTTCTGGGCCGACCCGGGCAAGCAGGTCATCCCCAAGGGGTGGCGGGGGCTGGATGAGGCTGGTCTCGCCGCCGCGGTGGGGGACTATACCGCCGAAACGCTGGCCGCCCTCAAGGAGGCCGGGGTGCCCCCCCAGATGGCCGCGGTGGGGAACGAGCTGTCCAACGGTCTGCTGTGGCCGGTGGGGAAAACGCCCAACTACCCTGCCATCGCCCGGCTGGTCAGCGCCGGCGTCCGCGCCGCGCGGGCCTATGATCCCGCCCTGCCGGTGATGATCCACCTGGACGCCGGCGGCGACAACGCCCTGTACCGCCGGTGGTTCGACAACTATTTCGCCAACGGCGGCGCGGACTTCGACGTGATCGGCCTCAGCTACTACCCCTTCTGGCACGGGCCCATGTCCGGCCTGGGAGCCAACATGGCCGATCTGGCGGAGCGGTACGGCAAGGAGATGATCGTGGTGGAGACCTCCATGGGCTTCACCATGGAGAACTACCGGGAGTACGAGGATCTGGCCCCGGAGGATCGGAAGGACATGGCCACCAAGCCATCCCTGGTGGAGAAGATCGACTATCCCATGACCCCGGAGGGCCAGCGGGCCTTCCTCCACGACCTGATCGCCCTGCTGCGGGACACCCCCAGGGCGGCGGGCTATTGCTGGTGGGAGCCCTGCTGGCTGCCCATCCCCGGGAGCCAGTGGGCCAACCGGGAGGGCTGGCTCTATGTGGGCGACCCCGGCCCCGGCGGAAACGAGTGGGCCAACCAGACCCTATTCGACTACGACGGGAACGCCCTGCCCGCCCTGAAGGAGCTGGGCGGATAACGAGACGCGAAAGAGCGGCCAGCCGGGACCTCCGGCTGGCCGCTCTTTGGTATTGCAGTTATCTTACATCAGAGGCTCTACCGCCTCGCGGTAGAGGAAGGTGACAATCTGGCCGCGGTTGCAGACCGCGTCGGGGGAGAAGATCCTGTCCTGGGTGCTGGTGCCGTTGGTGACGCCGTTGGCCACCGCCCAGGCGACGGCCTGCTCATAGTCGGAACCGGCGGCCACATCGACAAAGGAGACGCTGTCAGCGGCCTTGGGGCTGTCCGCGGCCTTCCACATATAGTACACGGCGGTGGCGCGGGTGCAGTACTTGTTGGGATCGAAGCCGGCGCTGATGATGCCCTTTTCGGCGGCCCAGGCCCGGGCTGCCGCCATGTCAGAGAAGTCGGCCTGGAAGCTGGGATCGGCCGCGACGCGCTCGGCGCGGTACAGCATGGTGAGGATCTGCTCCTGCGTACAGGCGGCGTCGGGGGAGAAGACCTTGTCCTGGGCGCTGGTGCCGTTGGTCACGCTGTTCTGCACAGCCCAGCCCACAGCGCCGGAGAACCAGTCCTTTTCCTTGACGTCATTGAACTCCTTGGCGGCCTGTTTGACATAGGCCTGCTTCATCGCGGACTTCTGCTCCTCTTTCTCCTGTTCCCTGATCTCGCCCAGGGTCATGCCGCAGACCTCGCACTTCTGGATATTGCCCTCGGTGACGACGATGTGTTCCCCGCGGTCAGCGGTCTCGCCGCAGCCGGAGCAGGCGTGCCAGTGCTCGGTGGCGCTGGCGGCCCACTTGCCGTTCCAGCTGTGGATGTGGTCCTGGGGGGCCTTGTAGTTGGGATCGGCCGCGCCGCAGACGGTACACACGCCGTCTTTAAAGGTGTGCTCGGCGTAATCCACCTTTTCGCCGCAGGAGCAGGCCCTCCAGTGGTGGGCGCCGTCCTGGCTCCAGGTGGAGGCGTAGCTGTGGGTGTGGGCGGCGGTCAGGGCGGGGATGCTGCTGCCGGAGCTGATCATCTGGCCGCAGCCCAGGCAGTAGGTGTCGCCGGTGTAGCCGGGTTCGCCGACCTTGGCGGCCACGGCGTTCCTGATCTCGGTGCCGCCGCTGTGGGCGCCGGCGGGACGGCCGGTGACGGTGGCGCCGCAGTCACTGCAGACCGCCTCGCCCTTGCAGTTGGCCGCGCCGAAGCTGTGGTTCGCGCTTTGAACAGCGCTGCAGCCGGGAACGGTGCAGGCGTGGGAGTGGCTGCTGCCGCCGCCGGAGGTCCACACGCCCCAGACGTGGGTGTGGGAGGCCAGGGACTTGGGATCGGTGTAGTTGCAGACGACGCACTTCTTCAGGCCGCCGCTGACGGTCTGGTAGGTGTGGGGCTCGGGAGTCTGGCCGTACTGGCAGCCGGAGTTCAGGCAGGCGTGGGTGTGGGTGCTGTCAGTGCAGCGCCAGGTGCCGAAGTTGTGGTTTTTTTGGGGCTCTCTGCGCACGTTGCCGCAGGAGCAGTACTCGGTGGTGGTGCAGTCGGTGCGGGGGGTGTAGAGGGTGGACTGAGTGCAGTTGACGCTCTTGGTCTCGCCGCAGAGGGCGCATTTTTCCCGATGGGTGAAAGTGCTGGTTTTGTTCTCGATGGTCCACTGGTGGGAGCACTTGCCGGAACCAACCTGGCGGCCGCAGACGCAGCAGCCGTCGCCGGAGTCAAAGTGTTTGTTGACAGGGGTGGTATAGCTGCACCGCGAGCAGGTCTGGTAGTGGCCATCCCCGGCGTCCACATAGTTCAGCGTGTGGGACACGCCGGGCTGGACGTCGCCGCAGCGGATGCAGGTGCGCTCATCGGTACACAGCGTGCCGGACTGGTACAGGTGGTTCAGAGCGGGCTGGGTCACGGCCTCCGAGCGCTCGCCGCACACCGAGCAGGTCTGTACCCGCTTGCCGGGCTCGGTACAGGTGGCGTCGGTGTAAGTGATCTTCCAGTCATGCCCGCCGGAGGATCGGTTTTCCACAGCGCCGCATGCGCAGGCGCGCTGTTCCGTCTTGACCGCGCAGGGACCGGCGCCGCTGGAGACCGTCTCCCAGTCAGACCACTGGTGGCCGCCCCTGGTGA
The DNA here is from genome assembly GCA_947585425.1 of uncultured Oscillospiraceae bacterium. Taxonomy (GTDB): domain Bacteria; phylum Bacillota; class Clostridia; order Oscillospirales; family Oscillospiraceae; genus Enterenecus. Next base: position 17,496 of record CANPWZ010000001.1, read on the forward strand.
CCAATTGCGTGAACTGGCAGGCAGAGCACACATTCACCACGGCGCCGTGGGCGGTGCAGGTTTCGCTGGGGAAGGTCATTGTGGTGAAGTGATGCTCGCCATGGGCATACGCCCCCGCGGGCCGCGTGGCGGTCATGTAGGCGAAGCCGCATTTGGTACATTCCGTGATCGATGTCTCGCAGGAGCCATATACGCAGTCGGTCCGAGTCACCGTCCGGGTGGTCATGGTGTGCTGGCAGGTCCCGCCAGCGGCCGACGCGGGCAAGACGAGCACCCCCATCATTCCGACGAGCAGAGCGGCGCAGAGCAGGAGCGCCAGACATCTCGTGCCTTTCCTTTTCTTCATATGGGTTCCTCCTTCCGGGATCATACGCGGTGCCGTACCGCTGCCGGCACGCCCTCTTTTACGCCCTTTTTACGCCTCTACTCTATCAGAGGGGCGGCCGCCCTGTCAATATGGGAAAACGCTGAAATATCAAGGCTTTCAGGCATTTTTTACAAAAAATAGAAGACCGTCCCAGGGCGTCTGGCCGGGACGGTCTTTTTATCATATTTTTTTCCAGACCGCGCCGCCGGGCACGTCGGTGATCTCGACGCCCCGGGTCCTCAGCTCGTCCCGGATGCGGTCGGCCTCGGCGAAGTTTTTGGCCTTCTTAGCCTCCGCCCGCCGCAGTACCAGCGCGTCGATCTCCGGGTCCCCCTCGCCGGTGACGGTGAACCCGCCGGAGGCAGAGGAGGCCCGCGCCTGGGCGGCCTCCTTAGCCCGGAGCTCCGCGGCCTTGTCCAGCAGGGACAGGGACAGCACCCGGTCGAAACTGTCCAGGATGGCCAGGCGTGTGGCGTCGTTGGTATCCGCTTTCAGGGCGTCGTAAAGGCAGGTCACGCCCAGAGCGGTGTTCAGGTCGTTCCCCACCCGCTCGATGAATGTGGCCTTGTACTCGGCCAGGACCGCCTGGTCCACGGGGCCGTCCGCCGGCTTGAGGGCGGCGATCCGCTTCACCAGCTTCTGATAGGCCTTGGCGGCGTTGTCCAGGTTTTCCCAGGAGAACACCAGCGCTTTGCGGTAATGGCTCTGGAGGCAGAAGAAGCGGTAGGCCAGGGGGTCGTAGCCCTTCTCCTCCAGCAGGGAGACGGTGAGGAACTCCCCCTTGGACTTGGACATCTTGCCATTGTCGGAGTTCAGGTGGTGGACGTGGAACCACTGCCTGCACCAGGGGTGGCCCAGGTAGGCCTCGGACTGGGCGATCTCGTTGGTGTGGTGGGGGAAGGCGTTGTCCACGCCGCCGCAGTGGAGGTCCAGATACTCGCCGTTATACTTCATGGAGATGCAGGAGCATTCGATGTGCCAGCCGGGGTAGCCCACCCCCCAGGGGGAGTCCCACTTGAGCGCCTGGTCCTCGAACTTGGATTTGGTGAACCAGAGGACAAAGTCGTTCTTGTTCCGCTTGTTCAGGTCCTCCTCCACGCCCTCCCGGACGCCCACGGCCAGGTCCTCCTCGTCATGGTCGTTGAACACATAGTAGCGATCCAGCTTGGAGGTGTCGAAGTAGACGTTGCCGCCGGCGAAGTAGGCATAGCCCTTGTCCATCAGGCCCTGGACCACCTTGATGAACTCGTCGATGAGGCCGGTGGCGGGCTGGACCACCTCCGGGGTCTTGATGTTCAGCTTGCGGCAGTCGTCGAAAAAGGCGTCGGTGTAGAATCTGGCGATCTCCATCACCGTCTTGTGCTCCCGGCGGGCGCCCTTCAGCATCTTGTCCTCGCCGGTGTCGGCGTCGGAGCTGAGGTGGCCCACGTCGGTGATGTTCATGACCCGGTTCACATCGTATCCCTCGTATCGGAGGTATTTCTCCAGGGCGTCCTCCATGATGTAGGAGCGGAGGTTGCCGATGTGGGCGAAGTGGTAGACGGTGGGGCCGCAGGTGTACATCTCCACCCGGCCGGGGGTGTGGGTGGTGAATTCCTCTTTTTTATGGGTGGCGGAATTGTATAATTGCATGACGTCAATTCTCCTTATCTGACGGGTTATCCTTTGGGACGTAATTTTCAGCGGCTTTGAGGAAGGGCTCGCCGGCCAGGTCCGCGGCCTGGCGCTCGACGAGCTGCTCCAGCCACTCCACCCGGGAGTTCAGGGCCTGCAGCTCCTTCTGGATCGGGTCGGACACGCTGATCTGGTCCACCCGCCCGGCGAAGTCCACCTTCTCGCCCGCGATGCGCACCACCCGGGCGGGGACGCCCACGGCGGTGGCGTTGGGGGGTATCTCGGACAGGACCACGGCGTTGGCGGCGATGCGGGCGCCGTCCCCCACCTTGAAGGGGCCCAGCACCTTGGCGCCGGTGGAGATCAGCACGTTGTTGCCGATGGTGGGGTGGCGCTTGCCCTGGTCCTTGCCGGTGCCGCCCAGGGTGACCCCGTGGTAGATCAGGCAGTCGTCCCCGATCTCGGCGGTCTCGCCGATGACGATGCCCATGCCGTGGTCCATGACCAGCCGTCGGCCGATCCGGGCCCCGGGGTGGATCTCGATCCCCGTCCAGCAGCGGCACCACTGGGAGACGCACCGGGCGATGAATTTCAGCTTGTGTTGGTAGAAGAAGTGCGCGATGCGGTGGTAGATGACGGCGTGGACGCCGGGGTATAGCAGGAAGATCTCCAGCCGGCTCCGGGCCGCCGGGTCGCGGGCCTGATAGGCCCGCAGGGTCTCGCCCAATCGGGTCATAATGATCGCTCCTCAAAAAAGAAAATCCCCCCACGCCCGAAGGCATGAGAGGCGAAGATCGTTCGCGGTTCCACTCTCGTTTATCGCTCGAAGGCTTTGACGCAGCCACGCGGAGGGCGCCCATGTCCCCCTCGCTCCCGCCCGCAATTCGCGCCGTCCTTCCACGAGGGCCGCTTGCAGCCGGCGGCGGCCCCTCTCTGACGCTTCCGAAACGGACTACTGAAAGGCGTTCATCGCGATATTCTCTTGTCGCCCCAGTATATTACCACGGGCGGCGGATGGTGTCAAGAGGGAAGGAGAGAGGGACTATCATATGTTAATCACATATATTTTTTTACAGAGCGTAATTTTGTACAAAATAACGCTTTCATGTTGGGCGGGATGAGTATATACTATGTGCCAAACTGTATAGTTTACGGCGTCGGCCCGGCCTTGCTCCGGGCGGTAAGAGCCGGGAAAGGAGTTTTTTGCAGATATGTTGAAACGGTTAGCGGCGTCGGTCCGGGAGTTCAAGGCCACGACCATCGCCACGCCCATCCTGGTGTCCTTCGAGGTGATCGCCGAGTGCGTCATCCCCATGGTCATGGCCGAGCTCATCAAGCAGATCGAGGCCGGCTGCGGGCTGGACGTCATCGTTCGGTTCGGCGGGGCGCTGATTTTGCTGGCGGGCTTCTCCCTGGTGATGGGCTGGGCGGCGGGCACCACCTGCGCCATCGCCTCCACCGGGTTCGCCCGGAACCTGCGGCAGGATATGTTTTTCGCCATCCAGGGGTTCTCCTTCGCCAACATCGACAAGTTCTCCACGTCCTCCCTGGTGACACGGCTCACCACCGACGTGACCAACGTGCAGATGGCCTTTATGATGCTGATCCGGGGGGCCATCCGCTCCCCCTTCATGCTGGTGTTCTCTTTCTTCATGGCCTACACCATGGGCGGGTCCCTGGCCTTCGTCTTCCTGTTCACCATCCCGGTGCTGCTGGTGGGCCTGTCCCTGGTCATCTGGAAGACCATGCCCCTGTTCCGGCGGGTGTTCCGCAAGTATGACCGGCTGAACGAGTCCATCCAGGAGAACGTGCAGGCCATGCGGGTGGTCAAGTCCTTTGTCCGGGAGGACTATGAGAAGGAGAAGTTCAACGCCGCCGCCGAGGACGTGTGCATCGACTTTACCAAGGCGGAGAAGATCCTGGCCCTGAACAGCCCCATCATGCAGTTCTGCGTGTACACCGGCATGATCCTCATCGCCTCTCTGGGCTCCCGGATCATCATCAGCACCGGCGGCGCCGCCCTGAACGTGGGGCAGATGTCCGCCCTGATGACTTACAGCTTCCAGATCCTCATGAGCCTGATGATGCTGTCCATGGTGTTCGTGATGATCACCATGTCGGTGGAGTCGGGCCGGCGCATCGCCGAGGTGCTGGAGGAGACCTCCACCATCGCCAGCCCGGAAGACCCCGTGGAGACGGTGAAGGACGGCTCCATCGACTTCGATCACGTGTCCTTCCGCTACTCCGAGCACGCCCAGCGCATGGCCCTGTCCGACGTGGACCTCCACATCCGCTCCGGCGAGACCATCGGCATCCTGGGCGGCACCGGCTCCTCCAAGTCCACCCTGATCCAGCTCATCTCCCGGCTGTACGACGTGACCGGGGGAGAGGTGAAGGTGGGCGGCGTGGATGTGCGGGACTACGACCTGACCGCCCTCAGGGACGCGGTGTCGGTGGTGCTGCAGAAGAACGTGCTGTTCTCCGGCACCATCAAGGAGAACCTGCGCTGGGGCGATTTGAACGCCAGCGACGAGGAGCTGGTCCACGCGTGTAAGCTGGCCCAGGCCGACGAGTTCATCAGCCAGTTCCCCGACGGGTACGACACCTACATCGAGCAGGGGGGCACCAACGTGTCCGGCGGCCAGAAGCAGCGGCTCTGCATCGCCCGGGCCCTGCTGAAAAAGCCCAAGGTTTTGATTTTGGACGACTCCACCTCCGCCGTGGACACCAAGACCGACGCCCTCATCCGCAAGGCCTTCCGGGAGTATCTGCCCGAGACCACCAAGATCATCGTGGCCCAGCGGGTGGCCTCGGTGGAGGACGCCGACCGCATCCTCATCCTGGACGGGGGCGCCATCGCCGCCGTGGGCACCCACGAGGAGCTGCTGGCCTCCAACCCCATCTACCAGGAGATCTATCACTCCCAGAACAAGGCGGGAGGTGAGCGGGAATGAAGCCTAATGTGAAGCTCGGCCCCACCCTGAAACGCATCTGGCGCACCCTCATCGGCTTTTACCCCGTGATGCTGCCGGTGACGCTGCTGTGTATCCTGTTCAGCGCCGCGGTGAGCGCCGTCCCCTCCCTGTTCATGCAGAAGGTCATCGCCATCATCGAGGAGTGCTGGCCCACTAAGGACTGGGCGGGGGCCTCGGGCCGCATCTTCGGGATCATCATCGTGCTGGCGGCGCTATACGCGGTGTCCCTGTTCAGCGTGTTCCTGTGGAACCGGCTCATGGCCATCATCACCCAGGGCACCCTGAAAAAGCTGCGCTGCAGGATGTTCGACGGGATGCAGGATCTGCCCATCCGCTACTTTGACACCAACAGCCACGGGGACATCATGTCCTTCTACACCAACGACATCGACACCCTGCGGCAGCTCATCTCCCAGTCCCTGCCCAACCTGCTGAACTCCGCGGTCATCGTCATCACCAACTTCTTTATCATGGTGTGGTTCAGCGTGCCCCTGACCCTGGTGGTGCTGGCGGGGGTGGTCATCATGATCGCCGTTACCCGCAAGGTGGGGGGCGGCTCCGCCAAATACTTCCGCCGCACCCAGAAGTCCGTGGCCCGGCTGGAGGGCTTTGTGGAGGAGCTGATGGAGGGCCAGAAGGTGGTCAAGGTCTTCAACCACGAGACCGAGACCAAAAAGGACTTCGTCGGGTTCAACGACCAGCTCTACGAGGACTCCAAGGCCGCCAACCGTTACGCCAATACCCTGATGCCCATCCTCAACAACATGGGCCACATCATCTACGCCGCCTGCGCCATCGTGGGCGGGGTGATGCTCATCCTGAACGCCCCCAACCCCTGCCTGTCCGGCATGGCCGTCAGCATCAGCGTGGTGGTGCCCTTCCTGAACATGACCCGGCAGTTCTCCGGTAGCATCAGCCAGGTGTCCCAGCAGGTGAACCCCATCGTCATGGGCATGGCGGGCGCCCAGCGGGTCTTTGACCTGATGGACCAGCAGCCCGAGACCGACGAGGGGAAGGTGACCCTGGTCAACGTGAAGGAGCGGGCCGACGGCTCCCTGGAGGAGTGCTCCCAGCGGACCAACGTGTGGGCCTGGAAGGTCCCCCAGGCGGACGGTTCCTTTACCTACACCAGGCTCACCGGCGACGTGCGGTTCCAGAACGTGGACTTCGGCTACGTGCCGGAGAAAACGGTGCTCCACGACATCACCCTGTTCGCCGAGCCCGGCCAGAAGGTGGCCTTCGTGGGGGCCACCGGCGCGGGCAAGACCACCATCACCAACCTGATCAACCGATTCTACGACATCCACAAGGGCCGGATCCTCTATGACGGCATCGACATCATGGAGATCAAAAAGGCCGACCTGCGCCGGTCTCTCGGCATCGTGCTCCAGGACACCAACCTGTTCACCGGCACCGTGATGGAGAATATCCGCTACGGCAACCTGGACGCCTGCGACGAGGAGTGTATCGCCGCGGCGGAGCTGGCCGGGGCCCACGACTTCATCACCCGGCTGCCCGACGGCTATGATACCATGCTCACCGGCAACGGGGCCAACCTGTCCCAGGGCCAGCGGCAGCTGCTGGCCATCGCCCGGTGCGCCGTGGCCGACCCGCCGGTGATGATCCTGGACGAGGCCACCTCCTCCATCGACACCCGCACCGAGGCCATCGTCCAGCGGGGCATGGACGCCCTCATGACCGGGCGCACCGTGTTCGTCATCGCCCACCGGCTGTCCACCGTCCAGAACTCCGACGTCATCATGGTGCTGGAGCAGGGCCGCATCATCGAGCGGGGCAGCCACGACAAGCTCATCGCCGAAAAGGGCAAGTACTATCAGCTCTACACCGGCGCGTTTGAGCTGGAATAAACCGCATAACAGCAGCAAGGCCCCGGCGGAAGCCGGGGCCTTTTCTGATCAGAGAAATTGTTTCATTTCCTCGATGTTGGACTGCTCGGTGTGGAGCAGCTTGTCCGCCAGGGCCCGGACCTCGCCGTCGTGCAGGTCGCAGTCCCGGATGGTGCGCAGGCTCTTGGTCACCCCCATGGTGGAGCCCTGGATCATCATCTCCGCGATGTTGGTGGAGGAGCGGTCGGTCATGGCCTTCATGGTGCTCATGGCCTCGGAGGACAGGCGGGCCACCGGGCTGATGCCCTTGGAGGGCTCGCCCCGGGCGTGGAGCATGGAGTCGGCGCTGGACTGGAGCTTTTCGTACTCGGTGCGCTGGGCGGAGAGGGCGTCGACCAAATGGGGATTTTTGGCGTAGCGCAGCACCGTGTCGATGCCCTCCACTCCCATTTGGGCGGTCTGGTAGATGTGATTGAGCAGTTGGGTCTCGGTCAGCATTCTTTCTCACCTCGTATTTCATGTGAGGATAGTATGCGCGCCAAATTCACAGTTGAAAATGGAAATGTTTTTTGCTACAATAGCGAAAAGAACAAATGTTTGAGGAGGCCGCCATGGCTGTGGAGAGATCGGAAGGGCAGGAATGGAATCACATCGAGGGCGCGGTGGAGGCGGTGCTGTTCCGCAACGAGGAGAACGGCTACACGGTGCTGAAGCTGGACTGCGGCGAGAAGGGGGACGTGGCGGTGGTGGGCTGTATGCCCGGCGTCACCCCCGGCGAGCGGCTGGAGCTGGAGGGCACCTGGGGCCGCCACCCCAGCTACGGGGAGCAGTTCAAGGCGGAGGTGGTGGTCCGGCGGCTGCCGGAGGGAGAGCGGGCCATCTTTGAGTACCTGGCCTCCGGGGCCGTCAAGGGCGTCCGCATGGGGACGGCGCGGCAGATCGTGGACCGATTCGGGGAAAAGGCCCTGGAGATCATCGAGAACGAGCCGGAGCGGCTGGCCGAGATCCGGGGCATCACCCCCAAGCGGGCCAGGGCCATCGGCGAGGCGTTCCGGGAGCAGATGGGGATGCGGCGGCTGGCGGAGTTTTTGTCGGAACACCGGCTCCCCCTGGCCGCCGCGGTGCCGCTCTACAAACGGTTCGGCGACGTGGCGGTGGAGGTGGTGCGGGACAATCCGTACCTGCTGGCGGACAGGTCCCTGGAGGTGCCCTTTGCCCAGGTGGACGCCCTGGCCATCGAGCTGGGGGTGGCGGGGGACGACCCCCAGCGGGTGGAGGCCGCCCTCCAGTTCGAGCTGGACCACAACGCCAACAACGGCCACGTGTTTCTGCCCCGGGAGAAGCTGCTCGCGGCCACCGCCGCCCTCATCGGCGTGGAGGGGGACTGCCTGGACAAGGGGCTTGAGGAGCTGATCCGGCGGGGCGAGGTGGTCCGGGAGGACATCGCGGGGGTCACCGCCTGCTATCCCGCGGAGCTCTATGAGGCGGAGTGCTATGTGGCCATGCGGCTGGGGGAGATGTGCTCCGCCGAGCTGCGGGCGCCGGACGACCTGGACCGGCTCATCGGGCGCATCGAGAAGGAGCAGGGCATCGTATACGCGGAGCAGCAGCGGGAGGCGGTGGAGCTGGCGGCATCCCGGCAGGTGATGCTGCTCACCGGGGGGCCGGGCACCGGCAAGACCACCTCCCTGCGGGGGGTGCTGGCCCTGTTCGACCGGCTGGGGCTGGAGACCGCCCTGGCGGCCCCCACCGGGCGGGCGGCCAAGAAGCTGGCCGAGACCTGCGGGACGGAGGCGGCCACCATCCACCGGCTGCTGTGTACCCAGCTGGACCCCTTCACCGGGATGCTGGCCTTTACCAAAAATCAGGACGAGCCTCTGGAGGCGGACGCGGTCATTGTGGACGAGACCTCCATGGTGGATATGTCTCTCATGGCGGCGCTGCTGGCCGCCCTCCGCTCCGACTGCCGGCTGGTGCTGGTGGGCGACCCGGATCAACTGCCCTCCGTGGGGCCGGGGAACGTGCTGGATCACCTGCTGCGCAGCGGTGTGGTGCCCTCTGTCCGGCTCACCGAGATCTTCCGGCAGGCCAGGGAGAGCGCCATCGTCATGAACGCCCACGGGGTCAACGAGGGGAAGGCGCCAAGGCTGGATAACAGGAGCCGGGACTTCTTCTATCTGGGCAGGCGGGACGCCGCCCGGACGGCGGAGACCGTGGTGGAACTGTGCCAGACCCGGCTGCCCAAAAACATGGGCATCCCGCCGGAGCAGATCCAGGTGCTGTCCCCCACCCGGCGGAGAGGGGCGGGCACCGCCGCCCTCAACCGGGCCTTGCAGGACGCCCTCAATCCCCCCGCCGAGGGCAAGGGGGAGCGGGCCTTCGGGCAGTACATCTTCCGGGAGGGCGACCGGGTGATGCAGGTGAAGAACAATTACGACCTGTTCTGGGAGGACCCAAACACCGGCGAGCGGGACATGGGGGTGTTCAACGGCGATGTGGGCATCATCCAGGAGGCGGGCGGAGGCGGGGTCACCGTGTCCTTCGACGGGCATTTGGTGGTCTATCCCCCGGAGCTGCTGGGAGAGCTGGAGCCGGCCTACGCCGTCACCGTCCACAAGGCCCAGGGCAGCGAGTACCGGGCGGTGATCCTGGCCCTCAGCGACGTGCCGCCCTCCCTGCTGGCCCGGGGGGTCCTGTATACCGCCATCACCAGGGCCAGGGAGCTGTTCATCCTGGTGGGCAGCGACGAGCTGATGGCCAAAATGGTGGCCAACGACCGGCATACCAGGCGGTACTCCGCCCTCCGCACCCGGCTGCTGCGGGAGATGGGCGCGGAGGCGTGACATTTGGATCAAAATGGGGAGTCCCCGGAGCGAGTTTTTCGCTCCGGGGATTTTTTGCGCCTTGCACCGGGAGGGGCAACAAATCACCGTATGTCACGGGGTGCGGAGGGGGTTCGGCATGGGCGAAAAGGGAAAGAGCGGGACGTCGCGCCGGAGGAACGAGGCGGTGTGCCAACTGCGGAAGCTGGCCCAGTGGAAGACCAATGACGCTGTGAAGCTGGCCTATTTTGGAGAGAAGAATCTGAGGCAGATCAAGGGACTGGACTTGGCCGGGATCACGGAGCTGAAGCGGCACGCCAACGGGGCCATCGAGATGAAGTTCATCGATAAGGTGCGGGTGTTTGAGATGATCGGCGAGCTGCTGGACCGGCAGGATGACCGGGAGCTGAACAGACTGCTGGACGAGCTGGGCCACGCGGAGAGCGGCGATGAGCGGTGAGCGGGCCCCGGTTTTCTCCCAAGCAGCGGAGGGTGCTGACCTGGTGGAAAACGGACTGTTATGACGCTGTGATCTGCGACGGGGCGGTGCGCTCCGGCAAGAGCTACGCGGCGACCATCTCCTTTTTCCTGTGGGCCATGGCCCGGTTCCAGCGGCAGCGGTTCGGCCTGTGCGCCCCCACCATCAACGCCGTGCGGCGCAATCTCCTGACCCCGGTCCGGGGGGAGCTGGAGCGGCTGGGGTTTCGATGGGAGGAGCGGTCCGGCCAGAACCAGGTGGCCCTCTCGGGCGGAGGGCGGGAGAACGTCTTTTATCTGTACGGCGGGCGCGGCGCGGGGAGCGCCTCCCTCATCCAGGGGGTGACCCTGGCGGGGGCGCTACTGGACGAGGTGGCGCTGATGTCCCGCTCCTTTGTGGAACAGGCCTGCGCCCGGTGCTCCGTGCCGGAGGCCAAGCTGTGGTTCTCCTGCAATCCGGCGGGGCAGGCCCACTGGTTCTACCGGGAGTGGATCCAGAGGGCGGAGGAGAAGCGGGCGCTGTACCTCCGCTTCACCATGGACGACAATCCGGCGCTGACCCGGCGGACGAAAGAGCGATACCGGCGGCTGTTCCAGGGGGCATTTTACCGGCGGTATGTGCTGGGGGAGTGGACGTCCCCGGAGGGGCTGGTGTACGACTTCTTCGATCCCGGACAGGCGCGGCCCGCCCCCAGAGGGGGCTTCGAGCGGTGGCGCATCTCCTGCGACTACGGCACCCGGAACCCGGCATCCTTCGGGCTGTGGGGACTGAGGGAGAACACCTGGTACCGGGTGAAGGAGTATTACTACGACGCCGCCGTGGAGGGAAGCCAGAAAACCGACGGGGAGTATGCCCGGGAGCTGGAGCGGCTGGCCGGGGGACGGCGGATCGAGGCGGTGATCGTAGATCCGTCGGCGGCCAGCTTCATCGAGACGCTGCGGCGGAAGGGCTGGCCGGTGCGGAAGGCGGACAACCGGGTGCTGGAGGGCATCCGGCGGACGGCGGAGGCCCTGAAGGAGGAAAGGGTAGTCATCTGCAGGGGGTGCGGAGCCGCCCTCCGGGAGTTCGGACTGTACCGCTGGGAGAACGACGGGACAAAAGACCGGGTCCACAAGGAACACGACCACGCCATGGATGACATCCGATACTTCGTGATGAGTTTGGAGACGGAGGAGCCGCTTGCGGCGGCGTTTGTAGAGCGGTGTGTATGACACCAAAACAACAGAGGGAGAGACCTATAAAGGGATTTCCATATACACATCAATGAGAGGAGCATGAGACATGGAGATTTGCTTTGAGGGCGTGGGCCAGGCGGTGGCCACCTTCCTGACCGGGGCGGAGCTGACCGCCGGCCAGGCGGTGGCGCTGACCGGCAGCTCCACCGTGGGCCTGGGCGAGAGCGGCGCGCTGCCCTGCGGCGTGACGGCGGGCAGCCAGCGGAACGGCGCGGTGGCCGTCCAGATCGCGGGGGCGGTGACGGTGGGCTATTCCGGCGAGACCGCGCCCACCGTGGGCTACTGCGCCCTGACCTGCGACGGCAGGGGGATGCTGACCAAGGCGGAGGACGGTGGGCTCACCTGCCTGGTGCTGGCGGTGGACGAGACGGCCAAGACCGTCACCGTGAAGCTGTAAAAACATCGAGAGGAGATCAGATATGGCTTATCGATTCGACAATGTGAAGCTGGAGAAGGGCATGTACCACGAGGCGGGCCGGTCCTTCACCCAGGTGCTGGAGAAGATGGATCCCAGCGAGCAGTACAAGGGCACCGCCCTGGAGGGGCTGGACGCCTATCAGCGGCAGCTGAAGCGGTTTGACATCAAGGTGAAGGGGGCCGGCTCCGATCTGGTGGACAAGTTCTTCTCCACCTCCCAGTCGGCGGTGCTGTTCCCCGAGTACATCGCCCGGGCGGTGAAGGTGGGCATGGAGGAGGCCAACATCCTCCCCGACATCACCGCCACCGAGACCCTCATCGAGGGGATGGACTACCGCTCCATCACCTCCGTGCCCGAGGATGAGAAAAATCTGAAGCGGGTGGCCGAGGGGGCTGCCATCCCCCAGACCACCGTGCGCACCAGGGACAGCCTGGTAAAGCTCCACAAGCGGGGGCGGATGCTGGTGGCCTCCTACGAGGCCATCCGATTCCAGAAGCTGGACCTGTTCTCCGTCACCCTGCGGCAGATCGGCGCCCAGATCGGGCGGATGCACCTGGAGGACGCCATCGAGGTCATCCTCAACGGAGACGGCAACGATAACAAGGCGGAGGTCTCCCACGTGGCCGCCGCCGGCAAGCTGACCTATGACGACCTGCTGGATTTCTGGAACAGCTTTGAGCCCTATCAGCTCAACACCCTGCTGGTGGGCACCGACACCATGACCAAGCTGCTGGCCATGAGCCAGATGCAGGACGCCGCCGCCGGGCTGGACTTCCACGGCACCGGCAAACTCATCACCCCCATGGGGGCCAAGGTGCTGCGCACCTCCGCCATGCCCAAGGACACCATCATCGGCCTGGACAAGAACTATGCCCTGGAGATGGTGAAGGCCGGCGACGTGATGGTGGAGTACGACAAGATCATCGACCGGCAGCTGGAGCGGGCGGCCATCACCACCATCTCCGGCTACGCCAAGATCTTTGAGGACGCCAGCCGCGCCCTGTCCATGAACGCGGCGGAATGAATCTGATCGGAGGCGGGATATGGGCCTTCTGAGACGAAAACAGGCGGGGCGGGCGGCGGCCGCCGCCCAGCTCCGGGACGCCGGACGGCATCCCTTTGCCATGCTGGACGGCTATGTGCCCCTCCTGAGTGGGGAGACCGCCCTGTACCGGGCCATCCGGGAGGGGGTCCCCGTGATCGACGCGGCCATCGACAAGCTGATCCGGCTGAGCGGCGGCGTGATCGTCCGCTGTAAGGACCGCAGGGCCCAGGAGGGGATGGAGCGGTTTCTCCGCACCGTCCCCACCGGGCGGGGGCGGCGGGGCATCCAGTCCTTCCTGGACGGCTACCTGGACTCCATGCTGGTGACGGGCCGGGCGGTGGGCGAGATGGTGCCCGCCGCCGACGGCCGGGGCGTGGCGGCGCTGCTGTGCGCCGACGTGGGCCGGGTGGAGATCAAAGAGGGGGACAGCCCGCTGGACTTCACCCTCTGGGCCAGGGACAGCGACGGGAAGCTGCGGGAGCTGCCCCGGCAGGAGCTGCTGCTGTTCACCCCTTTCCAGCCGGAGACCGGGTCGCCCTACGGGGTGTCTCTGCTGCGGTCCATGCCCTTTTTGGCCGAGATCCTCATCAAGATCTTCGACGCCATCGGAAAGAACTGGGAGCGGACGGGCAACGTGCGCTTCGCGGTGGTGTGCAAGGGCGCCGAGGCGGGGCTCGCCGAGGAGCGGTGCCGGCAGGTGGCGCGGGAGTGGTCCGCCGCTATGCAGGCCGGCCGGGACGGGGCCGTGCGGGACTTTGTGTGTGCCGGGGACGTGGAGATCAAAGCCATCGGCGCGGACAACCAGGTGCTGGACAGCGAGGTCCCCGTGCGGCAGATCCTGGAGCAGCTGGTGGCAAAGACGGGCATCCCGCCCTTTTTGCTGGGCCTCAGCTGGTCCTCCACCGAGCGGATGAGCAGCCAGCAGGCCGATATCCTCACCAGCGAGATCGCCGCCATCCGGCGGAGTCTGGAGCCGGTGGTGGAGCGGATCTGCGAGCTGTGGCTGCGGCTGAAGGGCTATGACGACCGGGTGGACATCGACTGGATCGACGTGAATCTGCAGGACGAGGAAGTGGAGGCCAGGGCCGCGCTCTACCGGGCGCAGGCGGGGGCCATCGAGGAGGAACGGAATGGAGATCAGTAAGGACGCGGTGGTGAAGGCCATCGGCACGCCGGAGGGGGAGGATCTGTCCCTCATCAACCGGCTGGCCCGGCGGGAGCTGACAGCGGAGGAGGTCTACACCTTCGCGGTGCGGCTGTGCGACAACGACATCGACCGAGACTTTGAGCGGTTCGACGATGGGGCGCTGGACACCCTGGCGGAGCTGTTCCCGGGAGTATCCGGGGTGTTCGACCACCAGTGGTCGGCCAAGGGCCAGACGGCCCGCATCTATCGGACCGAGGTGGTGGCCGACCCCGGCGTGGTCACCGCCGACGGGCGGCCCTACAAGTTTTTGAAGGGCTGGGCCTACATGATGCGCACGGCGGAGAACGCCGACCTCATCGCCGAGATCGACGGGGGCATCAAGCGGGAGGTCAGCGTGGGCTGCGCGGTGGAGCAGGTGATCTGCTCCATCTGCGGCGAGGCGCTGGAGGACTGCCCCCACGAAAAGGGACAGGAGTACGACGGGCAGGTGTGCGCCGGCGTCCTCACCGGGGCCACCGACGCCTATGAGTGGTCCTTCGTGGCGGTGCCCGCCCAGCGGAAGGCCGGGGTCATCAAGAGCGCGGGAAAACGGCTGGAGGACGAGGCCCGGCTGGGCCGGAAGTACCTCAAGAGCCTGCGCCGGGAGACGGCGCGGCTGGCGGGCATCGCCGAGCCGGGGGCCAATCACGGTCTGCTGGAGCGGGTGTGCGCCAAGCTGGACGAGGAGGAACTGCTGGGGCTCATCAAACTGTACCGGGGAAAGACCGAGAAGATGCTCACCGGGCGGCCCCAGCTCCCCTACGGCGAAGAGGGACAGGAGCCGGAGATGGCCGACGGGGCCTATCTCATCTGATAAGGGGGCGCGGATATGACCGACGCGGTGCTGGAGATCGTGAAGGGGCTGTGCCCCGGACGGGACGAGGAGCTGCTGCGGCTGCTGTGCGCCGCCGCCTGTGAGGCGCTGGGCGGCCTGCTGCGGGACGGCGTAACGCCCGAGGACTGCGGGGGGCGCTACCCTCTGGCGGCGGCGTGGATGGCCGCGGACTGGCTGCGGGACTGCGGCGGGGCGGAGGAGATCACCGCCCTCACCGCCGGGGACATGAGCGTCCGCCGGGAGAGCGGCGGAACTGGCGGAAAGCTGTCCGGCAGGGCCATGGAGCTGATGGCCCCCTACATCCGGGATACCGGGTTCGTGTTCCGGGGGGTGCGGGGATGACAGAGCTGTTCGCGGAGGTCATCCGGGCCTATGGCAAAGAGCTGATTTGCCGGAGGCAGGACGGGACCGAGGCGGGCCGGGGGATGGCCATCGTCCGGCCCATGACGAGGCGGGAGCGGCAGAGCGCCGGCGGGGCGCTGGGCGCGGAGCGGACCGACAGCTTCCTGGGCCTGGCCGAGCCGGGAACGCCGGTGGAGGCGATCGGCCCCGGGGGATGGCTGGAGTGGAGCGGCCAGCGGTTCGAGGCGCTGACCTGCCAGCCCATCCCGGTGGGGGATATGGTGACCCACCTGTGGCTGGCCCTGCGGCCCTGCGGGGAGACCGCTCCATGAGCGGCGGATTCGAGGCGCTGCGGGAGGGGGTCGTGTCCCTCCTGCGGGAGAACGGGGTCAACGCGGTGCCGGGGATGTCGCCGGAGCCGGCCAGACGGTGGCGGGAAGCCGCGGCGGCGGTGTCCGTCAAGAAAGTGAGCTGCGCCGCCGGGGGATTCCAGAACTATCTGGGCCGGGAGGCGGACGGCGGCGGCGAGAAGGAGCTCTACGGCAGGGCGGCGGACATCACTCTGTCCATCGACGTGTACGCCCCCAAAGACGGGGGCGAGGGGGCCTGCCAGAGGGCGCTGGAGCGGATCGCGGAGATCCTGCTGACCTGCGGCGCGGCGGGGCTGGAGGCGGCCGAGCTGACGGCGGGACAGACGGAGTGGCTGGACCGGGAGGGGATGTACCGGCTCAGGGCGGAGTGCCTGTGCCGGGCATGGCTCACCGTGTCCGCCAACCGGGAGAGCGGCGGATACTTTACCGATTTTGAAGTGAGAGGGAGAAGGACATGAGCATGACAGTACAGCATGAGCGGCCGGGGGTGTACTCCTCCTATGAGGCGTCCAGCCTGACGGCGGCCATGGATCGGGGCGGCGTGGTGGCCGTGATCGCCAGGTCGGACAAAGAGGGAGCGGAGAAGGTCTACTCCTGGAGCAGCTACAGCAGGGCGCTGAACGACGTGGGGGAGTGCGCCCTCAGTGAGATGGCCCGGCTGGCCATCCGCAACGGCGCGGGGCTGGCGTACGGCCTTCCCGTGAAGGCGGAGGAGGGTTATGACGACGCCTTCGCCCTGGCCGCTGCCTTGGAGGATGTGGACATCGTGGTGTGCGACAGCGACGATCAGGCCACCCAGAAAAAGCTGCTGGAGACGGTGAGCGCCTGCTCCGCCGCCCGGAAGGAGCGCATCGCCGTGGTGGGGGGCAAGGCGGACGAGACGGTGGATCAGCTCATCACCCGGGCCAAGGCCCTCAACAGCGAGCGGGCGGTGCTGGCGGCCCCCGGCGCGGTGACCGGCGCGGGAAAAAGCACCGGCGGGGCCCAGTGCGCCGCGGCGCTGGCGGGAGCTATCGCGGGCAATGCCGACCCGGCCCTGCCCCTGGGGGGCGCGCAGATCTACGGACTGGACGGCCTGGAGGCCAACTATGACGACGGGGACATCGACAAGCTGATCCGGGGCGGCGTCACTCCGCTGGAGACCCTGGCCGGGAACTGCTATGTGGTGCGCGCCGTCACCACCCGGACCACCACCGGCGGCGTGGACGACGCCACCTGGCGGGAGCTGACCACCATCCGGGTGGTGGACGAGGTCATCCCCGGCATCCGAAATGCGCTGCGGGCCAAATTCAGCCGGGCGAAGAACACCGAACAGACCAGAGGGGCCATCCGCTCCCAGACCGTGATGGAACTGGAAAAGCGGGTGAGCCGGGAGATCATCGACGGCTATGAGGACGTGACCGTGTCCGCCCTGCCGGAGGATCCCGCCGTGTGCCTGGTGGAGTTCGCCTTCACCGTGGCCCACGGGCTGAACCAGATCTGGCTGTCGGCCCACATCACCGTTTGATAAGGGGGAGAGAGCATGAGCGCGATTTCTTTGGGACAGGCCGGGTTCCCCACCAGCAGCGACATCTGGCTGGAGCTGGACGGCAAAAAGGTGGCCGTGGTGCAGAGCTATACCAGCAAGGCCACGAGGAATTCCACCGCGGTGGAGGCCTTCGGCGAGAGCGAGCCGGTGGCAACCGTCCAGGGGCCCCAGAGCCACGTCATCCAGCTGAGCCGGCTGTACGCCACCGACAGGGCCATCGCCGACGGGCTGAACTTCTATGATATGAAGAACTTTTCTCTGGTCATCTGCAAGCCGGATCGGAAGGTCATCTACTCCGACTGCCAGTGGAGCGACATCCAGGAGGACGCCAAGCTGGGCCAGACCGTGGTGGAGAAGCTGACCCTGGTGGCCAGGAAACGGATGGAGACCAGGGCGTGAGCATCCGGGCGGGACGGGAGCGGATGACGGTGGCCGAGGGGGAACTGCGGCTGCTGTCCGCCCTGGAGGCGCTGGAGGCCCGCCGGGAGGGGGCCGCCCTGGCCGCCGACGAGAGGGAGCGGGCGCTGTGCGACAACGCCTGCCTCCTGGCCAAGGCGCTGGAACGGGACGGAAAGCCCGTCTTTGCCGACGGGCGGGCCGTGCTGGCCGGGCTGCGGGTGGAGGACATCGCCCGGCTTTCCGATGAGTGGGCCAGATTCAACCGGGAGCAGAATCCCTCCCCGGTGGGGAGCGTTGAGGAGCAGGAACGGCGAAAAAAAGCCTGGAGCACGCGCGTTATGAGCGCCTTCAATGGCGCGTGCTCCGCCTGTTCGGCGCTCTTCCCACGGAGGAACGGGCCCGGAAGATGAAGGACCGGGACTATCTGTGGTGCGCCCTGAACCTGGCGCTGGACCGGGAGGAGGAGCTGGCGCGGCTGTGCCCCTCCTGCCGGGAGCGGGCGGAGCGGGAGCCCTGCCCCGCCTGCGGCGCCCCCAGGGAGAGCTGGGGGATCAACGTCGGGTTTGACTGGGCGAGATATATGAGGTTGAAGGGGGGCGGCGGCCTGTGATCGATCGGCTGGCGGAACTGCTGGGGATCGCGGAGCGTGAGGACGAGGATGAGAGCGAGAGGGACGAGAGCGTAGTGGAGGCCGGCCCCTTCTTCGGGCCGGGACGGCGGCGGACCGATCCGGCCAGAGAGGAGGCCGGGCCGGAAGATCCGGCGGCAGAGGCTTCCGAGGCCCGGGAGTCCCCCGCGGTTCCGGCCGGGGCGGGGGCAGAGACCGTGCCGGAGGAACTGGAGCGGGCGATCCGGGAGGCGGAGACCCTTCGGGAGGAGCGGAGCGGCGTCCGGCCACCCGAAGAGGACAGCGTGCCGGCGGCGCCGTTCCCAGCGCCGCCGGGGGAGGACGGGCTTGTCTCCCCGGAGGAGAGTGGCCCCGGGGGGGCGGACTGGCTGCCGTCTCTCGGCCGGGAGGGAGACCAGTCGGGGCTGGAGCTGCTGTACCGGGCGGCCGCCCGGGCGGGGGAGACGGCGGCGGAGCCGCTGTCCGCCGGACAGACCGCCCGGCAGGTCCTGCCCGACCCAGTCCCCTCGGAGCCCGTCCGAATGACGGTGGAGGAGATGGACCGGGCCATGCGCCGGGACAGCCGCCGGTATGACGGCGGAATGACCATCTATTGACGAGAGAGGAGCGGGGAGGATGAACCTTTCCCCCATGCGGTTCAAAAGCTTTGTGTGGCCCCACAACCCCAGGACCTACACCATCACTTTTGAGCGGAAGATCGCCGCCCACAAGATCCCCTTCGGGCGGCACTATCTCCAGAGCCTGGGACTGACCAGAAGGGTACTCTGGGGCGAAGGGGAATTTGTGGGCGCGGGGGCCTACGATAAGTTCAAGGAGCTGGCCAGCGTGTTCTACGAGGAGACGCCGGGGGTGCTGGTCCACCCGGTGTGGATGACCACCACCGCCTGGTTCGCGGGGCTGTCGCTCCGGCAGGAGCCCAGGGAGGACTATGTGGCCTATACCTTTGAGTTCTGGGAGACAGGGGGCGACGAGGATACCAAACTCACTGCCGCCCCCGAAAGGGGCGCGGGCGGCGCCTCCGGGAGCGGGGAGGCCCAGAGCGGCGGCGAGGTGTGGTATGCCGTGGTAAAGGGGGATACCCTCTGGGGCATCGCCGCACGGTACGGCAGCGGCCTGAGCCAGATCATCGCCCTGAACCCACAGATCAAGAACCCCAACCTCATTTTCGTCGGACAGAAGGTGAGGGTGCAATGATCCGATGCTGGGTGACAAAGGGAGACGGCTCGGCCCTGACCCTGCCCACGGCGGAGCGATGGCGGTTCCGCTACGGCACGGACACCCCCTGCGACAGCTTTGAAGTGCGGTGCCTGTGGGAAAAAGGACAGGAGAAGGAGCTGTCTGCCGCCTGCCGCTTCTACGCCCAGTGGGAGGGCCAGCGGGTGTTCACCGGGGTAGTGGACGAGTACGCGGTGGTGTGCGGCAGGGAGGGGCTGTATCTGGAGCTCTCCGGCCGGGGGATGGCGGCCCTGCTGCTGGACAACGAGGCCATGCCCGCCCAGTACCAGCGGGTCACCGGGGCGGTCATCATAGCGGACCATGTGACGCCCTACGGGATCACTGCCGTGGGCGAAAGCAGCCTGCCGGTGGTGAGCAATTTCACAGTGAGCAGCGGGGAGAGCGAGTGGAGCGTGGTGCGGACCTTCGCCTGCTGCTACGGCGGGGTGGTGCCCCGGTTCGACCGGGAGGGCAGGCTGATCCTGAACGGACACGGCGACGGATCGGTGCTGAAGATCGGGGACGGCACGGCCCTCACCGGGTGGGAGTACCGGGAGGACCGCCACGGGGTGCTGAGCCAGGTGGCGGTGCGGAGAAGGTCCCAGCCGGGGACCCAGTGGGTGTCGGACCAGAGCTTTATCGCCGAGGGCGGAAAGGCCCGGCGGGTGGTCACGGTGCCCAACATCACCGGGACGGCGGCCATGCGGTATACGGCGGACTATCAGCTGCGGGCCTCCCGCCGGGAGCGGAAACGGCTGACAGCGGCGCTGGCCGGGGCCTTTTTGGCCTGGCCGGGGCAGCTGGTGGACGTGGCACTCACCGGGTGCGGGGCCAACGGGAGATACCGGGTGGCCCAGACGGAGGTGTCCTGCGGGGAGGACGGACTGACCACCGTGCTGATCCTGGGCGAGCCGGACAGCATGATCTGAACAGGAGGACGAGACGATGTGGCTGAGCGGACAGCAGAGACGGCCCGCCGAGAATGGCGAGGGCCAGACCGGCACCGTCACCATGTGCGAGGGCGAGCTGGCGGTGGAGCTGGACAGCGAGCGGCGGGGGCTGGAGCTGTACGGCCCCGCCGGCTACCGCTGGACCCCGGAGGTGGGGGAGCGGGTGCTGGTCATCGAGGGCAGAGGGGAGACCCCATGCGTGGTGGGGACCCGCCAGGGGGATCATGTGCCGGAAAAGGTCACTGTGGAGGCAAAAGACGTGGCGCTCAAGGGCCAGGTGTGGATCGGCGATATGACACTGGAGCAGTATATCGCCATGATCGCGGCCGCGATAACGGGAGGTTAGGGATGAGTCTGCTGCTGAAAAACCGGGATTACGCGGTGAATGGAGACGGCGGCGTGGTGGTGGCCGCCGGAGGGGATGCGCTGCTGAACGAGGCGCTGTTCCGGCTGACTGTTAGGAGGGGCAGCTTTCCCTTCCTGCCTGAGCTGGGCAGCCGGATGTACCTGCTCCGGCGGGAGAAGCCCTCCGCCTGGGCGGACCTGGCGTGTCAGTATGCCGCCGAGGCACTGGCTGATCTGACTGGCCTGACGGTGACCGGCGCCGCGGTGAGCCGGCAGGGAGACGCGCTGTGGGCAGAGATCGCCATGAAGTGGAAAGGCGAGAGTTTGACGGTGACGGCGGAGTTGGAGGGATAACAGATGATGACCTTGGAGGAAATCTATCAGAAGCTGGCGGCGGAGTTCCAGGAGCGGACCGGCCTGGCCGCGGCGGGCAGCAGCGAGCTGGCGGTTCGGTTCTACGCGGTGGCGGCGGAACTGTACAGCTTGTATGTCCAGGCGGAGTGGACCCGCCGGCAGTGCTTCCCTCAGACTGCCGTGGGGGAAGATCTGGACAACCACGCCTGGCTGCGGGGCATCGACCGGCGGCAGGCTGTGAAGGCCACCGGCACGGTGACCTTTTTCCTGGACAAGGCCCAGGAGACCGAGGTGGAGATCCCGGAGGGGACGGTTTGCATGACAGCGGGAGGGACGCGGTTCGTCACCCTGGAGACGGGGACGGTGGAGGCCCAGTCGGTCCAGACGGACGTGCCGGTGGAGGCCGTAGAGGCCGGGATCTCCGGCAATGCGGCGGCCAATACCATCGTATATATGGCGGTGCCCCCCGTGGGGGTGGCGGCCTGCGCCAACGCGGAGCCGCTGGTGAACGGCCAGGACACCGAGGACGACGAGAGCCTCCGCGCCCGGGTGCTGGAGAGCTACCGACGGCTGGCCAACGGCGCCAATAACGCCTTTTATGAGCAGGCGGCCATGGCCTTTGACGGGGTGGCGGCGGTGACGGTGCTGCCCAAGGCCCGGGGCGTGGGCACCGTGGACCTGGTGGTGGCCTCCCCCGGCGGCAAGCCGGAGGAGGAGCTCATCCGTGCCCTTCAGGCGTATTTCGACCGGGTGCGGGAGATCGCCGTGAGCGTGGAGGTCAAGGCCCCGGCGGAGCACACGGTGGACGTGGAGGCCGCAGTGACGCCGGAGGCGGGCTGGGAGTTCGGCCAGGTGTCCGCTCTGGCGGAGAAGGCGGTGCGGGACTGGTTCACCGGGGAGCGGCTGGGCAAGCCCCTTACCCGGGCGGAGCTGATCGCTCTCATCTATCAGGTGGACGGGGTAGCCAACGTGACCCTGACCAGGCCGGCGGAGGATCTGGCGGCGGAGCAGTCCACCCTGCCGGTGCTGGGGACGCTGACCATCACCAACGCGGCAGGGGAATGAGGGGATGCGGCGGATGAGCTATGAGGACTATCTGGTAGAGCTGCTGCGGCCCCTGGGGGCGTACGATCTGAAAGAGGGGACCGTCAACCGGGGAGAGCTGGCGGCCTACGGCGCCCGGCTGGACGGCGCGGCGAGGGAACTGGAGGACACCGAGCGGGAGATGAATCTGGTCACCGCCGAGGACTTCGGCCTGAAGCGGATCGAGGAGCTGATGCCCTACCGGCCGGTGTGCTACACCACAAATCAACGGCGGCGGGCCCTGGCCGCCCTGCTGCGCATCAGCGGGGACAGCTTTACGCCCGAGGCGGTCAACGACACCCTCACCGGCTGCGGGCTCAACGCCGTGGCGGAGGAGACCGGCACTCCGGGGCATGTGAGGGTCCGATTCCCGGAGGTGGCGGGGATCCCGGAGGGTTTTGAGCAGATAAAGGAGATCATCGAGGAGATCCTGCCCAGCCACCTGGACATCGAGTATAAGTTCTGGTACAATACCTGGGCCATGGTCCGGGACAGACATCCCACCTGGGGAGACGCCGTGGCCGCGAAACTGAGCTGGTACGGCGTCGCCACCGAGCACGACCCGTGGGAATAACAGGGAAACAAGGGGATGGCTGGGAAAGCCATCCCCTTGTTAGCTTCCTGAAAAAGGTTATAAAATTTTCACAAAAAACTATTGACAAATGAAAAGGCTTATAGTACAATACAGACAGAAAGGAAAAGGTGAGTCCAATGATTTGAGGAACCGCCCGAATCCCTTTCGTGATGGAATCGCAGGTGTGAGACGAACCCTTGACCGTTCCAAACGTGCTTGAGTAAGCATCGGAAGCCAGAGGAGTCTGAAGCGTCCATTTAGTTTGCAGAAACAGGGAGCAAGTAGTTTCTATAGCGAATCTGTCACGGCAATCTCTCGGAAAGCGAAGGTACCCGCCAATGAACAACCAAGACCAGAAGTAGGCCCCCAGTCGCGATGTAGGACGGCTGGGGGCCGAGGTGTTTTTATGGCGGTTTTTGGACAGACGGACTTAAGACCTCATCCGGCGTTGAGCCGGATCTTTTTTTGCCCGAAAAAATTGATGGAAAGTTTACAGAAAAGGGTATTGCAAAATGAAAGTGCGTCCTGTATTATTATATGTGCATTTTCATCGGAAGGTGAGATTTGCCATTTTACCGCCGCCCGTAAGCGACATCGGGCGCGTATGATACAGGAGTGAGCGAAATGTCTCTGTTTGCGAAGGATATTGGGATCGACCTGGGCACCGCCACCGTGCTGGTCTATATCAAGGATAAAGGCATCGTGCTGCGGGAGCCCTCTGTGGTGGCCCTGGACAAGAACACCGGCAAGCTGCTGAAGGTGGGCACCGAGGCTCAGCAGATGCTGGGACGCACCCCCGGCAACATCGTAGCCATCCGGCCCCTGCGGGAGGGCGTCATTTCCGACTACGACATGACCGAGCGGATGCTCCGGGAGTTCATCCGTAAGGTGGCCCCGGTGCGGCTGTTCAAGCCCCGTGTGGTCATCTGCGTGCCCTCCGGCATCACCGAGGTAGAGGAGCGCGCCGTCATCGACGCGGGCATCCAGGCCGGCGCCCGGAAGGTGTACCTCATCGAGGAGCCCCTGGCCGCCGCCATCGGCGCGGGGGTGGACATCACCCAGCCCGACGGCCACATGGTGGTGGACATCGGCGGCGGCACCGCCGACATCGCCGTCATCTCCCTGTCCGGCATCGTGGAGTCCGCCTCCATCAAGGTGGCCGGCGACGCCTTCAGCGAGGCGGTGGTGAAGTATATCCGCAAGCGCCACAACGTGCTCATCGGCGACCGCACCGCCGAGGAACTGAAGATGACCATCGGCTGTGTGTTCCCCCGGCCGGAGGAGCTCACCATGGAGATCAAGGGCCGCTGCCTGATGACCGGCCTGCCCCGGGTGTTCACCGTGTCCTCCAGCGAGATGATCGAGGCCTTCGAGGAGCCCTGCTCCCGCATCCTGGAGGCGGTCCACGGCGTGCTGGAGCGCACTCCGCCCGAGCTGGTGGCCGACATCTCCAGCAACGGCATCATCATGACCGGCGGCGGCTCTCTGGTCTGGGGCTTTGACAAGCTGATCGAGTCCCATACCGGCATCGAGACCTTTGTGGCGGACGACGCCATCTCCTGCGTGGCGCACGGCACCGGCAAGAGCCTGGACTGGGTGGGCGATATGCAGGACGGCACCATGAACATCGCCCGCAGCAAGCAGATGCTGTGAGCCGCCCGTGAGGGAGAGCCTGTTTTGCTGCCCGATCTGCGCCGCGCCGCTGTCGCGGGAGGGAAACGCCCTGCGCTGCCCGTCCAGGCACAGCTTCGATGTGGCGAGAGAAGGTTATGTAAACCTTTTGCCCTCTAACCGAAAGCACTCCAAAGACCCGGGCGACGACAGGGACATGGTCGCCGCCCGGTCCGCTTTTTTGGAGAAAGGGTACTACCTGCCCCTGCGGGAGGCCCTGGAAGGGCTGACCGTCCGGCTCGCCGGGGACATTCCCGCGCCCAGCCTTGTGGACAGCGGCTGCGGGGAGGGCTGGTACACCGCCGGTGTCCACCGGGCTTTGACCGGGGCGGGGAGAGCGCCTCGGACCGCCGGGGTGGATCTGTCCAAATACGCCCTGCGGCGGGCGGCCCGCCGGCTGCCCCAGGGGGAGTTCGCCGTGGCCTCCGTCTACCGATTACCCCTGGGGGACGCCTCCGCCGATCTGCTGCTGGACGTGTTCTCGCCCCTGGCGGCGGCGGAGTTTGCCCGGGTGGTGCGGCCCGGAGGGTATTTCCTCTATGTGGTGCCCTCCGCCCGGCACCTGTGGCAGATGAAGGAGATCCTCTATCCGAAGCCCTACGAGAACCCGGTGAAGGTGGAGGACTACCCCGGCTTCGCCTATCAGGGCGTGACGGAGATCAGGGAGACCGTCACGCTGAGCGAGCGGGCGGACATCACGGCTCTGTTCGGCATGACGCCTTACGCCTGGAAAACGCCCAGGGAGGGGGTCGAGCGCCTGGAGGGGCTGGATACCCTCACCACCGAGATCGGCTTCGACATCCACTGTTACCGCAGAGGGTAAAACGCGGCCCCGGAGGTCTCTCCGGGGCCGTTTCGCACATCATTTCCGCTTCACCAGGGGCACGCCGATCAAAATCAATACCGGGAACACGATGGCGGGCAGCAGGCCGGCGGAGAGCCGGTTGCCGCTTGCCGCCGCGGCGAAGCCCACCAGCGTCGGCCCGGCGGAGCAGCCCACGTCCCCCGCCAGGGCCATGAGGGCGTACATGGCGGTGCCGGCGGCGGGGAGGCGGGCGGCGGCCGCGCTGAAGGTCCCCGGCCAGAACAGGCCCACCGAGAACCCGCAGAGGGCGCAGCCGGCGAGGCTCAGCGCCGGGGAGCCGGACAGGGCGGCCAGCAGGTAGCAGCAGACGCACAGCCCCGCGCTGCCCATCATGGCGGCGCGGAGGGGGATGCGGTCGCTGAATCTGGCGTACAGCGCCCGGGAGGTCCCCATCAGCAGGGCGAAGGAGCAGGGTCCCGCCAAATCGCCCACCGCCTTGGTCACATGGAGGGCGGACTCGGCAAAGGAGGAGGCCCACTGGCTCATGGCCTGCTCCGACGCGCCGGCGCACACCATCAGCAGGAGCAACAGCCAGAACACCTTTTGCCGCAGCAGATCGCGGAGGCGCATGGGCTCCCGTCCGCCGGCCATGGGGAAGATGGGCACCGCGGCGAAATAAAAGGCGTTGGCGGCGGGGAGGAGGGCCCAGAGCAGAGCCAGCGCCCGCCAGTTTTCGATGCCGAACAGGGCAAAGAAGCCGGTGGAGATCAGCACCACCCCCACATGGCCCCAGCAGTAGAAGGAGTGGAGGAGGCTCATGGCAGCCTCCTTTTTCTCGGTGGGGCAGTTTTCCACGATGGGGCTGATGAGCACCTCGGTGAGGCCGCCGCCGATGGCGTACAGCACCACCGCGCACAGGACGCCGGGGTAGGGGGGCAGCAGGGAGGGCAGCACCGTCAGGCCGGCGAGGCCCGCGGCGGCGAAGATGTGGGCCGCCACGATGCACCGGCGGACGCCGGCCCGGTCCACGAATTTGGCGGACAGAAGGTCCACCAGCATCTGTACGGCGAAGTTCACCGTGGTGATGAGGGTGATTTGCCCAAGGGACAGGGAGAAGTCCGAGGCCAGGGTCAGGAACAGCAGGGGGACGAAGTTGTTGACGACGGCCTGGGTGACGTATCCGAAATAGCTGGCGTAAATGGTGTGGGTATAGCTCTGCAAACGCGGCATAGATCCAACCTCTTTCCAAAATCCTAAGCCATTCTATGCGCCGGCGGCGGAGCTGTCAAGGGGGAGCCTCACTTGACGGGAGGGACGGGCGCTGGTATACTGTGAGGAGCTTGAAAACGGGGAAGGGGGAGGGATGCCCATGGCCAGGACGCTGGACCGCTGCCAGCTCATCGAGCGGAGCATCATCAAAAAATACCGCAAGGCCCTGTGGAACCCCTTTACCTACGCGGTCAAAAAGTATGAGCTGATCCAGCCGGGGGACAGGATCGCCGTGTGCCTCTCCGGGGGCAAGGACTCCATGCTCATGGCCAAGCTGATGCAGGAGCTCCGCCGTCACACCGAGGTGCCCTTTGAGCTGACTTTCCTGGTGATGGACCCCGGTTACAGTCCCGCCAACCGAAAGCGCATCGAGGACAACGCCGCCCTGCTCCGGGTGCCGGTGACCGTTTTCGAGAGCAGTATCTTTGACATCGCCAACCACGCGGGGGGCTCTCCCTGCTACCTCTGCGCCCGGATGCGCCGGGGGCACCTGTACGCCAGGGCGCGGGAGCTGGGCTGCAACAAGATCGCCCTGGGCCACCACTTCAACGACGTCATCGAGACCACGGTGCTGGGCCTGTTCTACGGCTCCCAGCTCCAGGGGATGATGCCCAAGCTCCACAGCACGAATTTTCCCGGCATGGAGCTGATCCGGCCTCTGTACTGCGTCCATGAGGAGGACATCATCGCCTGGGCCAGGTACAACGGCCTGGAGTTCCTCCAGTGCGCCTGCCGCTTCACCCAGGACGCCGCCGACCGGGCGGGGGAGTCCAAGCGGCTGGAGATCAAGGCCCTGCTGAAAAAGCTCCGGGAGGACAGCCCCGACATCGAGAAGAGCATCTTCAACGCCGTCCACGACGTCCATCTGGACACCTTTCCGGGATACAAGACCGGGGGAGAGGAGCACTCCTTCCTGGAGGATTACGACAGGGGAACAAGGGACCGTGGGACTGATTGACAAATCTGCCCTGCGGTGCTATCATTTGTTCAGATGTGCCCCAAAAATTCAAATTTTAACGGAGATGTGTCCCTCATGACCTATGAAATGACCGTGGCGGGCGTGAAGCGCGCCCTGCCCCTATGCCCTCTGAACGACCACATGATGATCGCGGCCTTCGTCATCTTCGGCGATGTGGAGCTCACCTGCGCCTGCGCCCGGGACCTGCTGAAGATCGCCCCAGACTTCGACTATATGGTGGCCCCCGAGGCAAAGGCCATCCCCCTGGTCCATGAGATGGCCCGGCAGAGCGGCCGCAACGAGTACTTCCTGGTCCGCAAGAAGAAGAAGGCGTACATGGACGGCGTGTTCGAGGCGGTGGACCACTCCATCACCACCGAGGGGGAGCAGAAGCTCTACATGGACGGCGCCGACGCCAAGAAGATGAAGGGCAAGCGCATCCTGGTGCTGGACGACGTGATCTCCACCGGCGGGTCCCTGGCGGCGGTGGAGAACCTGGTGGAGCAGGCCGGCGGCATCGTGGTGGGCAAGATGGCCATCCTGGCCGAGGGCGGCGCCGCCGATCGGAAGGACATCCTGTTCCTGGATAAGCTGCCCCTGTTCGACGGGCAGGGCAGGCCCATGTGAGAGAGCGGGAGGCGGCACGATAAAAATTGGGGGTCCAAAACGGACACAAGTAGGAGGGGCGTAGACATGGCGCTCATGGATCTGTCTCAATTTGACATGACGATCCCTCCGGGGCCTCCCTATGTTGTTGTAGATGTCGAAACGACCGGGTTATCTCCATATCACGATAAGATCATCCAGTTGGCGGCGATCCGTTTTGAGGACAATAAGCCCGTGGCGTACATAAACACCTACGTCGATCCGCATCGGCCTGTCCCGGCGGAGGCTACGGCAGTCAATGGGATAACAGACGATGCGCTGGTGGGCGCCCCGGCGGCCGAGGACATCAGGGAACGGTTCGCGGCTCTGATCGACGGCGCGATGCTGCTCGGATGGAACGTTGGGTTTGATTTGCAATTTTTGGATCAGGCTTTCCCGGACTTGCTCAGCGGAGCAAGTTATATTGATGTCATGGAGATGGCGGGATGTATCGGCGATTTGCCCGATCACACCCTTGAGACAGCGGCGGCGTTCCTTGGATTTGTTCCTCCAGGGGGTTTCCACGATGCTCTGGCTGACTGCTGGGCGGCGGCAATGGTCTATTTCGCTACATTTCACGCTCAACTGTTCAAAATCAGCAAGCAATTCGTCGCGCATCACCAAAGCAGCTCCAAGCTGTCACGTTTCAAGAGTTTTCGGCCTGGTGACGTCGTGCCCACAGTGGCCGTTGTCCCACAGGATCATCCCTTTTCCGGCAAATCGATCGTTTTCACCGGGGAGCTGTCCGTTGGCCGTGTGACCGCGGCGACGATGGCGGCAAACGTCGGGGCGCTGATCAGCGGCAGCGTATCTCGCAAGACCGGGTTCCTGGTCGTGGTCACACAAGACCCGACGATTGTCGGAGCGGACGGCATCAGCACAAAGGAGCGGCGCGCCCGGGAGCTGAACGAGACAGGTAAAGCAACCATCAAAATCCTCACGGAAGACGAATTTTTCGCACTGCTGGAGGGTGCTCAGAATGAGTAATCAAATTTCCCTTGCAGGTTTCGAGCCGATTTCTCAAAGTGAGACGGATTTTCTGGCGGGCCTGCGACCTGCCATGGAAGCGGCAGTGGAGGCCAACGGCGGGTCTCCGTCCTCGCTGACGATCACGTCTACCCGGCCAACGAAGTTTGCAAGCGGCGGGTACACGGTGGTCAAGCTCAACGAGTTCACCGCGTTCCGGCTGAAGCTCCGGGGAAAGCAGCAGTATGTCTCTGTGCCTACCTTTTTCGCTGATCTGATCCCTGCGGACTGGCCCCAGTCCATAGTAGCGGCGGAGCCCAAGTATATTCGGCTCCCGGTCAATGAGACCCGCCCGGTCAGCGTCTATGCCGATTTTTTGGTGCGGGTGGCCGGAGAGACGGTCAATCGCTATCCCAAGGAGTGGGACTGCTGCTCCAGGTACGAGGAGTGCAGCAATGCCAGACAATGCGTGCATCCCGATAAGGCTTTCGCGCTGTCCTGCGGCTACCGAAAGATACTCAACTCCGGCAAGATCTATTTTGGAGCAAACCGAAACGTCTGAAGGGGAGGCCGATCCATGTTTTGCAGTAACTGCGGCACACAGCTCCCAGAGGGGGCCAAGTTCTGCCCCGGCTGCGGAGCCCCGGCGGGCGGGACCTCTCCGGCTGCGAGCCCGAGGCCGAGGAAAAACTGGACGGTGCGGGACGCCCTCCAGCTCAGCGGTACCCCGGTCATGATGGCCGGCAGGGCGGTGGACACGGCCCAGGCGGAGCTGGAGCCGGACGAGTCGGTCGAGGCGGCTATCGTGACCAACTGCACGATCACCGGGCAGGGCCTTGTGAACGGATGCCTGGTGGTCACCGACCGGCGGGTCCTGTTTTGCGGCATGGCTTTGGGGTCGCCCAGGGCCATCGTGTTTGATTACCGCGAGGACCTCGCCTTGAGCAACGTGCAGGGCGGCGAGACGGCGGCCAAAATGACCATGCGGGCCAGGGGCATCACGATCCGAATCGAGATCGGGACCCGGCGAACGCTCAATGCGCTGAGCGGCGCTCTGCTGGACGCTTACATGGAGTACCCGTCCCACGGGCGGATCGAGACCATCTGGGCGGATGACGGTCCGGCGGCCGGCCGGCAGGCCCTGCCCCCGCATCTCCAGCGGATCCGGGAGAACAGGCAGGCGGGCGTGGCCTGCTGTCCCAGGTGCGGCTCCACGTCGCTGTCCGCCAACAAAAAAGGGTTTGGCCTGGGCAAGGCCGCGCTGGGCGGATTTATCGCCGGCCCGGTGGGCCTGATCGGCGGGGCCTTCGGCGCCAACAAGGTCGTGGTCACCTGCCTCAGCTGCGGCCATAAATTCAAACCCGGCCGATGAGGCAAATCCGCAAACGTCTGCGGATTTGCAAAAGCACATCGTATTATCAGTAGATTCAGAAAAAGGACAGGGGTCTGTGATCCTCACAGACCCCTGCCTTTTTCACACGATTCCGCCGCGCCGCGCGTCACTCTTTTTTGCCCTTCCGTTTCCGCACCGCCTCGGTGAGGATGAACTCGATCTGGCCGTTGATGGAGCGGAAGTCCTCCTCCGCCCAGGCGGCGATCTCGCTCCAGAGGGTGGCGGACAGCCGCAGGGGGACCTGCTTTTTGGCGGACTCCTTGGCCTTCACTTCCCGCTCCAGGGCCTCGATGCGCTCCAGCCGCGCCCGGAGGGCCTGTTCCCGTTCCTCGGGGCCCATCAGTAGATGCTCCCGGAGTTGACGATGGGCTGGGCGTCCTTATTGCCGCACAGCACCACCAGCAGGTTGGAAACCATGGCGGCCTTGCGCTCCTCGTCCAGGACCACCACCTCGTCCTCGCCCAGGCGGTCGATGGCCATTTTCACCATGCCCACGGCGCCGTCCACGATCTTTTGCCGGGCGGCGATGATGGCCACCGCCTGTTGGCGCTGGAGCATGGCGGCGGCGATCTCCTCGGCGTAGGCCAGATGGGTGATGCGCACCTCCTCGATGGCGAGGCCGGCGTCGATGACCCGCTTTTGCAGCTCCTCCCGCATGGAGTCGGCGATCTCGATGGCGGAGCTGCGGAGGGTCTTCTCCTTCACGCCGTCGTCGTCATCGTCGTCGTCGAACACGTCGTAGGGGTACAGCCGGGCGATATTGCGGATGGTGGAGTCGGTCTGGATGTTCAAAAACTCCACGTAGTTCTCCACGGCGAAGGCGGCCAGGGTGGGGTTCTCCACGTGCCAGATGACCACTGCGCCGATGATGATGGGGTTGCCCAGCACGTCGTTGACCTTCTGCCGGTGGTTGTCCAACGTCTGGGTCTTGAGGGAGATGCCCTTGCCGCCGGGGACGGAGACCAGGGCGGTCTTGCCCTCCTCCTCCAGCTGTTTTGCCTTGAGCCGGGCGGACTTGAGGGCCTCATTGTAGGCGGGGGAGAAGGAGGAGGCAAAAGGGTTTACATAATAGAAGCCGCTCTCCTTCACGGTGCCGTAGTACTTGCCGAACAGGGTGAACACCCGGGCCTCGTTGGGCTTGACGATCTTCAGGCCGGCCATCAGGATGGGGCAGACGACCCAGCCGAAAACAGCGCCGATGATGCCGAGAAGCACTCCGGGCATGTCTTTCCCGGTGCTCACGCTCACGGCGATGCCGGCGATGAACACCGCCGTGCCACAGAGGATGCCCAGGATCAGCAGCAGCAGGACCAGCCCGCCGGACTTGGGGTGGAGCTCTTTTTCCACGATGTTGGTTTTCATAGGGGAGACCTCCTTGACATTGATTGCCATAAATGATATTAAAATAATATCATTACAATATTAAACTGTCAAGAGAAAGTTCTCCTACAAGCAAGTGTTCCAACTGGTGATTTGCATTTGCCCAGTTTCAACCGCCGCTCTATTTATTTTGCCGGTCGTTTTATAGTTGGTAAGCAGAGCTTCAACCATCGGATGGCGATTTTTTTCCTTTGCTCCGACATGATAAAAATGGTTTTGCGTGATAACAAAACATTCTGGCCATAGCTCTTTGATGGAATCGTTTATTCTGTAATCGTTGTGATGCCATGTGGACAGCATGAAGTTTGACTGGACTTTTGTCAGCGCCTCATGCAGTTGCTTTTCAGATGCAACGTCCCAACTGTCAAAGTAATCCACATGACGCCCGATGTATGGCGGATCACAATATATAAAATCGCCCTTTGAAGCCATTGCAATGGTTTTCTGGAAAGGCTGACAAAGAAAGGTCCAGTGATTCTTTTTGATCAGATACTCCACATGGGCGACCTGATTTACGATTTTGGTCACATATGCTTTGGAAAATCGATACGGTTTGTGGCCGTACGGGACATTGAATTCATAGTTTTTGTTAAAGCGGATCATGCCATTGAAACACGCCCGATTCAGAAACAAAAAGTCAAGAGGGTCATGGCTGCGATTAAATCGGTCACGGACGATGTAATAGTAGTCGTCATCATCCCGTTCGAGTGATTTGCCCTCCTGCATCAGAAAAGCGCGGACCCGCTTAGGGGTGATCTCCCCATCCTTGATCTGGTTATAGAAATTGATAACGTGCGGGTTGATGTCCGAGAACACAGCATGGTGAGGGGCTACATTGAATCCCACGACCCCTGATCCCAAAAAAGGTTCATACCAGACTGAATCGGGTTCAAGGACAATATGCTCTCGAATAAGAGGCACCAGTTTCGTTTTTATTCCCTGGATTTTGATCGGAGGAATATATACAGTGTTATCCATTATGGTTTCCTCTTGGCCGCTTTCGGATTATTTAACGCTTGAGGCAGGCCCCGGTATTTCAGATATTCGGCAAAGGATGATAGTTTTTTGCGAGTCGCCCCGGCCTGCAATTCGATTTTTCCGAAATTCGCCCAATAGTCGTCAAACAAGGCTTCACCGGCCTTTGCAAATACTCCGTTTCCGTTTATGATATCTTCGATTTTTTCAATGCTTCCGATGTTTGCCGTGTTCCCGCTGCCGCCTTTGTCACTTGCTATTTTCCATTTTTCCTCGGCAAAAAACAGGAAATCATGTATTACGGACGGTATCGCGGTTATTTCGTCCACTGAATAGGTCCGTAATTCTTCGTCTTTCCTGAGGATGCTCCTTGAATAAATAATGCCAAGACAAAAATGGCCGTTGTATTCACTATATGGGTGCTGAATATTTTTTGAACTCGTCCTGTCAATAAAGTATTTTCCATGTGACCCCAATGTAAAGCCATTGCAAAACCCAGGGTGTTCTTCATCTCTGTAGGTCGTTTTTAAATCTACGGCAAACATCACAGAGGGGTCTGTTTTGGAGATGAAGGTGAGATCCGGGTACCAGTTTTGATATTCCGCGAGTTCAATTTTATATCCAATATGATCGGCAAATTCCAAAAAATACGGGAAAAGGTGTAGTTCCAGTATTTTTGATACCACTTTTGTATCAGCAGAGATCGTATGGATGTTTTTGAAAATATCTATAAATCCCTTAACAGTCCATTCTCCGCCATACGATATTTTTCCTGCGAGCCCACCCGCAAACGCTTTCAGCTGTGCGGCAAAATCGCTTTTGAAGCGTTCTTTTTCCACTGCACTCACCTCTTTTTCAGAATAGCATAACAGCCGACAAAAAGCAACGGTTTGCGGGAGAGCAAACCCAATGCCCTGATCTATTTTCTCATCTAAAACTGGTTTTCGTTACCGTTCAATTATATCAATAACTGTGGCTACCCCGTCCCGGACAGAGAATTTGACCTCCATCCCGGCGAAGCCGAACCCGTAGACCCGCTCCGGGTCGTCCTGGTAGGAGGGCCGGGGGTCCAGGGCCAGCACGTGGATCAGCGCATCCCGGCGGTCCTCCGGCACCTTTCGGATCAGCTCGTCCGGGACGGACACCGCCAGCCGCGCCTCCGGGGCCTCCGCCGCGAAGCCGCCCACCGCCTCGGGCCGGCAGTCGGCGTAGGGGAGGTAGGGCTTCACGTCGTAGATGGGGGTGCCGTCCATCAGGTCCGCCCCCGCCACGTGTAGGACGGGGCCCTCCGGGCCGTCCAGCTCCACCCTCAGCAGCTTTACGCAGGACAGGCCGATGGGGTTTGGCCGGAAGGGGGAGCGGGTGGCGAACACCCCCAGCCGGGTATTCCCGCCCAGCCGGGGAGGGCGCACCGTGGGGGACCAGCCCTCCCGCTTTGCCTGGGAGAACTCCCAGATCAGCCACAGGTGGGAGAAGCCGTCCAGCCCCCGGAAGGCGTCTGCCATCCGGTACTCCGGCTCGAACACAACGGCCGCCCGCAGCTCCTCCACCAGCCCCGCCTGCCGGGGCACGCCGAACTTGGAGGAGAACTCGGTGCGGATGTGGGCGATGGGCTTCATGGGCGGGGCCTCCCTTCAAAAAAGCAGGGCGGGAGAGGCTCCCGCCCTGTCCTTAGGACTATTTTACTCCTCGTCGGGGAGGATGACAATCGTTTTATTGCGGCTCGCGCAGTTTCCCACGGGCGGCCAGTCCTTCCATGTAGGCAAGAGACAGTTCTTTGCCCTGTTCATCGAGGGCATCCCAATGCTTCAGGCAAGTCTGCTGTCTTTTGGTGAGTTTTGCTTTTTCATCTTGAAGATTAAAAAACTGGGAAAGGGTGATACCAAAACCGTCGCAGATTTTCATAAGCGAGGGGACAGTCGGCACATAGGTCTTGTGGAGCATGGTGTTCAGTGTGGAGTACGGTATCCCAGATTCCTTCGCTAGACGGTAGTATGACCAGGAACGGTCATGGCATAATTGATTGATTCTTCCCATCACGTCAAACTCGTTCATGTTCCACCCCTCCATGTAAGTTTATTTTACATGGAGAAAGTCTGGTCAAAATAGATGTGAAAAAACGAAATAAAAACAGTTGATTTCATGACGACAATACGTTATAATCCAGATAAGAAAAGCCATAAGGGAGGTTTTAACACTATGTATTGCCAGAATTGTGGCAGCGAATTGCCTGAAGGAGCGATGTTTTGCCCTCGTTGTGGTACGGAATCTACAATTTTACCACAGCAAACAGATGAGGAACCGAAAAAGACGGAGGCGCAGCCGGCATGGGATCGGTCGCAGCGCCCAGAAACATTGAACAAATTTTTCGGCCTACTTGATATTGCGCAGGCGATTTGGGCAGCTATCAATGTGATTGGAATTTTGGTTTCTTTGGATTCTTTTGTTTTAACAGATTGGCAGCTTCTTGAGGGCGTCTTTCGGATATTGGGATTTGAAGTGGTGGGCTGCCTGGTCTTTGTAGGTATTCTTTGCTTCGCGCTTAAGAAATATGGCCGGCAAAACACACCACAGGACGAGAAATACATCAAAAGCGAACAGGGAATTAAGGACTTCGGCAGACTTCGCACTAGTGTTTTTATCGTGGCTGCAATTGCGCTGGTCTCCCTTGTAATCATTTTGTGGAAGTATTTTGGGTGGAGGTAAAAGACAGCGAGAAGGTAAGAACAATGCTTTCACTATATAACGATTGAGACAGGGAGATGATTCTTCATAATGTTCTGCATCTACTGTGGGAAAGAAATTGAGGACAGGGCAAGGTTTTGCCCCTATTGCGGCAAAGCGCAAGTACCCCAGGCGGAAAAAGCACAAGAGCCCGCAAGCGACAAAAACCCTGACAATAAACTGTCCGCGTCGAAACGCACGGACGGCAGTATAAACGGGGCTGTCGTTCCTCCGATTTTGGTGGACAACAAGGTCAATAGAACAAAGCGGAAAACGATGTCTATTGCGGTGGCGGCAGTTTGCGTCTTTCTCATCATAGCAGTCGCAGTAGGTATGCTGATTCTGCGCGGAGCAGGGGGCGGTTCCGTAGCAAACCCGACGCCGACCATTCCGACGCTTGCACCCAGCACACCGGCTTCCAACACAGACAATACGCCAACCGAAGCCGGGCTTGTTATCGATGAAAGCCAACTTCTTGCGGCGTCTACCACCCAATGGCCTTTCAGTTTGACCGACGAGGAAATCTATTTTCTTTGCTTTGAGACAGCGTATGAATACGCGCGCGATGTTTGTTGCATGCCAGAGGCTACGGAGGATGAACTGGAAGCCCAAGAGACCTATGTTTATATTGCAAAGGATTCCGTATTTGCCGACCAGTCGGCTGCGGATCGGTTCGATTTAGGCTTCAACATACTTGTTGTAAATGAATACGATCCCTTTTATGATGAGAAAGAGATGAGCGTGAATTGGGCATTTATGCCGGACGGAAGCGGCAAATACAAAGCAGAAGAAACCTCGTCCACGGCAGGGGAATTCTGGGGTACCATGAATTATGAGTACACAGATAAGTATGGTGAGCCGTATGTTATGCACGGCAGCGACGCCCCATATGATGATTATCCGATGGATAACTACTGGCCGGGTACTGACTTAACGGTCGATACCGTTTACTGGATTGCCGACTTTGCCGCTGAGTGTTACGTGAAGCAGCTTTATCTTCCGCTTTGGCACGAGAATATGAGTCTTGACTTTTTCCTTTCTTCCGGGGGAGCATTCACAAGCGATAAAGAGAGTATTCATGTGGAGCAAAAGGGGAATAAATATCAGGCATACGTTGCGTTTGAGATTTACGATATAGGCGACAGTTATCCTTCAAAGCCAGATGGATACTTCACTTTTACCTATGATTTTGCGAGTGGTTATGTTACAATTACTGACCACGACTGGTATTCTTACACTTGACTTAATGGGTATCTGAGAGAACAGCCCCTTCAATATAAAAAGAGACTTGCGAAAGCAAGTCTCTTTTTTATATGATTCCCCCAAAACTGATCAGAAGTACCGCTTCAGCAGGCCCTCCAGAGCCCTGCCGTGGCGGGCCTCGTCACGGGCCATCTCGTGGACGGTGTCGTGGATGGCGTCAAGGCCGTTCTTCTTGGCGCAGGCGGCCAGGTCGAACTTGCCCTTGGTGGCGCCGTACTCGCAGTCCACCCGCCAGGCCAGGTTCTTCTTGGTGCTGACGGTCATGTTGGGCTCCAGCTCGCTGCCCAGCAGCTCGGCGAACTTGGCGGCGTGCTCGGCCTCCTCATAGGCGGCCTTCTCCCAGTACAGGCCGATCTCGGGATAGCCCTCCCGGTGGGCGATGCGGGCCATGCAGAGGTACATGCCCACCTCGCCGCACTCGCCGTTGAAGTTGGCCATCAGCTGCTCCTTGATGTAGGCCTTGTCCTCGTCGGAGATGTCGGCGTTGTTCTTCACGGTCTTGGCGTAGACGCCGAACTCATGCTCGGCGGCCAGCTTCATCTCGCCCTCCTGGGCGGTGAACTTGGAGCCGGAGACGTGGCAGACGGGGCACTCGGCGGGGGGATTCTCGCCCTCATAGACGTAGCCGCAGACGGGGCAGATCCATTTTTTCATCGGTGTTTCCTCCTCAAAAGATTGTTGTAGTTAACAGGAATAAATCCTATTAGCATCTTACCACAGATTCCCGTTGATGTAAAGAGCTTTTTGCGGTCCAGGACAAGATTTAGTCGTCCTTGTGCTGGGCGTAGAACTGATCGTAGTCCTTGAGATTGGCCGCCAGCAGGGCGGGGGTGTCCAGCCCGTAGGGGCAGCGGCTCTTGCAGGCGCTGCAGTGGAGGCAGTTTTCGATGCGGTGCATCTTCTCATACCAGACATCGCTCATATAGGGCTTGTAGGGGGAGCGGCGGAGCAGCTGGGCCATCCGGGCGGACTGGGGGATGTCGATCTCCGCGGGGCAGGGGAGGCAGTAGCCGCAGCTCCGGCAGAAGCTCCCCACCAGCTCCTTGCGGTCCTGTTCGATGACGGCGCGCAGCTCGTCGGTCATCTGCTGTCCGGCGGCGTCCAGCTCCAGCCACTGGTCCAGCTCCCACTGGTGCTGGATGCCCCAGATGGGCACCACGTTCTCGTGCTGCTGCATGAAGGCGAAGCAGGCGGCGGCGTTGTTCAGCATCCCGCCGGAGAGCCCCTTCATGGCGATGAAGCCCATGTCGGCCGCCTCGCACCGTTTCAGCAGGTCCCGCTCGATGCCGGTGGCCAGATAACAGAAGGGGAACTGGAGCGTCTCGAAGTTTCCGCTCTCGATGGCGGCTTTGGCGATGTGGGCCCGGTGGTTGGTGATGCCGATGTGCCGCACGTACCCCTTTTGTTTGGCCTCCAGGGCGGCGGCAAAGGCCCCGTCCGGGTCCTGGGGGTCGGGCAGCTCCGCCGGGTTATGGAACTGGAACAGGTCGATGTAGTCGGTTTTCAGCATCCGCAGGGAGTTCTCGATGTGCTCCGCCACCGTCTTTTTATCCTTTGCCATGCTCTTGGTGGAGATGACCACGTTCTCCCGGATGCCCTCGAAGGCGATCCCCAGCTTTTTCTCGCTGTCGGTGTAGGCGTTGGCGGTGTCGAAGTAGTTGATCCCGGCGTCGTAGGCCCGGCGGACCAGTTTCACCGCGTCCTCCACCGGGATGCGCTGGATGGGCAGGGCGCCGAAGGCGGTCTTGGTGACCATCAGCTCGGTCTTGCCCAGGCGGACTTTTTTCATGCGGATCGCCCCTTTGGTGTGTTTTGTCCAGTGTATCACAGATGGGGCGCGTCCGCAAGAAAAATCGGGGCCCCTGGGAAGCTGGAAAATTTGCCGGAAAATGATGGGATTGGGTCTGGCTTTTTCGTCAAAAAGCTGATATAATACGATCAGCGAACTTTTGGGCGGGGGTGAGGCCTTTGGCCGCGCTGCAAGACAAACGGCTGTTTCTGCTGGACATGGACGGCACCATCTATCTGGACGAGGACCTGTTCCCCGGTGCCAAGTCCTTCCTGGAGGCGGTGCGGGAGCGGGGCGGGCGGTATCTGTTCCTCACCAACAACTCCTCCAAGGGGGTGGACGCCTACATCGAAAAGCTGGCCCGAATGGGGGTGGAGTCCTCCCGGGAGGACTTCCTCACCTCGGTGGACGCCCTCATCGCCCACCTGCGGGGAAGGCCCTCCTACCGGCTCTGCTACGTGTTCGGCACCGAGAGCTTTCGGGCCCAGCTCAAGGAGGCGGGCGTTCCCGTCACTGACCGGCGCTCTGACGAGGTGGACTGCCTGCTCATCGGCTTCGACACCGAGCTGACCTTTCAGAAGCTGGAGGACGCCTGCATCCTGTTAAACAAAGGGGTGGACTTCATCGCCACCAACCCGGACTGGGTGTGCCCCACCTGGTACGGCTCGGTGCCCGACTGCGGCAGCGTCTGCGAGATGTTGTACCGTGCCACCACACGGCGGCCTCTGGTCATCGGCAAGCCCAAGCCCGCCATGGTGGAGCTGGCCATCCGGCGGACCGGCTTTGCCCCGGAGCAGGCCCTGGTGGTGGGGGACCGGCTGTACACCGACATCGCCGCCGGGGTGAACGCCGGGGTGGACACCGCCTTCGTTCTCTCCGGCGAGGGGACGAGAGCCGACCTGGAGACCAGTCAGGTAAAGCCCGTTTGGGTGTTCGACGACATCGCCGCCCTCCACGCCGCCTGGGCGGGGGAGGACCGTCCGGCAGAGGGGGAGAGGAAATGACCAACCGTGAGCGCAGGGATCGGGGAATGGTCTACGTGGGGGACGACCAGGTTTTCGCGGAGATGGCGGAGTGCAAAAAGAAGCTGAAAAAGCTGAATGAACTGGACCGCTGGGAGTACGAGAAGATCAACGCCGCTGCCAGGGAGGTCATCCCCGACTCCCAAAACCTGTTCGTGATCCCGCCCTTTTACTGCGAGTACGGCACCCACATCAGGACGGGGCGCAACTTTTTCGCCAACTACAACTGCGTGCTCATCGACGTGGCCCCCATCGTCATCGGCGACAACTGCATGTTCGGGCCCAACGTGTCGATCTACACGGCGGGGCACCCCGTCCATCCCGCCACCCGGAACAGCGGCTATGAGTATGGCAAAGGGGTGGTCATCGGGGACAACGTGTGGATCGGCGGCAGCGTCACCATCGTGCCGGGGGTACGGATCGGCAGCAACGCCGTCATCGGCGCGGGCAGCGTGGTCACCTCCGACATCCCGGACCTGGTGGTGGCGGCGGGGAATCCCTGCCGGGTGATCCGCCAGATCACCGAGCAGGACCGCCGGTACGCCTACAAAAAAGAGCTGATCGACGACGAGGCCTGGAAGATCATCTCCGCCGACGGCGGGGAGCTGTTCTGGAAATAAGCGCATCCTGTGACCGTCCGTTCCGCCCCATCCACCCATTCTGAGAGAGGAGAGACGTATGGATCCCAACAAGCTGAACAACAAACGCACCATCCTGGTGGGCCTGGCCTTCCTGTCCATCAGCGCCTTCTGGCAGATGTACGACGGCGTGGTGCCCAAGATCCTGACCAAGACCTTTGAGATGAACGAGACGCTGACCGGCGTCATCATGGCGGCGGACAACGTGCTGGCTCTGTTCCTGCTGCCCCTGTTCGGCGGCCTGTCCGACCGCACCAAGCCCGGCAGGCTGGGCCGCCGGACGCCTTACATATTGGCGGGCACCGCCCTGGCGGTGATCCTGATGAACATCCTGCCCATCCTGGACAACGGCTACGCCGCCGAGGCCGCGCCGTTTAAGTTCGCCTCCTTCGTGGTGGTGCTGGGCCTGCTGCTCATCGCCATGGGCATCTACCGCTCCCCCGCCGTGGCCCTCATGCCCGACGTGACCCCCAAGCCGCTGCGCTCCAAGGGCAACGCCATCATCAACCTGATGGGCGCCGTGGGCGGCATCATCTACCTGATCCTGGCTGCGGTGATGTACCCCAACTCCAAGGTGCAGGGCCTGGATCATGTGAACTACCAGCCCCTGTTCCTGATCGTGTCTGGCATCATGGCGGTGGCGGTGATCGTGCTGCTCGTCACCATCCGGGAGCCCAAGCTGGCCGCCGACAACCAGGCCCTGGAGGCCCAGCACCCCGAGTGGAACCTGGCGGAGGACGACGGCTCCGGCAACGAGGAGCTGCCCGCCCCGGTGAAGCGGAGCCTGGGCTTCCTGCTGGCCTCCATCGCCCTGTGGTTCATCGGCTACAACGGCGTCACCACCTGGTTCACCACCTACATCGACGAGGTCATGGGCCAGGGCCTGGGCGGCGCGTCCACCTGCCTGATGGTGGCCACCGCCGGCGCCATCGTGTCCTATATCCCCATCGGCATCATCGCCTCCAAGATCGGCCGGAAGAAGACCATCCAGGCGGGGATCATCCTGCTGGCGGTCATGTTCCTCCTCGGTGGCATTCTGACCATGGTGTTCCACTCCATCAACGCCGTGATGTTCGTGGCCTTCGCCGCCGTGGGCCTGGCATGGGCGGCCATCAACGTCAACTCCCTGCCCATGGTGGTGGAGATGTGCAAGGGCTCCGACGTGGGCAAGTTCACCGGCTACTACTACACCGCCTCCATGGCGGCCCAGGTGATCACTCCCGCCCTGGCGGGCACCCTCATGCGGGCCATCGGCTACCGGGTGCTGTTCCCCTACGCCGCCTTCTTCGTGGCGTGCAGCTTCGTCACCATGCATTTTGTGAAGCATGGGGACGTGAAGGTCAAGGCCAAGAAGGGTCTTGAGGCGTTCGAAGACATGGATGACTGAGCGAGGCGATTAAAATGAAAAAACACAGCTCATTACGGGCCGCCCTGATGGCCCCGGCGGCCGCGGCGGGGGCCTACCTGCTGTCCCTCCGGGGCAGGAGGGACCACCCCGCCTGGGCGGTGCTGGAGCGGTACCGCTACGCCCACCGGGGCCTCCACGACAAAGCAAACGGCGTCCCGGAGAACTCCCTGGCCGCCTTCCGCCGGGCGGTGGAGCACGGCTTCGGCGCGGAGCTGGACGTCCATCTGACAAAGGACGGACGGCTGGCCGTCATCCACGACGACTCCCTGCTCCGCACCGCCGGGGCGGATGTGAAGGCGTCCGAGTCCACGGCGGAGGAGCTGGCCCAGTACCGCCTGGAGGGGACGGAGGAGAAGATCCCTTTTTTGGAGGAGGTGCTGCCCATCTTTGAGGGCAAGACGCCCCTCATCGTGGAGCTGAAGGTAGACGGGAACAACGACGCCCTCTGTCAGGCCGCCTGCGAGATGCTGGATCGGTTCGATGTGGACTACTGCGTCGAGTCCTTCCACCCCGGCGCGGTGCGTTGGCTGAAGGAGCATCGGCCCGATGTCTGCCGGGGCCAGCTCAGCGAAAACTTTTTGAAAAGCAAGGGCACCAACATGGGCCCCTTCGCCGACTTCGCCATGACCCATCTGCTGCTGGACTTCGTCACCCTGCCCGACTTCATCGCCTACGACTGGCACGGCCGGGAGGGCCTGTCCCCCCGGCTGGCCCGGACGCTCTGGGGCGTCCGGGAGGTCAGCTGGACCGTCCGGGACCGGGAGACCATGGAGCGGCTGGAACAGGAGGGCAGCCTCATTATCTTTGAGGATTTCATCCCGTGAGAGACGCGGATAAAAGGAGAGCGCCGGGGCCGTAAGGCTCCGGCGCTCTTTTGGGGAAAAGCGGGTCACAGCAGGGAACAGGTGTTGGTGATGGTGAGCAGTCCGACAATGATGGCATTGGTGACGCCCACGATATATGGGTTTTTGGTGGCCTTGTAGACCACGCGGCTCATGATGGTGTTGAAGAACAGAATGAGCACGATGGGGAAGAGCCACAGGACGTGCATATTGGACGCCGGCCACATCATGTGCTTGGCGGAGAAGTAGGTGATATACTGAATCCAGGGCAGAACCAGCGCCGGGATGGTGGCGAAGACCGCCACGATCAGAGCGTTTACCCAGGACTTGACGCCAATTGTGTTGTAGTTGAAGCAGTTGGCGGCGACGGATTGGGCGACGTAGTAGGTGATGAACAGCAGCATATAGGGCCAGAAGCGGAGGATGGGTAGCTCAAAGGCCTTGATCGCCAGGGTCCAGATGCGGAAGTCGGCAAAGAAGAAGTAGTCGGCGACGAATACGCAGCCATAGGCCACCACCGCGACGATGACGCCCAGCAGCACGCTGAGGCCAAGCTTCTTGAGGGGCATCTTCACGCCCAGGTCGGCCAGGTCCATGCCGTGCTTCTTGCCGTAGCAGAAGTAGAACACCACCATGCTGAGGATGCAGAACACGCCGCAGAGAGTGGACCACAGGCCGAGGCCCATGGCCTCTGTCTGCCCCACCGGCAGCCCTGTGCCGAATTTGAGGATTGGGATATAGATCAGGGTGCCGAACAGGGCGCCAGCGGCCAGGGAGCCCCAGAACCAGATCACGCCGGTCCGGTCAGCTACCTTGGCGGGCTTGACAGGCTCGGCGGCGCGGAGGGAGGAGAACAGCGGCGTGAATACCATCAGGATGGCGAAGGAGCAGATGAACAGGCCGAATCCGATCAGGCCGATGCAGTTGAAGGCCTCCTTCCATTGCCAGACCTGGTCACTGCTGGCGATGGGATTGGGCGCGCCGAAAGCTTCCTCAAAGAATTCTATCACACGGGTGGTCGCCTTGGCGGAGAAGTGGGACCAGGGGTGGATGATGTCGGGGCGGTAGATCACGCGGATGGCATCCTCGCCGTCGATCTCCTGGTGATAGATGGTATCTGCGTTACGGGTCTCGACACCGGCGGGATCGACACCGAAGTTCAGGAAGGACTGGGCGGCCGGGTTCTCCATAAAGTAGGGGGCCTCCCGGTAAGCGCCGGTGCTGTCGGTAAAGGAGTGGAAAAACTCATCGTACTGGGCGGAGAGGATCCCCACGTCACGGCTGCCGTAAATATTGGCATAATTGCCGTCCGCGTCGGTATAAGTGGCGTCGGCGCAGTTGAGCAGGACGGCGGAGATCAGCGGGGTCTCATTTATATTGTCCAGAGCGATGGCCATGTTGCAGTTCATGCCGCCCATGGAGTGGCCGGTGATACCGATGCGGGTGTGATCCACGAAAGGCATACGGCTCAGGGCGACGGCGCCGTGGTAAACGGTGGTCAGCGCGACGCCGGTGCCTTCCTCTGCCGATAGGATCTGGCTGTCGCCATGGCTCAGCATATCGGTCGCCAGCACCACATAGCCCCGGCGGGCCAGTTCCACATAGTTGGCGTCCTGCATTTCTTTGTTGTTCAGGTAGCCGTGGCTGGAGACAATACCGGGAGCGGGATTGTCCGCTGTGGCGGTGTCGGGAATGAACAGATAGGCAGACACGGTGTAGCCTGTATCGGTTTCAAAGGTCAGTTCCTTCATAGTGACGTTGCCGCCGCTGGTTTGGATGCTGGAAACTACGATGCCGCACAGCAGCATGAATACCAGAGACACAACCAGCGTGATTTTTGCAAAGCGTTTTACCTTATCCATTCTCTCGTTCTTCCTTTCATTTAATATGGTGAGCAGAAGCGGCTATATTGACGTCTGCGTTTCACCTCCATGCACAAAACAAGAGCGCAACGGCAAAAGCCGCTACGCTCCTCTCTTAACACTCTATGAGCTGGTATCCACTTGTGCAAGCTCATTATATAATTTCCTCATATTTCTGTCAACCCCTCAAAATGATTTTGTCGAAACCGAACAAAAATGGCTGTCGTTTTTTGGGAGAACTACCAAAGAAAAACTTTGGCCCGCCCCTTGCAATTTCCGATCTGGTCTGTTATGATTAAAAAGAACTGGATATCCATGTGCGGAGTTATTGGAGTAGCGCAGGGCAACATAAAAGGGTTGCTTTGCGCGTTTTTTGTTCCTGCGCTCTATGCGGAAGGGGAGTGATCGAAATGGATCGGAGTTTACTCTTGCGTCTTTTAGAGGAGGGGCCTGTCATTGCCGCGGTCAAGGACGCGACCGGACTGGACGCCGCTCTGGAGAGCGATGTGCCGGTGGTGTTCCTGCTGGCCAGCGACGTGCTCTCCGTAGGGGAGATGGCAGCCCGGGTCCGCAAGGCGGGCAAGCGGGTGTTCGTCCACCTGGACCTGGTGGAAGGGCTGGCCGCCCGGGACATCGCGGCGGACTTCATCGCCCGGAACACCGTGGCGGACGGGGTCATCTCCACAAAGGATTCGCTGACCCGGCGCGCCAGGGAGCTGGGCCTGCTGGCCATCCGGCG
Organism: uncultured Oscillospiraceae bacterium; assembly: GCA_947585425.1. GTDB lineage: Bacteria > Bacillota > Clostridia > Oscillospirales > Oscillospiraceae > Enterenecus. Next base: position 62,456 of record CANPWZ010000001.1, read on the forward strand.
GGTGTTCCTGCTGGACTCCATGGCGCTGGCCACGGTGGAGCGCCATCTGACCCAGGACTCCGCCGACCTGATCGAGGTGCTGCCCGGATTGATGCCCAAGATCATCCGCCGGCTGGCGGCGGTGGTGAGCAAGCCCATCATCGCCGGCGGCCTCATCTCGGATAAAGAGGACGTCACCGGCGCGCTGGGGGCGGGCGCCATCGCCGTGTCCACCACCAATCCCGCCGTGTGGAGCATGTAGAGAAGGGGGCCGTTTTGTGTATGACGTTGTGATCGTGGGCTGCGGCGTGGTGGGCGCGGCCACAGCCTTTGAACTGTCCAAATACAAACTGAAGGCGGCTGTGCTGGAGCGGGAGAACGATGTGGCCATGGGCACCACCAAGGCCAACTCCGCCATCCTCCACGCTGGGTACGACCCGGAGCCGGGCACCCTGATGGCGCGCTTGAACGTCCGGGGCTCCGCCCTGGCGGGGGAGCTGTGCAGGGCCCTGGATGTGCCATATAAACAGTGCGGCTCCCTGGTGGTGGGGCTGTCTGAGGAGGACAGGCCCAGGCTGGAGGAGCTATACCGCCGGGGGAAGGCCAACGGCGTCCCCGGCCTGCGCCTGCTGGACCGGGAGGAGGCCCTGGCCCTGGAGCCCAACCTGTCCCCGGAGACGGTGGGGGCCCTATACGCCCCCTCCGCCGCCATCTGCTCCCCCTGGGAGTTCTGCCTGGCCCTGGCGGAGACGGCGGTGAACAACGGCGCGGAGCTCCACCTGGATACCGCCGTCACCGGCATGGAGCGCGGGGAGGACGGCTGGACCGTCCACACCCTCAAGGGAGATTTCAAGGCCCGGTATGTGGTCAGCGCCGCCGGGGTGGACGGGGCCGCCGTCCACGACATGGTCGCCCCACACGCCTTCGACATCTCCCCCAGCCGGGGCCAGTACTACCTGCTGGACAAGAGCGAGGGGGACCGGGTGGGCCATGTCATCTTCCAGTGCCCCAATGAGAAGGGCAAGGGGGTGCTGGTGGCCCCCACCGTCCACGGCAATCTGATCGTGGGCCCCGACGCCCAGCCGGTGGAGGGAAACGACACCGCCACCAACGCCGACGGTATGGCCTTTGTAAAGGCTACCGCCTTGCGGAGCGTGCCCTCCGTGGATTTCCGGGCCTCCATCCGCAATTTCGCCGGCGTCCGGGCCAAGTCGGGGGACGATTTCATCCTCCGGGAGGCGGAGGGCGCCCCCGGCTTCATCGATTTGGCGGGTGTCTGCTCGCCGGGGCTGTCCGCGGCGGCCGCCATCGGCGAGTATGCCGCGGGGCTGCTGAAACGGGCCGGTCTAAAGCTTGTGAAGAAAGATGCCTTTACAGTAAAGCGCCGCCGCATCCGCTTTAAGGAGCTGCCCCCGGCGGAGCGGGCCGCCCTGGTGGAGCGGGACCCCGCTTATGGCCGGGTCATCTGCCGGTGCGAGACAGTCACCGAGGGGGAGATCCTGGCGGCCCTCCGGGGGCCCATCCCGCCCCGGTCGGTAGACGGGGTGAAGCGAAGGGTCAACGCCGGCATGGGCCGGTGTCAGGGGGGCTTCTGCGGCCCCCGGGTGGTGGAGCTGCTCTGCGGGGAACTGGGGCTCTCCCGCAGGGAGATCACCCAGGACCAGGCCGGAAGCTGGCTGCTGTGCCGGGAGACGAAAGGGGGCGGGGAGCGTGTATGAGCTGATCGTCATCGGCGGCGGGCCCGCCGGCCTGGCCGCCGCCTGCGCCGCCTGGGACAGAGGCCTGCGCAGGATTCTCATCGTGGAGCGGGATAAGGAGCTGGGCGGCATTTTGAACCAGTGTATCCACAACGGCTTCGGCCTCCATCATTTCAAGGAGGAGCTCACCGGCCCGGAGTACGCGGGGCGGTTCATCCAGCTGCTGAAACAGACCGGCGTGGAGGTCCGGCTGGACACCATGGCGCTGGACATCCTCCCGGACGCGGAGGGCGCCGCCGTCCACATGGTGGGCAGGGCCTCCGGCTACCGGGTGGAGCGGACCCGCGCCATCATCCTGGCCATGGGCTGCCGGGAGCGGACCCGGGGGGCTATCGGCATCCCCGGCACCCGGCCCGCCGGGGTGTTCACCGCCGGGGCCGCCCAGCGGTATGTGAACATGGAGGGCTGGATGCCCGGGAACCGGGTGGTCATCCTGGGCAGCGGGGACATCGGCCTCATCATGGCGAGGCGGATGACCCTGGAGGGGGCGAAAGTCCTGGCCTGCGTGGAGGTCATGCCCTACTCCGGCGGCCTGAATCGGAACATCGTCCAATGTCTGCACGACTATGATATTCCGCTCTACCTGTCCCACACCGTCACCGACATCCGGGGGAAGGACCGGGTGGAGCAGGTGGTGGTGTCCAAAGTGGACGAAAAGCGCAGCCCCATCCCCGGCACCGAGATGGTGTTCGACTGCGACACCCTCCTGCTCTCCGTGGGCCTCATCCCGGAGAACGAGCTGTCCCGGCAGGCGGGGGTGGAGATCGACCCCCGCACCAACGGCCCCGAGGTGTGGCAGGACATGGAGACTTCCATCCCCGGCGTGTTCGCCTGCGGGAACGTGGCCCACGTCCACGACCTGGTGGACTTCGTCACCGAGGAGAGCCAGCGGGCGGGGGAGGCCGCCGCCGATTATGTGATCGGCCGCCGTTGGGAGAAGGGCGCGGGCCGCCCCACCTCCGATGAGCGGACGATCCGGCTGAAAAACGGAGACGGGATCGGCTATACCCTGCCCCAGCGGATCGCGGTGGACCGGGTGGACAAGCTCTGCACCGTGGCCTTCCGGGTCAGCCGTATCTGCGGTCCCAGCCGGATCGTGGCCACGGACGGCGCCGGGGAGCGGATCGCCGCCTTCAACCGGGACCGGCTGGCCCCCGGCGAGATGGAGCGCGTCGCCCTGCCCAGAGTGCTGCTGGAAAAAGCCGCGGGGGACGTGACCCTGTCCGTGGAGGAAAAGGAGGGGGAGAGCGCATGAAAGAGCTGATCTGCATCGTGTGCCCCCAGGGGTGCCGCCTGAAAGTGGACGAGGAGCACGGCTTCGCCGTCACCGGCAACGGCTGCCCCAGGGGGGCGGAGTACGGAAGGGTGGAGCTGACCGCCCCCACCCGCACGGTGACCTCCACCGTCCGATGTGAGGGAGGGGCCCACCCCCGGTGCCCCGTCAAGACCGACCGGCCCGTCCCCAAGGGGAGCGTCTTTTCGGTGATGGAGGCCCTGGAGGGGGTCGCCCTCGCCGCCCCGGTCAAGGTGGGACAGGTGGTGGTGGAGAATGTCTGCGGCACGGGGGCCAATGTGGTGGCCACCCGGGATCTGCCGTCCGTTTGAAAGGAGAAAGTCTTATGGGGACCTATATCCTGGCCCTGGATCAGGGCACTACCAGCTCCCGCGCCATCCTGTTCGACAGCGAGCAGAACATCATCGGCGTGCGGCAAAAGGAATTCACCCAGTTCTACCCCAAGGAGGGCTGGGTGGAGCATGACGCCATGGAAATCTGGTCCTCCCAGTACGCGGTGATGATGGAGGTCATCGCCCAGGCCGGCATCCGGGCGGAGGAGCTGGCCGGCATCGGCATCACCAACCAGCGGGAGACCACCATCCTCTGGGAGCGGGACACTGGCCGGCCCATCGCCAACGCCATCGTGTGGCAGTGCCGCCGCACGGCGGAGATCGTGGACGGCCTTTTGGCCGACGGCCTGGGGGACTACATCCGGCAGACCACCGGCCTGGTGCCCGACGCCTATTTCTCCGGCACCAAGATCAAGTGGCTGCTGGACCATGTGGAGGGGGCCCGGGAGCGGGCCGAGCGGGGGGAGATCCTGTTCGGCACGGTGGACTCCTGGCTGGTATGGCGGCTCACCGGCGGCCAGGTCCACATCACCGACGTGACCAACGCCTCCCGCACCATGCTCTATGACATCCACAAGCTGGACTGGGACGACGAGCTGCTGAAGGCCCTGGACATCCCCCGGGCCATGCTGCCGGAGGTGCGCTCCTCCAGCGAGATCTACGGCTATACCGACATCCAGGGGGTCCGGGTGCCCATCTCGGGCATTGCCGGGGACCAGCAGGCGGCCCTCTTCGGCCAGACTTGCTTTGAGCCGGGAGACGCCAAGAACACCTACGGCACCGGCTGCTTTCTGCTGATGAACACCGGCGGCGCGCCGGTGGAGAGCAAAAACGGCCTGGTCACCACCATCGCCATCGGTCTGGACGGGAAGGTGCAGTACGCCCTGGAGGGCAGCGTGTTCGTGGGCGGCGCGGTGATCCAGTGGCTGAGGGACGAGCTGCGCTTCTTCAACGAGAGCTGCGACGCGGAGTACTACGCCCAGAAGGTGCCCGACAACGGCGGGGTCTACCTGGTGCCCGCATTCACGGGCCTCGGCGCGCCGTACTGGGATATGTACGCCCGGGGGGCCATCCTGGGCATCACCCGGGGCACCAAGCGGGAGCATATCATTCGGGCGGCCCAGGAGTCCATCGCCTACCAGGTGGCCGACCTGGTCCGCGCCATGGAGGCCGACACCGGCCTGCCCCTCAGCGCCCTGAAGGCCGACGGCGGCGCCAGCCGGGACCGGTTTTTGATGCAGTTCCAGGCGGACATCATCGGCCGGGAGGTCCGCCGCCCCGCCATCCGGGAGACCACCGCCCTGGGGGCGGCCTATCTGGCCGGCCTTGCCACGGGGGTGTGGAAGGGCGTGGACGAGCTGAAACGGCTCTGGAAGTGCGACTACACCTTCCAGCCCGGCATGCCGGCGGAGGAGCGGGAAAGGCTGCTGGCCGGCTGGAGCAGGGCCGTGGGCCGCAGCCGGGACTGGGCGAGATGACAAACGCCGCCCGCGAAAATTTCCGGGGCATTTTCTCAAATTTCCGCTTTACAACCGGCGAAAATTCTGCTATACTACGTGAGCGCACAAAAAATACGCGCCCGTAGTTCAATTGGATAGAGCGTCAGATTCCGGTTCTGAATGTTGGGGGTTCGAGTCCCTTCGGGCGTACCAAAAGGGAGCACTCCAAATCGAAAGATTTGGAGTGCTCTGCTTTATCGGGCAAGGTGAGCGTGTGATTCGGTGTAGGGGGCACATACCATGCTGGAAAAAGAAGATCTGCAAGCCATAGCACAACTGATCAAGGCTTCTGAGGATCGTATGGACGTCAAATTGGCCGAGACCAAGCGGGACATCATGCAGGGCGTAGCGGTCCTCATGGATGAGCATTTTGAAAAGAAGTTTAACCTGCTGGCGGAGGGCCATGAGATGCTGCGGGAAAAGCTGGAGCCGCTGGACGAGCTCCCTCTGCTGGACACCCGCGTGTCCGCGCTGGAAGCCGCGGTGAGAAAACTCAACAGGGATGTGGCCCAGCTGAAAAAGGCACAGTGATGAGATCACAGTTTCCGGGAGAGACAGCTTCACGCTGTCTCTCTCTTTTTTTCAAAACCTCTATGCAGATAGATAAAATTGTGATATAATGCCTCTTAACTATGTAAGTCTGCCCAGCGCAAAAGAAGGAGGTGGGCCGGATGCGGAAAAAAGCGTTGAAGCTGCCGCTGCTGGGCGTCCTGTTCTGCCTGCTGGCGGCGACGGCGTCCGGCTGCGGCATCCAGTCGGTGGACAACCTGTACGCCCTGCCCGCCCTGGTGGAGGAGTACGCCGCCCTGCAAAGCAATATCGACGCCACCATGCGGGAGCTGGGGGCGGAGTACGCCGTCATCAACTACGGCAGCAACACCTCCACCATCCAGCTGCTGGATCTGGACGGGAACGGCACCCAGGAGGCCGCGGCGGTGTTCCTCCGGGTGACCAGCGCTGGCGGCGACGAGAAGCCCCTTCGGGTGTGCGTCTTCCGCCGGACCGGGCAGGACGACTACCGACAGGTCTACACCCTGGAGGGAGAGGGCTCCTCCATCAACTCGGTGGCCTATGAGGACCTGACCGGCGACGGGAGCAAAGAGATGATCGTCAGCTGGCAGATGGGCGCGGGGGTCTATACCCTGTCCGCCTATGCCCTGAATCTGATCGACAGCAACGAGCTGATGAATGTGGCCTATAACGAGACCTATCTCACCACAGACCTGGATCAGGACGGCGACCGGGAGCTCCTCGTCCTCCAGCAGGACGGCTCCGACGCCGGGAATGACCGGGTGGAGTATTACGATTTCAAAGACGGCGCCATGGTGGCCACCTCCTCCGCCCCCCTGTCGTTGGGGATGTGGGACGTCAAATCCGCCAAGGCGTCCCGGCTGGCCGGGGGAGAGCCCGGTGTGTATGTGACCCTGGAGCTGGCCGAGGGCCAGGTCACCGACGTGTTCGTCCTGAGGAACGGCGCGCTGACCAACCTGACCCGCGACACGGGCAGCGGCGTGAGCGGCGCCACCTATCGGGAATACACCGAGGTGGATCCCGCCGACATCGACGGCGACGGCGTGCTGGAGATACCCTCTCCTCTGCCGCTGGCCGCGCTGGATCCTGAGAGCGACTCTCCCCAGTATCTGATCCGCTGGCAGCAGTTCGACAGCCGGGGCAGGGGTTCCGTGCGCTGCCTCACCTACCACTGTACGGTGGACGGCTGGTATCTCACCCTGCCTGACGGCTGGGAGAGACAGGTCACCGCCGCCCGGGACGACAGCCTCAGCAGCCGCGGCGAGCGGGCGGTGGTGTTCTATCATCGGTCCGGCGGGGAGTATCAGCCCTTCCTCACCGTGTACCGGCTCACCGGGAACAACCGGCAGGCCCGCGCCAATCTGACCGGGCGGGTCACCCTGGCCAGCGACAGCTCCACCATCTACTGCGCGTCGCTGGACCCATCCGTGTGGGGCGGCGGCATCAGCGAGGCGGACCTGAAGCAGCGATTCAAAACCATTACCGCGGAATGGTCCGCCCAGTGAGCGGACAAGGAGGGGTCACAAATGAGAAAAGTTTTGGTGCTGGAGGACGAGACCAACATCCGCAGCTTTGTGGTCATCAACCTGAAGCGGGCGGGGTATGACACCATAGAGGCCGGCGACGGGGAGGAGGCCCTGGCCCAGATCCAGAAGAACCCGGACATCAAGGTGGCCCTGCTGGACATCATGCTCCCCGGCGATATGGACGGCTTCGAGGTGTGCCGCCGCATCCGGGCGGGCAACTCCCAGATCGGCATCATCATGCTCACCGCCCGCACCCAGGAGATGGACAAGGTCACCGGGCTCATGACCGGCGCCGACGACTACGTGACCAAGCCCTTCTCCCCGGCGGAGCTCACCGCCCGGGTGGACGCCCTCTACCGCAGGGCGGGGGGCAGCCCCGCCGCCCTCAGTCCCGACGAGATCAGCCAACCCCCCTTCCTGCTGAACACCCGCAACCGCACCCTGGAGAAGAATGGCCGCCGGGTGAAGCTCACCCAGGTGGAGTACGCCATCGTCAAGCTGTTCATGGACAATCCCGGCAAGGCCCTCTCCCGGGAGGAGATTTTGGAGGCGGTGTGGGGCCGGGAGTATGTGGGCGAGCTGAAGATCGTGGACGTGAACATCCGCCGGCTGCGGGTGAAGCTGGAGGACGATCCCCAGAACCCCGCCCATGTGTCCACCGTGTGGGGTTACGGCTACAAGTGGGACGTGTGACGTCCGGCAGCCTTTGATCTGAATATCTCTCCGGGGAGGAGGCGAGGAGAATGGAACAGGAGCAGGAGCATCGGAAAAAGGCCCGGGTACACCGGGGGAAAAAGCCTCTGATCGACCAGCACAGGCCGGTGGAGGAGCATCCCGTGCGAAAGGTCCGCCTGCGCCGGCTGTGGCAGTTCGGCGCCACGGCGGCGGCCACGCTGATCGTCGTTGTGGCCATCATCATCCTGATGCTCTCCATCCATACCTACTACACCTCCTACATCCGGGCCGACCTGGAGAGCCGCGCCCAGACCGCCGCCGGCGTGTTCCGCAACTATACCCAGAGCAACTACCTCTCCGCCGCCCGGCAGTTCGTCAACCAGTTCGAGGATAAAAACGTCATCGAGGTCCAGTTCCTCAACTCCGGCAGCCGGGTGCTCATGTCCTCCAACATGGTCATCACCGGCGCCGGCGTGGACAGCGCCGATGTGTCCGCCGCCATCGCCACCCAGCGGGTGCAGGCCTCCATCGGCAAGACGGAGAGCGGGGAGAGCGTGGTGTCCGCCTCCGCCCCGGTGGTGTACGGAGGGACCGTGGTGGGCGTGGTGCGCTTTATCACCTCCCTGCGGGAGGTGGACCGGCAGATGCTTCGGCTTTTGGCCGTCTGCGTCGCCGTGGGCCTGGTGGTGGTGGCCGTCGTGGCCCTGTTCGCCTCCTACTTTATCAAGTCGGTGCTGGACCCGGTCATCCGGGTCACCGAGACCGCCAAGCGCATCGCCGCCGGCAGCTACGGCGTGCAGATGGAGAAGCGGGCCGACGACGAGATGGGCGAGCTGGTGGACACCATCAACGATATGTCCATGAAGATCGACCAGGCCGAGCGGGCCCAGTCGGAATTCATCTCCTCCGTGTCCCACGAGCTGCGCACCCCCCTCACCGCCATCAACGGCTGGGCGGAGACCCTCTACAACGGCGAGGTGCGGGACGCCGACGATGTGAAAAAGGGCATGGGCATCATCGTGTCCGAGGCCCAGCGCCTCACCCGCATGGTGGAGGAGCTGCTGGAGTTTTCCCGGATGGAGACGGGCCGCTTCAGCCTCTCCGTGGAGCCCATCGACCTCCAGGCCGAGCTGGAGGACGCGGTGTACACCTATCAGGAGTTCTTCCGCCGGAAGGGCCTGGAGCTGGTCTATACCCCCTGCCCGGAGGAGCTGCCCATCATCAACGGCGACCCGGAGCGGCTGCGGCAGGTGTTCTGCAATCTGCTGGACAACGCCGACAAGCACGGCGGCTCCGGCGGCCGCATCGACGTGTCGGTGGAGAAGGAGGAGGAGTACGCCGTCATCCGTATCCGGGATTACGGCCGCGGCGTGCCCGAGGACGAGCTGCCCTACATCAAGTATAAGTTCTACAAGGGCTCCTCCAACGTCCGGGGCTCGGGCATCGGCCTGGCCGTGGTGGACGAGATCGTGGCCTCCCACAACGGCGTCTTCGAGGTGGGCAACGCCGAGGGCGGCGGCTTCGTGGCCACCATCCGCCTGCCCCTCCACGAGGACACGGTGTAAACATCTTAGAACTTTTGTTCTAAAAAAGCTTGCAATCAAACGAATGTTCTGATATAATCTCAGCGTACGAAGGAGAACTCTATGCCGAAACAAGACGCGCAGACCTGCACACCCTACAAGACCTCCTGCGGCGGGCAGGCGCTGATGGAGGGCATCATGATGCGGGGGCCGGAGAAACAGGCCGTGGTGGTCCGCAAGCCCGACGGGGAGCTGGACGTCGAGGTCACCCCCATCCCGCCCAAAAGCGCCTTCGCCAAGCTGCCCTTCATCCGGGGGATCTTCATTTTTTGTTCCTCTATGGTCAACGGCGTCAGGGCGCTGATGCGCTCCGCCGAGATCTCCGGCATGGAGGACCTGGAGGACGAGGAGCCCGGCGCTCTGGATAAGTGGATCGAGGGCCACTTTTCCAGTGAGAAGGCCAGCGCCATCATCGTCACCATAGCGGCCATTCTGGGCATCGCTATGTCGGTGGGGCTGTTCATCCTGCTGCCCACCGCCGTCACCGGGCTCATCGGCCTCTTTTGGAAGGGGATGCCCCTGTGGTTCCGCTCGGTGCTGGAGGGCATTCTGAAGGTGGCCATCTTCATGACCTACCTGTTCCTGGTGTCCCGCATGAAGGAGATCCACCGGGTGTTCGAGTACCACGGCGCGGAGCACAAATCCATCTACTGCTATGAGAACGGCCTGGAGCTCACCGTGGAGAACGTGCGGAAGATGCCCCGGCACCACCCCCGGTGCGGCACCAGCTTCCTGTTCGTGGTCATCGCGGTGTCCATCTTCCTGTCCATCGTCATCTTCACCCCGCTGAAGATCGAGAACACCTTTCTGCGGATGCTGCTCCATCTGCTGCTGCTGCCCGTCATCGTGGGGGTCACCTACGAGTTCAACCGCTATGTAGGAGGTCACGACGGCCCGGTCTGCCGTGCCCTCCGGGCGCCTGGGATGTGGATGCAGAACTTTACCACTTTCGAGCCGGACGACTCCATGATCGAGGTGGGCATCGAGGCGCTGAAACGGGTGCTGCCCGAGGAAAAGGGCGCCGACGCCTGGTGAGGGGGAAGCGGACGTGGCCACCACCTACAACGAGTTATACCTCAACGCCCGCCGGGCCCTGAAAGCCGCCGGGGTGGAGCAGGCCCAGCTGGAGGCCCGGGAGCTGCTGTGCCTGGCCTCGGACAAGAGCAGGGAAAAGATGATGAGCGACCTGCCCCTCTACGCCCCCGACCATGTGGAGGCCCGGTTCCTGGAGCTGCTGGCCCGCCGCCTGGCGGGGGAGCCGGTGGCCTATATCCTGGGGGAGTGGGACTTCTACGGCATGACCCTGGACATCTGCCGGGACGTGCTCATCCCCAGGCCGGACACCGAGACCCTGGTGGACCGGGGAGTGCTGTTCGTCCGGGACCTGCCCGAGGGGAGCTGGGCCCTGGACCTGTGCGCCGGCAGCGGCTGCGTGGGGCTGGCCCTGGCCAACTCCTGCGCCAACGTGCGGGTCATCCTGGCCGAGTGGTCGGAGGACGCCCTGCGGGTCTGCCGGCAGAACATCCGCCGCAGCGGCCTGAGCCGCCAGGTGAGCCAGGTGCGCGTCAACGCCATGGACCCGCCGCCCCGGTTGTTCCGGGATTTTGACGTCATCCTCTGCAACCCGCCCTACATCCCCACCGGGGATCTGGACAAGCTGGACCCCTCCGTCCGGGACTACGAGCCCCGGATGGCCCTGGACGGCGGCCCCGACGGGCTGGCCTTTTATCGGGCCGTGGCCGACCGATGGAAGGCGGTGCTCCGCCCCGGCGGGAAGCTGATCTTCGAGGTGGGCTTCGACCAGGCAGCGGCGGTGACGGCCATCCTGGAGGAAAACGGCTACGAGGACATCCGGGTCACCCAGGACCCCGCCGGGCACCAGCGGGTGGTGGAGGGCTCCAAGCCGCGGCCCGACCTGTTCGCCGGCCTGGTGCCCGACCTGGACGAGTCGGGGGAATAAGTCCGTTTTAACGGACTTCCAATCTGGCAGGATAGCGCTGGAGGCCGGAGCGCGGCCTTGATGAGCGAGCGTATCGTATTTTACGTGGAAGGATGATCGAACATGGCTGACAAAAAGAAACTGGTGGAGAGCGCTGCCCCGGCGTCCGACAAGAAGAAGGCCCTGGACACCGCCATCGCCCAGATCGAGCGGGACTACGGCAAGGGCTCCATCATGCGGCTGGGGGAGAACTCCCATATCCAGGTGGAGGCCATCCCCACCGGCTCCCTGTCCCTGGACATCGCTCTGGGGATCGGCGGCGTGCCCAAGGGCCGCATCATCGAGATCTACGGCCCCGAGTCCTCCGGCAAGACCACCCTGGCCCTGCACATCGTGGCCGAGGCCCAGAAGCGGGGGGGCGAGGTGGCCTTTATCGACGCGGAACACGCCCTGGATCCCACCTACGCCCGGGCCCTGGGAGTGGACATCGACTCCATGCTCATCTCCCAGCCGGACACCGGCGAGCAGGGCCTGGAGATCTGCGAGGCCCTGGTGCGCTCCGGCGCCATCGACGTGGTGGTGGTGGACTCGGTGGCCGCCCTGACCCCCCGGGCCGAGATCGAGGGCGACATGGGCGACAGCCACGTGGGCCTGCTGGCCCGGCTCATGAGCCAGGCCCTCCGCAAGCTGGCGGGCTCCATCTCCAAGACCAACTGCATCGTGGTGTTTATCAACCAGCTCCGTGAGAAAGTCGGCGTGGTCTACGGCAACCCCGAGGTCACCACCGGCGGCCGCGCCCTGAAGTTCTATGCCTCCGTCCGCATGGAGGTCCGCCGGATCGAGGCCATCAAGAACGGCAGCGAGGTCATCGGCAGCCGCACCCGTGTGAAGATCGTGAAGAACAAGGTGGCCCCTCCCTTCCGGGAGGCCGAGTTCGAGATCCTCTACGGCGAGGGCATCTCCAAGTGGGGCGAGCTGGTGGACCTGGCCGTCAGGCTGGACATCATCCAGAAGTCGGGCTCCTGGTTCGCCATGGGCGAGACCCGGGTGGGCCAGGGCCGGGACGCGGTGAAGGCCTACCTCCAGGCCAACCCGGAGGTGGCCGAGAAGATCGAGGAGGAGATCCGGGCCAACTCCTTCAAGCTCATGTCCCGCCAGTCCCAGATCGCCGCCCGGGCCGCCGGCCGCGCCGTGGACGTGTCCGCCGACGACTTCGAAGGCTAACCTACTTTTTCTCGAGAGAAAAAGTAGGCAAAAAGAGCTTTAAACCACCTTATCGGAACGAATATGGTCATTGAAAAACTGGAGCCTTCCAAGCATAAGGAGGGCCGCTGGCTGGTCTGGTTCGAGGACGGCTCCCTGGTCCGGGTGGGGGAGGGGGACGTGGTGTCCCTGTCCCTCTACGCAGGCAAGGAGCTGACCGAGGACGAGGCCGCCGCCCTCGCTGCCGCCGCAGAGCGGGGGAAGCTCATGGAGCGGGCGGTGGGGCTGCTGGCCCTGCGGCCCATGTCCCGGAAGGAGCTGCTGGACAAGCTCACCGAGCCCCCTCGCCGCCGGCGGAAGCCGAACGCCAAAACCGTGGAGCCCCCCGAGCCCGACCCGGATACCCTCTATCGGCAGTCGGAGGCCCTCAGGGAGAGCGCGGAGGCGGCGGCGGACCGGCTGGAGGAGCTGGGCCTCCTGAACGACGGGGAGTACGCCAAAACGGTGGTCCGGCACTACGCCGGCAAGGGCTACGGCGTCCGTAAACTGCGGGACGAGCTGTACCGCCGGGGGGTGCCCCGGGAGTACTGGGAGGACGCGCTTTCCGAGGCGGAGCCCGACCGGGACGAGGTGTACGGCCTGGCCCGGAAGAAGCTCCGGGACGGGGAGCCCACCCGGGAGAATCTGAAAAAGGTGTCCGACTACCTGGCCCGGAGGGGGTTCGGGTGGGAGGAGATCACCGCCGCGCTGGACCGGCTGCGGAGCGAGGAGGAAACAGAGTGAAACCCTATACCGTGGCCTTTGTCTCTCTGGGCTGCGCCAAAAACCTCATCAACACCGAGCAGATGATGGCCCTCTGCCGGGACGCGGGCTTTACCGTCACCGGGGACCCGGAGGGGGCGGACGTGGCGGTGCTGAACACCTGCGGCTTCATCGAGGCCGCCAAGAGCGAGGCCATCGACAACATCCTGGAGCTGGCGGAGCTGAAAGCCCGGGGAAAGCTGAAAAAGCTGCTGGTGGCGGGCTGCCTGTCCCAGCGCTACCGGGAGGAGATCAAGGCCGAGCTGCCCGAGGTGGACGGCCTGCTGGGCACCGGCAGCTATAACGACGTGGTGCCCGCCGTCGAGGCGCTGATGGCGGGGGAGAGGCCGGAGCGGTTCGGCGACATCCACCGCACCTGGGACGGCGGGGACCGCTGGGTCACCACGCCCCCCTGGACTGCCTATCTCAAGATCGCCGAGGGCTGCTCCAACGGCTGCGCCTTCTGTGTCATCCCCCGCATCCGGGGGAAGTACCGCAGCCGCCCCATGGCCGAGCTGCTCTCCGAGGCGGAGGGCCTTGCCCGCCGGGGGGTGAAGGAGCTCATCGTCATCGCCCAGGACATCACCCGGTATGGCGAGGATTTCAGGGACGGCACCACTTTGGCGGGGCTGCTCCGTGAATTATGTAAACTGGACTTCCACTGGATCCGGCTCCACTACCTGTACCCGGAGGCGGTCACCGACGAGCTGATCGGCGTCATCGCGTCGGAGAAGAAGATCGTCCACTACCTGGACATCCCCATCCAGCACGCCAACGACGGCATTTTGAAGGCCATGCGCCGGCGCACCTCCAAGGAGGAGCTGCGCTCTCTGTTTGCCAGGCTCCGCTCCGCCATGCCCGACGTGGTCATCCGCACCTCCCTCATCTGCGGGCTCCCCGGCGAGGGAGAGGCGGAGTTCGAGGAGCTGTGCGATTTTCTCCGGGAGCAGAAGCTCCAGCGGGTGGGGGCTTTCCAGTTCTCCCCGGAGGAGGGCACCCTGGCCGCCGCCATGGAGGACCAGGTGGACCCGGAGACCGCCGCCCGCCGGGTGGAGCTGGTCACCGACCTCCAGTCCCGGATCATGGACGAGTACAACGAGGCCCGGCTGGGGACCTGCATGGAGGTGCTGTGCGAGGGCTTTGACGCCAGCGGCGGCTGCTATGTGGGCCGCACCTACGCCGATTCGGTGGAGATCGACGGCAGGGTGCTCTTTACCGCCGCGGGGCTGGCGCCCGCCGGGGAGTTCGTGTGGGTGCGGATCACCGGCGTGTCCGACGGCGATCTCATGGGAGAAATCGAGGAGTGAACGCGTATGAATACCGCCAACAAACTGACCATGCTGCGGGTGATCCTGATCCCCGTGTATGTGATCCTGTGGTACTGTGATTTCCCGGGACATGTCTACGCCGCCCTGGCGGTGTTCGTCATCGCCAGCGTCACCGACTTTGTGGACGGCTACGTGGCCCGGCACTATAACCAGATCACCGACTTCGGCAAGTTCATGGACCCCCTGGCCGACAAGGTGCTGGTGGTCACCGCCATGATCTGCTTCTGCGCCCGGGGCCGGATGCCCGACTGGGCGGTGGCCATCGTCATCCTGCGGGAGTTCGCCGTGTCCGGCCTGCGGCTGGTGGCGGTGGACAACGGCCGGGTGGTGGCCGCCGGCTGGTCCGGCAAGGTCAAAACCGCCTCCACCATGGTGTGCCTGATCCTCATGCACTTTCCCATCCCCGCGGCCCTGAACTGGGTGTGCGTGGCGGTCATCGCCGCCACCACCCTGTACTCCGGGGTGGAGTATTTCGTCAAAAACCGGGACGTGCTGAACTGGAACAAGTGATATGCTGGACTTTTCCAAGACGCTGAAGGCGGAGAAGCCCCTGATCCACCCCACCTGCGTGGTGAAAAACTGCGTGTTCGGGCGGTATGTGGAGCTGGGCGACCACTGCATCGCCGAGGAGACCGCCTTCGGCGACTACACCTATCTCTTTGGCTCCAACGACGTGATCTACACCGAATTGGGCAAGTTCAACTCCGTCGCCACCGGGGTGCGGATCAACCCGGTGCAGCACCCCATGCGGGAGCGGGCGGCGGCCCACCACCTGACCTACCGCGCCTCCCACTACGGTCTGGGGGAGGACGACACGGCGCTCATCGACTGGCGGCGGCAGCGCCGGGTGACCACCGGGAACGACGTGTGGATCGGCCACAACGCGGTCATCATGGGGGGCGTCGCCCTGGGGGACGGGGCCGTCGTCGGCGCCGGCGCGGTGGTGACCCACGACGTGCGCCCCTACGAGATCGTGGGGGGCGTCCCCGCCCGGCACATGGGCTGGCGGTACGGCGAGGACACCGTCGCCGCCCTGCTCCGCATCCGCTGGTGGGACTGGTCCCACCAGGAGCTGCGGGAGCGGCTCAGGGACTTCAACGACGTGCCCGCCTTTGTGAAAAAGTACGATACGATATGGAAAAGGCCCGCCGTAAGGCGGGCCTTTTCCTGCGCAAATTCAGCTTACACGAGGCAACGGAGGATATACATCCCGTCGTGCCAGGTGTCGATGTAGATGTAGCCGCGGTCGTCCACCACGCAGTCCTCGGTGGTGGCGATCATGGGGCCGGGGATGGGGATGGGGAACAGCAGCTTCTCGGGGTTCGGGGGGATGAAGTAGGCCAGCTCCTTGATGTAGTAGGGGTCGGTCACGTCGAACACCCGGAGGCCGGCGTGGAAGTAGCAGTTGTAGATGCGGTTGGGGTTGTCCTCCAGCCAGGGCTTGCCCATGGGCTCGTGGATGTTGTGGGGGCCGAAGGGGCCGGGGGCGCCGATGCCGCAGTCGTTGAAGTTGGGGTAGGGGAAGTCCTCGGGCACCTCGGGATAGGGGAACTCGGCCACCAGGGTGGGGTCGGCGGGATCGGATACGTCGATCATGTGCAGGTTGTTCATGGGCTGGGCGCCCTTGTGGACGCCGTTGAGGATCTTGTCCCGGTTGAAGAAGGGGAACCGCTCGCCCTCGTTGGTCAGCACGGCGAAGTTCCGGCCGGTGAGGCGCATATAGGTGTGGCACTGGGCCCCGTCGAACTTGCCGGCGAAGGGGGGCTGCACCATCAGCTGGGAGATGAGCTTGGGCCGGGTGGGGTCGGAGATGTCCAGGATGATGGCGCCGCCGCCGAAGTAGCCCAGGTACAGCTCATTGGGCCGGTCGGCGCAGATGTTGCAGGCGTGGCACATGCCCCAGAACTTCTCGGCGTCGTGCCCCACGGCGTAGGTGCCCTCCACCATGCCGTCCTTGAACTGCTTGGGGAGCCACCAGCGGCCGGCCTCCACCGGGTTGCTGGGGTCGGCGATGTCCAGGATGCGGACGATGAAGCCGATGAAGCCCGGGCACTCGGCGGGCATATAGACGTACCTGCCGCCGTTGTAGGCGAAGCGGTGGACGCCCATGCCGTTGGGCAGGCCGGTGTGCCAGTGGGACAGCAGCTTGGGGTGGATGGGGTCCTCTTTCAGACTGTAAATTTGCAGGCCGTCGTCGGCGGGATCGCCGGGCTTGATGCCGTGGAGGAAGGGCACGCCGCCGCCCAGAGCCACGATGAGCAGGTCGTTGGCCACTTGGACCTTGGGGGTGGACTGGGCGAAGTAGATCTTGGGGTCGCTGACGTAGACGCAGCCCACCACCGTGGGCTTGGCGGGGTCAGTGACGTCCACGATGTTGACCTCCGCGCCCTTGAAGGAGCCGCAGTACATCAGATACCGATCGCCGGTCTTGTACAGGGCCATCTGGAAAGCGTTGATGCCGTTCAGATTGCAGAAGCCCACCACCTCCATGTTCTTGATGTAGCCCTGGTTCGTCTCGCTCTTCGCGTAGAAGGGAATGGACATAAGGTTGCCTCCTTTGTAGGAATTTTCCTGTTTATAGGTTACTCCCCGCAAACCGGTTTGTCAAATTTTTTTGCGCCAAAAAACGGGCCGTTTTTTTGGGGGATTTTCATAATCCGGGGGCGGGCCGCCGCGAAAATGCCTCAGATCATCAGCTTCGTGAACAGCCAGGCCAGGGCCCCGCATACGGGGAAGGTGAGGATCCAGGCCCCCGCCATCTCTCCCATGATCTTGGGGTCCGCCTTCCGGCCCGCGCCGCACACGGCGGCCACCTTGGCGTGGGTGGTGGACACCGGCAGCCCCAGCAGGGAGCAGGCTAGCAGCACCGCCCCGGCCCCCAGATCGGCGCACAGCCCGTCGGCGGGGGAGAGAGAGGCCAGCTCCGAGCCCACCTTCTCCACGATGGGCTTTCCCCCGCAGGCGGTGCCCAGGGCCATCACGGAGGCGATGAGCAGGGCCAGGGGGAGGACGCCGCCTTTGTCCTCCATCGACCCGCCCCCGGCCAGCAGGAGCAGGGCCAGGAATTTCTGCCCGTCCTGGGCCCCGTGGAGGAGGGCCGTCAGCGCGGCGGAGAGCCGCTGCCACCGCTCAGGGCGACGGAGCCGGCCTCCCACCAGGCGGCGGAACAGCCGGGCGCAGGCCGCTCCCGCCGGCAGGGACAGGACCAGCGCAGCCAGCGTTTTCCTCCACGCCCCGCCGTTAAGGACCGTCAAACCTCCCCCCAGGGCGATCGCCCCGCCGGACAGCCCCGCCAGCAGGGCGTGGCTCTCGCTGGTGGGCAGGCCGAACCGCCAGGCCAGCGCTGCCCACAGCACGATGGCAAGCATGGCCGCCGCCAGGACGGCGGGCCCGTCCGTTTGGGAGGGGAGGGAGGCCAGCTCCTCCACGGTGGCGGCCACGGCGGGGAACAGCAGGCAGGAGGCGGCCGCGCCGACAAAATTGCAGACCGCCGCCATCCACACCGCCCGCCGGAAGGGCATGGCCCCCGAGCCCACGGCGGTGGCGATGGCGTTGGGCGCGTCGGTCCAGCCGTTGACAAAGACCACCGCCAGCGCCAGCAGGCGGGGCAGAGCGCTCTCCATGGGCACACCCCCTCGGCCAAGGGTATGGCCCGCCTGTCCCCTTTAGAACGGACGGGCGTTTTTTCACGAAAATTTTTGAAAAAATAAAGGGTTTTTGCCCCCGGACGGTGTAATAGTAAACGTGAAACATCTTGCACGTTGAAGGAGGTCATGTGATGAACATTCGTGAACGCACGGAGGAGCTGGAGCGGCAGACCCTGTCGCCCCGGGCCTGCCTGTCGGAGAACTCAAAGGGCCGGGCGGCGCCTATCCCCGACGATCCCATGCGCACCTGCTTCCAGCGGGACGTGGACCGGGTGGTCCACAGCAAGGCCTTCCGCCGGTTGAAGCATAAGACCCAGGTGTTCCTCCAGCCCGAGGGGGACCACTACCGCACCCGCATGACCCACACCCTGGAGGTCTCCCGCATCGCCCGGACCATGGCGAGGGGCCTGCGGCTCAACGAGGATCTCGCCGAGGCGGCCGCCCTGGGCCACGACCTGGGCCACACCCCATTCGGCCACGCCGGGGAGCGGGCCCTGTCCCGGATGGTGTCCGGGGGATTCAGGCACTATGAGCAGTCCCTGCGGGCGGTGGACCGGCTGGAGAACGACGGGGCCGGCCTGAATCTGTGCCAGGAGGTCCGCAGCGGCATCCTCTGCCATACGAAAGGTCCCGCGGCCGACACCCTGGAGGGGCAGCTGGTGCGGTTTGCCGACAAGATCGCCTATATCAACCACGACATCGACGACGCCCTCCGGGGCGGGGTCATCTACCCCACCGACATCCCGGTGGCCATCTCGCAGGTGCTGGGCTACACCCACGGGGAGCGCATCGCCACGCTGGTGCAGGATGTGGTGGACGCCAGCGCCGACGGCGATACCATCCGCCAGTCCGACCAGGTGGGCGGGGCCATGGCCGACCTGGAGGACTTCATGTTCAAGGCCGTCTATACCAATCCCCTGGCCAAGGGAGAGGAGGGCAAGGCGGAGCACATGATCTGCCTGCTGTTCGAGTACTACAACAAGCACACGGACGAGCTCCCCCCGGAATATCAGGAGATCCTGATGGCGGAGGGCACCGAGCGGGCGGTGACCGATTACATCGCCGGCATGACCGACACCTACGCGGTGGAGACCTTTGGCCGGCTGTTCGTCCCCATGGGCTGGATGGTGAAGTGACGTGACGGAGTATCTCGTCCCCACGAAGGCGGCCTCGGCGGAGTTCACCGAAAAGCGCTCCACCTTCATCGGCCAGGTGTGGCCGGTGGACAGCGAGGAGGAGGCCCGGGCCCGGATCGAGGAGACCAAAAAGAAATACCACGACGCCCGGCACAACTGCTGGTGCTATCTGGTGAAGGACGGCCCGGTGCGCTATTCCGACGACGGCGAGCCCCAGGGCACCGCCGGCCAGCCCATGCTGGCGGTGTTCCAGAAGGAGGGGGTCACGAACGTGTGCTGCGTGGTGACCCGGTACTTCGGCGGGGTGCTGCTGGGGGCGGGGGGGCTGGTCCGGGCCTACACCCAGGCCGCCAAGGACGCCCTGGACGCCGCCGGCATCTCCGTGGTGCGCCGGTGGGTGGAATTGTCGGTGGACTGCCCGTACAACCTTCTGGAGCGGGTAAAGAACGAGTGCGCCGCCCACGGGGGCGTTGTGGGGGACGTGGAGTACGCCGCCGCCGTCACGGTCCGCGCCCTGCTGCCGGAGGAGCGGGCGGGGGAGTTTGCCGCCGCCCTCACCGAGCTGTCCGCCGGGGCGCTTGCCGCCGTGGAGCTGGGGGAGACCTTCAAAGCCGTCCCAATTTCCGGGTAAATGCGGAAAATTGTGATAAAACGGGCCTGTTTTGGCTAATATGCAGGGGGTGAGACCGTGCCCATCTCAGACAGATACCTGGACGAACTGAACGACCGGCTGGACATCGTGGAGGTGGTCTCGGCCTATGTGCCCCTGACGAAGAAGGGATCCAACCACTGGGGGCTGTGCCCCTTCCACCATGAAAAGACCCCCTCTTTCTCCGTCAACGAGTCCAGGCAGATCTTCCATTGCTTCGGCTGCGGCAAGGGGGGCGGCGCCATCCGCTTCGTCATGGAGATGGAGAACCTGTCCTTTCCCGACGCGGTGCGGAAGCTGGCCGAGCAGACGGGGATGCCCCCGCCGGAGGAGAACGCCGCCGACGGCCGGAGGCAGGAGCGGCGCAGGCGCATCCTGGAGTTGAACAAGGAGGCCGCCCGGTTCTACCGGGATATGCTCTCCAGGCCGGAGGGGGCGGCGGTGTGCGCCTATATCCGGGACAAGCGGCGGATCAGCCCGAAATTCTCCGCCCGGTTCGGCCTGGGGGCCGCTCCCGACGCCTGGGATTCCCTCATCAGGGCCATGGCGGAGAAGGGGTACGACAAGGCGGATCTCATCGACGCGGGCCTTGCCGTGGCGGGCAAGAACGGCGGGATCTACGACAAGTTCCGCAACCGGCTCATGCTCCCCGTCATCGACGTGCGGGGGGACGTGATCGGCTTCACCAGCCGGGTGATGGACGACTCCACGCCCAAGTATCTGAACACCCCGGAGACCGCCATCTTCAAAAAGCGGTCCATCCTCTACGGGCTGAACTACGCCAAAAGCACCAAGCGGCCCAACCTGATCCTGGTGGAGGGCAACATCGACGTGATCACCATGCACCAGGCGGGCTTCGACAACACCGTGGCCACCATGGGTACCGCCCTCACCGAGGAACACATCCGCATCCTGGGCAAGTATACCAAGGAGCTGGTGCTCTGCCTGGACAACGACGCCGCCGGCGAGGACGCCACCCAGCGGGCCATCGCCCTGCTGAAAAACGCGGATATATCTGTAAAGGTTTTGCGCCTGCCACGCCGCAGGACAGAGAGCGGGGAGCTGGTAAAACAGGACCCGGACGACTACATCAAGAACCACGGCGCCGAGGCCTTCGAGGGCCTGCTGACCCGGAGCGCCAACTCGGTGGAGTACCGGCTGGCCGCCCTGGAGGGACAGTTCGACCTGAAGCGGGATGACCAGCGGGCCCAGTTCCTCCAGGCGGCGGCGGAGGTGGTGGCGTCCCTGGCAAGCCCGGTGGAGCGGGAGATCTACGCGGGCCGCGCCGCCGAGACCGCCGGCGTCAGCCGGGAGGCGGTGGCCCAGGAGGTGGAACGCCTCCGCAGGCGGAAAAACTGGCAGGCCAAAAAGGACGAGGAGCGCCGCAGCATGACCCCCGCCCGCCAGCTCCAGCCCAAGGAGCGGGAGCTGCGCTACGCCGACGTCCGCTCCGCCCGGGCGGAGGAGGGGGTGCTCCGGGTGGTGCTGCTGGACGGCGACTTCTTCACCCGGCTGGACGACCTGGCCCCGGAGGACTTCTCCTCGCCCCTGCTGGGGAAGGCCTACGGCATCCTGAAACGGCGGTGGCAGGAGGGACGGCGGCTGTCCCTCTCCGCCCTGGAGGGGGAGTGCTCCCCGGCGGAGCTGGACCAGCTCTCCGCCATCCTCCAGGAGCCGCAGCCCCGGAACACCGCCCAGGCCGCCCTGGAGGACTTCAAGAGCGCCATTTTGGAGCGGAAAAGCAGCAAAAACATCACCGGCGCCCAGGGGCTGAACGCCCTGAAGGACGCGCTGAAGCAGAAAAAAGGATTGGGAGGATAACGACCATGAGCGAAAAGAAAAAGAACGGCAAAAAGCCGGAGACGGTGGCCATCCAGGTGAGCCCCGAGAAGCTGGAGGCGGCCAAACAGGAGCTCTCCAGGATGGTGGAGGGGGTGGCCGGCGGCGAGAAGCTGCTGGAGCTGGTGGACGCCGGCTACAAGAAGGGCAAGCTGTCCTCCGGCGAGCTGATGGAGGCCATGGACTCCCTGAACCTGGAGACCGAGCAGTTCGACAAGATCTACGACGTGCTGGAGAACCTGGGCGTGGACACCGCGGAGGAGGAGGACTTCCCCACCGCTCTGGACGACGATCTGGCCCCGCCCGTGGACGAGCTGGAGGAGCTGCCCGAGGAGGAGATCGTGGACCCCAACGCCATGCTGGACGCCTTCGCCATCGACGACCCGGTGCGGATGTACCTGAAAGAGATCGGCAAGGTGGACCTGCTCACCCCGGAGCGGGAGGTGGAGCTGGCCCAGGTGATGGACGCGGGCAACGCCGCCAGAGAGCAGCTGGAGGAGCTGACCGCCGGGGGCGAGGAGGCGCCCGAGGAGGTCAGGGCCGAGCTGGACAAGGCCATCCGGGCCGGCGAGCGGGCCAAGCAGCAGCTGGCCGAGGCCAACCTCCGGCTGGTGGTGTCCATCGCCAAGCGGTATGTGGGCCGGGGGATGCTGTTCCTGGACCTGATCCAGGAGGGCAATCTGGGGCTCATCAAGGCGGTGGAGAAATTCGACTACACCAAGGGCTACAAGTTTTCCACCTACGCCACCTGGTGGATCCGGCAGGCCATCACCCGGGCCATCGCCGACCAGGCCCGGACCATCCGCATCCCGGTGCACATGGTGGAGACCATCAACAAGGTCATCCGGGTGAACCGGCAGCTTTTGCAGGAGCTGGGCCACGATCCCACCCCCGAGGAGACCGCCGCCGAGATGAATATGCCGGTGGAGAAGGTCCGGGAGATCCTGAAGATCGCCCAGGAGCCGGTGTCCATGGAGACCCCCATCGGCGAGGAGGAGGACTCCCACCTGGGCGACTTCATCGAGGACGAGAGCGCCTCCGAGCCCTCCGAGGTGGCCTCCTTCACCCTTTTGAAGGAGCAGCTGGTGGAGGTGCTGTCCACTCTGACCCCCCGGGAGGAGAAGGTATTGAAGCTCCGCTTCGGCATCGAGGACGGCCGCACCAGGACGCTGGAAGAGGTGGGCCGGGAGTTCAACGTCACCCGGGAGCGCATCCGCCAGATCGAGGCCAAGGCCCTGCGGAAGCTCCGCCACCCCAGCCGCTCCAAAAAGCTGAAGGACTTTTTGAACTGAGAGGACAGGAAAGAGCCGCCTGCGGAAGCAGGCGGCTCTTTCGTTATTTCCGCTTTTTCGCGGGCGGCTGGCCGGCGTCGGACTCCTTGACGAAGATACCCACCAGTTCCCCGGCGTCGGGATCGGCCAGGTCCAGCACGAACAGCCGCCCTTTCAGGGTGGGGATGGGGTAGAACACATATTCCTGGCTGCGCTTTTTGCCGATGAGGTCCAGACACTGGGCGAAGCGGTCCAGCTTGGATTTGGGGAACAGGTAGTCGAAGTGGGCCAGCAGGAAGTGGTCGAAGGGCACGTCTTTCAGCCTCTCCAGGGTCTTTTTGTAGTCCTCCAGGGAGCTCTCCGGGAAGAACAGGCAGGCCTGGGGGGAGACGGCGTCCCCGGCCAGCAGGAGGCCGCGCTCCCGGACGAGCAGGCCCAGGCTGCCGGGGGTGTGGCCGGGCAGGGCGATGACCTCGGCGGTGAGGCCGCCCAGGTCGATGACCGTGCCGGGAGCGATGGGGCGGACCCGGCTTTTGTCGGCGAAGTTGGGCACCATGTAGGAGAAGTCCATCCCCTGGGTCTCCTCCAGGATGGGCAGCTCGCTGAGGCCCACGTCCATCAGGGGGAAGTCGGCCTCCGACAGATAGACTCGGTCGAACTGGCAGTTGCCGCCCACGTGATCGAAGTGGCAGTGGCTGTTGATGACCATGGGCGCATGATCGGTGAGCCCGGCCACATAGGAGCGCAGGTCCCCGATCCCCATCATGGTGTCGTACAGGATGGCGCCGGTGGCCCCCGCCAGCAGGGTGCAGAAATTGCCCCGCCCGTCCCCGATGTGGAACACGCCCTCCATGACCTCTCTGTGGCTCAGCCCTTCCATGCCGGTCCCTCCCCGCGTTTTGGGAAATGGTAGCACGGAAGAGGGGCGGCTGTCAAGCGGGAAGAGACGGGAAAGGCTTGAAACCGCCGGGGATCCGTGATAAACTAAACGGAAAGACAGAGAGAGGAGCGAGGCGGATGGAGCGGATGACCCCCGAGCGGCTGGGGCGGGCCAGGGACGAGATGTTCCGGGCCCTTCAGACCAAGACCCCCCTGCGGCAGTTTTTACAGATCGCCCACGAGGCCACCGGCCTCCAGTTCAGCCTGTGCAGCGCCAGCTTCGCGGTGCTGGCCGCCTGCCCCGACATGGACGACGAGACCAACCTGGTCACCTCCGGCGGCCGGCAGTTCGTGCGCTTCGGCGTGACCCTGGAGATGGACGAGAAGCGGCACGTGAAGCGCCTTTTGGAGAGCACCCGGCCCAGCGTGTCCAACGACCCCCGCTTCCCCTATCCCATCCTGTTCCAGGCCATCCGCATCAACCAGGCCATGGTGGCCTATCTTTTCTCCCCCGGCCGGCCGGAGGGCTTTTTCCCGGAGGAGCTGGAGCTGGTGGAGTACCTGGCCCAGGTGCTGTCCATCGAGATGCAGAAGCAGGACTTTTTTGCCTCCGAGAGCGGCGTGAAATACGAGTACTTCCTGCTGGAGCTGCTGGAGAGCCGTCTGAAGAGCGAGACCTCCGCCGTCCAGCGGCTGCACCAGCTGGGCCGCAGGCCCCAGCCCTATTACTACCTGGCGGAGTTCACCTTTGACGACGTGAGCTCCCGCCCCTCGGGCAGCTATTTCTTCGACCAGCTGCTCTCCCTGTTCCCCGACAGCCTGGTGGGGCTCATCAAGGGCCGGATGTGCATGCTGCTGCCCAGGGGCCAGATCGGCGCCCTCACCCCCTGGGAGGAGGAGGCGCTGAAGAGCTTTTTGGAGTTCAACCATATGCGGGTCAGCTTCAGCGACCGATTCACCTCCCTGCTGGCCGCCCCCTATGCCTGGGAGCAGGCCCGCCGGACCGCGGCGGAGGGCTCCGGCGAGGAGCGGGTGCGGTACTATGAGCAGGTCCGCCTCTACCACCTGCTGGACCGGGTGGGGGACAGCGAGCTGCTGCGCTCCATGATCCACCCGGACGTGGAGCTGCTCCGCCGGTACGACGGGGAGCATAACACCCACTATCTGGACACCCTCTGGGCCTATCTCGACGCCAACCGCAGCGCCGCCCAGGCGGCCTCCGCCCTGTTCATCCACAAGAGCACCTTCTTCTTCCGCATGGGCAAGATCGCCGAGCTGGTGGGGGACGACGTGATGCGGGACGGGGAGCGGCTGTTCGACTATGAGCTGTCCCTGCGGCTGCTGGAATACCTCCACCGGGGGAGCGACCAGGAACATTAGACAAATGTCTGAAAAGAGGCCGTATTTTATATAAAGCATTTGACTGCTGTCGGATGACGAAACGGGCAAAGAGAATTATAATCATAATTGAATAGATTGCACAAAGGAGCGCGGCAAAACTCTGGTGTTTATGGGGACAACTCACGATTTTACCGGCGCTCCCGTGTGAGCGGGCCGCCGGAGGCCGGAGCGGGGGAGACCCGCCCGGAGCCCCCGGCGCTTTGCGTTTTTTCAGACGGCAGTCTCGGTTCGTTCGTAATTTGGCCGCGCGGGCGGCCGCAAACATAGAGGGTCCGGCGGACCCGGGCCCTCAAGGAGAAAACAGGAGGTAATGTTATGGCATTCAAAGTGATGGGCGTCTGCGGCGGACGCAGAGACGGAAACAGCGAGATCCTGACGAAAGAGGCTTTGCTGGCCTGCCAGGAGCTGGGCGCGGAGATCACCTACGTCAACCTGAACGACTACAAGATCCTGGACTGCACCGGCTGCACCCACTGCACCCAGGGGATGTTCATGAAGGGCGAGAACGTGGGCTGTGTGCTGAAGAACGCGGACGACAAGGACAAGCTGATGCAGGCCATGTTCGAGAACGACGCCTTCATCTTCGCCGCCCCCACCTACGATCTGCAGGTGTCGGCCAACTTCACCCGGTTCATGCAGCGCTCCCTGGCCTATGAGACCGCCTTCCTGGAGAAGATCGGCGCCATCAAGCCCAAGCACCGCATCGCCGGCCTGATCACCACCGGCGGTTCCACCCGGGCGTGGATGTCCATGTCCCTGGAGAACATGCAGGCCGCCATGTTCACCTGCGACTTCAACGTGATCGACATGATCCTGGCCACCCGGGTCCCCGCCAAGGGCCACGTGCTCACCCGGCCCGAGCTCATTGAGCGGGCCCACAAGATGGGCGAGAACATCATGCGCTCCCTGAGCAAGGATCCCAAGGACCGGGGCTGGGAGGGCGACCCCGACTTCGGCTGGTGCCCCCACTGCCACTCCAACTCCCTGTCCCTGGGCGAGCCCCAGTGGGACGGCACCTACTACAAGGTGGAGTGCCAGGTGTGCGGCTGCGGCGGCGTGCTGAAGGAAGAGGACGGCAAGTGGAAGTTCGTCATCGACCCGGAGAACGGCCACCTGAAGGACCGCACCACCGTGGCGGGCCGCGGCCTCCATCTGGACGAGATCGGCACCACCGAGGGCGGCTTCTACCGCGATCCCCACAACTTCGAGATCGTCAAGGAGAAGATGCCCCGCTACAAGGAAATGAAGTACAAGACCGTGTAAGTCATCAGGCACAAGTTTACATAATCTTTTAGGAGGTAACACCATGAAGCAACTGGAAACCGATGTCATCGTCGTGGCCGCGGGTCTGAGCGGTCTGGCCGCCTGCTGCGCCGCCGCCGAGGGAGGCGCCCGGGTCGTCTGCTTTGAAAAAGCCAGCACCACCGGCGGCGCCGCCAACATGGGCATGGGCCCCCTGGGCGTGGGCTCCCGCATCCAGCGCGAGCACATGATCCCCCTGAGCCCCATCGAGGCCTTCCGTAAGCATATGTATTTCACCCACTACCATGTGGACCCCCGCCTGGTGCGCGACTACTACTTCAAGTCCGGCGACACCATCGACTGGCTGTGCAACATGGGCGTGGAGTTCGTGGGCGTGCAGCGGGCCTTCGGCGCAGACGAGGCCACCCGCCCCTATTCCGACGGCGAGTTCACCTGGCACGTCTGCAAGCCCGAGGGCGGCGGCGTTCCCGGCCCCCGCGCCGCCTCCGGCATGATGAAGAAGATGACCGAGTACGCCCAGAGCCTGGGCGTGGAGTTCTACCTGGAGACCCCCGTGAAGAAGCTCATCCAGGAGGACGGCGCCGTGGTGGGCGTCATCGCCGTGGACAAGAACGGCGAGGAGATCGAGTGCCGCGCGCCCTCCACCATCGTGGCCACCGGCGGCTTCGGCGACAACCCGGAGATGATCAAGGAGTACACCGGCTTCGAGTTCGGCAAGACCATCTTCAACTTCGCCGTGCCCGGCATGAAGGGCGACGGCATGAAGATGTGCTGGGAGGCGGGCGCCGCCAAGACCCCCATCATCATGGAGATCATGTACCAGCTGCCCGACAACATGAACCACTTTATCATCGAGGGCGCCTTCCGTCAGCCCTGCCTGTGGGTGGACCGCAACGGCAACCGCTTCATGCCCGAGGATCAGATCGGCAACACCACCTTCACCGGCAACGCCATCTCCCACCTCCCCGGCAAAGTGGCCTTCTCCATTTTCGACAGCAAGGCCCTCAAGCGCTATAAGAAGCACGGGCCCGACATCATCTCCCACGTCCATCCCCACGACCTGTACGACCACTTCGACGAGCAGTGGGAGCGGGATTTGGCCGCCGGCTACGAGCCCATCGCCCAGGGCGACACCATCGAGGAGCTGGCCAAAAACGCCGGCATCGACGTGGACGGCCTGGTGGCCCAGGTGGAGGAGTACAACGCCATGTGCGACGCCGGCTACGACGAGCTGTTCGAGAAGAACCGCGCCTATATGCAGAAGATCGAGAAGGGCCCCTTCTACTGCTGCCGCCAGACCGTGGGCGCTTACGGCTCCCTGGGCGGCGTGAAGATCAACCACAAGATGGAGGCCGTGAACGAGGACGCCCGTCCCATCCCCGGCCTGTACTGCGTGGGCACCGACGCCTGCTCCATCTACGGCGACTCCTATCCCTTCGTGCTGTCCGGCAACACCATGGGCTTCTGCCTGAACTCCGGCCGCATCGCCGGTGAGAACGCCGCGGCAAAGGTGGGCTTCTGATATGGTGACGCTGACTGTCAACGGCCAGGTCATCCAGGCCGCCGAGGGGCAGTCGGTCCTCCACGCGGCGCTGGCGGCGGGGGTGTACATCCCCCATCTGTGCGACCACCCTGACCTGGAGGCCAAGGGCGGCTGCCGCCTGTGCAGCGTGACGGTGGACGGCGGGGACGTGCCTGTCCCCGCCTGCACCACCACCGTGGCTGAAGGCATGGTGGTGGACAGCAGGACCGAGGCCGCGGAGCTGACCCGCCGCACCTCCATGGAGCTGATGCTGGCCACCCATCCCGCCGACTGCACCGGCTGCCCCAAATACGGCAAGTGCGAGCTGCAGAGCCTCTATCAGTACATGGGGGTCAACGGACAGGACTGGCGCATGAAGTCCCGCCCCGTCCCCAACAACGACTCCAACCCCCTGATCTCCCACCTGTTCACCCGCTGCATCCGCTGCGGCCGGTGCATCCGCGCCTGCCAGGACCTGCGGGGCGTGAAGGTGCTGGACTACGTCCGGGACGGCGTGGGCGTCCACGCCGGGGTGCCCGGGGGCAAGAGCCTGGTGGAGGCGGGCTGCCGCTTCTGCGGGGCCTGCATCGAGGTGTGTCCCACCGGCTCCATCGTGGACGCGGTAGGCGTGATGGAGAAACACCCCGCCTACGCCGACAACGTGGTGCCCTGCCGGGCCGAGTGCCCCGCCCACACCAATATCCCGGAGTACATCCGGGCGGTCCGGGAGGGGAGACCCGGCGACGCGGTGGCCATCATGCGGGAGAAGCTGACCTTCCCGCTGACTTTGGGCTACATCTGCAACCACCTGTGCGAGACGGGCTGCAAGCGCACCGACGTGAACGACCCCCTGTCCATCCGCAACCTGAAACGCTTTGCCGTGGAGAACGACAAGGAGCAGGCTTGGAAGGACAAGGGATTTCGGAAACCCCGCACCGGCAAGCGGGTGGCGGTGGTGGGTTCCGGGCCCTGCGGCCTGACGGCGGCCTACTACCTGAACAAGCTGGGCCACGACGTGACCGTTTTCGAGAAGCGGCCCCAGCTGGGCGGCCCCATGACCAGCGGCATCCCGGCCTACCGGCTGCCCATCGAGGGGGTCAACGCCGAGATCCAGTACATCATCGACTCCGGCGTGAAGTACGAGGTCAACCACGAGGTGTCCGATGCGGCGGCCCTGAAGAAGGACTACGACGCCGTGCTGGTGGCGGTGGGCGTGTCCAAGGGCAAGAAGTTGGGCTTCCTGCCGGGGGCCGATTTCGACCAGGTGTACACCGCCATCGACGTGCTGGCCGACCTGCGGGCGAACAAGGACATTTCCTATCTGGGCCAGACGGTGTGCGTGATCGGCGGCGGCTCGGTGGGGTTCGACGCGGCCCGGTCCCTGGTGCGGAAGGGCCTGACGGTGAACCTGGCCTGCATCGAGCCGGCGGACAAGATATTGGCGGACAAGGAGGACCAGGTGGAGGGCGCCGAGGAGGGCGTGAACATTCTGCCGGGGCGGTCCTTCGAGGAGATCGAGGGCAGCCAGAAGCAGGTCACGGGTCTGCGGGTCCACACGGTGAAGTCCTCCACCTATGACCGGGCCACGGGCAAGGTGACGGAGGTGGCCGTGGAGGGGAGCCAGACGGTGATCCCCTGCGACAGCGTGATCTTCGCCACGGGGCAGTACACCGGGCTCCAGGACTTTGAGAACTTCGGCATCGAGCTGAACCGGATGGGCTATCCCATCGACCCGGAGACGGGGAAAAGCGGCTTCAGGACCAGCGTGGAGGGCATCTTCGCGGCGGGCGACGCCATCACGGGGATCAGCTTCGTGATCAAGGCCATCGCGTCGGGCCGGGAGGTGACGTCGGTCATCGACAAGTACCTGGGCGGCGACGGGGACATCGAGGAGACCCTGGTGGAGCGTACGGCCGATCCCCACATCGGGGAGTTCCCTGGGTTCGGGACGCTGCCGCGCATCGAGATGGACGTGGTGGACCCCGCGACCCGTGTCAAGAACGGGGACGAGAACGTCTACAAGACCTATACCTGCGAGCAGGCCCGCTGCGAGGCCCAGCGCTGCCTCCAGTGCGATCTGCGGCTCCAGCTGGAGACGGTGAAGCTCTGGAACGAATACGGAGGTGGCGAGTGATGGAGGAGAGACTGTTGGACCTGCCGGAGACCTGCTGCCCTGTGGACGAGCTGCTGAAATACGTCCGGGGCCACAAATGCCTGGACTGCGGCAAGTGCGTCTTTGGCTATGAGGGCGCCGCCCAGCTGGAGATGACCCTGAACGACATCACCATGAAGAAAAGCCGCGGCTCCGACATGGACCAGCTCCGCAAGCTGTGCGGCCTGATGAAGACCCAGGCGCTGTGCGAGGACGGCGTGGAGCTGGCCGATACCGCCCTGGCGGTGATGGAGAAATACGCCGACGAGTTCGCCCAGCATGTGGCCAAGCGGAGCTGCAAGGCCGGCGTGTGCAAGCGGTTCGTCACCTACCACATCCTGGCCGACAAGTGCGTCGGCTGCGGCGACTGCATGGACGCCTGCGAGGACGATGCCATCCAGGGCCGCGCCAAATTCATCCATGTCATCGACCAGGATGAGTGCACCCAGTGCGGCAAGTGCAAGGAGGCCTGCGAGGAGGACGCCATCGTGGTGGCCGGCGCCATCAAGCCCCGGTGCCCGCCCAGGCCCATCCCCTGCCGCCGCTGACGGCGGCCCACATTCCTTTGGGATCTGATTTAAGATCAATATAAAACCAACAAATTTTTTAAGGAGGTCATTTATCATGGAAGAGCGTACCAATGTTTATGAGAAGATCGTGGAGCGGCTGACCGCCATGCTGGGCGCGAAGGACTACACCGAGGCCACCGCCTTTGCCGACCTGGGCATGAAGTCCGTGAACTATTCCTCTATGATCAACGTGCTGGAGGACGAGTTCGACGTGGAGATCCCCTTCATGGATTTCCGCCGCAAGGCCACCATCGGCGAGGCTGTCGATTTTGTTTGCAATCTGATCGACGGCTGAGAAAGGAGTACCTGAATGGAATCCAAAGGTATGTCCAACGGCCATGAGATCTTCTCTGAGAAGAGGGTCATGAAGGGGGAGGAGATCGAGGTCTTCTACCGCCAGGCCCGCACTCCCGTGGACCCCGAGGAGGGGCTGGACCTCTCCAAACTGGAGGGCATCGCCTCCACCGCCCACGGCTTCTGCGCCAAGTTCAACCAGCGCACCTATATGACCGAGGACGGCCTCATCTGCGAGCAGGACGTCCCCGTCATCCTCCGGGACGGCACCAAGATCTACACCGACATCTACCGCCCCAACACCACCGAGAAGGTCCCCGTGCTGATCTCCTGGAGCTACTACGGCAAGCGCCCCGGCGACGGCATGAGCGAGTGGCAGGTGATGGGCGTGGCCCCCGGCACCATCTCCACCATGGCCAAGTTCGAGTCCCCCGACCCCGGCTTCTGGTGCCACAACGGCTATGCCATCGCCAACGTTGACCCCCGCGGCACCGGCCACTCCGAGGGCGACATCGACATGTTCGGCTCCATCGACGCCCAGGACGGCTACGACTTCATCGAGTGGGTCGCCCAGCAGCCCTGGTGTTCCGGCAAGGTGGGCATGGGCGGCAACTCCTGCGTGGCCATGACCCAGGTCCGCATCGCCGCCACCCAGCCCCCCCATCTGGCCTGCATCGCCCCCTGGGAGGCCACCTGCGACATCTACCGCGAGTCCATCTACGAGGGCGGCATCCCGGCCCTGAGCTTCAACGAGTTCATCGTGGCCTCCCTCACCGGCCCCAACAAGATCGACGACCAGGTGGAGAACGGCCGCCGCTATCCCCTGATGAACGGCTACTGGGAGGACAAGATCCCCGACTTCAAGAAGATCCGCATCCCCGTGTACGCCTGCGCGTCCTGGCAGCATTTCCATCTCCACGGCTCCTTCAACTTCTTCCGCAAGATCCGCTCCACCAAGAAGTGGATGCGGGCCCACCGGGAGCAGGAGTGGCCCGATCTGTACAACACCGCCCACGCCATGGACCTCAAGAACTTCTACGATCGGTTCCTGAAGGACGTCCACAACTGCTTCGAGATGACCCCCCGCTATCGGATCGAGGTCATGGACGCCTACGACTACGACTATCAGACCGACCGGCCTGAAAAGGAGTTCCCCCTGGCCCGGACCCAGTACAAGAAGCTGTACCTCAACGCCGCCGACGGCTCCCTCAACTGGGAGAATCCCGCGGTGGAGAGCAAGGTCAGCTATGAGTCCAACACCGAGCAGGTCAACTTCGACATCAAGTTCGAGGAGGACACCGAGATCACCGGCTACATGAAGCTCCGCATGTGGGTGGAGGCCGACGGTCACGACGACATGGACCTGTTCATCACCATCAAGAAGCTGGACGAGGACGGCAACTGGCTGCCCACCAGCATCCTGGGCGAGCCGCACCCCGGCACTTGGGGCAAGCTGCGCGTGTCCCACCGGGAGCTGGATCCCAAGCTGTCCACCGACTTTGAGCCCGTCCTGTCCCACAAGCGGGAGCTGAAGCTGAAGAAGGGCGAGATCGTCCCCGTGGACATCGCCCTGGTGCCCACCAGCTGGATCTGGCACAAGGGCCAGCAGCTCCGGGTGGAGGTGGCCGGCCGCTACATCCGCGAGGGCTGGTTCGAGCCGCTGACCTGGGAGACCGACAACCACGGCCAGCACATCATCCACACCGGCGGGCAGTATGAGAGCTATCTCCAGATCCCCGTCATCCCGCCCAAGTATAAGGCGGGCGACTACACTTATCGCTGATAGGAGGAATGTGCCATGGGTATGATGGATGAGATCCTGCGGAAGGCCAAGGCCGATCCGCAGATCGTGGCGTTCCCCGAGATCGGCGAGGAGAAGATCCTGAAGGCGGCGCAGGAATGCGCCGCCCAGGGGATCTGCAAGCCCATGCTGGTGGGCAAGGGCGAGGAGATCAAGGCCGCCGTGGCCCAGTTCGGCATCGATATGACCGGCATCTCCGTGTTCGACACCACCGATGAACACGCCTGCGAGGAGGTCTTCAACGCCTACGGCGCGGTGAATACCGAGATGAGCGCCAAGGCCATCCGCCGCAAGGCCAAGGACGATATGTATGTTGCCCTGATGATGCTGGCCATCGGCAAGGTGGACGTGATGTTCGCCGGCATGAGCCACACCACCGGCGAGGTCATCTGGGGCGGCCAGTCCATCGTGGGCCTGAAAGAAGGCGTCACCACCGTGTCCAGCATCGGCGTGTCCCAGATCCCCGGCTGGAACGGCAGCGAGGGCGACCTGCTCATCATCGGCGACAGCGCCGTGTGCGTCAATCCCGACCCCGCCGATCTGGCCTCCATCGCCGTGTCCGCCTGCGACACCGCCCGGGACCTGCTGGGCTGGGAGCCCCGCTGCGCCATGGTGTCCTACTCCACCGACGGCAGCGCCGAGAGCGAGCTGGTGGACAAGGTGCGCAAGGGCGTGGAGATCGCCCGGCAGATGCGGCCCACCTACGCCATCGACGGCGAGTTCCAGCTGGACGCCGCCATCGTCCCCGCCGTGGCCGCCAAGAAGGTCAAGCGGGAGAGCCCGGTGGCCGGCAAGGCCAACATCATCATCTGGCCCGACCTGAACGTGGGCAACATCGGCGTGAAGCTGCTGCAGATCTTCGGCCATGCCGACGCCTATGGCCCCGTGCTCCAGGGCTTCAAGAAGATCGTGTGCGACTGCTCCCGCAGCGCCCCCGTGTCCGAGATCGTGGGCAATGTGGCCATCGCCGGCGTCCGCGCCCAGAACAATAAGTGACCCGTGAAGGTATTTGCCATCAATCCCGGCTCCACCTCCACCAAGATCGCCCTGTTCGAGGACGATCAGAAGCTGTTTCAAAAGAACGTGGACCACGACGCCGGGGAACTCAAAAAGTTTAAAGAGATCGCCGACCAGCTCCCCTTCCGCATGGAGACCATCCTGGCGGAGGTGGAGGCGGCGGGGATCGACCTGTCCCAGGTGGACGCCTGGGCCGCCAGGGGCGGCGGACTGGTGGGCCTGGTCAGCGGCGTGTACGCCATCAACGACGTGATGCTGCGGGACGCCCGGGCCTGCGTCACCCGGCACCCCAACACCCTGGGGGTGCAGATCGCCCTGGAGCTGCAAAAGCGGTACGGCGGGGAGATGTTCTGCGTCAATCCCCCCGACGTGGACGAGCTGGACGACGTGGAGCGGATCACCGGCTTCCACGAGGTCTTTCGCCAGAGCAAGGGCCACCCCCTGAACCAGAAGGAGAACTGCATCCGCTACGCCGCCGCCCAGGGCAGACAGTATGAGGACATGAACCTCATCTGCTGCCACATCGGCGGGGGCGTGTCGGTGGCGGCCCATCGGAAGGGGCAGCTCTGCTGCTGCAACGACGCCCTCAACGGCGACGGCCCCATGGCCCCCACCCGGGCCGGCTGGGTCCCCGCCACCGACGTGATCCGCATGAGCTTTTCCGGCAAATTCACCGAGAAGGAGCTCATCGACCGGGTGATGAAGCACGGCGGCCTGGTGGACCACCTGGGCACCGCCGACGCCCGGGAGATCGTGGAGCGCATCCAAAAGGGCGATAAGTACGCCAAGCTGGTGTACGACGCGTTCATCCGCCAGCTGGCCAAGGCGGTGGGCGGCTGCGCCGCCGTCCTGGAGGGCAAAGTGGACGCCATCATCTTCACCGGCGGCATCGCCCACGACAAATACCTGGTGGACGAGTTGAGCCGGTACGTGGGCTGGATCGCCCCCATCTCCGTCCAGGCGGGCGAGTTCGAGATGGAGGCCCTGGCCGCCGGCGCCATCCGCGCCCTGAAGGGCGAGGAGCGCGTCAGGCAGTACACCGGGGTGCCCGTTTTCGAGAACTTCGACCACTTGAAAAGCTGAAAAAAGCGCGGGAGCCGCGAGGCTCCCGCGCTTTCATTGAAAAAATCGCTAATTCCGCGGGAATTATTAACGATTTTTTGTTGCATTTTCCAAACTGATATGTTACAATGTACCCAGCGTATCCTGATGTCCCGGAGTTGAGAAAGAGAGCCGCGCCCCTTTGCGGCGGGTTTTCGGGAGTGAGGAGCGAAAAAAGGAGAGGAGAGCGCAAACAGTCCGGGGCGGCTCTGCCGCCGGTCCTTGGAGAGGGACCTGAAAAACTACTACACTACTTATCAGAGGTGTTATTCATGCAGCAAAAGACCAAACTTGGCATCAACTTTGGCTTCCGCGGCTGGATGCTGATGATCTTTGAGATCTCGGCGTTCCTGGTGTTCCAGGCGTTCACCAACTTCCCGATGAACATGCTGGCGGGCTATTACACCCACCTGGATGACGCGGTGGCCGGCCAGCAGCTGGCTCCCATCATGACCATCGGTACCCTGGTGGGCATCGTGATCCAGCTGGTGCTGTCCAACTTCCTGGGCAAGATGAAGAGCGTGAAGCCCATGGTCCTGGGCTTCGGCGTGCTCACCCTGCTGTCCGCCCTGGGCGTGGCCGCCCTGCCCTACGGCACCCCCTGGAAGATCTGCTACTTCCTGGTGTCCGTGTTCTCCAACATCTACGGCATGTTCGGCATCGGCATCCTGATCGGCCAGTGGTTCCCCACCCGCAAGGGCGTGTTCATGGGCATCGCCACCTTCGCGTTCCCCGTGTGCAACGGTCTGATGGGCCCCTTCGCCGCTCTGGTGTTCCCCGCCAACGCCGCCCCCAACCCCTTCATGGGCTTCCTGCCCTTCCTGATCGTGGGCGTCATCGGCTGGGTCCTGGGCCTCATCTTCATCTCCGACTATCCTGAGCAGGTCGGCTGCTTCCGCGACAACGACAAGTCCTTCACCAAGGAGAAGGCCGACGCCATGCTGGCCGAGGAGATCGAGAACAAGAAGACCACCGTGTGGAAGCTCCCCAACACCCTGAAGTGCAGCCAGTTCTGGCTGATCACCATCCCCATGGGCACCCTGCTGATGTGCTCCGTGGGTATGATGACCCAGACCCAGGCCATCATCGGCGCTTATGAGCTGAACTTCGGCCAGGTCATGGGCATGGTCATGATCTTCGCCCTCATCGGCTCCTATGTCCTGGGCCTGATCGACGGCAAGTTCGGCACCAAGACCGCCATCCTGATCTCCGAGATCATCATGCTGCTCTCCGGCATCCTGGGCGGCATCGGCAAGCCCGCCACCGCCATGATCTCCATCATCCTGCTGGCCATCTTCATGGGCGCCGGCTCCAACTTCACCGTGTCCGGCGCGGCCCAGTACTGGCGCCGTGAGGACTTCTCCACCGTGTTCGGCATCGTGAACCCCATCGCCAACATCCTGCAGTGCGTGGGTCCCACCGTGGTGGCCATGACCATCGCCATCGGCTCTCAGAACGGCCTGGGCGTGACCCTGCCCTTCTGGGTGACCGCCGTCATCGCCCTGATCTCCGTCATCCTGGTCGCCGCGTTCCAGCCCAGCAAGGTCAAGGCCGCTGACGACAAGTACCGTCAGGCCGCCGGCAAGCCCCTGGACGACGCTCTGGTGGGCCGCAAGTAAGACCTGCCCTACGTTTGCCTGTCATCTCTTTACAAGAGGCGCCGCCCGGCCGGGCGGCGCCTCTTTGTGCCCGGAAGGCGCAAAAATATCCAAACGGCAGTTGACATGAGGGGGACAAATTTGTATAATTGTATCAGCACTACCATACGAAAGGAGTTTATATTATGGCTTTTGAGTATCGCCCCATGCGCAGCGTCATCTTCGTGGACGTGGTCCGCGAGGAGTACCGTCACCGCCTCCAGCACTGGCTGTATTCTGTCCATGTGCCCGACAGCATCAGCAAGTTTGCCCCCTACTGCAACAAGTACACCTTCTACACCGCTCTGCCCACTCCTCCCGAGGGGGAGCGCTTCGGCACCCGCCGGATGCAGATGACCGAGCACTACTGGATGGTCAACGAGCTGACCCCCGAGATGAGCGTCAACTCCTTCACCGAGCGGATGCCGCCCCACGTCCTCCGCTGGCAGGGCATGATCCCCGATGTGGACGGCCTGGACGACACCAACATGGACGGCGACGAGCACCGCAGGTCCGGCGGCGGCGACACCGGCATGCCTCCCTTCGTGTTTGCCCATGTGCCCATCAACTGGCAGTATGACTACAAGGGCAAGGGCCGCACCATCGACGACGGGCCCAACTACCGCTGGCAGTTCGTGGTCCGCTGGCCCGACAAGGAGGCCGGCGAAAAGTGGTTCAACGAGGTGTTCGTGCCCTACTTCGTGGGCCGTCCCGAGGTCAACCGCTTCGTCTCCAGCGACATCTATCAGGATGTGGCCGGCTGCGCCTTCAACCGCCTGGTGGAGATGTGGTTCGACGGGCCCGACGAGTGGTACGCCGCCGCGGTGGAGGGCACCAAGGGCATGGAAAAGCCCGCCTGGGCCCAGCAGGACCAGTTCCCCTTCCTGAAGCCCAACTTCTACATCGTCAGCATGTTCCTGTCCGACATGGCCACCAGCGACAACCTGACCCAGTACCGGGGCTATCTCCAGATGCGCTGACGCGTTTCAAAACATCCGTCAAAGAGCCGCCTGTCTATCGACAGGCGGCTCTTTCGCGCTCATTTGAACACCCGGTTGAAGTCCCGGGGCATTTTGGCGGTGAAGGTGACGGGCTCCCCGGTGGCGGGGTGGAGGAAGGACAGCTCGTTTGCGTGGAGGCACAGCCGCCCGATGGGGTTGGTCCGGGCGCCATACTGCTTGTCCCCGGCGATGGGGCAGCCCTTCTCCTTCATGTGGACCCGGATCTGGTTCTTGCGCCCCGTGTCGATGGAGATGTCCAGCAGGGAGTACCCGTTGCCGGACTTTTTGATCTCGTAGTTGGTGATGGCCTCTTTGGCGTTGGGCCCCGGCCGGCCGGAGAAGGACAGGTGGGTCTCCGTCTCGATGAGCCAGCTATGGATGGTATCCCGCTCCGGCTTAGGGACCCCCTCCACCACCGCCAAATAGCCCCGGCGGGTGACGATGTCGTTCCACTTGGACTGGAACAGCTCCTTGGTCTCCGGGTCCTTGGCGAACATCATCACGCCGGAGGTGTCCCGGTCCAGCCGGTGGACCACGTAGATCCGATTTTTCACGTGCCGGGTCTTGACATAGTCGGTGACGATGTGGTAGGCGGTGCGCTCCTTCTCCCGCTCATTGGCCACGGACAGCAGCTTGGCGGGCTTGTCCACCACGATCAGATGCTCGTCCTCATACAGCAGGGGGAAGGGCAGCACGTCCGTCCTGGGGGCGGAGAAGGCCAAAATGGTCACCGTCTGGCCGGGGGAGAGGGGGGCGTCGAACTGGGAGACGGGCCTGCCGTCCACCGCCACCAGCCGCCTGGACAGCAGGGACTTGATATTGTTGCGGCTCTTGCCCTTTACGTGCTCCAGCAGGAAGGGGAGCAGGGTGGAGGGCTCCTCCACCGGGTAGTTCACGGCCTCGTGTCTGGGGTTATATTCCATGCGGGGGGCCTCCTGTTCATGGTTTCGCCCCCATTATACACGAAACGGTCCGGCTTGTCATCCTTTTTTCGTGGGACAGGCAAGGGCGCGTCCCCCGCCGCATATCCTTGCCAGAGGTGATGTGTGTGTCGGACAAGGAGAGCCTGCTGGAACGGGCGGCGCGGGCGTTCGACCTGCCCGCCGACGCGGTGGCGGGGGTGCCCCGCATCGAGCTTGTGGGGGACGGCGAGCTGCGCATGAGCCCCCACCGGGGCATCCTGGCCTATGGCGCGGAGGAGATCCACATCTCCGGCGGCAGGCTGGTGGTGCGGGTGGTGGGGGAGAAGCTGGAGCTGCGGGCCATGACGCCGGCGGAACTGCTGATCACGGGGCGCATCCGGGCGGTGGAATTCGTGGGGTGAGGGCATGGGAAAGCTGGTCAATCTGCTGCGGGGCTATGTGGAGCTGGAGGTAAACGGCGCCTTCCCGGAGCGGCTGCTGAACCTGTTTGCTCAGACGCAGACAAGGTTTTGGCGTTTACAGTGGCTGGACGATACCTCCTTTGTGTTCCGCGTTTATTATCAGGATCTGGACAAGGCGCGGGGGCTGGCGGAGCGGGCCATGTGCAGCCTCACCGAGCGGAGCCGGGGCGGCGGCGGGGTGACGGCGGTCAACCTGCTGAAGCGGTGGGGCTTCGTGGCGGGACTGTGCCTGTGCCTGCTGGCGGCCACGGTGCTGTCCCAGTTCATCTGGGTCATCGAGGTCACCGGCAACGAGACGGTGTCCACCGCCGCCATCCTGTCCCAGCTGCGGCGGGTGGGGGTATGCCCGGGGGCCTTCGGCCCCGGCATCCGCCAGCGGGAGGCCGCCAACGACGCCTTGATGGGGCTGCCGGGGCTGTCGTACCTGGCCATCAACGTGTACGGCGCCCGGGCCGAGATCATCGTTCGGGAGGTGAACGAGCCCCCGGAGGTGACGGACGAGTCGGTCCCGGCCAATGTGGTGGCGGCGGCGGACGGCATCCTTGAGGAGATCCAGCCGGAGAGCGGCCGGGCCCTGTTTGCCGACGGGGACGTGGTGTCCCGGGGGGAGGTGCTGATCACTGGGGATATGGAGCTGTTCGAGACCGGCAGCCCCGAGTCCAAGGGCCGGCTGCTGGTGCGGGCGGCGGGGCTGGCGCGGGCCCGGACCTGGCGCACCCTGGAGGAGACCATCCCCCTCACCGCCCAGGTGAAGGAGTACACCGGGGAGGAGGTCCATCGGTACGCCCTGGAGTGTCTGGGCGGCAGATGGGAAATTTTCAAAAACAGTAGCATTTCTGACACCAGATATGATAAAATAACGGAGACGGCCCCGGTGACCCTGTTCGGGGCGGAGCTGCCGGCCCGGACGGTCATCACCACCCTGCGGGGCTACACCCTGAAAGAGGAGCCCATCGACCGGGCGGCGGCGGAGGCGGCGCTGCGGGAGCTGCTGGCATGGCGGCTGGACCGGCTCATGGCCGCCGGACAGGGCGAGGTGCTCCACACCGATTTCCTCACGCGGGTGGAGGACGGACGGCTCACCGTCACCCTGCTGGCGGAGTGCCGGGAGGACATCGGCCGCACGGTGGAGCTGCCGGGGCAGACCGGCCACCTGGAGAACGCCGCGCCATCCCCGGAGGGGACGGAATAGAGAAACGAGGGATCTACCAATGATAGAGCAGAGCATCAGCATCGAGCGGATGGAGCAGGCGGTGAACCTGTTCGGCGCCTTTGACGAGAACATCCGCATCATCGAGCAGGAGCTGGACGTGACGGTGGTCAACCGGGAGTCCAGCCTGAAGATCTCCGGCGAGGGCGAAAACGTCATGCTGGCGGTGAAGGCCATCCAGGGCCTGCTGTCCCTGTCCGCCAAGGGGGAGGCCATCGGCCAGCAGAACGTACGGTATATCATCGAGCTGGTCCGCACCGGCAACGAGGAGAAGATCGCCCGGCTGGCGGGGGACGTAATCTGCGTCACCGCCAAGGGCAGGCCTGTGAAGGCCAAGACCATCGGCCAGCAGAAATACGTGGACTCCATTTTGAAGAACACGGTGACCATCGGCGTGGGCCCCGCCGGCACGGGCAAGACCTATCTGGCGGTGGCCGCCGCCGTGGCCGCCTTCCGGGACAAGCAGGTGAACCGCATCATCCTCACCCGGCCCGCCGTGGAGGCGGGGGAGCGGCTGGGCTTCCTTCCCGGCGATTTGCAGAGCAAAGTGGACCCCTACCTGCGGCCTCTGTACGATGCGCTGTTCGATATGCTGGGGGCAGAGACCTACCAGAAATACGTGGAGCGGGGGAACATCGAGGTGGCCCCTCTGGCCTATATGCGCGGGCGCACGCTGGACGACTCCTTCATCATCCTGGACGAGGCCCAGAACACGTCAAGGGAGCAGATGAAGATGTTTTTGACCCGCATGGGGTTCAACTCCAAGGCGGTCATCACCGGCGACGTGACCCAGATCGACCTGCCCGCCGACAAGGCCAGCGGCCTGAAGGAGGCCATGCGGGTGCTGCGGGACGTGGAGGACATCGAGATCTGCCGGCTGGGGGAGGCCGACGTGGTGCGCCACGTCATCGTCCAGCGGATCATTAAGGCCTACGAGGACTACGAGAACGCCAAGACAGGCGGGAAGGGGAAAAAATAATGGCAAAGCGGCATTACATCCCCGTCACTGCCGACGTGCCGGGGGCCAGCGACAGTTTGCGCGCCCTTCTCCGCAGGGCCATCCGCGCGGTCCTGGCCGCCGAGGGGGTGGACTTCCCCTGCGAGGTGGACGTGTCTCTCACCGATGACGCGGGCATCCACGAGATCAACCGGGAGATGCGGAATGTGGACGCCCCCACCGACGTACTGTCTTTCCCCGCCTTCGACCTGGCCCCCGGCGTCCTGCCCGACCCGGCGGAGGACGCCGACCCGGGCTCCGGCTTGGTGCCCCTGGGGGACATGGTCATCTCCCTGGAGCGGGCGAGGGCCCAGGCGGCGGAGTACGGCCACTCCCAGCGCCGGGAGCTGGCCTATCTGGCGGTCCACTCCACCCTCCATCTGCTGGGGTACGACCACCTGGACGAGGGGCCCCAAAAGGCCCAAATGCGGGCCAGGGAAGAGGCGATCATGGCCGAATTGGGCCTGGCCCGGTAAGGGGGATTCACGATGCGAGAGCGGGACTTTGGACTGGACGCGGTCCGGGCGGCCGCGGCGGTGCTGGTGCTTTCCGTCCACTTTTTTATGAACAGCGGTTTTTATGATCTGCCCATCGACGGCCCCGCCATGGCGCTGGCCGCCGTGCTGCGGATGGTCTGCATGGCCTGTGTGCCCTTGTTTCTCCTGCTGAGCGGCTGCCTGTGCGTTGACCACCGCTGGAGCCTGGGGTATTACCGGAAGCTGCTGCCGGTGCTGTTCACCTATCTGCTGTCGGGGCTTGCGTGTATGGCGTATCAGAGGGCCTGCCTGGGGACGGAGATCACCCCGCTGGGGTATATCCGCCGCCTGCTGGACTTCAGCGCCGCGCCCTACGCCTGGTATGTGGAGATGTACATCGGCCTGTTCCTGCTGATCCCCTTTGTGAACGCGGCGTGGCGCGCCCTGGACGAGCGGGGGCGGCTGGCGCTGGTGATGACCCTGCTGGCGGTCACCGCCCTGCCCACCGTGTCTAACGTCCTGTGGCATCTGCTGCCCGGCTGGTGGACAGGCTTCTACCCGCTGACCTACTACGTGCTGGGGGCCTGGCTGCGGGATCACCCCATCCGGCTGGCGGGGTGGAAGCTGGCCCTGGGCTGGCTGGGGCTGGCGGCGGCGGCCGCCCTGCTGACGGCGAAGCTCCAGCGGGGGGCGCCCTTTTCCTACGCCGAGTTCAACTACTGGGGCAGCCTGTTCGTGACCGGGGAGGCGGTGTGCGCCTTCTCCCTGCTGCGCCGGGCCGATGGAGCGCGTGCCCCCGCGCCGGCGCGCTGGTGCGTGAGGCAGATCGCCCGGCTGTCGCTGCCCATCTATCTGGTATCTTACATCGCCGACACGCTGGCCTACCCTCTGCTGACCGCCCGTGTCTCCACGATGGCGGGGCGGCTGCCCTGGATGCCGGTCATGGTGCTGATCGTGCTGATATGCTCCTCGCTGCTGGCGGTGCCGGTGGAGCTGGCGGCGGGCGCCCTGACCCGCCTGGTCCCGGGGGCGAAAAAGGATACGGGGCGCTGAAACGCGCGGCAATGCTCAACGCCGCATAAAATCACAGAAAGTTGAGGATCATCTTCATATGAGCGACATCAAAAGATCGGGATTCATCACCCTCTGCGGCCGGCCCAACGTGGGCAAATCCACCCTGGCCAACGCCCTGGCGGGGGAGAAGGTGGCCATCGTCTCCCCCAAGCCCCAGACCACCCGGAACCGCATCTGCGCGGTGGCGGTCCGTGGGGACTGCCAGTTCGTGTTCGTGGACACGCCGGGCCTCCACAAAGCCCGCACCCGGCTGGGGGATTACATGGTCAGAGAGGTGGGCCAGTCGGTGGCCGATGTGGACGGCATCCTGCTGGTGGTGGAGCCCGTCCCCCACATCGGCAGCCCCGAGGAGGAGCTGATCGGGCGCATCCGGCAGCAGAAAAAGCTGGGCGTCAAGGCGGGCCTCGTCATCAACAAGGTGGACACGGTGGGGGAGAAGGAGAAGCTGCTCTCGGTCATCGCCGCCTACTCCGCCGAGCTGGACTGGGACCTGGTCATACCCATCTCCGCCCGGACCGGCGACGGGGTGGAGGAGCTGCTCTCCGAGCTGTCCGGCTGGCTGCCCGAGGGCCCCAGGCTCTTCCCCGACGGCATGACCTCCGACCAGAGCGAGCGGCAGATGATGTCCGAGATCGTCCGGGAGCATCTGCTGACCGCCCTGGACAAGGAGGTGCCCCACGGCGTGGCCGTGGAGGTGACCAGGTTCTCCCAGCGGGACGACGGCATCATCGACTGCTCGGTGACCATCTACTGCGAAAAGGAATCCCACAAGGGGATCATCATCGGGAAAAAGGGCGCGATGCTGAAAAAAATTTCCACCGGCGCCCGGGAGGACATGGAGCGCTTCATGGGCGAAAAGGTGTACCTCCAGACCTGGGTGAAGGTAAAGGAGAACTGGCGGGACAACCCGGCGGCCATCCAGAATTTCGGCTATACCGGGGACTGAACCCCACAACTTACCGCACATACCCGCCCATCCCTCCGCCAAACTAAGGGCAGGAGGGATGCGGAGATGAATGAATATTGGAACCTGTTTCTGGCCACCGGCATGCCGGAGGCCTGGGTGATGAGCCGGAAGATGGCAGACAGGCCCGGCGGCGGCGAGCAGCTCTGGCCGATGGCCAAGGCCGGCGACCCGGTGCGCCCCTGCGCGGTGGCGGCGGCGGGGGAGGCCTCTCTGGCGGCCCACCGGGAGGCGCTGAGCGCCCATTGACTTTGGGGCGGCCCGCGCCGCCCCTACATAGGAGACCATCATGCACATGACCACAAAGGCCCTCGTTCTGCGGGAGGTCAACTACAAGGAATCGGATAAGATCCTGACCGTCCTCACCGAGCGGGAGGGCAGGATGACCCTGTCCGCCCGGGGGTGCCGGAGGAAAAACAGCCCCATCGCCGCGGGCTGCCAGCTTCTGTGCTGGGGGGAGTTCACCCTCTACGAGTACCAGGGCCGCTGGTCGGTGAAGGAGACCGCCGCCGAGCGGCTGTTCGAAGGGGTCCGGGCGGACCTGGACAAGCTGGCCCTGGCAAGCTATATGGCCGAGGCGGCGGAGACCCTCTCCGAGGAGGGCCAGCCGGAGCCGGAGCTGCTGGCCCTGACCCTGAACTGCATCCACGCCCTGGATAAGCTGGACCTGCCCCTGGCCCAGGTGAAGGCCGCCTTCGAGTGGCGGTGTATGTCCCTGGCGGGGTATGAGCCCCAGCTGGAAGGCTGTGCCGTCTGCGGCAGGGAGGAGCCGGAGGAGCCCCGCATCCACCTGGGGGAGGGGCTGCTCTGCTGCGCCGCCTGCCGGGAGAAGCTGGGCGAGGGGGTTTCCATGCCCCTGACCCCGGCGGCCCTGGCCGCCCTGCGGCACATCGTGTGGAGCGACCGGAAGCGCATCCTCTCCTTCCGGCTGGAGACCGAGGGTCTCCGCCTGCTGGGGGACGCCTCCGAAGCCTATCTGCTGACCCGGCTGGAGCGGGGGTTCCGCACCCTGGACTTTTACAAGAGCCTGTCCTCGCCGGCGGGGAAGGGGAACTGAGATGGAACAGTTGAAACGCAAAGGCGCCTGGGGCGGCGCGGGCGGGGCTTTGTCTGCCGCCGCGCTGATCTGCGGCGGTATCATGTGCCTTGTCATCG
The DNA here is from genome assembly GCA_947585425.1 of uncultured Oscillospiraceae bacterium. GTDB lineage: Bacteria > Bacillota > Clostridia > Oscillospirales > Oscillospiraceae > Enterenecus. The sequence continues at coordinate 107,342 of CANPWZ010000001.1, forward strand.
TGATGGCCAGCGCGTGGAATCTGTTTGAGCAGACCACGCCGGTCGCCTTTGCGCTGCTCTATCTGGCCGCGGGGCTGGCGCTGACGCTGGGGACAGCCGCCCTGTGCCGGCTCGTTCCCGCGAAAAGCGAGGCGCGGTTCTGCGTCTGCCTTGCCGCCGCGGTTTTCGCGCTGCGGTGGCTGATGGTGCTCCTTGCCCCCACCCGGCCGGAGAGCGATTTCGCCGTCCTGTTTTCCGCGGCGCGGGAGCTTGCCGGGGGAAACAACGTGATGAACGGCACGCCCTATTTCCAGTGGTGGGCGTATCAGAGCGGCTTTGTGGCGTGGATGGCCGTTTGGATCAGGCTGTTCCATGCGGATGTGTTCTTCTTCCAGATGATGAACTGCCTGTGCGGCGCGGTGAGCGCGGTGCTGGTCTATGGACTGGCCCGGCGGTTCGCCTCGTCCCGGGGGGCCCGGGCGGCCGGGATGCTGTATCTGCTCTATCCGGGCAGCCTCCTGCTGACGCCGGTGCTCACCAACCAGCACCTGTCCGAGGTCCTGCTGCTGGCGGGGCTATACATCGCCTCCGGCGGGGAGGGCCGGCTGAAGGACCGTCTGCTCCGGGGCCTGGGCGCGGGGGCGCTGCTGGCGCTGAGCGATGTGATCCGCCCCGCGGCCGTCGTGGCCGTGCTGGGGGCGCTGGCCGTGCTGCTTTTGAGTATGCTTCGCTGGAGGGAGCTGGGCCGGGACGGGGTGGCCGCCGCGGCGGCGGGGACGCTGTGTCTGCTGGCGGCGTATTTCGCGGTGACCCGGGGGCTGTCGTGGCTGACGGCTGTCAGCGGGCTCAATCAGTACGGCCTGACCAATCAGGTGCCTTCCTGGAAGTTCGCGCTGGGGCTCAACATGGACACCGGCGGGGCATATAGCCAGGCGGACGCCGATCTGGTGTTTGCCTCTCCAGACCCCGCGGCCGCGGAACAGGCCGCCTGGGCTCTGCTGTCGGAGCGGCTGGCCGGATCGACGCTCTTAAGCCTGCCAGACCTGTTTTCCCGGAAGATCGACAATATGTGGGGCGGCTTTGAGCCCACGCTGTGGACGTTTACGTCCGGCGTCACCGGGGCATACGCGGCCCGGGGACTGGGGGAGGCGCTCCAATGGTGGCTGGACAAGGCCGTGCGGCTGGCCTCCGGAATCTATATCGGGGAAAACCTGCTCATCGCCGCCGGGTGCGTCCGGGCGGCGTGGAGACAGGAGCGGGGCCGGGGGACCGCCCTGCTGCTGACCCTGACGGCGCTGGCCTATTTCTGCGCCCATCTGCTCATCGAGATCCAGTCCCGTTACCGCACCCTGCTGTTCGCCGTGTGCCTGCCGCTGGCGGCCCTCGGCGCGGACTGGCTGGCGGAGCTGTTTTCCGCCGCCGGAAAGAGGAGAAAGGAACCTTCCGATGACCGAACTGTTTGAAAAATCCGTCGAGACGCTGGAGCTGCCCAAGGTGCTGGCCATGCTGGCCGACGAGGCCGCCACCGAGGAGGGGAGGGAGGCCTGCCTTGCCCTCCGCCCCGCCGTGGTGAGAAGCGACGTCCAGCGCCTCCAGAAGCAGACCTCCGCCGCCTTCGATCTGCTGGTGAAGCACGGCACGCCGGGGCTGGCCGGCATCAGGCCGGTGGAGCTGCCCCTGAGCCGGGCGGACCGGGGGGGCTCCCTGAACACCAGGGAGCTGCTGGACGTGGCCCTGGTGCTCCGCTGCGCCCGGAATGTGAGGGAGTACGGGGCGGGGAGCGGCACCGTGCTGGACGGTTACTTCGACTCCCTCACCGCCAACCGCTTTCTGGAGGACAAGATCACGAACTCCATCCTCAGCGAGGAGGAGATCGCCGACGCCGCCTCCCCGGAGCTGGCCGACATCCGCCGCCACATCCGGGCCGCCGCCGGCAAGGTGCGGGACGTGCTGAACCGCCTCATCTCCTCCAGCCAGGCAAAATACCTGCGGGAGGCCATCATCACCATGCGGGGGGGCCGGTTCGTGGTCCCCGTGAAGAGCGAGCATAAGAACGACATCCCAGGGCTCGTCCACGACGTGTCCGGCTCCGGCTCCACCTTCTTCATCGAGCCCATGGGGGTGGTCAACGCCAACAACGAGCTGAGGGAGCTCCAGGCCAAGGAGCAGAAGGAGATCGAGCGCATTTTGGCGGAGCTGTCCGCCGACTGCGCCTCCTTCCGGGCGGACATCGAGGACGACTACCGTACCCTCATCGCCCTGGACTGCGTCTTTGCCCGTGCCAAGCTGTCCTCGGTGATGGGCTGCATGGAGCCGGCCCTGGGGGATCACATCGAGCTCATTAAGGCCCGGCACCCCCTGCTGGACCCCAAGACGGCGGTGCGCAACGACCTGACCCTGGGCAAGACCTTCGACACCCTGGTGATCACCGGCCCCAACACCGGCGGCAAGACGGTGACGCTCAAGACCCTGGGCCTGCTGACCCTCATGGCCCAGTGTGGATTACACATCCCCGCCGCCGACGGCTCCACCGTGAAGGTGTGCAGCAAGGTGCTGGCCGACATCGGCGACGAGCAGTCCATCGACCAGTCCCTGTCCACCTTCTCCTCCCACATGACCAACATCGTGGCCATCCTGGAGCAGGCGGACGACGGCGCCCTCATCCTGTTCGACGAGCTGGGGGCGGGCACCGACCCGGTGGAGGGGGCCGCCCTGGCCGCCGCCATCATCGAGTCCGCCCGGGGCCTGGGGGCCGCCGTGGCCGCCACCACCCACTACGCCGAGCTGAAGGTCTACGCCATGACCACCCCCGGCGTCCAGAACGCCTCCTGCGAGTTCGACGTGGAGACCCTGGCCCCCACCTACCGGGTACTGACCGGCGTCCCCGGCAAGTCCAACGCCTTTGCCATCTCCAAACGGCTGGGGCTGCCAGACTATATCATCCAGAAGGCCGCCGACCGGGTGGACGCGGAGAACATCCGCTTCGAGGACGTGCTGAGCCAGCTGGAGCGCCAGCGCCAGCAGATGGAGAAGGAGAAGGAGGCCGCCGCCCGCCTCCGCCGGGAGATGGAGGAGGCCCGGGCCCAGGCGGAGGAGTACCGGGCAAAGATCGAGGAGGAGCGGCGGAAGGCCACCGAGCGGGCCCAGGCGGAGGCCAGGGCCATCCTCAACGAGGCCAGGGACACCGCCGACCGCGTGTTCAAAGAGCTGAATGAGATGCGCCGCCGCCAGGAGCAGGCCCGGACCTGGGTGGACGATAACGACCAGCGGGCGGAGCTCCGCCACCGGCTCAACCAGGCGGAGGACAGCCTGGGCATCAGGCCGGAGGAACTGCCCGCCCCGCCCCCCACCCGGGACGCCGTTGTGGGCGACACGGTGGAGCTGGTGAAGATGGGCACCCAGGCGGAGGTGACAGCCGTCAACAAGGACGGCACCCTCCAGCTCCAGGCGGGCATATTGAAGATGAAGGCGAAGCAGGACGAGGTGCGGGTGCTGGAGGACGTCACCGCACGGAAGAAGCAGAGCCAGCGGGACAAAGCCAGAGCGGCCTCGGTGCGGCACGAGTTCCGGGCGGCCGCCGCCAAGGCGGAGCTGGACATCCGGGGGATGACCGCCGGGGAGGCCCTGGCGGAGGTGGACAATTTCCTGGACGCCGCCCTCATGGGCAAGCTGGAGACCGCCCGGATCATCCACGGCAAGGGCACCGGCGCCCTGCGCAAGGCGGTGCGGGAGCACCTGAAAAAGAGCCGCTATGTAAAGGAGTTCCGCCCCGGCGTCTACGGCGAGGGGGAGGACGGCGTGACCATCGTAACGCTGAAATAGGGGAAAAAGGTGTCCTGGTGTCCCAATTCTTAGCGGAATAATCAACAAACTTGTCCTTTATATTTGTGCAAACTGCCGTTGACGGTGCGCCCTGAAATCTGTTATGCTTACGTTGCGAAGTTCAGTGTGGGGCCCCGCATCGCCCCAATGAGAGTATGGAGGGTAGCGCCATGTTTATGAAAGAGACTACGGTCAGCAACCAGGTCGGTCTCCACGCCCGCCCCGCCACCTTCTTTATCCAGAAGGCCAACGAGTACAAAAGCTCCATCTGGGTGGAGAAAGACGAGCGCCGGGTGAACGCCAAGAGCCTCCTGGGCGTCCTTTCCCTGGGGATCGTGAAGGGGACCGTCATCAACCTCATCGCCGACGGGCCTGACGAGGAGGCCGCCATCAACGCGCTGGTGGAGCTCATCAATTCCGATTTTTCCGAGTGATCGACCGACAACCGAGCGGGACTTGGGTATTCCAGGTCCCGCTTTTTTTCGTTCCCATTGATTTACATAAAAATGTTGACGGGACCGGGCCCCATCTGGTATCCTGTAAAAGAGAAAAGGGGGGAGGACGGTGACCTTTGAGGAGCTGCGGGACAAGGCCCACGCCCTGCCCCTGAAACCGGGCGTCTACATCATGCAGAACGCCAGGAGCGAAGTCATCTACGTGGGCAAGGCCAAGGCCCTGAAAAACCGGGTGAGCCAGTATTTCCAGGACCAGGACCGGCACAACGCCAAGACCCGGATGATGGTCAGCCAGATCGACCATTTCGACGTGATCGTGGTGAGCTCGGAGTTCGAGGCGCTGGTGCTGGAGTGCTCCCTCATCAAGCGGCATATGCCCCGGTACAATATCCTCCTGAAGGACAGCAAGGGTTTCCCCTTCATCCGCCTGTCCGTCCAGGAGGAGTACCCCAGGTTCTCCCTGGCCGCCAAAGAGGCCCGGGACGGGGCCCGCTACTTCGGCCCCTACGGCAGCCGCAGCGCCAGCCACGACGTGATCGACGCCCTCCGCACCGCCTTGAAGCTGCCCTCCTGCGCCCGGAAGTTCCCCAGGGACATCGGAAAGGAGCGGCCCTGCCTCAACTACCACATGGGAGTGTGCGACGGCTACTGCCGCCCCCAGATGGACCAGAGCCAGTACCAGGCGGCCATCGGCCAGGCCATCCGGCTGCTGGAGGGCCGGCTGGACGAGGTGGTGGGGGAGCTCACCGCCCAGATGGAGGCGGCCGCCGAGGAATTGCAATTTGAGAAGGCCGCCCAGCTCCGGGACCGCATCCGGGACTTGCAGGTGCTGTCCACCAAACAGAAGGCGGTGGCCGGGGCCTTTGCCGACACCGACGTGGTGGGGTATCACCGGGGAGAGGCCAAGAGCTGCTTCGTGGTGCTCCACTACCTCCGGGGGGAGCTGGCCGCCAAGGACTGGGAGCTGCTGTCCGTCCCGCTGGAGGAGGACGAGGGGGAGACGGCGGCCGCCCTCACCGCCCAGTACTACACCGCCCGGGGCCATCTGCCCCGGCAGATCTTATTGCCCCTGGAGTTTGAGGGCAGGGAGGACCTGGCCCGGCTCCTCGCCGAAAACGCGGGCCATAAAGTGGAGCTCCTTGTCCCCCAGCGGGGGGAGAAGGCGGAGCTCACCCGCATGGCCTGCGAGAACGCCCGGGAGGAGGTCCTCCGGGCCACCACCGCCGAGGAGCGCCGCTCCAAGCTCACCGAGGCGCTGGGGAATCTCCTGGGGCTGGAGGATCCGCCCCACAGGATCGAGGCCTTCGACATCTCCAACACCGGCAGCGCCGACATCGTGGCCTCCATGACCGTCCACATCGACGGAAAGCCCCTGAAGCGGGACTACCGGCTGTTCATCCTGAAGGACATGGCCCACGCCGACGACTACGCCTCCATGAAGCAGGTGGTGGAGCGCCGGTTCCGCCGGTATCTGGACGGGGACGAGAAGTTTTTCGCCCTGCCCGACCTGCTGCTGATGGACGGCGGCGCGGGCCAGGTGGCCGTGGCGGAGGAGGCCCTGGCGGAGCTGGGCGTCCGCGTGCCGGTGTTCGGCATGGTGAAGGACGACCGCCACCGCACGAGAGCCCTGGTGGCCGGGGACGGCCGGGAGATCGGCATCCAGCAGAACCAGGCCATCTTCGCCATGGTGGGCCGCATCCAGGAGGAGACCCACCGGGCGGCCATCGAGTTCCACCGCAAGCGGCAGCAGGGCCATATGAAGGGCTCCGCCCTGGACGGCATCCCCGGCGTGGGGCCGAAAAAGAAGGCCGCGCTGCTGAAGGCTTTTAAGAGCGTCAAGGCCATCCGGGCCGCCTCGGCGGAGGAGCTGGCCGCCGTGGTGGGCCAAAAGACCGCGGAGGCGGTCATCGCCCATTTGAATCCAAAGGCAGAGGAGTGAACCGCCATGCGCGTCATCACAGGGACCGCCCGGGGCCGGAGGCTGGAGGAGCTGCCCGGTCTGGACACCCGCCCCACCACCTCCAAGGTGAAGGAGGGGCTGTTCAGCGCCATCCAGTTCGACATCGAGGGCCGGCGGGTGCTGGACCTGTTCGCCGGCACCGGCCAGCTGGGCATCGAGGCCCTGTCCCGGGGGGCGGCCTGGTGCGACTTTGTGGACAGCAGTCCCGCCGCCATGAAGATCGTCCGGCGGAACGTGGAAAACTGCGGTCTCTCCGACCGGGCCGGGTTTTATCAGAGGGACTTTTCCGCCTTTCTGGACCGGGCGGGGAAGGGGTACGGCCTCGTCTTCCTGGACCCGCCCTACGCCTCCGGGGCGCTGGAAAAGGCGCTGGAGCGCATCGCGGCGATTGACATTGTGGCGGGGAATGGTATAATAGTGTGTGAAAGTCCGGCGGAGAGCACCCTCCCCGAGCTTCCCGATCCCTACGAGAGAGGCCGGGAGTACCGCTACGGAAAGACCAGGGTGACATTGTACCGCAGGAGGGCGTGAGCCATGAAGAGAGCCATTTATCCCGGCAGCTTCGACCCGGTGACTTTGGGGCACCTGAACGTCATCAAGCGGGCCGCCGCCATGTTCGACGAGCTCATCGTCTGCGTGTGCGTCAACTCCGCCAAGGACCGGGGCCTGTTTTCCGCGGAGGAGCGGGTAGACCTCATCCGCCGGGTCACCGAGGAGCTGCCCAACGTGAAGGTGGACTACACCTTCGGCCTGGTGGCCGACTACGCCAAAAAGCACCGGGCCAAAGTGCTGGTGAAGGGGCTGCGGGCGGTGTCCGACTACGAGTCCGAGATCCAGATGGCCATGATCAACGCCAAGCTCTATAATAAACTGGACACCGTTTTCCTGTACACCAGCCCCAAATACGCCTACCTGTCCTCCACCGTGGTGAAGGAGATGGCCCGGTACGGCGCCGACCTGTCCGACTTCGTGCCCCGGCAGATCATCGGCGATGTGGAGCGCAAGGTGCGCAGCAGCCAGGACCCCTGAGCAAACGATTATACATACATTCTATTTAAGGAGAGATGACAAATGGCGACCGGCGTGGATGAATTGATGGATATGCTGTTCGATATGATCGACGAGGCGAAGAACGCCCCCCTGAGCAGCGGCAAGTGCGTCATCGAGCGGGACAAGGCCCTGGACATCATCGAGGATGTGAAGGCCCAGTTCCCGGTGGAGCTGGCCGAGGCCAGGAAGATCCTCAACGCCAGGGCCGAGTTCGTGGCCGCCGCCAAGCGGGAGGCCGAGGACATCAAGAAGCGAGCCGAGCAGGAGGCCACCCAGATGGTCAGCGAGACCGAGGTGGTCAAGCAGGCCCGGCAGAAGGCAAACGAGATCCTCAAGCAGGCGGAGGCCCAGGCCTGGGAGGTCAAGGACCGGGCCAACAACTACTGCGACAACCTGCTCCTCCGCACCGAGGAGGCCCTGGCCGATGCCCACGCCGAGATGCGCAAGGTCCACAGCGACTTCCGCACCGCCATGGACAGCCTGACCCCGCCCGCCCATGTGCAGCAGCAGAGCCAGTCCGGCAGGAAGATCTACGACGCCGAGGCCGACCAGTGAGCGTTTCCGCCCCTGTTTGAACGCAGACTGGCGCCGCCGCGAAAAATTTTTTCGCGGCGGCGTTTTTTGCGCTTTTACTACATCTTGTGGTGTCCTTGATATGGGACACAAGACCGTGTATACCAGCCGGGAAAAACGATGAAACATCCGTTTGAATTTATGAAATGCCGGGGTTTTTGAGCAAAACCCCGGCATTTTTGCGAAAAAAAGTTCTTGCAATTCCCGGCGGGGCAGTGTATACTGAGAGCAGATTGGAGTGAAATGGAGTAATCTCACTGTATTTTGGAGTAGATTGGAGGGAGCGGTATGACAGGGACATATGAACACAGCCTGGATACCGCCGGCCGTCTGATCGTGCCCTCCAAGCTCCGGGACAAGCTGGGCAAGGTGTTTTACCTGTCCGTGGGCGTGAAAAAAAACCTGACTCTCTACCCCATGGAGGCGTGGGACAGGCTCCGGGCCCGGGTGTCCGAGCTGTCCACCACCGACGCCGCCAAGATGGACGTGTTCTTTGCCTCCGCCCAGCTGTGCGAGGTGGACAAGCAGTGGCGGTTCCAGGTGCCCTCCTATCTGAAGGACTACGCCGGCATCGACCGGGACGTGGTCATCACCGGCAACAACGACCGGGCCCAGATCTGGAACGCGGAGAGCTGGAGGGAAAAGACCCGCGAGCAGCTCAACCCGGAGAACATCGCCAGCCTGCTGGAGACCCTGGGGATCTGAGATGGAATACACCCACAAGCCCGTTTTGCTGGACGAGTGCCTGGAGGGGCTGGACATCCGGCCCGGCGGCGTCTATGTGGACGGCACCCTGGGCAGGGCGGGCCATTCCCGGGAGATCGTGAAGCGGCTCACCACCGGGCGGCTCATCGCCGTGGACCGGGACCAGGCCGCCATCGACGCCGCCCCCGCCCTCTTCGGCCCCCTGATGGACCGGGTCACCCTGGTCCGGGGCAATTTCGGGGGCATCGCCGCCATCCTGGAGCGGCTGGGCGTCCCCCCCGTGGACGGGATGCTGTTCGACCTGGGGGTTTCCTCCCCCCAGCTGGACGAGGCGGCCCGGGGCTTCTCCTATTTGCAGGACGCCCCGCTGGATATGCGGATGGATCGGTCCGCCCCCCTCACGGCTTGGGACGTGGTGAACGGCTGGAGCCGGGAGGAGCTGAGACGCATCCTCTGGGACTACGGGGAGGAGCGGTATGCGGGACCTGTCGCCGCCGCCATCGTTAAGGCCCGTGAAGGGAAGCCCATTGACACCACTTTGGAGCTGGCGGAGCTCATCAGGAGCGCCATGCCCTCCAAGGCCAGGAGGGAAAAGCAGCACCCCGCCAAGCGGTCCTTCCAGGCCATCCGCATCGCCGTCAACGACGAGCTGGGCGAGGTGGAGCGGCTGCTGGCCTCCGCCCTGGATCTGCTGGCCCCCGGCGGGCGGATCGCCGTCATCTCCTTCCATTCCCTGGAGGACCGGCTGGTCAAGACCGCCTTCACCTCCTGGACCCAGGGCTGCACCTGTCCGCCGGACTTCCCGGTGTGCGTGTGCGGCAAAAAGCCCAGGGCGAAGCTCATCGGCAGAAAGCCCGTCACCGCGGGCGAGGCCGAACTGATTGATAATCCCCGCGCCAGAAGCGCGAAGCTGCGCATCGCGGAAAAGCTGTAACGAAAAGGAGCGCGCATTCCCATGGCTGACGAGAGAAGGACCCGGACCGATCGGGCGGACAGAAGATACCGCACCTATGGCAACGTGGCCTATCAGGCGGAATATGAGCGGGACAATACCGTCCGCCGCGGCGCCGCGCGGCCCGCGGAGGCCCCTCAGCGCAGGCCGGAGATCGAGCGCCGGCCCCGCATCCAGCCCCGCGAGCGGGTGGCGGCCCGCCCCCTTGTCCGGGTACGGGCGCAGGACGCCATCGCCCCCTTCTCCGTGGTTGGCTTCGCGGTGGTGCTGGTGTGCGCGCTGCTGCTGGTGGCGGCCACCGCCCAGCTGGCCGTGGTCAACAACGACATCGTGGACCTGCGCGCCCAGATGTCCGACCTGCAGGAGGAGGAGCGGCAGCTCCAGGCCCAGTATGAGACGGCCTTCGACCTGGAGGCCATCGAGGAGATGTTCACCGCCGACGGTTCCATGGTGCGGCCCGGGGCGGGACAGATCGTCTATCTGGATATGTCCGCCGGGGACTCCGTGGTCTACTATGACGGAGCGGGGACGGGCCTGTCCGCTCTGATACAGCAGGCGGAGGATCTGCTGGACGGGCTGCTGCCCTGGTGACGCGTTTCAGGCGCATAAACGCCGGGACGGGACCATAGACTTAAGACACAACATGAAACGGACAGGAGGGGCGTAAGGAGACTGCGAGGGTTTCTTGCGCCCTTCCGTGCTGGTTTACGGACTTTTTTGCAGGGGGGAGAGACATGGAACAGCGGGAGCGGAAGCCCCGGGGCGACCACGGCAGGAGCAACCGAAGCCTGCTGCGGCGCACCATCGTGCTCATGGCCGTGATGGGTGTGGCGGTGTTCGTCCCCCTGGTGGTGCAGCTTGTGCGGCTGCAGATCGTGCAGTACGACACCTGGAAGCAGCGGGCGGCCAACCAGCAGACCCAGAGCGTGGCCATCTCCGCCAACCGGGGCACCATTTACGACAGCGAGGGCCGCGCTATGGCCATGTCCGCCACGGTGTACCAGCTCATCCTGTCCCCCCGGGACGTGACCGCCCTGGTCAACAAGGACAGCAAGGATTTCAAGGACGCCGAGGGCAATTTCAACGAGGCCGCCTATAACGCCGCCGTCCAGGCAAAGCGGACCACCATCGTCAACTGGCTGGTCAGCAATCTCGGCATGGACGAGGAGCGGCTGTGGAAGCGCGTGGAGAAGACCAGCTCCGCCTATGAGGTGCTGGCCACCGAGCTGGAGGAGGAACAGGCCGAGCTGGTGCGGCAGTTCGTCAGCGACGAAAAACTGGCCAACTCCCTGTACCTGGTCAATTCCAGCAAGCGGTACTACCCCTTTGCATCCGTGGCCTCCCACGTGCTGGGCTTTATGAACCAGAACGAGACCAGCGGCGACCGAAAGGTGGGCGCCATGGGCATCGAGGCCATCTATGAGGACGCCCTGTCCGGCGAGCTGGGCCGCCAGGTGTATTCCAAGAACGGCGCCGGCCATGAGATGATGTCCGGCTACGAGATGTATTTCGACGCCGAGAACGGCTACGACCTGACCCTCACCATAGACGAGCGGGTGCAGTCCCTGCTGGAGCAGGCGCTGACCGAGGGCATCCAGACCTATGACGTGCAGGCCGGGGCCTTTGCCATTGCCATCGACCCCCAGACCGGGGCGGTGTTGGGGATGGCCTCCTCCCCGGAGTTCGACCCCAACGATTATGACGCGATCATCGACCAGGATCTGCTGGATCAGATGGCGGCGGCAGCCGAGCAGTACGGCACCGACAGCGAGGAATACAGCGCGGCGTACAAGGCCGCCTATGACGCCCAGATGCGCAACAAGGCCCTGTCCGACACCTATGAGCCCGGCTCCACCTTCAAGCCCCTGACCGTGGCCATGGCGCTGGAGCAGGGGATCATCTCCCTGGATGACCACTACTACTGCGGCGGCTCCTACACCGTGGCGGGCCGGTCCATTGCCTGCAGCAAGCGCACCGGCCACGGTGAGCAGACCCTCACCGAGGCGGTGGGAAACTCCTGCAACGTGGCTATGATGCAGATCGCGGAGAAGATCGGCGCCTCCACCTTCTACGACTATCTGGAGGGCTACGGGCTGAAGGACACCACCGGCATCGACCTGGCGGGGGAGGGCAAGAGCCTGTTCTGGAGCAGGAGCGATTTTACCGGGCCCTACGGCGCCCAGTCCCTGGCGGTGGCCTCCTTCGGCCAGACCTTCAAGGTCACCCCTGTCCAAATGATCAGCGCCTTTGCCTCCGTCATCAACGGCGGCCATCTGCTGGAGCCCTATGTGGTGCAGTCCATCCGGGACGACGAGGGCAGGACCGTCTACTACCATGAGACCACCGAGGTGCGCCAGACCATCAGCGAGTCGGTGTCGGAGAAGATCCGGGGCATCCTGGAGTACGTGGTGGAGGGCGGCGGCGGCAAAAACGCCTACCAGGCGGGCTACCGCATCGCCGGAAAGACGGGCACCTCCGAAAAGATCGAGCTGAAGGCCACCGACCCGGACAACGACGACGTGATCTGCTCCTTCATGGGCTACGCCCCGGCGGACGATCCCAAGGTGCTGGTGCTGCTGGCCTATGACACCCCAAAGCGGTCCTCCCCCCACTCCAACTACACCAAGAACGGCACCTACATCAGCGGCGGCAACCTGGCCGCTCCCATGGCGGGCAAGCTGATCGCCAGCATCCTGGACTACATGGGCGTGGAGAAGGAGTACACCGCCGAGGAGCTGCCCGGCGCGGACGTATCGGTCCGCAATGTCACCGGGATCGAGCTGACCTCAGCCATGAGCCGCCTGAGCGGGCAGGGCCTCACATGGCGCACCGTAGGCAGCGGCGCCACCGTGGTGCGGCAGGTGCCCGCGGCCGGCGTGTCCATTCCCGGGGGCTCCGCCGTGGTGCTCTACCTGGGGGACGAGGCCCCGCCGGAGCAGGTGGAGGTGCCCAGTCTCGCCGGACTGACCCTCGCCGCCGCCAAGACCAGGCTGGAGGAGCTGGGGCTATTTCTGCGGCCCTCGGGCGCGTCCGGCCTCACCGACCCCGCCGTCAGGGCCATCACCCAGTCCATCGAGGCGGGGACGCCGGTGGCTCCCGGCACGGTGATCGACGTACAGTTTGCCGACAATGTGGACGACTACGATGTGGAGAACAACAATGGTACAGCAGGGATCCAGGCCCCAAGTGAATGACGATACGCCCCTGGCGGTGGTGGGACGCGGGGACACGCTCACCGCGGAGCTGCTCCGCCGGCTCACCGGGCTGCCGGTGGTGAAGATGACCCCCTGCCAGGCCGCCCGCTCCCAGCGGGAGTGGCGGGCGGTGGTGGTGGAGAACTACGACCCGCCCGCCTCCCGGGGGCTGTCCGCCTGCGCCGCCGCCCGGTGGCAGCTTGCCCTCCACACGGGGGTCATCGTGGTGGGGCTGGACGATGCGGAGGGGAGGCGGCTGGCCGCCGCCAGGCGGGGAATGGTATTCACCTATTCCGATGGGCGGCCTCAGGCCGGCCTCACCGCAAAGAACGTCCGTGTCCGGGACGGGTGGATGGAGTTCGAGGCCCTCACCGACGGGGAGCTGACCCGGGTGCGGGTGCCCTGGACAGGAGAGCCCCGGCTGTACGATCATCTGGCCGCCCTGGCCGGGGCGCTGGCCCTGGACGTGCCGCTGGAGGAGGCCGCGGCCGTCCTGTCCGAAGCGGGGACGCTCCGGCCCGCGGGCTCCATCGCGTGACCGCGCAGAAGTTTTGAGAGAGAAGAGAAACACAAAGGAAGGCTGTGAAGGTTTGACATGAGGATACTGTTTGCGGCCCTGACCGCGTTCATCATCTCGCTGGCCCTGGGACGGGTCCTGATCCCCGCCCTGCGGGCCCTCCACGCGGGCCAGTCCATCAAGGAGATCGGCCCCAACTGGCACAAGGCCAAGGAGGGTACCCCCACCATGGGCGGGCTGATGTTCATCACGGCGGCGGCGGGGGCTGTCGTCGCCTTCGGCTGGCGGGACTTTGCCGCCGGCGACTGGACCGCCCTGATGGTGCTGGGCTTTGCCCTGATTTTCGCCTGCATCGGCTTTGCCGACGACTACGCCAAGGTGAAGGGCCACCACAACGACGGCATCTCCGCCGGGCTGCGCCTGCTGCTGGAGCTGGCCGCCGCCATCGCGTTCCTGGCCCTGCTGCGGCTGGCGGGCGGGCTGTCCCCCAACCTGTACGTCCCCTTCGTGAACCTGTATCTGCCCCTGCCCTGGCCGGTGTACCTGGCCTTCGCCGCCTTTGTGATCGTGGGGTGCGTCAACGCGGTGAACATCACCGACGGGCTGGACGGTCTGGCGGGCTCGGTGACCCTGGCGGTGATGGTGTTCTTCACCGTGCTGTCCCTGTGGTGGGACAAGGGTCCCGCGGGCATCTTCGCCGGGGCGCTGGCGGGGGGCATTCTGGGCTTCCTGGTCTATAATTTCCACCCGGCCAAGGTGTTCATGGGGGACACCGGCTCCCTGTTCCTGGGGGGCGCGGTGTGCGGGCTGGCCTTTGCCCTGGACGCGCCTCTGGTGCTGGTCCCGGTGGGCATCGTCTACATCGCCGAGACCCTCAGCGACATCATCCAGGTAGTGTACTTCAAGGCCACCCACGGCAAGCGGATCTTCCGCATGGCCCCCCTCCACCACCATCTGGAGCTGGGCGGCTGGAGCGAGGTGCGCATCGTGCTCACCTTCACCGGCATCACGGTGGCTTTCTGCCTGCTGGCCTTTGTAGGCGTGATGTATCGGTATTCTATTTGACCTGAATTCGAGAGTTCAAAAGGGAGGAGGGAACAGCCATGGCCTTTCGCGGACGTGCCCGCCGGGATCTGACCACGGAACAGCAGCTGGCAAGGGGACCCATGGATCTGCCTTTCCTGGCGCTGGTGCTGATGCTGACGGCGGTGGGCCTCATCGTACTGCTGTCCGCCTCCTTCGCCATCGCCATGTACAACTCCTACCCCGGCGTGGACACCGGCGGCGACCCCTACTACTACTTCATCCGCCAGCTCCGTTTCGCCGTGGTGGGGATCGTGCTCATGTACGTGATCACAAAAATCGACTACCAGCGGCTCCGGCTGCTGTCCGTGCCCGCCATCATCGGCGCCGTCATCCTGCTGCTGCTGATCTTCACCCCTTTGGGGCGGTCCAGCAACGGCGCCCGGCGCTGGCTGTGGCTGGGGGTCCGATTCCAGCCCTCGGAGATCGCCAAGGTGGCGGTGATCATGTTCTTCGCCACCCGGCTGTCCAAGCGGAACGACGAGCTGCGGGCCCCCCCGAAAAGGTGGAGCAAACGCACCATCACCGGCCGGATCGGCGCTTTTCTGGACAGGATCGGTTTTCTGGAGCTGGTGCCCTACGGGGCCATCGTCCTGGTCATCCTGTTCCTGCTGTATAAAGAGCCCCATATGTCGGGCATGATCCTGGTGCTGGTGGGGGCGGCGTCGGTGCTGTTCGCCTCCGGCATCCGGCTGTACTGGTTCGTGGGCGCGGGGGCCCTGGTGGGCGGCGCGCTGTGGTTCATCATCACCCAGACCGGGTACATGACCGCCCGCATCAACGCGTGGCTGAACCCCATGAGCGACCTGAAGGGGGACGGCTTCCAGCTCTGGCAGTCCCAGATCGCCATCGGCTCCGGCGGCCTGCTGGGCAAGGGGCTGGGCAACAGCATCCAAAAGTACCGCTTCCTGCCGGAGATGCAGAACGACTTTGTCTTTGCCATCGCCTGTGAGGAGCTGGGCCTCATCGGGGCCTGTATCATCATCGCCCTGTTCATGCTGCTCATCATCCGGGGATACTGGCTGGCCATCCACGCCAGGGACCGATTTGGCACCCTGCTGATCGTGGGCATCAACACTCTGCTGGCGGCCCAGACCTTCCTGAACATCGGCGTGGTCACCGGCGCCATCCCCACCACCGGCATCTCGCTGCCCTTCTTCAGCTATGGGGGCACGGCGCTGGTGATCCAGCTGGCGGAGATGGGCATTGTGCTGAGCGTGTCGCGGCAGATCGCCGCGCCCAAAGTTGAGTAAAGGGCGGTGAAAGCCTGTGAGGATCATATTCACCTGCGGCGGCTCGGCGGGCCATATCAATCCGGCGCTGTCCGTGGCAAAGCAGTTTGAGCGCCATCACCCCGGCTGCGAGATCCTGTTCGTGGGCGCGGAGGGCGGGATGGAGCGGCGCCTGGTGGAGCAGGCGGGCTATCCCATAAAAACGGTGAAGGTGTCCACCTTCGAGCGGCAGATGAGCTGGAAGGTCATCAAGCACAACATCGCCAGCGCCTTCAAAGTGCCCATCGGCCAGCGCCAGGCCGCCGGGATCGTCAAAGAGTTCAAGCCCGACCTGGTGGTTGGCACCGGCGGTTATGCCTCCTTCCCCGCCGTGCGGGAGGCCGCCCGGCGGCACATCCCCACCGCCATCCATGAGTCCAACGCCTATCCCGGCCTCACCACCCGCACCCTGGCGGGCAAGGTGGATCTGGTGATGGTGGGCTTCCCCGAGGCCGCCGCCTATTACGAGGGGCTGGCAAAGCGGGTAGCCGTCACCGGCACGCCGGTGCGGGAGGAGTTCTTCACCCTCACCAAAGAGCAGGCCCGGCTGGAGCTGGGTATGACCGACAGCCAGCCCCTGGTGGTGTCCTTCTGGGGCTCCCTGGGGGCCCGGTATATGAACCGGCACACCGTGGACCTGGTGGAGCGATGGGCGGGCGAGGGCCGCAGGTTCCACTACATCCATTCCGCCGGCCGGGACTATGACGGGATGGCCGGGGAGCTGGCGAAGCGGGGCGTGGCCGTCACCGGCGGCGAGGTGCGCCCCTATATCGACGATATGCCCCGCGTGATGGTTGCCGCCGACCTGGTGCTGTGCCGGGCGGGGGCGTCCACCATCGGGGAGCTGACGGTGCTGGGCAAGCCGGCCATCCTGGTGCCCTCTCCGTTCGTGGCAGAAAACCACCAGTATAAAAACGCCAAGGTGCTGGCCGACCGTGGAGGCGTGGCCCTCATCGAGGAGGAGGGATGTACCGGCGCCAGGCTGTACGACGCCATTTCGGAGCTGCTGGCCGACGGCGCCCGCCGCGCCGCCATGGGGAAGGCCATGAAGGAGCTGGCCGCCCCCCACGCGGCGGAGGACATCTACCGGGAGCTGATGACCCTTCTGAAATGACGGAGGACTTGCAAAGTCCGTCAACATACTGTATAATATCCTCCCAACGCGCTTCCGCATAGGATGGATGGAAATCCATCCTATGGGGAGGCTTTGCCATGAGCGTCATATATATCCGGGGCGGCGCGCCCCTGGAGGGGGAGCTCACCGTCCACGGGGCCAAGAACAGCGTACTGCCCCTGCTGGCGGCCTGCCTGCTGGCGGGCGGCCCGGTGACCCTCCACAACTGTCCCCGCCTCACCGACGTGGACGCCGCCCTGGCCATCCTGCGCCACCTGGGCTGTGAGACAAAGCGGGAGGGCCGTGACCTGACCGTGGATCCCACCGGGGCGGCGGGCAGCGCCGTGTCGGAGGAACAGATGCGCTCCATGCGCTCCTCCATCATTTTTTTGGGGCCGCTGCTGGCCCGGACGGGGGAGGCCCACCTGACCTATCCCGGCGGGTGCGAGCTGGGCCCCCGGCCCATCGATCTGCACCTGGCGGCCATTCGGGCCCTGGGGTGCGAGGTGACGGAGGACTGCGGCATCCACTGCCAGGGGAGGCCCCGGGGCGGCGAGGTGTACCTGTCCATCCCCAGCGTGGGGGCCACCGAGAACGCCATGCTGTGCGCCGTGGGCGGCGCGGGGGCCACCACCATCCACAACGCCGCCCGGGAGCCCGAGATCTATGATCTGCAATGCTTTTTGAACGCCCTGGGGGCCGACGTCCGGGGGGCGGGGGGCTCCTCCGTCACGGTCCGGGGAGGGCTGCCGCTTCACGGCGGGGAGTTCACCGTGATGGGGGACCGTATCGTGGCGGCCACCCTGCTGTCTGCTGCTGCCGCCGCCGGCGGCCGGGTGAGGCTCCGGGGGGTGGACTGGCGGCACCTGTCCACGGTGCTGTCGGTACTGTCCCAGGCGGGCTGTCATGTGATCAGCCGGACGGACTGCGTGGAGCTCCGCCGGGATGCGTCGAAGCCCCTCCGGGCGGTGCCCACGGTGCGCACCGCCCCCTATCCCGGTTTTCCCACCGACGCCCAGGCCCCCGTCATGGCGGCGCTGTGCGCGTCGGAGGGCTGCACCCTCTTTGTGGAGACCATGTTCGACAGCCGCTACCGCCACGTGGCGGAGCTTCAGCGGATGGGCGCGGACATCACCACCGAGGGCCGGGTGGCCCTGGTCCGGGGGGTGGAGCGGCTCCACGGCGCCAACGTGGAGGCCCCCGATCTTCGGGGCGGCGGGGCGCTGGCCGCCGCGGCCCTGGGAGCGGAGGGGGTCACCGCCCTGAGGGGGCTGAAACACATCGACCGGGGATATGAAGACCTGGAGGGTATGCTCGCCTCCCTGGGGGGCGGCGCCGTCCGCCGGGAGGAATAGGCCCCGGCCAAGTACGACAGAGAGAGGAGGGAGGATGCCATGGCAGCCCCGCGTCAGCGCAGGCACAAGCCCTATCGGAGCCGGCGGAGCCGTTTTGGGCCGCTGTCCAAGCTGCTGTCCGCGGCCGCGGTGATCGCGGCGGTGGCGGTGGCCTGCGTGGTATTCTTTCGGGTGAACCATATCGAGGTGGAGGGCAACCAGCGCTACTCCGCCCAGGAGATCATCGACGCCTCCGGCATCCAGATGGGCGACAATCTGGTGGCCCTGCCCAGGGGGCGCATCGCCAGCAATATCCTCTCCAAGCTGCCCTACGTGGAGGGCGTGGTGCCCCGGCGGGCGCTGCCGGACGGGGTGGTGCTGGTGGTCACCGAGCGGACGGCGGCGGCCAGCGTGGACACCGGGGAGGGCCGCTGGCTCATCTCCGCCCAGGGCAGGCTGCTGGAGCCGGACCCCGGGGAGCCGGTGACCGCCATCACCGGGCTCACGGCCCTGGCCCCCATGCCGGGGACCTCCATCCAGGTGAGCGAGGAGGAGCAGGCCGCCCTCCGCTATGTGCTGGAGCTGATGGCCGCCGCCCAGGAGAGCGGGACCCTGAAGGACTACTCCTCCATCGACTGCACCCCCACCGCCTACATCGGGGCGGAGCGGGGCGTCTACCACGTCCGCTTTCCCAGGGGCGGCGATTATGGTTACTATCTGCGCCTGCTGAACTCGGCCCTGTCCAGCGCCCAGCTGCCCCAGGATGTGCCGGGCACGCTGGATCTGACCATCGAGGAGGGCAGGGTGCATTTCATCCGGGACAAGTAGGTCTGCCGATACCCATAAGCGGGGATCGGCAGATTCTTTTTTTATTTGTAAAAAAACTGAAATATCTATTGACCGCGGCTGGAAAAAAGGCTACAATGATACAAGATATAGCAGAGCATTGTCGGACAGACGACTATCGCTTGTTTTCACATACGATTTTACAGGAGGGTATGGGCATGGCATTTATGATGGACGCCAGCACGGAGCATGTGGACGTTTTAAAGGTCATCGGCGTGGGCGGCGGCGGCACCAACGTGGTCAACCGCATGGTCCGCTCCGGGATGAGCGGTGTGGAATTTATCGCGGTGAACACCGATAAACAGTGTCTCAACGCCTCTGAGGCCACCCAGAAGCTGGCCATCGGCGAGAAGCTCACCGGCGGCAAGGGCGCCGGGGCCAATCCCGAGGTGGGCCGGGAGTCCGCCAAGGAGAGCAAGGACCAGATCAGCGCCCTGCTGGACGGCACCGACATGGTGTTCGTCACCGCCGGCATGGGCGGCGGCACCGGCACCGGCGCGGCCCCCGTGGTGGCCGAGATCGCCAAGGAGCGGGGCATCCTCACCGTGGGCGTGGTCACCAAGCCCTTCAAGTTCGAGGGCCGCCGCCGTATGGAGCAGGCCATGAAGGGCATCGAGGAGCTCCGCCAGAAGGTGGACTCCCTGGTCATCATCCCCAACGACCGGCTCCAGTACGCCACCGACGAGAAGATCACCTTCGCCAACGCCTTCGCCATCGCGGACGACGTGCTGCGCCAGGCGGTGCAGTCCATCTCCGATCTGATCACCACCACCGGGCTCATCAACCTGGACTTCGCCGACGTGACCGCCGTCATGAAGGACGCGGGCCTCGCCCACATGGGCGTGGGCCGGGCCGCCGGCAAGAACAAGGCCGAGGAGGCCACCCGCATCGCCATCAACAGCCCCCTGCTGGAGACCTCTATCCAGGGCGCCAAGGGCATCATCGTCAACATCACCGGCCCCATGGACATGGGCCTGGACGAGGTGGAGCTGGCCGCAGACATGGTCAAGGAGGTGGCCGACCCCGACGCCCTGTTCATGATGGGCACCGCTTTCGACGAGACCATGGAGGACGAGCTGCGGGTCACCGTCATCGCCACCGGCTTCGGCGAGGTGGCCAACCCCGTGCCCGCTGGCAGGGAGGAGCCCGCCGCGGCCGCGTCCGCTCCCGCCCCCACCCCCGCGGACAGCGCGGTGAAGCCCCCCATGCCCGCCGCGTCGGAGCCCGCCTCCCCGGAGTCCCCGGAGGGCGACCCCTTCGATGACATCTTCCGCATTTTCAACAAGAAATAATCGGTCATTTCGTACGTACAGAGACCCCCGGCTCGAACACAAGGCCGGGGGCCTTTCAATCACTGGAGGAAGGGGGACAGGCCCATGGAGGCGGTGGGCCGATTCGCGCCCAGCCCCAGCGGACGGATGCACCTGGGCAATCTGCTGTCCGCCCTGCTGGCCTGGCTGGACGCCCGGAGCGCCGGGGGCAGGCTCATCCTCCGCGTCGAGGATCTGGACCCGGACCGATGCGATTTGAAAAAGGCCGCCCAGCTGATCGACGACCTCCGCTGGCTGGGCCTGGACTGGGACGAGGGCGGCCTGGAGCCGGCGTACTGCCAGTCCCGTCGCTCCCGATACTACGAGGCCGCCTTTCAAAAGCTGAGGGAGATGGGGCTGGTCTACCCCTGCTACTGCACCAGGGCGGAGCGGCTGGCCGCCTCCGCCCCCCACAGCGGGGAGGGAGAGCCGGTCTACTCCGGGAAGTGCGCCCATCTCACCGAAACAGAGCGGCTGGCCTGTGAGCGGGCGGGCCGCCGGCCCGCCTGGCGGGTGCGCGTGCCGGACGCAACTCTGTCCGTGGACGACGGACACTTTGGCCCCTATGCGCAAGATCTGCGCCGGGACTGCGGGGACTTCATCGTCCGGCGGTCCGACGGGGTGTGGGCCTATCAGCTGGCGGTGGTGGTGGACGACGCCCTCATGGGGGTGACCCGGGTGGTCCGGGGGAGGGATCTGCTGCCCTCCGCGCCCCGGCAGGCGTGGCTCTGCCGCACCCTGGGCTTTGAGCCGCCGGAATACTTCCATCTGCCGCTTTTGACGGATGAAGCGGGCCGCCGGCTTTCCAAGCGGGACAGGGATCTGGACATGGGGGCCCTCCGGGAGAGATACACGCCGGGGGAGCTCACCGGCCTGCTGGGGTGGTACGCCGGGCTGCTTTCGGAGCCGAAAAGTGTCGAACCAAAAGACCTCATCCCCGCCTTCGCATGGGCAAAAGTGCCGAAAAACGACATCCCTGTGGGTTGTCCTTGACAGCCGGACACTTATATCATAAAATATTCCCAATACATTGGAATTGGAGGAGTGGAACATGGCCCGATTTGAGCAAAACGAGAAGTTCGTCAAGACCGGCCTCACCTTCGACGACGTGCTGCTGGTCCCTGCCGAGAGCAGCGTGCTGCCCGCCGACGTGGATCTGCACACCCGCCTCACCAAAAAGATCACCCTGAACATCCCGGTGATGAGCGCCGCCATGGACACGGTCACCGAGTCCCGGATGGCCATCGCCCTGGCGAGGGAGGGCGGCCTCGGCATCATCCACAAGAACATGTCCATCGGCCGCCAGGCCGAGCAGGTGGACATGGTGAAGCGCAGTGAGAACGGCGTCATCACCAACCCCTTCTGGCTGGGCCCGGGGCATACGCTGGCCGAGGCCGACGCCCTCATGGCCAAGTACCGCATCTCCGGCGTGCCCATCTGCGACGGGGGCAAGCTGGTGGGCATCATCACCAACCGGGACATGAAATTCGAGACCGATATGTCCCAGCTCATCGACCACGTGATGACCAAGGACAACCTGGTCACCGCCCCCGAGGGCACCACCCTGGCCGAGGCCAAGGACATCCTCCGCCGCCACAAGGTGGAGAAGCTGCCCATCGTGGACGACCAGTTCCGGCTCAAGGGCCTCATCACCATCAAGGACATCGAGAAGGCCCAGGTGTATCCCAACTCCGCCCGTGACGAGAAGGGCCGCCTGATGGTGGGCGCCGCCATCGGCGTCACCGCCGACGTGTTGGACCGGGTGGCCGCCCTGGTGGAGGCCGGGGTGGACGTGCTCTGCCTGGACTCCGCCCACGGCCACTCCCACGGCATCCTGGACTGCGTCAAGCGCATCAAGAGCCTGTACCCGGACGTGCAGCTCATCGCCGGCAACGTGGCCACCGCCGGCGGCACCCGCGCCCTCATCGAGGCGGGGGCCGACTGCGTCAAGGTGGGCATCGGCCCCGGCTCCATCTGCACCACCCGCGTGGTGGCCGGCATCGGCGTGCCCCAGATCACCGCCGTGTACGACGCCGCCCAGGTGGCCGCCGAGTACGGCGTGCCCATCATCGCCGACGGCGGCATCAAGTACTCCGGCGACATCGCCAAGGCCCTGGCCGCCGGCGGCAACGTGGTCATGCTGGGCTCCCTGCTGGCGGGCTGCGAGGAGTCCCCCGGCGACACCGAGGTCTATCAGGGCCGCCAGTTCAAGGTCTACCGGGGCATGGGCTCCCTGGGCGCCATGGCCGAGGGCTCCAAGGACCGCTACTTCCAGCAGAACAACAAGAAGCTGGTGCCCGAGGGCGTGGAGGGCCGGGTGCCCTACAAGGGGCCGGTGTCCGAGACCATCTATCAGATGATGGGCGGCCTGCGGGCCGGCATGGGCTACACCGGCTGCGGCACCATCGACGAGCTCCGCGCCAAGGCCCAGTTCATCCAGATCACCGCCGCGGGCCTGCGGGAGTCCCACCCCCACGACATCTACATCACCAAGGAGGCCCCCAACTACTCCGTCAGCCCCCAGTGATTTTTGCAGACAAAAACCGAAAAACTTTCACTCCGACAGAGGAGCGGCACGAAACGGCCCCGGACTGGGATCACCAGCCCGGGGCCGTTTTTACAGATACTGGGTTGACAAGCTGATTTGCAGAGGGTATAATATACATATCTCACAAAAAAGGAGGGTTGAACTATGAAGAAAGTTGTCAAAAAAGAGGAAATCAGCGCGCTGATGTGCATGAGCGCCTATGAGCGCGGCAGATGCAGGATGGATTTCTACTCCCGGCAGGGGCAGGGGGGACAATGGCAGGACTGGAAATTCATGGGTCATTCCCTGCCTCCCGCTTCTGACTACGAGGTGGAAATGACCGACAAAGGCGTCTTTCTTGTGAGAGAAGCACAGAACGGCGAGGAGGGGGAGCGGATGGAACGCTACCGCCTGACTCTGCCCTGCAACGAGGTCCTGCATGTGATCTGACGTTGCCCGCATACATATTCGGAGGCCGCCCGGTGCGAAGATGCGCCGGACGGCCATTTTGTATGCGCAGTGATCGGTCACAGCTCCAGCCGGACGGCCTCCTTCTCCGGGTGGGCGGGGTCCAGCAGCCAGATCTCCTTCTCCTTGCCCACGGCGTAGGTGAGGGTGTAGTGGGTGCCGCCGGTGGTGCCGTCGAATACGGCCAAAATGGCGGCGGAACGGTCCACCAGATAGCGATCCCTTCGGAGCATACAGAACTTGCCGTACTCCCGCTGGACCACCGTCTCCAGGTCGCAGGCGTCCAGGATGGCCCGCCAGCGGCGGCGGTCCTCCTCGGGCCAGCGGTCCGCCTGGGTGGGGCAGGGGACCGCACCCTCCACCGTCACGCCGGGATATTTGTCCCGCAGGGCAAGGGCGGCCTCGGCGAAGTACAGATCGCACCCCTGGGCCATGCCGGAGATGAAGTGCCGGTAGCCTTTCTCGTACAGCTTTTCCAGCTCCCGGGCGATGCTGGCCTTCAGCGCCGCGCACCGGGGGTCGCTCTCGTCAAAGCCCCAGGGGAGCTTGTCCGGGCGGTGGCCGGTGAAGCAGCAGCTGGTCTCCCGCCGGATGTCCACAGCCGTCGCCTCCTTTTCTCACCCGCATTTTACCTGACTTTCGCCCCTAAGTCAAGAGAGGGATGAAACATTTGTTTGAAAAACCGCCGCCGGGGGTCCCAAATATGACCCGGATGAAATTGGGGGTTGCATTTCCGCTTCAGCGTGCTATAATGTGGGCAAGACAACTGGATAACTGTCTTCAGGGCGGGGTGAGATTCCCCACTGGCGGTACAGTCCGCGAACCATGTTGCACATGGCCGACCCGGTGAAACTCCGGGACCAACGGTATAGTCCGGATGGAAGAAGATGTGTTGCGCAGCTCCTTTTGATCGACACCTGAGAAGGCAATTTTTCAGGCGTCTGCATCGGAAAGGAGTGTTTTTTATGTCCAATGTTCCTGAGAACGCCGCCGCCCCCCGTGTTGACAGCGCCCAGCGCGTCCGCACCGTGGTCACCCTGGGTATGCTGGTGGCCATTGCCTACGCAGTGATGTGGGTCTGCAAGCCCATCCCCAAGGTGATGGGCATCCTCCAGTTCGATTTGAAGGACTGCGTCATCGTCATCGGCGGGCTGCTGTTCGGCCCGGTGGCCGCCGCCGTGTCCTCCCTGGTGGTGGCCCTCATCGAGATGGTCACCGCCAGCGGCACCGGCCCCATCGGGATGTTGATGAACTTCCTGTCCACCGCCAGCTTCTGCGTCACCGCGTCCATCATCTACAAGCGCCGCCGCACCCAGATGGGGGCGGTCATCGGCCTGGCCTCCGGCGTGGTGGTGATGGTGGCGGTCATGCTGCTGTGGAACTGGCTCATCACTCCCATCTATCAGGAGGTGCCCCGGGAGGTGGTGGTCTCCATGCTGCCCACCGTGTTTCTGCCCTTCAACCTGGTCAAGGGCGGGCTGAACATGGCCGCCGCCCTGCTGCTGTACAAGCCGGTGGTGAGCGCCCTCCGGGCCGCTCATCTGGCCCCTCCCTCCGCCAGCGGCAAGACGGGGAAGATCAACGCGGGATTCGTCCTGTTCGCTCTGCTCCTGTTGGCCACCTTTGTGGTGCTCATGCTGGTGCTGACCGGCCTCATCTGACAACATGAAAACCGCCCCGCCGGTCCTCCCGGCGGGGCGGTTTTGCGTCCGTGGGGCGGGGGAGGGCTCACAGGGCCCGCACATACCGCAGATCGACGCACACGGTGTCGTGGGGGAATGTGATCTCGGCGAAGGTACCGTCCCAGGCGAAGCCGTGGCGGGCGTAGAACCGCCGGGCCCCCTCGTTCTCCCGGAGGACGAACACGAAGCAGTTGGAAAACCCGTCCGCTTTCAGCCGTCCCAGCGCCTCCTCCATGAGGATGGAGCCGTAACCCTTGCCCTGCTCCCCCGGCAGGGTGTAGAAGGTGGCAAGCTCCCCCCAGTCCTCGTACCCCTCGTTGGGGAATTGACACTCGGCGGAGTTGAAGTTGTCCTTCCGGGCCCGGCAGTAGTTGAGGCAGGCCACCGGCGCGTCCCCCCGGTATAGCAGGAGCCCCTTGATGCCGTTCCTGCTCTCGTAGTTGGAGCGGAAGGCCTCCAGCCAGTGGCCGTCATCGATGGCGTCCAGAAAGTCGTCCGGCACCGCGCCCCGGTAGCTGATTTTCCACGCCCGGGCGTGGATCATGGACATGGCCCGGAAGTGTTCCTCCGCGCGGGCGTCCACGATGTGCAGTTCCTCCACAGGATCATCTCCTAACAAAAGACCCGCCCGGTCGGGCGGGTCAAACCGGCAGGCGTCCCCGTTCCCGCCCTCGCCTCAGGTCAATGCGTGGTAGTACAGAATAAAGGCCGAAGCCCGATAACGATGCGCTCGTACCCGATCGGGGCTACATGATACAGAGGACTCGAACCCCGCGCGGCCCTGCGCGTTCCACCTATTCCGGCGGTTTATCCTCTTGCCGGAGCCGAGGCCGCATTACGCCCCCGAGGTTACCAACGATCTGCCGGTCCTTATAAATCGACGGTCCAGTTGGTCTGCTGGATGGTGTTGTCCAGCAGGCGGAGCTCCTTGGAGATCTGGTCGGCTTTCTTCTGGAGGGCTTGGACGTCCACGGCGCTCATGATCTTGATCTCGCTGCGGGTGGCCCGCTGATAGGTGCGGCTGGCGGTCTGGGCCAGGTCCCGGAGGGTGCCCGCCTGCTGGGTCAGGGCGTCCCGCCTGGCGATGAGCTCGGTGAGGGTCCTGCCCTCCACCACCGTCCTGCAGTTGGTCAGGTTGATCCTGGCGGCGATGGCCTCCAGGGCGGCCAGGGCGCCCTCGTAGTCCTTCAGCAGGGCGGCGGGGTCCTCGGCGGTCTTTTCGCCCTCCTGCACCAGGGCGTTGTCCATCAGACGGCTCCTGAGCTGCTGGACCTTCCGATTCAGGTCGGCCCGCTCCTGCAATGCCTCTGCCAGTTTCATGGTGATCTCTCCCTTATATGATGGTTTTTACGCGTGGATCAGCTCTTTTTCCTCCTCCGCGGCGGCCTGCTTGGCCAGCTGCCGGGCGTTGGCCAGCATCAGCTTGATGCGGTTCTCCTGGTTGATCTTCGTCGCGCCGGGGTCGTAGTCGATGGCCACGATGTTGGAGTTGGGGTAGTCGTCCTTCAGCCGGCGGATCATCCCCTTGCCCACGATGTGGTTGGGCAGGCAGCCGAAGGGCTGGGTACAGACGATGTTGGGCACCCCGGAGTGGATGAGCTCCAGCATCTCGCCGGTGAGCAGCCACCCCTCGCCCATCTTGTTGCCGTCCCCCAGGTAGCCGTGGACCAGCTTGTGCATCTCCTCGAAGGTGCCGGGGGCCCGGAAGCGGCTCTTTTTCAGGGCGGCGATCATGTCCTTCTGGCAGTTCTCGATGAAGCCTTTGAGGATCTGGCACGCCTTCTTCTTCACCCACAGCCCGCCGTAGATGTCCACGTCCACGATGCGGTTATAGACCTTGAAGATGATGAAGTCGGTGAGGCCGGGCACCACCGGCTCCGCCCCCTCGGACAGGAGGAAGTCCTCCAGGTTGTTGTTGCCCAGGGGGGAGAACTTCACATAGATCTCGCCGACCACGCCGACGCGGACCTTCTCCTCGTCCTTCACGGGGATGGAGGCAAACTCCGCGATGATTTGGTCAAAGAGGGCCAGCATCTCCTTGCGGACCATGCCCCTGCCCTTCTGGAAGCCCTGGGTGATCTTCTCCTCCCAGTGTTCCACCATGGCGTCGGCGTCCCCGCGGTTGAGCTCATAGGGCCGCACCTGGTTGGCCACGTTGACGATCAGATCCCCGTACATCATGGCGTAGACGATCTTCCGCAGCAGGGGGAGGGTCAGGGACCAGCCGGGGTTGTGCTCCAGCCCGGACAGGTTGATGGAGATGACGGGCACGAACTCCAGCCCCGCCTTGACCAGGGCCTTGCGGAGCAGGTGGATGTAGTTGGAGGCCCGGCAGCCGCCGCCGGTCTGGGTGATGCAGAGGGCCACCTTGTGGGGGTCGTACCCGCCGTTCTTGATGGCGTCGATGAGCTGGCCGATGACCAGCAGGGCGGGGTAGCAGGTGTCGTTGTGGACGTATTTCAGCCCCTCGTCCACGATGCCCCGGTGGTTGGAGGTGAGCATATCCACCTTGTAGCCCTCCAGGACGAGAAGCTGCCGGAACATGCCGAAGTGGACGGGCAGCATCTGGGGCATGAGGATGGTGTACTCCTCCTTCATCTCCTTGGTGAACAGGAGGCGCCCGTCCTTGTCGTATACCAGTTTCGCCATTGTTACTCCTTCCCCCTCTCCTCCATGGCGGCCATCAGGGAGCGCACCCGGATCTTCACCGCGCCCAGGTTGCTGATGTCGTCGATCTTCAACTGGGTGTAGAGCTTGCCGCCGCTCTCCAGGATGGAGCGGACCTCGTCGCCGGTGATGGCGTCGGTGCCGCAGCCGAAGGATACCAGCTGGACGAGCTGCATGTCCGGCTGGGTGCAGACGTACCGGGCGGCGTTGTACATCCGGGCCTGGAAGGTCCACTGGTTCAGCACCTTCCGGGGGGCGTAGTCCTCCAGATAGGCCACCGCGTCCTCGCTGACCACATAGAAGCCGAAGGAGCCGATGAGCTCGTCGATGCCGTGGTTGATTTCCGGGTCGATGTGATAGGGCCGGCCCGCCAGCACGATGATGGGCCTGCCCGCCGCCCGGGCCGCCTCGATGTAGGCCCTGCCGGTGGAGCGGACGTCCTCCTCGTAGGCGTGATAGGCCTCATAGGCGGCTTTGATAGCCTCCTTCGCCTCGTGCCGGGGGACGCCGAAGGTGTCGGCGAACCACTGGGAGCCGATGCGCTCATAGTCGTGGGGCCGGTGGAGGCCGGCGTAGGGATTCAAAAAGCGGGTCTTTTTCAGATCGGGGATGTTGGCGGCCAGCAGCTCGGGGTAGTAGGCCACCACCGGGCAGTTGTAGTGGTTGTCGGAGATCCTCTCGTTGAAGTTATAGGACATGCAGGGGTAGAAGATGGCGTCCACCCCCGCATCCACCAGGGCCTCCACGTGGCCGTGGAGCAGCTTGGCGGGATAGCACACCGTGTCCGACGGGATGGTGCGCTGGCCCTTGATGTATAGCTTCCGGGAGGACTCGGGGGAGAGGACCACCTCGAAGTTGAGCCGGGTGAACAGCTCGAACCAGAAGGGCAGGTTCTCATACATATTGAGCCCGAAGGGGATGCCGATGCGGCCCCTTGAGCCGTCGCCCTTTCCCTTGCCCTCCAGGGCCCGGAGCTTCCGATACTTGTAACGGTACAGGTCGGGCAGCTCGATCTTCTCCTTGCCCAGGGGCCGGGAGCAGCGGTTGCCGGAGATGAACCGCCGTCCGCCGTCGAAGGTGTTGACGGTGAGAGAGCAGTGGTTGGTGCAGAGGTTGCAGGTGACGGGTCTGGCCGTGTGGGTGAAGGACTGTAAGGCATCCAGGCTTAACAGACTGGACTTCTCCAGATGGAGGTTTTTGGCGCACAGGGCGGCCCCGAAGGCCCCCATGATGCCGGCGATGGTGGGCCGGGTGACCTCCCGGCCCAGCTCCTGCTCGAAGGCCCTCAGCACTGCGTCGTTGTAGAAGGTGCCGCCCTGGACCACGATGTGTTTGCCCAGATCGTCGGCGTTGGCCGCCCGGATGACCTTGTAGATGGCGTTTTTCACGATGGAGATGGAGAGGCCGGCGGAGATGTCCTCCACCGAAGCGCCGTCCTTCTGGGCCTGCTTTACGCTGGAATTCATGAACACGGTGCAGCGGGAGCCCAGGTTCACCGGCTTTTTGGTGAACAGGCCCAGCTTGGCGAAGTCGGCGATGTCGTACCCCAGGGCCTTGGCGAACGTCTCGATAAAGGAGCCGCAGCCGGAGGAGCAGGCCTCGTTGAGCATGATGGAGTCCACCGCGCCGTTGCGGATCTTAAAGCACTTCATGTCCTGGCCGCCGATGTCGATGATGAAGTCCACGTCGGGATTGAAGTGGGCGGCGGCCCGGTAGTGGGCCACCGTCTCCACGAGCCCTAAGTCGCAGGAGAAGGCGTTTTTGATCAAATCCTCCCCGTAGCCGGTGACGGCGGAGCCCTTGATGGTGATCCGGTCCCCGCAGAGGCCGTAGATGGTCTTCAACTGATCCAGCACGATGGCCACGGGATTGCCCTGGTTGGAGTGGTAATAGGTGTACAGCAGCCCGCCGTCGGGGGCGATGAGGGCCATCTTGGTGGTGGTGGAGCCGGCGTCGATGCCTAAGTACGCGTCGCCCTCATAGGTATCGATGTCCGCCTTGGGCGGGGTGGAGGAGTTGTGCCGGGCGGTAAAGGCGTCGTATTCCTCCTGGCTGGCGAACAGGGGGGGCATGGTGTCCACCACCGAGACGGCCCCCCGGCTCTCCTCCAGCAGCCGGAACAGCTCGTCAAAGGGCTTGGCGGGGTAGTCGGAGGCGCAGAGGGCCGCGCCGATGGCGGCGAAGCAGTCCCCGTCCTCCGGGAAGACGGCGTGGTCCTCGTCTAATTGGAGGGTCTCCACGAACCGCTCCCTGAGGCCCATGAGGAAGTGCAGGGGCCCGCCCAGGAACACGATCTTGCCCTTGAGCTCCCGCCCCTGGGTCAGGCCGGCCACCGTCTGGTCCACCACCGCCTGGAAGATGGAGGCGGCCACGTCCTCTTTCCGCCCGCCCTGGTTCAGGATGGGCTGGATGTCGCTCTTGGCGAACACGCCGCACCGGGAGGCGATGGGGTAGATCTTCTCGTGCTTGAGGGAGAGTTCGTCCAGCTCGTTCACGGTCACGTTCATCAACGTGGCCATCTGGTCGATGAAGGCCCCGGTGCCGCCGGCGCAGGAGCCGTTCATCCGCTCCTCCAGCGCCCCGCCGAAGAAGATGATCTTGGCGTCCTCGCCGCCCAGCTCGATGACGGCGTCGGTGTCGGGGATGAATTCATTGACCGCGGCGGCGGTGGCGTACACCTCCTGGACGAAATCCAGCCCGGCGGCCTTGGCCACGCCCAGTCCGG
This sequence comes from uncultured Oscillospiraceae bacterium, assembly GCA_947585425.1. GTDB lineage: Bacteria > Bacillota > Clostridia > Oscillospirales > Oscillospiraceae > Enterenecus. Next base: position 137,576 of record CANPWZ010000001.1, read on the forward strand.
CGGAGCCGGTGATGACCAGGCGGACGTCCCTGCCTTTCAGCATATCCTCGATGGAGCGCAAAGTCTCGCAGGCCCGCTCCCTGGCCTTGGAATAGTGCCGCTCGTAGGAGCGGAACAGCAGCTTGTTGTCCTCGTCCAGCACCACCACTTTCACGGTGGTGGAGCCGATGTCGATGCCGACGCGAAGGATCATAGATCGCACCTCTCAGACCATTGCCCCGCCCCGGGGGAGCTTGACAATGAAATCGGTTTATTGCATAATCAAGGGAGCGAATCGCCCCAACGCAACATTATATAGAATCAGCGGAGCATTTTCAATAGCAGATTTATGAATGAACGCCGGCTTTTGTCGAAATTTCCGGGAAAGGAGGCCGCCCATGGACCGAGGTTGGAGACGAATCATCCCGCCGCTCTGCGGCGTTTTGGGCCTGATCTGTCTGCTCGGGGCGGGCGCGGCCGCCGGAAGGATCGACCTGACCTGGCTGGAGGCCTTCAACGAGGGCGGCTCCGGCGTGTTCGGCCCTCCCCTGGGGGGCGTGTGGGACTGGCGGCTGTCGGGGGCCGTTCTCGTCCTCCTGGGGGCGCTGGCGCTGGCGCTGCTCCACCGGGAGGGCACGGGCCGGGACGCCCTTTTGATCCTGGCGCTGCCGGTGGGGGCGGCCATGCTGCTCCGGGCCTGCTGCCTGAACTATGTGAGCCACGATTTTACCACGTTTCTGGCCAAATGGCTGGAATTTTTCCGGCAGAACGGCGGCTTTGCCGCCATTGCCCGGAGCGTGGGGGACTATAACGCGCCCTATCTGTACTTTTTGGCGGCTGTCTCCTACTTCAAGCTGCCCGATCTGTACGCCGTCAAGCTGTTTTCCGCCCTGTTCGACGTGCTGCTGGCCTGGGGCGGGTTCCGGCTGGTCCGCGCCCTCCGGGGGAGGCGGGAGGGGGACCGGGCGCCCCTCGCCGCCTTCGCGCTGCTGCTGATCCTGCCTACGGTGGTGCTCAACGGCTCCCTCTGGGGCCAGTGTGACGCCATCTACGCCGCCCTCTGCGTCCACGCCCTGGCGCTGGTGCTGGAGGGGAAAAACATCCCCTCGGTGGTCCTGCTGGCCGCGGCCTTCTCCTTCAAGCTCCAGACGGTGTTCCTCATGCCCCTGTGGGGGGCGCTGTGGCTGGCGAAAAAGGTGCGCTTCCGGGAGCTGATGGTATTCCCGCTGGCCTATCTGGTCACCATCCTGCCCGCCCTGCGGCTGGGCAAGCCCCTGGGGGAGATTTTGAGCGTCTATTTCCAGCAGGCGGGAGAGTACAGCGACCGCCTGTCCCTGAACGCCCCCTCGGTGTATCAGTTCCTCCCGTCGGGGCTGGAGGTGGACAAGGCCCTGGCCGCCCGGGTGGGCATCCTGGCGGCCTTTGCCCTGGTGCTGGTCCTGCTCCTGCTGGCCCTGTGGCTGGGCCGGCGGATGGACCGCGGTGCGGTGATGGCCATGGCCGCCGTGCTGGTCATCGGCGTGCCCTTCCTGCTGCCCCATATGCACGACAGGTACTTCTTCCTGGCGGACGCCCTCTGCCTGTGCTGGGCCTGCGCCGATCCGCGGAAGGTCCCGGCGGCGGTGCTGGCGGAGGGGGCCTCTCTGGCCTCCTATATGGTCTATATCCGTCTGAAATATAACTGCGTGATCCCCCTGGGCAGGTATTACCTGGTCATGGGGCTGGAGGCCCTGGCCATGCTGGCGGCGCTGGGCTTCAGCATCGCCGTCCTGGCCGGGGAGTTCAAACGCTGTAAAGGGAAACAACTTGAAGGAGGGGGACCGGCATGAGGCTGGCGAGCTGGAACGTGAACGGCCTGCGGGCCTGCCTGAAAAAGGGCTTTCTGGACGCTGTGGCCGCCCTGGACGCCGACGTGATCTGCCTCCAGGAGACCAAGATGGAGCGGGGCCAGGCGGAGGTGGACCTTCCCGGCTGCCATGAGTTTTGGAACTCTGCGGAGAAGAAGGGCTACTCGGGCACCGCCGTATTCACCCGGAGGGAGCCCCTGTCCGTGTCCTATGGCATGGATGTGGAGAAGCACGACCACGAGGGGCGGCTCATCACCCTGGAGTACCCGGAGTTCTGGCTGGTGAACTGCTACACCCCCAACGCCCAGGAGGGCCTGGCCCGCATCGACTACCGCATGGAGTGGGAGGACGATCTGCTGGGCTACCTGAAAAGCCTGGACAGGACCAAGCCGGTGGTCTACTGCGGCGATCTGAACGTGGCCCACCAGGAGATCGACCTGAAAAACCCCAAAACGAACCGTGGGAACGCCGGCTTTTCCGACCAGGAGCGGGAGAAGATGACCCGGCTGCTGTCCTCCGGCTTTGCCGACACCTTCCGGCGGCTGAACCCCGATTTGACCGGGGCCTACTCCTGGTGGAGCTACCGCTTCCACGCCCGGGAGAACAACGCCGGATGGCGCATCGACTATTTCATCGTGTCGGAGCGGCTCATGGGCCGGGTGGAGGGGGCCGCCATCCACGCCGAGATCCAGGGCAGCGACCACTGCCCGGTGTCCCTGACCCTGCGGGACTGAGCCGTGCCGGGGAACGGCCGCAGATTTAATCTTTATTTAACATTTGTCATTGAATTTCTGTAACAGATAGCCCCTATCCTAAGAACTGCAAGAGGCGATTTTCTTTTTCATTCTATCCTCCATCCTTTTCAGCCGGGGCAGCGATGCCCCGGCGCTTTTTTGCGCGAAAAAGGCCGCCCGCTCACGCGGGCGGCCTGGATCAATGTGTGTCAGGCGGTTTCCAGGGCCATCCGGTCCATGATCCTGAACTCCCGGCGCACCATGAGGATGCTCAGGGTAAAGGCGATGATGTCGGCGATAGGGCCGGCGATGAGCAGGCCGTCCATCTGCCAGAACAGGGGCAGCACCAGCATCAGCGGGATGAGGAGGAGCACCTGCCGGGACAGGGACAGCAGCACGCCCTTGACGGGCTGGCCGATGGCGGAGAACAGGTTGGAGGACAGGGGCTGGACGCAGTTCAGGAAGGTCATGAACAGGAAGGTGCGCAGGAACCGCACCGCGAATTCCATGTAGACGGGATCGTCGGTGGAGCCAAAGATGCCGATGACCGCCGTGGGGAACAGCTGGAACACCAGCCAGCCCACCACCGACACCGTCAGCGCGCACTTCACGGCCAGCAGGTAGGTGGCCTTCACCCGGTCATACTGCTTTGCGCCGTAGTTGAAGCTCTCGATGGGCTGGGAGCCCTGGCAAAGCCCCACGAACACCGACACCAGGATGGAGTTCACCTTCATCACGATGCCGGCGGCGGCGATGGGGATGTTCTCGCCGTAGACGGTCATGGCCCCGTAGTAGGCCAGCGAGTTGTTCAGCACGATCTGGAGCAGCAGCATGCTCAACTGGGTGAGGCAGTTGCTCATGCCCAGCGTGGCGATCCGCACCCCCATGGCTGGCCGGGGGCGGAAGTCCGCTTTGGCGAGGGAGACGCTGTGGAACCGGGGCAGATAGGCCAGGGTGATGGCGAAGGACACCACCTGGGAGATGGTGGTGGCGATGGCCGCGCCGGCCACGTCCAGGTGGAACACGAAGATGAAGATGGGGTCCAGGATGGTATTGATCACCGCGCCGGTGACCATGCAGACCATGGAGTACCGGGGGCTGCCGTCCGCCCGGACCAGATTGCTCATGGCGTTGGTGAAGATGAGGAAGGGCATGCCGACGGCGGTGATGCTGGCGTACTGCACCGCGTAGGGCAGGATGTCCGCCGTGGCGCCGAAGGCCCTCAGCATAGGGGTGAGGAAGATCTCCACCAGCACGGCGTAGGCCACGCCGAAGATGACGGCCATATACAGCACGTTGCTGACGCACTGGGCGGCCTTGTCCTTTTCGCCCCGGCCCAGGCTCAGCCCGAAAAAGGCCGCGCCGCCCACGCCGAACAGCAGGGAGATGGCAAGGCATATGGTGGTCAGGGGGAAGGCCACATTGGTGGCCCCGTTGCCCAGGTAGCCCGCGGGGCTGTTGCCGATGAAGATCTGGTCCACGATGTTGTAAAGGGAGCTGACCAGCATGGCGATGACGCTGGGCACCGCAAACTGCTTCAGCAGCGTGGGGATCTTTTCACAGCCAAGGGGATTGGTTTTGTCTCTTTCGGTGGCGTCCATGGCGGATTTGCGCTCCTTTGTCCTGTATCCCGAACATACTAACATAGAGGCCGGGACAAGTCAAGCGGGGATGGGGCCGCAACTGCGGCAATCGGGACTTATCGGCCCTTGGCGATGGGTAACACTTTTGGTAACAGTGTCCCGAGTTGTGGAAGAACAAATCAAAACCACCGATTGAACCGGTGGTTTTGATTCTTCAATCATCCAATTCCCGCACGATTTGCTCTACATCACGGCCACCGTAGAAGATACGCTCGATGGTAACTGTCCGCTTTTCCAGATCGGTCAGATAGTAGGCAACGTAATTGTCGATTGGGACCTTCCTCATCTCCATAGATGCCCACGGCTCCCAATCGACCACACTATACCGCTCGGGAAATTGATCCAGTGATCGAATCTCGCTGCGAATGCGACTTGCCTGCCCTTTAGCGGCTATGGGTGAGTGGAGTTCAAACGCGATATAGGAATAGACCGCTTTGAGATCATCCAACGCCGCGGGCGAATAAGTTACCCGAAACTGCCCCGTCATGCCCCAAACTCCTGAGCAAGCATTTTGTCTACTTCATCCACCGAGTACACTCTGCCGTCGGCGTGGGACTCCAGCCCTTTCCTGAGTTCTGCGTCCAACTCGGCGTGGGTCATGCCGCCGATGGCGGTCGGTTTTGCCGCAGGCAGACTGAGGTCGAAGGGGATACCGTTGCGGAGTACGATTTGGCTGTAAAGCATCTGGATCGCGCTGGCAGGCGAGATGCCCAGTTTTGCGAGGATACCTTCCGCATTATCTTTCAGTTTTGTGTCGATTCGGGCGTAAACCGCTGTCGTATTTGCCATGAGACACACCGTCCTTTCGTCTCTTAGTATAATATCTTCAGATGATAAATGCAAGCGTTTGCAAGCAAAATAAGGAGTGATAATAATGCCAGTCAAATTACCTGGGCAGAAAAAGGGCAAGCGCTTCGCCGTCAAGCCAGAGGAGCAGGGTGGGGAGCAGACTGAGGTCAAAAAGTTCTCAACGCGTTTCAGAGTGGCTCGGACATAGCGACATTAGCACGACTGCTAATATTTATGGCCATCTCTGCTATAAGACGAAGAGAGATACAATGGGGACAATGGAACGGCTTATCTCTGCAGAATAAAACTTTTGTTAGAACTTTTGTTAGAACTGTTATAATCAGCACAAAAAAGGCCTTTTAAAAAGTACAAGAAAAGACCCCAAATCTTTCGATTTGAAGTCTTTTCCTTGGTCCGAGTGACTGGATTCGAACCAGCGGCCTCTTGAACCCCATTCAAGCGCGATACCAAACTTCGCCACACCCGGATATTCACTTTTCTCTTACGGCCATAGTATCGTAACACACCGCGACAGAAAAAGCAAGAGGGAATTTTAAAATTTTCACGGGAATCGTAAAAAGGCGCGGCGGCCCGCTCAAACGGCGGGCCGCCGCGCTATATCATAAGGAGGAAAAACATCCTTCGTGAACGAGCCGAATGTCACACCAGGGTGATGAAATCCCGGCTGGCGTAGCCCTCCTGGCCGTCCAGGGACACCAGATACCAGTTCTGGTACTGGTTGACGATCTTGAGCCGGGCCCCGTCGTAGGCCTTGGCGATGACGGGGGCGGAGGTGGAGGGCCGGGAACGGATGTTGAGGTAGCCCCAGTCCACGTCCACCACGCCCTGCCGGGAGGGGGCGGGCTCCAGGAAGGGGATGCCGAAGTACTCGGTCAGGGACAGCACGATGTTCCGGGCGATGGCGTCCAGGTTGTTCTTGACCCAGGAGGCGTCGTCGGGGTTGTCGTGGTAGCCCAGTTCGATGAACACCGAGGGCGCTCTTGGCTGGCGCACCTCGCCGATGGCGGTGGTGGCCTCGGTCCGCACCCGGTTGGGCAGAGGGTAGATGGTCTTGAGGTTGTCGGCCACGATGGTGGCGGCCCGCTTGCCATTGGTGCTGCCGGGGTAGTAGTACACGATGATCCCCCGCACGTTGCCGTAGTTGCTGGGGGGCGCCGCGTTGGAGTGGAGCGCCAGGTGGAGATCGTAATTCCCGGCGTTGGAGGCCCGGATAGAGGTCGCCGCCGTCATGTCCGGCGTGTTGCGCACATACTGGATGCCGGAGGCGTTCAGATAGGGGACCATGGCGTCGGCCAGACGGTTCATCCACTCCTCCTCGGTGCCGCCGTTGACGTATAAGTTGCCCTCCTGGGTGGACGGCGATAAGTAGATGACAGGCATAGGAAAACCCTCCTTTGCCACCATCCTATGCGGCGGGATGGATTTTGACAAAGGAGGGCGATGGGCCTCTCTATCGCGCCGTCAGCCCAGCCGCCGCACCAGCGCGGCGAACTGTTCCAGGCAGAGGGCCTCCCCCCGGACGGCCTCCGTCAGGCCGCAGTCCAGGACGAGCTGCCGCAGCTCCTCTTTGGTGAGCCGGCTGCCGTAGACGGCGGCCAGGGCGTTGAGCAGCGTCTTTCGCCGCTGGGCGAAGGCCGCCCGGACGACCCGGAACAGGGCGGCGGGAGGGACGTCCACGGGGGGCGTGCCCCGGGTCTCAAGGCGCACCACGGAGGAGGTCACCTTGGGGGCAGGGAGGAAACAGCCGGGGGGCACGTCGAACAGGAGCGCGCACCGGGCGTAGTACTGGCACAGCAGGGTGAAGGCTCCGTAGTCCGCCGTGCCGGGGGCGGCGCAGATGCGGCGGGCCACCTCCTTCTGGATCATCACCGTCACCGAGCGGAACAGGCCGCTCTCCAGCAGCCGGGTGAGCGCCGGCGTGGTGATGTTGTAGGGCAGGTTGGCGCACACATGGGGGGTAAGGCCGTCCAGTCTGTCAGCGACCAGGGCGGCCAGATCCAGCTTCATCACGTCGCCGGGGATCACCTCGGCGTTGGGGCAGTCCGCCAATGTCTCGGCCAGCACGGGCAGGAGAGAGCGGTCCAGCTCCACCGCGGCCACCTTCCCGGCCCGGAGGGCCAGCTCCCGGGTGAGACAGCCCACGCCGGGGCCGATCTCCACCACGCCGCAGGACTTGTCCAGTCCGGCGGCCTCGGCGATCTGCCGGGGCACCCAGTCCGCGATGAGGAAGTTCTGCCCCAGGGACTTGGAGAACCGAAACCCGTGCCGTGTCAGCAGGTCCTTTACGTCATGGATATTTGTGAGATCCATCGGGTCACCTCGGCTTTTTGATCCGCTTTTCGTATGCCACCCGGCGGGGATCGTGGCCCTCGGGCGCCTCCACCAGCACGTTCCCCCGGTACTGGAGGCCCCGGCGGCGGAGCAGCCCCTGCATAGCCTTGTTCTTCTTGTGGGTGTCCGCTCGGAGCCAGCACACGCCCTGGGCCAGCGCCAGCCGCTCGCACTCCTTCACCACCCGGTCGGACAGGCCGGAGCCACGCCACCGGGGGGCCACGGCGCATCGATGGAGGGTCACGTAGGGCTCGCCGGAGGCCCACTTGCCGTCGGTGATGGCGGCGTAGTTGGGGTCCTCCCCGGCGGCCAGGGTGAAAAAGGCCCCAATCTCGCCGCCGCAGTCCAGCACATAGCACTCGCCCCGGGCCATATCCGCCAGGAAATGGGCCCGGCTGGGGTAGGGGGGATCGTTGTCCTGCCACTGGTCCACGTCGTGTTCCCGCAGATAGGCTCTGGCCTCCTCCGCGATGGACTCCATGGCGGGGATGTCCCCCTCCACCGCGGGGCGGCAGACGATCTTGTCCGGCAGGAGGGGCCGGCCCGCCTCTCGGTCCAGCTCCGCCAGCAGCTTTTGGTCCTCTTTGGAGGACAGGTCCAGCTTCCCGAACAGGTCGGGCCGCCGTTCTCTCGTCCGGGCGAGGGACTGCTTGCGCCGCCACCGCTCCACGGCGGCGTGGTCGCCGGAGAGCAGCGCCTCGGGCACCGCCAATTCATGCCATACCTCCGGCCGGGAGTACTGGGGGTACTCCAGCAGCCCGTCCCAGTGGCTCTCGTTCTCGAAGCAGGAGGGGTCGGCCAGCACGCCGGGGACGAGCCTCGACACCGCGTCGGCCACCGCCATGGCGGCGATCTCCCCGCCGGTGAGGACGAAATCCCCCAGGGAGATCTCCTCGTCCACGCAGGCGTCGATGAACCGCTGGTCCACCCCCTCGTAGTGGCCGCAGACCAAGATCAGATGATCGTACTCCCGGGCCAGCCGTTTGGCGTCCTCCTGGGTGAAGGTTTTGCCGCAGGGGGAGAGAAAGACGGTGTGGGGCGTTCCCTCCGCCTGGGCGCGGAGGTGCTCCCAGCAGCGGTACAGGGGGTCGGCCTGGAGGATGGCCCCGTGTCCGCCGCCGTAAGGGTAGTCGTCCACCTGGTTCTGTCTATTCGTCGTGTAGTCCCGGATCTGGTGGGTCTCGATGCGCAAGTAGTCCCGCTCCTGGGCCCTCCCCAGGATGGACTCGGACAGCACGTCCCCCACCGTGTCGGGGAACAGGGTCATGATGTCGATGCGGTACATGGTCACATCCCCTCGATGAGCCGGACCTTCAGGTAGCCGCCCTCGATGTTGGTCTCCAGCACAAATTCCGGCACAGCGGGGATCAGGATCTCCCGCTCGCCCTCCACCACGTACACGTTCTGCACGGAGGGGGAGAGGACCTCCTTCAGCACGCCCAGCTTGCGCCCCGCCTCGTCGATCACGTCCAGCCCGATGACGTCGGCCAGGAAGAAGGAGCCCTGAGGCAGCTTGGCGTCGGAGCGGCGGATGCGCGCCGTTTTGCCTTTCAGCAGCATGGCCCCCTCTACGGTGTCCACGCCCTCAAATTTCACGATGACGCTGCCCTTGTGGACCCGGCAGGAGGTGACGGCCATGGGCCTGTCCCCCTCCAGATACAGGGTCTTGAACCGGCACAGGAAGTCGGGGGAATCCGCCCAGGGGACGATGCGCACCTCTCCCCGGATGCCGTGGGTGTTCACCACCTGGCCGCAGTCCAGATATTCGGTCACAGGAGAATCCCTCCTCTGTTCATTCAATGGAAAAGGCGGGGGATGATCCCCCGCCTGTCCGCTGTGCGTTCGGCTCAGTCGTCGACGATGTCCACGGTGAGCTTGATCCCCTGGCGCTGGGCGGCGGAGCGCATCAGCGTGCGGATCTCCTTGGCGATGCGGCCCTGGCGGCCGATCACCTTGCCCATGTCCTCCGGGGCCACCCGAAGCTCCAGCACCGTGCCGGCGGGGGAGTCGTACTGTTCCACCACCACCTGCTCAGGGTGCTCCACCAGGCTCCGGGCGATATAAGTGAGCAGTTCTTTCATGTGGCCTCCCAATACGCAGTCTTACAGGCCGGCCTTTTTCAGCAGGTCGCGCACGGTGTCGGTGGGCTGGGCGCCGGTCTTGATCCACGCCTGGGCGCGCTCCACGTCGATGTTGATGGCGGCGGGGTCCTGCCGGGGATCGTAGGTACCCAGCTCCTCGATGAACCGTCCGTCCCGGGGATAGCGGGAGTCGGCCACCACCACACGGTAGAAGGGGGCCTTCTTGGCGCCCATGCGGCGCAGTCTGATCTTCACCATTTTATCTTCACCTCCATAAGTTGTTTACACAGCCATGAGCAAAACTAAAAAAACATAGTAATAACAAGGGATTCCGGGCATGGCTGGGACCAGGAATCACTCCA
>CANPWZ010000002.1 GCA_947585425.1 uncultured Oscillospiraceae bacterium
AAGGATTTGCGCTTGCGCTCCCCCTGTTCGTCCAGGTACCAGACCACGCCGTTCCAGCGGCCGTCGGTGCGCTTGAATATGTTGCCGTTGGTCAGCAGCTTTTTCTGCATGATGCTTCACCTGCTTTCTGTCTGGCTTGTTCCTCGTTTTCATCGTCGAAGGAGTAGGGCGGGATCTCGCTCAGCTCCTGTTCAATCCCTCTGGCCAGACGGATGCCGGAGAGGAAGCTGTCCAGGGAGGTCTGGTCCCGCAGGTCGTCCTCCAGGTCCAGCAGGTGGAGCAGCAAGACCCTCTGGGCTTTGCCCAGCTGTCCCCGCAGGCGGGCGAGGATTCTGTCTCGCTCATGCAGAATGATTTTTGCTTGGGGTGTCTCTCTGGTGAACCGTTCGTGGAGTGCTCTCAGGTATTCTGGCATGGCGGTCGCCTCCTTTTCCAGCGACACACAATACCAGCAAACAGAGATAATAGCCAGGGCTTTTGCGCACAGTTTTCAAACTGTTATCATTTGTTTGCGGATGACCGCCATTTTTTCATTGGCTGATGGCCGCAGTGTCACGCTTTAGGGTCCCGTAGCCCTTGATTCTCTAAGGCTCAAAACTGCGAAACAAGAGGGGCTTGTGTATTTACCTTACCGCCCTGAAAAACGGACTTACAAGCGTGACATTGGCTCCCTGCTTTCTACGCATTTAGGGGCTTCGTAGCCCTTGATCCTCTAAGGCTCAAAACCGCGAAACAAGGGGGGTCTGTGTACCTGCTCTTGAAAGCGGTTTCTATATGCGTAGAAAACTCTTTTTCCAAAAGGCAGGGCCGCTCCATTTGCGGATGGAGCGACCCCAATGCGTTGAACGATCAGATCACATAGACCCGATACTCGGTGTGGGTGTAGACCCCGTCTATATAGGTGTCCCACGCCTCCACCGAGTAGGACCCCGGCGGGCAGGAGTTGAAGAGTTTGGTCAGTTCACTGTCCCGCCACGGCCAGAAGGACCAGGCTCCGGCACTGTCCGGGATGGTCAGGCTGATACGGACATAGGGCGTTCCCTTGGAGCCGTAACGCAGCCGCCCATTGGCGCTGGTTTCGGGGTTGGTTCCCGCCAGATTCATCAGCGTGTACTGCATCCGACGGGTCTCATAGAGATTGCGGACGTAGAGGTAGTTGCCATTGGATTTGATGAAGTGCCGCGCCTCCGGCGCGGGCAGCTCCACAGTGGGGAAGCTGTTCCAATCACAGGTGGGCGTGGGCAGAGGTGGCAGCGGCCCCTCGGAGAACATGTTGGCGTCCCATCGGCTCACATCCTTGACGGCATATGTGGTTCCATCATCGCACAGGATCACGTCGCCCACCTTGGGAACGTACTGGCTGCCGTCCGCCGGTAGGGTCACCGTGCCGCTGGGCTTCGGCTCCGTCGGTGCCACGCCGGTGTAGGACTTGTCCGTCTCGATCTGGACCGTGCCGTCCCAATAGACGTTGAAGTCCACCTTGGCGCCGATGTCCCGGAGCCGCACATAGTTCTCATCGTTGATCATGTAGGCGGTGAGTTCTGTCCGCTGGCCGTCGATGTAGACAGCGCAGTTGCTTCGGGTAGGGTTGCACCCTATGTGCGCCGAGACTGCCCTAAGCTCACCCCATTGAGACTGCCGACAGCAAGAGCCGCCCGTCGAAAGGCGGCTCTTGCTATAAGCATTTTTCAATAGTGATATTTAGCAAATCTCTAATAGAATCAACTTTGATTGACGATTATATTTTGTGGTGTTATAATCATAAGGGGTGATGAAATGCTGTTTGTGCCGTATGTTATCCGAAATGAGGATGGAAATGTCATTTCGGTTGAGATCGAACCTGCATCTCCGGCGGATTTGTTGGTCACTCACGGGGATCCGGTTTGGCAGACGGATTGGGAATCTGGATATCTGTCGGACCCTGCTGTGGACAAATACGCGATGAAGACGCATGAAGGGGAACTCATTGCGCTGGCAGCATACCAGATTGCAGGAAGGAAAGCATATGTGTATATCCTTTATGCGGAGAGTGCGCCCCACAGCAACCCAACGATGACAGAAACGTCTAAGAGAAAATATTATGGGATTGGAGCGGCATTGATTGCATTCGGGATCAAGTATTCCATTGATAATGGCTGCCGCGGAGATGTGGTATTTGAAGCAAAAACAGACGAGTTGGCAAGGCATTACGAGGAGGATTTTGGAGCGAGGCGGATCCCCAGCGTAACCAGCGGCGGTCCCAAGCGGTTTATGCTGGCGGATGAAGACGCATGGGCCCTGTTCTCCAAGTATTTATCAGAGGAGGAATAGACATGGAACGCATTACGAGCGGACAGGTTGCCATTGATGATTTGGCGGAGCAGGCCGGAGGTTATTTCGCATTGCCGACAGAAGAAAATATAGCCTATACAGATTTGCTGTTTGACATCTGCGAGAAATTCAGGATCCATTACTACTCTGCTACTCCCAAAGAGCGGCAGTTTGTGGAAGAAGTCACGCGAGTGACCTATGAGCGGGAGCGGGCGGCCAAGCTGGGCCTGCCGCTGTCTGATATCCGCCCCGCGTTTGCATCGTAAAGGCAGCTTTGGCCTGTACAACAGAGATGTGCAGAAAAGAATGGCTTTAGGTGGTTGTCTGACCCTTATTTGTACCCTTACCGCGACGGGATCGGCCAACACCACTTGACACAAGACAAAATACGGATTGTTTGTGAGTGCGCTATTTTCAACGGGCCAGGCATTTGGCGGCACGAACAGATATCAGGTAAAATGTGTATCTTGCAATTCGAATCCTTCTGCCCCTGCCACTAAAAGCTCCGAAGTCACCTGACTTCGGAGCTTTTTCGGTACTTTTTTGAGGGTATCAGTTTCAGTAGACCGAGTCTGATGCCGATAACGTACAATAGATAACGTACAATAAGTTGCGCAAATTGAGAAAATAAAAGGACAGGGTTTGCAATCTCTGGTAGAATGAAGTCGCGACACACCATTCGAAAGGAGAAAGCAAACCATGCCCGAGAAAATTGTACAACTGAACGAGGAAGTAATCAAGGGGCAAATCAAAGAATTGGTGCGGGGCAGCGTGGAAGAGACGCTGAACGAGTTACTGGATGCCGAGGCGGAGAAACTGACCCAGGCGGCCCGCTATGAGCGCAGTGAGCAGCGCCAGGGCTATCGCAGCGGCCATTACAGCCGGAACCTCACCACCACCTCCGGGGACGTCACGCTGAAAGTACCTCGGCTGAAAGGCGTAACCTTCGAGACCGCCATCATCGAACGGTACCGCCGGCGGGAGAGCAGCGTGGAAGAAGCGCTGATCGAGATGTACCTGGCCGGGGTGTCCGTGCGCCGTGTGGAGGACATCACGGAGGCCCTGTGGGGCAGCAAGGTATCCCCTGCCACCATCAGCGAGCTGAACAAGAAAGCATACGTCCATATCGAGGACTGGCGGAACCGTCCGTTGCAGGGCGGACGCTATCCCTACGTCTATGTGGATGGCATCTACCTGCGCCGGAACTGGGGCGGAGAGTTTGAAAATGTGGCTATCCTGGTGGCAATCGCGGTGAATGAGGACGGATACCGTGAAGTTCTGGGCGCCGCGGAGGGAATGAAGGAAGACAAGGCCAGTTGGGTGAACTTCTTCCAGTGGCTGCGAGGCCGGGGCCTGGACGGCGTGAAGCTGGTGGTGGGCGACAAGTGCATGGGGATGCTGGAGGCAGTGGGTGAAGTGTTCCCTGACGCCAAATATCAGCGCTGCACAGTCCACTTCTACCGCAACGTGTTCTCCGTAACCCCCGCTCTAAGATGAAGCTGGTGTCTAAAATGCTCAAGGCGATCCACGCCCAGGAAAGCAAGCAGGCGGCCAGAGAGAAGGCCAGGCTGGTGATGGCGGAACTGAAGGAGATGAAACTACAGGAGGCAGCCAAGAAGATTGAGGCCGGTATCGAGGAGACGCTGACCTACTTTGAATTCCCGGCAGAGCACTGGACGCGCATCCGTACGAACAACGTGATCGAGCGTCTCAACCGGGAGATCCGCCGCCGCACACGGGTGGTGGGTGCTTTCCCGGATGGAAATTCCGCGCTGATGCTGGTCTGTGCCAGGCTGCGCCATGTGGCAGGCACTCAGTGGGGCAATAAGAAGTACATGAATATGAGGCATCTGGATGCGGCGCTGGAGGACGCATCCCTTGCCGGCTGACCTCATCCCTCCGGGGATTGCAAATCTTTTTGCGCATAATTCTTGACACGACCCTGATGCCTTCTTGACGCTCAAATCGTGCTGTCTGGCGTCAACGATCCCGCCCCGTTCCGTCGGGTACAGCACCAAAATAGCATCAAAGTTTTTGCCCCTCTGGTCGGCGAGTTTTGACCAGAGGGGCGTTTTCTTTGATCATGTGCCTCAATTTTTAGGCGGCCAAATGGCTTGACTGTTTTAGGCAGGGGCGTTTTTGCACGGTTCACAGCTCAAATCCCGCTGTGATTCCGGCCAGACGGGCGGTGTCCCGTTTGACGTAATAGAGTTCTGTGATTTCGGAGGTAGAGTGGCCCAGCAGGTCTGCCACCTGCCGCGGGGAGAGAGCTTTGATCGTCCCGTCGGGCTGCTTAACCCCGTTCACCAGATTGGTTGCGAAGGTGGGCCGGAGGCTGCGGAGACCTTTCTGCTCGATCCCGGCGGCTTCAAGGATTCGGTAGTACCGCTTTCGGAAGTTCACTGGCTTGGTATAGTTCCCTTTTTCGTCGGGAATCAGGAGACTGTTTTCCCCGAAGTATCGTTCCGCTCCCAGGTCCAGGATGGTATTGACCGCCGTCTGGTTCAGAGGCACATCCCGCTTGCTGGAGGCGGTTTTCAACATAGCGTGTTGAATTCAAGGATAAAAAGAGCCGCCCCAAAGGGCGGCTCTAAAATTCGCATTAAGGGGTGGAAAGAAGAACCTGGTGATAGAGAGCATAAAGGGCGTTGAACTGTTCTTGAGTGAGGGATTGATTGATAATCCCGTCATGGATAGTATCCATGATTTCCGTCAGGGCTTTCTGCTTGTTCCTCATGGCTTCCAAAAGAATATCTTTACGAATCTGATCCCGTCTGCCCTCCATAAAGGGAGAAGAAATTGCGTAAAGAAACCGAGCCAGAAGGGATGGGTCTGGGGGCATAAAATAGGTTAAACCAGTTTCGTTCATATTCTTGATTCTCCTTTCGGTTGTGCAGTATAGTAGGTGCGATAAAGTTGCATCATTCATAGAAGCTGGTTTCACCTCCTAAAAGCTAAGATAACCAGTCAAGAAAACTCTGCGAGGAGGCACAAACAATGCGGTGGGTGATCAAGCCACACACATAATCTATGACTGCTCAAAAGACAGACCATATAGTAGTTGGCTGGACTACATACATGGTCTGGATTCTTTCTCAAGAAGGGGCAAATGCCCCACCATTGAAACAGATATTAAATTGACAGATTATCGTGATGTTTCGACCTGGACAATCAAAGCCTATCAAATTAAAATTCAAAAATCAAGCAGGGATATTTTACAAAAATTTTTCGCAAATTTATGAGCAAATGTGCAAATGGCCTGTCCGCAAAATGGTTGCCTGTTCCTGCTTCTGTGGGCAGCAAAGCGGGGGGTTGGACGGAGGACTACAAGACCTTTACGTTGTTCGTGCGACAATGGTCGTCACATAGTTATGAGGCCGGAGAAAATTGAAAAAGGCTTATTGAATTATTCGAACGAAACTCAGAGACAAAAAGTGTTTTTAAGCAGTTGCCTCATTAAAAGCTCCCAAGTTACCCGACTTCGGTACTTTTTGGGTGGGATGGTTTCCGGCAGACCGAGTCTGATGCCCGAATGACGCTCAAATCATCCCATCCGATGTCAACAATTCCACTCCGTTCCGTTTGGCACAGCATCAAAATAGCATCAAAGTATTTGCCCCTTCGGCCAGTTCAGTTTGAACGAAGTGGCTTTCTCATTGTTTACTGCGGGGTAATTGCTGACCTCCCTTTTTCTGTGGTCTTGGCTTCCCAAACGCAACTTGTCCCCGTTTGGAACCCGGCCAAAGGCTTGAAAACCGGGCGTTTCTCAGGAAAGTCATCCCCGAAATGACCCCCGCGCCAAAAAAGTGACCCCCGCCGTGAAAACCAACCAAGCCCTTGAAGCGACCCGCGTTGCGGGGCGCTGTGAACCGCGCGAGGGGGCAATAGACCCCCGCGCTTTAACACGCACTTCTTTCGCCCCCTGTGCATTGCCCTTGTTTGGTGAAAACGCCGGAGAAAATCAGAGCGCACATAGCCTCGAAAAACGGGCGAGTTTCGGGGCAAATCGCCGGGGATGGGCACGGATGCCAACCCACCGGCAGGCGGGCCTCAAATCGCCTCAACGGGGCAAACAGGGGGTAAAGCGGATGGACGCTGGCCCTGCGCTTTCAAAAAATTCTCCCATGACTTGAACAAGCCATGGGAGAATTTAGGAATCGCTCATAGGACAAGGTTTTCTTATGCCGCAGCGTTGGCGTTGATCCGATCGATCACCGCCCGGATGCCCAGCCAGAGGGTCATGTCGGCGAACACCTCCGCCACGCTGCCCCGGTCGGTGAAGGGCGGCTCCTGCAAGACGGACAGGTCCTTCAAAACGCCGTTGTGGACGATGTACTCAACGATCTGGTTGACGAAATAGATCTGCCGGCTGTCCAAGCTGGCGTCGTTGAGATACTGAGCGAAGGCATCCTTCGCGGCGTTCATGTCCATGCCCACGATCTCCCGGACGAACTCGCCCAGGGGCTTCCTGCCGTACTCTGCCTCGTAGTCCTGCCGGGTGCCCACCTCGGTCCAGAGGATGCGCTCCAGGTCGGCCACGTCATCCGGCGTCAGCGGGACGTTGCCTCGCAGCTTGGCGACGGCGGCCTCGTCCAGGTGCTGCCGGAGGTAGAACTCCGCTTTGGCCTTGTAGTTTTTCAGGTCGTCGTTTTCCAGGTCCGGCTCTTTCCACTCCATGGACAGGATCTCGTCGTCGAAATCGGTATCATATCGGATGTGCTCGATGGGGATGTACTTGATGAGGTTTCGCAGATTTTCCCGGATATATTCAAAGTCACCGATGCCGGCGCTCGCCATATAGCCGGTGTGTATGATCTTCTGGAGCAGCTCCGACTGGGCCATGATCTCCGGGATGTTGGGGACTCCGGCGATGGCCCTGGCTTTTTTGATGAGGTCTTTTCGGGCCCGCGCGTACTGTTTCCCCGCCAGACAGGCCAGCTCGATGCCGCATAGCAGCGCGTCGAACCGCACGGCCTTGGGGTCGTCGGGGTCGGGTACGATCAGCGGGGCCAGCTCGTCTTTGATGCGGAGCGTGTCCTCATAGGTGAGGGCGGCGTAGTTCTCCGGGTCGGAGTACAGCTCCGCGTACCTGAGATGCTGCCGCACGGCGAAGCTCTCCCGGTCCAGCTCCCGGACCTTCCGCGCCATGTCGTCCACCAGGGACTGGCGGAAAGCGGACAGCTCCGGCGTCTGATAAGCCGGGTCCTGGAGTTTGTAGATGATCTGCGCTTTCAGGGTAAAGACGGCGCTCTGCACCGCCATCTGGTTGGCGGTGGGCTTGCCCTTGTTCATGCGGAAGAACTCGAAGTTGCCGCAGAAGTCGAAGATGTAGAATTTGTCCTTGTCCGCCCCGTCCATCAGACCCGGACACAGGCGGGTGCCCCGGCCGATCATCTGCCAGAACTTGGCCCGGCTGAACACCTTTTTAAAGAACACCAGGTTCAGCACCTCCGGCACGTCGATGCCGGTGTCCAGCATGTCCACCGAGATGGCGATCTGGGGCAGCTTTTTCGGATCGGAGAACTCGTCGATGGCGCTCTGGGCGTAGTTCAGATAGTTGTCGATGACCTGGGCATAGCCGGGCAGATGGGGGTATTCCTGATTGAACACCTCCAGGATCTTCTCCGCGTGGGCGTGGTTCTTGGCGAAGATGATGGTCTTGCCGATCCTGCCGCCGTAGTCGATTTTCAACCCGTTGTCCATGAGGACCCGGAGGACCTCCCGGATGGTGTCCCCGTTGAACAGCCACTCGTTCAAAGCGGAGGAGCTGATGCTGTCCGGCATCTCCTCGTCCCGGCTGAAGGTCTCCTCGTAGGCGGCCTTGTCCGCCTCGGACAGCTCGTCGTAGACGATGCCCTGCTCGATGAATTTCAGCCGCGTCTCCACCGACAGAAAGTCCACCAGGTAGCCGTCCTTCACCGCCTGGGCCAGGTCGTAGCCGTAGGTGGGCACGCCGCTCTCCAGCTCGAAAATTTCGTAAGTATTTTTGTCGATCTCGTCCTTGGGGGTCGCGGTGAGGCCCACCAGGGGCGCGTCGAACCAGGTGAAGATGTCCTGGTACTTGTTGTAGATGGAGCGGTGGGCCTCGTCGCAGATCACCAGATCGAAGTGGCCGCAGGTGAACACCTTGCCATCCCGGTCCCGGGCGGTGTCGATGCGGTTCATCATGGTCTGGTAGGTGGAGAACACGCAGTGGGCGGCATCGTTGTCCCGCTCCTCGCACAGATTGGTGATGGACAGGTCGGGCAGCAGATTCACGAAAGCCCGCTTGGCCTGGGTGACCAGGGAGTTGCGGTCGGCCAGGAACAGGATGTTCCGCACCCAGCCGTGGTCCAGCAGCACCTTGCACAGGGCGGCGGCGGTGCGGGTCTTGCCCGAGCCGGTGGCCATGACCAGCAGGGCCTTCCGGCGGTTCTTCTCCCCAAAGGCGGCGCACACCGCCTTGACCGCCCCCTCCTGGTACCAGCGCCCGGCGATGTCCCGGTCCACCACGACGTTTTTCAGGCTGGTGCGCATGGACTGGAGGTTGAACCACTTTTCCAGGTCACGCTTGGACCAGATGGCGGCCACCTTTCGCTCGGGATAGCGCCCGTCGTTGACGCGGGTCTCGAAGCCGTTGGTGAGGAAGATCACCGGGCGGCAGCCGCTCTGCTTCTCCAGCAGATCGGCGTAGAGCTTGGCCTGCTGGCGGCCCCGGCTCACGTCGGCGCAGGCCCGCTTGGCCTCCACCACCGCCAGGGGCCGGTGGGCGTCGTCATAGAGGACGTAGTCCGCGTAGCCCACCCCGCCCGCGTTGGGCATCCCGGGCAGCTCCACCTCGTTCAGCCAGTCCCGACCCTCGGTCCAGCCGGCGTCCAGCAGCATGGCGTCGATGTAGATCTTCCGGGTGGCGTACTCGGACAGGTCCAGCGGCCTGGGGACGTAGTTCTGCCGCTGGACCGCCCGGCGGGCGGTCAGCTCCTCTCGGAGCGCCGCGTTTTCCGCCATGAGCTTGTCCAGGTCCACGTCGGGCGCCGGCGGGGGAGGCGGCGCGGCCTGGGCGCGCACCAGCGCGGGGTCGAACTCCCCCGGGGTGTATGTAAAGTCCTCGCCGCCGTAGCAACAGGCCACGAAATCCAGATAATAATACAGATTTTCCAGGCACAGCATGGCCTGTTCCTCGGTGATCTTTTTCCCCGTGTGGGCGGCGCTGTTGCCCAGCACCCGAATCAGCTTCATCCGCTCCCACAGGTCGGGGCCCACGATGTCCCGGAAGTTCCCGTTGTCCATCAGCGCCACCAGCCGGTCGTCGTAGGGCTTGACCAGCTCCCCGTCCACCGAGTACATCCACTTCACGGCGCGCTCCATCGCCCGGCGGCAGTTAAGGACGCAAGCCGCCGGGTCGATGTGCAGGATCTGCTCCGCGGCCGCCGCCGGGGCGGCGAAGAAGGCGAAGTCCTTATTATTTTGGAGGAAGGAGAAGTTGGACATAAAATCACTCATTCTTTATTGACCTGGAAAGCATATTTTCAAAAACTTATTTCCAAAGTCACTCATTTGAATGAACAACTCATCTTGTTTGATCTCTAGATTACGCGAGGGGTTTGCAATAACTGCCTCTTGATATTTTGCCTGGATAAACGGATGGTCTAATATTTTCTGATAGTCGTAACTGGTTACACTACCTTCGCCTATAGTGATAATATTCAGCCTTGATAAGTTATCCAATGATACCGAAACTGCCCATACATCAAATGAATCGTAAAAGTAAGGACTAAAATATCGCGGCAGAATGGCGGATAAGTATTTCGTTTCAAAAGTAAATCTCACTTTAGCGGCAGGTATAGTGTCATGAATTTTAGAGATTTTTTCTAAAACCTTTGCGTCATAGCTGTCCAATTGGTTCACTACTGTAACAAAGGCAGGATGAACATCCTTTGCTGTAGCCGCATTCATAGAACTAGCCAACAATTTTGCATATGTTTTTCGAATAGAATCCTCGTCGGTTATGCTGGCGTTTTGTAATACAGGTACGGCTATTCTGGGTTTTGGCGGAATAATCTCCTCTGGTTGCATTTTTTCAAGCTCATATTCAACCATCTCTCGAAGTGCTGTGAGAGCATCATCCCTTAGTTGGGGATAATACTCTCTAAATAATTCAAATGCCAGGTGCGTGGCGTCAGAGACAGATAATCCCATATTATTTTGAACTGCAATTTGAGTAGTTTGGGAACCAAGCGCAGCTTTCTGGTTGACCTCAACCTTATCCGTCAAATTCATCACCTTCGTTTCTGTTAATCTGAATACCAATTTGTGTAGTTCCATTCCCTTTGGCTTTTTGATTTACCACAGCTGTTTTGCTATCAGTCGCTTTGCCTGGGGAGCCTTTTTTGCCTACAAATTTATTGATAATTGCAACAATAATAGCACCGCCCGCAGTAATTAATGCAATAATAATCCCTTCTGTCATAAGTTTTCACCTCACCCAAAATATTTCTGCATCAGCGCTTTTTTCATCGTTTCTAACTGCCGATCTATATGATTTCCCCACCCTTGCCAACTGAGTACCCCCGCTTCACGGCGCGCTCCATCGTCCGGCGGCAGCTCAGCACGCAGGCCGCCGGGTCGATGTGCAGGATCTGCTCCGCGGCCGCCGCCGGGGCGGCAAAGGGGGCAAAATCCGCGCTGGATTGGAGGAAGGAGAAGTTGGACATGGATGACCCTCCTCTTAAATCTCAAGTATTTTCTTTGACTGGAGCTTTGCGTCATCGACTTCTCGAATCTGTATCGTATTTGTCAGCAGATCCTTTGTCTCCATAATATGAAACCAATTTAAAGTACCAATATTTGCAATGAAATAACCAGAGCCTGGCGGGATAATTGGGGGGGCATCTTTTGCCCCCAATAATATAATGCGCCATTCGTTTTGCCATCTATATGATACATCTTTTTTGAAAAAGGCCTCAATTCCTGGCCGCGTATCTTCATTTAGCATTTCAATGTCATATTGCTTGTGAATCTCAACATAGTCTACGGGTCCATATTGTACTGCCATATGATTTTTTTCTACAAAGACAGACATTTTCTCTATAAATTCGCTTGCAGAAAATATTGCAAAATATTTTCCAAACTGCTGCATTTCTTGGATGAACTCTTGTCTAAAAGCAAATTCTGTATCTGTTTTCTTATAGAGAATATCTTGAGAGAGCGCCGTGGCACAAAACAGAGGGATCTTATCATCGTTTTGAAATCCGACGGTAAAATTTCGCACAAATTTAATGGGTATTCTTATTCCCTCTGAACCATCCTCTGGACGCAATTCCATATATTCATCTGCAAGTCTGTCAAGCGAAATCGGACACCTTCCATCAAACTGGTCACCCCTAAACTGGTCTTCCAGCTTGCGGAAAAAACCGCTTTCATTCATGTAGATCTGTCCTCGCCCAATATCCTCCAAATGTTCTTTAACATTGCTGAACTTTAAAAGCATGTTAGGTATTGTATATCCAAAAACATCCATGTGTTATAACTTGCCTCTCGCAAAGTATCTGAATCAGTACTTTTTCATTATTTCCAATCGCCGACTTATAATTTTGCGATATCTATACTATAGCCGTTTTTATTCATCTCTTTGACCAAATCAATGGTCGTTTCTTTTACATCTGAAGTAAAAGGAATATAGATTAGCCCTTGAATATCAGAGGGTTTTTCCATATTTTCGATGTTTTTCAACAGAACTGCAACCTTTGATCTTCCGAGTCGAGATAACAGCATTCCCATTTCTAATACAACATTTTGTCGTACACGATATTTCTTAGCTCCTTCGTTATCTTTAGAATAACCAATATCATCGGGAGTAGCTAGTACGATTCCAAATTGTGCTTTTGGGATATACTCTTCTAACTTTTCGATAATGGTGTTTCCAGATGATTCGAGTTGGTCCAAAATTAGTGGGTTTAAGTCCCAACGGCGCAACATTGCTTCTAATTACGTTCGGGCTACTTGGTCATGACCGTATACAACAAATACATTCCGAGTTTTGGGGACTTCACATGGATTATTAATGATAGATTTAATTTCATCCGAGTTTTTCCCCTGATATACAATTTTTCCGCTGTCATATAAATTGATTATACAGCCATTTGAAACTCGTACAGTATCCGCATATCCATTTTTCATTCGTTCATCTGAAACAATAGTGTAACCTTTGGATTTAAGTAAATTAATGACAGCTGTTTTATCCATATTTTAGTTCCCCCCTATTTTGGCTTTAGTTGCAAAATACTCCTGCATCAGCGCTTTTTTCACTGTTTCCAGTTTATCCAATCCCTGCTGGGCTGTCAACCGGCATTTCTCGACAGCATCTACATATATAGAAAAATCTTTTTGTATCCCAATCGGCGGGATCATTAGTCGCAGAGTGTTTATTGAATTAAAGTTCAATCCGGCCTTTACCGCATTTTGGTTTTTGCTTTCAAACTGCTTTTTCCCTGCTGGGCTCTCCATGTAGTAAGCAACATATAAGGGGTCTAAAATTGTTTTATCTAAACGTATACAAGTCAAATGCTGGTTAATATAAGCTCCATAATCAGCGATTTCTTTTGAAACAACGCCTGTTCTGCCTAAATCTGCGGTAATACTAATTAATAAATCTCCTTCTTGTACCTTTGTCCGCTTAGCCTCGACATTATCAGGAGGCATGATATGCTGAAAATTATCTGCCGAAATTTTGCAATTTTTCACATTTTTAATGGTTATAAATAATTCCCCGGCCTCAGAAAAATATTTCGCCCATCCCCTTGAACCGGATGTCAAAAATTGTATATACTCCGACAACTGATGAATAGGCCATTCTTTGGGGTTACTCACCGGGTCCCCAAACATCTCCACAAACCGAGCCTTAACCAGCTCGTCCAGTTTAGCAAGCTGTTGTTCCCGAAGGGCAATGAGGCCGCTGACCTTGTCCAATATAACGGCAATGCGGTTTTGTTCCTCCACAGGCGGCAAATAGAACGGAAGCGCATCGAATACAGGCTTTGTAAGATGCTTCATGGTTGCCCCATGAGTTTCTGACGAGGCTTTCTCCAAAATGTCCTGTACTTGATGGACAAAGAAGCTTTTGTTGATTGGGATTTTATTAAAAAGCACCTTAAAAATGTGCTGATTCAATAAAGCCTTTTCACCCTTCCAGACATATACCCCCAAGCTGGCGGACCAAGAGATCAACACGTCACCTTCAAGAACTTCGTACTTTGGATCATATTCGCCGTCATAGCGATTTGCTTGGTACGAGTTGCCTGTAAGGTCTTGGATGCGAATAATAGGCAAGCCCCTATTGCTCCAATCATCAGGTTTAAATGCATAGCCGTTTATGTATGTTGCAATGTCACCTAATCTGGCCATTATCCCACCCCCATATAAAGCGCAACAAGTGCCACGACTAATGCGCCTAAAGATACCATACTAGAAAAAACAGCGACGACAAATTGCCGATCTTTTTCTTTATCCAGTTCTTTTGCAGCAAAAAAGGTAAAAAGGGAAATAGCAAAACATATCAATGCAAAGAAAAACGCGATAATTAACTTTAATAGGCTTTGAAAACTCCAAATTGGGCTCGCTAAATCTACAATAGATGAAATGGCTTGAATAAAAAAGGCGATACCTAATAGCCCCACCACAACTGAGACGGTCCCCAAAACAGGAATGATAATAAATTTCATCCACTCACGCGTGATAGAATACTTTTCTGCCCGCTTCTCATTTTCGCTTGCCACTGCTTTTGCAATACAGTCGGCAAGTCTATCATAGTCGATCTGCTCAATCGGAGGCATGACTAATGCGTGTTCTTTCTCTTCCAAAGATTCAACACGTTTTTTCTTCCGGCTCATACCATCCCCTCCAATTCCTCCAGCCCCCGGCTGATCTCCGCCTCGATCTCTTTCAGCTCCGCCAAAATCTCGCTGGTGGGCGGGTACTCCACCGGCGTGTACTCGGTTTTCTTGTACTTGTTGATGGACAGGTCGTACCCGTTGGCCACGATCTCCTCCCGGGGCACCAGGAAGGACTGCTCCGTGCGGGCGCGGGCCTTTTCCGCCTCCCGGTCCCGGAACCGGGCCACGATGTCGGGGATGTCGTTCTCCGCCACGGGGGCGCGCTTGTCGTCCAGGGAGAAGCCGTCGGCTCGCATATCGTAGAACCACACCTGGTCGGTGCCGCCGTGGCCGGTCTTGGTGAACACCAGCACGCCGGTGGACACCCCGGCGTAGGGCTTGAACACGCCGGAGGGCATGGAGATGACGGCCTCCAGGCGATTGCCGTCGATAAGCTCGTTTCGGATGGCCTTATGGGCGGCGGAGGAGCCGAACAGCACCCCGTCGGGGACGATGCAGGCGCAGCGGCCGCCCACCTTGAGCATCCGCAGGAACAGGGCCAGGAACAGCAGCTCGGTCTTTTTCGTCTTGCAGACCTTCAGCAGGTCGGCGGAGACGGTGTCGGCGTCCAGGCTGCCCTTGAAGGGGGGATTGGCCAGGATGATGGAGTACTTGTCCCGGTCGGTGTTCTGGTCGGACAGGCTGTCCCGGTACTCGATGAAGGGGTTGTCCACCCCGTGGGTCATCATGTTCATGGCGCCGATACGGAGCATGGTGCGGTCCATGTCGTAGCCGGTGAACATATGGTTCATGTAGTGATCCTTTTTCTGCCGGTCAAAGAGGATCTCGCCCTTGTACTTCTCCCGCAGGTACTGCCCGGCGGTGATGAGGAAGCCGGAGGTGCCGCAGGCGGGGTCGCAGATCACGTCGTCCGGCCCGGGGTCCAGCAGCTCCACCATCATGCGGATGATGTGCCGGGGGGTGCGGAACTGGCCGTTGACCCCGGCGGTGGAGATCTTGGACAGGAGGTACTCATAGATGTCGCCCCGCACGTCGGCGTCGTGGAGCTGGGCCATCTGGTCATAGATGCCGTCCAGGGCGGTGACGATCTTGTCCAGCATCAGGGGCGTGGGGATCTTGAAGATGGCGTCGTCCATATACTTGGCGTAGGCGCTGGACTTGTCCCCATGGAGGTCCTTGATAAAGGGGAACGCCCACTCCTGGACGGTGGAGTACATCTTGGCCGCCGGGAAGTCCCGGAACACCGACCACTTGAGCTGCTTGCCGGGGACGGTGCGCTCCCCGATTTTGACCTCCTCGGTGAAAATGCTCTGATGGGGCAGGCCCAGCATGGCGCTCTCCCGGGCGCGGGTGTTGTCTGCGTCGTCCAGGTCGCGGATGAACATGAGATAGGTCATCTGCTCCACCACGTCCAGCGGGTTGGTGATGCCGCCGGTCCAGAAGATTTCCCAGAGGCTGTTGACTTTGTTTTTCAGTTCTCCCGTGATCATTGTTCTCTCTCCCTGTTCCAAGTGTAAGATGTGTAGCGGCCGCCGCCGATCTTCAGGACCTCGCCCGATTTGACCAGCGCGTTGAGGGCCCGCTGTATGGTGATCTGGCTGATGTCCGGGCACTTTTGTACGATCTCCGCCTTGGTGATCTTCCCCAGAGTGTCTTTGATGACCGCCCGCACCCGGTCCGACTTGCTGAGGTCCGCGGCGGTCAGCATCCGCGCCCGGGCGGAGAACTCCCGGCAGGCCGCCGCGATCACGCTCAGCAGATACCGGGCGAAGGGGACGTAGTCGTTCTCTTTTTCGTGCCAGCCCACAGAACTCTGCTGGAGCGCGTCATAATAGGTCCCTTTCGTCTGCTCGATGAGTTTTTCGATGCTGATATACCTGCCCACGAAATACCCCGCCCGGTAGAGCAGCAGCAGGGTGAGCAGGCGGCTCATGCGGCCGTTGCCGTCGTTGAAGGGGTGGATACAAAGAAAGTCCAGGATGAAGACGGGGATCAGCAGGAGCGGGTCATATTCCGTGTTTTTTGCGGCCTCGTCAAAGGCACCGCAGGCCCGCTCCACCGCCTCCGGCGTCTCCCAGGCGGGGACCGGCTGAAATCGGACAAACTTGTTTCCCTGCTCGTCAATCTCCTGGATGACGTTGGCGGAATTTTTATAGGCCCCGCCGATAGACTTCCCGCTGAACCGATACAGGTCCCGGTGGAGCTGGAGGATGACCGAGGGTTTCAGCGGGAGATAGGCATAGTTTTCATGGATGGTGGCCAGCACATCCCGGTAGCCCGCAATCTCCTGCTCATCCCGGGATCTGGGCATGGTCTTGTCCCGCACCAGTTTTTTCAGCCGTTCGTCGGAGGTAAAAATGCCCTCGATCCGGTTGGACGCTTCGGTACTCTGGATCTTGGCCAGCTCTATGAGTTGGGCCAAGGTGTCGCCTTTTGTCTCGATGAGCAAGGCCTGCTCCCCTTTGTGCTCGTGGACCTGGCCCAACAGGGCCACGATGTTCGGGGCGAGCAATTTTTGGTAAATTCCATCATAGCTGTAATCGCGCATAGGGCACCTCATTTCCGCAGCCTTTTCGGTTCTATATCGCAGTTTATCACTAAGATGCTCAGACGTCAAGTTAATTACATCATTTTTTAAAATATGATATAATTAAAAACTGCGATTTGCTCATATATCTGCCGCTTGAGTTGCTTAATGTCACCAGTCGGGAAAGCCTTATGTCCAGTGAATTTGAACGGGAACAGCGCCAACGATCCCGCCCTGTTCCGTCGGGTACAGCACCAAAATAGCATCAAAGTTTCGCCCCCCAGGTTGACAGCTGTACCCGTTCGGGGAGCTTTTTCCCGGGTCCTGCTTCACACCGCAGCTCCGTGCGACACTACCCTTTCTCTTGACAAAAAATATATTACATAATAAAATTTAAGAAAAAAGCAGGGGAATGGTGCCAGATGAGTTATGAGACGATGTCGCTGCAGGGGTTCATTCAAGAGATGAATGACGTCTCTTCGGGACCGCATCCCCGGAAATTCTGTTTTGTCCTTGGCGCTGGGGCGTCAAGGACATCCGGGATTAAATCCGGGCGGGAACTCGTCGACCAGTGGGATAAAGAACTTGAGTTGCGCAACCATGACGGGCATCAACAGTGGAAAGCCGACAACGGGATCGACGACAGCAACAAGTATGCCTTTTATAGCCAATACTATGACCGCCGGTTCGCAAAAGAGCCGGGTGACGGCTACAATTTTCTTGAAAAGATCATGGAGCATGCCAAACCAAGCGCCGGTTATGTCATGCTGGCGTATCTGTTGTCCCAAACGGCCAATAACATTGTGGTGACGACCAATTTCGATCACTTGATCGAGGACGCGGTCAACTATTACTCACAAGAGATCCCACTGGTGATCGGGCATGAGGCGTTAGCCCATTATTTGCTGAAACAGACGACCCGGCCGACCATTGTCAAAATCCACCGGGATCTCCTCCTCGATCCAAAGAGCCAGACGAAGGAACTGGAGACGCTTCATGAAAACTGGGAGAAGTCTTTGGCCGCCATTTTTTCGTCATATCATGCGATATTCATCGGGTATGCGGGAAATGATAAGAGTTTGATGAACTTTTTGATTGATAATAGTGAGAATTTTCAAAACAGAACATGGAGGTTCCCCTACTGGATGCTCTATAAGGACGATCCTTTGGAAGGGAAAATATTGGAGTTTCTAAATAAAGCGGACGGCTATGTGATTAGGCACGATGGATTTGACGAGACCCTGTATCAAATCGGCACAGAGTTCGGCTATACGGTGCCGCAAAAGGAGCAGTTTCTGGAAGACGCAAAAAAGCGGTATCAGGCGCTCTCTACATCCATTGATCGATTTACGGAAAAGTATTCACGGGAGGCAGAGCCCTCTGCGGCTGGTGAAGACACGTCTACGACTGATATGGGATCCGAAATCAGTCAGGCAATTCAAAAAGCCACCGCCCCGGTCGAGCTTCCTCGTATGTATTGGAATGCGGTCGCGTTGAACAACGCCGGCAAATATGAGGAATCCCTGAAGATCAAAGAAGAATTGGTCAGGAAAGCGCCCGATAACGCGCTCTATCAGCATAGCCTCGGGGTCACCCTTCATGAGATGAGGCGCTATGAAGACGCTTTGGCAGCGGAGAAAAAAGCGGTGGGGCTGGAACCAGATAACGCCCGTTATCTGGACAGCCTGAGTACTACCCTACATAAGATGGGACGCTATGAGGAAGCTCTGGTAACAGCGCAGAGAGCGGTGGAGCTGGAACCAGATAACGCCCGTTATCTGGACAGCCTGAGTGCCACCCTACATAAGATGGGACGCTATGAGGAAGCTCTGGCAGCGGAGCAAAAAGCGGTGGAGCTGGAGCCCGATAACGCGCGCTATCTGGACGGCCTCAGCACCACCCTCCATAAGATGGGACGCTATGAGGACGCTTTGGTAACGGCACAGAGAGCGGTGGAGCTGGAGCCCGATAACGCGCACTATCTGGACAGCCTCGGGGTCACCCTCTATGAGATGGGGCGCCATGAAGAGGCGTTGACAGCGATACAAACGGCAATCAATATAGATTCTGGTGCTGCGGGCTACTGGGATAATCTTAGCGCGATACTGACCAAGATGGGGCGCTCCGATGAGGCTGCCGCCGCCAAAGAAAAGGCTGCGGAGTTACAGCGCAGGGATAATTAATTACATTTTAAAACATGTCTGTATTTCCCGCTGGCCGTCCCCCGGCTGATGAGCAAGGGCTTCCGGGTCGTGGACTGGAGGGACTGGTACGGCGACTGCACGGTCCAGATCTTCCCAGATCCCTATTACACGGCGGGGCACCCGGACGTGGTGGATCTGGAGAAGGCAAAGGACTGGGGCAGGGAGGTCGGCACAAAGACGCCCTACTACTCCCGCCACCCCCGGCATCCCCGGAGGAAACAGCTTTCGTTTGAGGACGATTGAAATAACTGACAGGGGATCGGTTTTCGGTTCCTGTTATCAAAAGCTCCGAAGTCATTTGACTTCGGAGCTTTTTTGACCCTTTTCGCCATGATCCGCCGGGTGTCCGCGCCCTACCTTCATCGCCTCCAGACAGTTCGTGCCGCAGGATGAACAGAAAATGACGGAACGATTGCAAAGAAATTTTCGGTTTCATACAATGGCCCCATCAAAGAAGAGGAGGAGCGACACCCCTATGGAACCGAAAAAGAAACGGAAGACCCCTGTGCTCTCCAAGGTCCTGTACGCCATCGCCGCCGTCTTTCTGGTGATCGCCATCGTGGCCACCGGCGCGTGCAGCTATTTCTCCGGCGTGCTGGACACCTACATCGGTGTTGGCGAGCCCATCGTGAACACCAAGCCTGGCTCTGAGAACTGGGACACCGATTACTATCCTCTGGACTACAAGAACGCCGAGGAGATCGACGCCGCCGCCAAGGAGACCACCAAGAACATCGCCGCCGAGGGCATCACCCTGATGAAGAACATCAACGGCGCCCTGCCCCTGGCCACCCCCAAGAGCGTCTCTTTGTTCGGACGCCGCAGCGTGGACACCGTCTGGGGCGGCACCGGCTCCGGCGCGGGCGACGCCAACCAGTGCACTCCCATCGCCGACGCCCTTACCGCCGAGGGCTACAAGGTGAACGAGACCCTGCTGAAGATGTACGCCGACAATCTGGACAAGGTGGAAGTCGGGTTCAACGCCATGGATAAGCTGTCCGCCCAGACCTATTACATCGGCGAGTTCCCCATGAGCTATTACAACTCCAGCGTCACCTCCTCCTATGCCTCCTACAAGGACGCCGCCATCGTGGTGTTCGGCCGGCAGGGCGGCGAGGGCGCCGACCTGGGCACCGACCTGAAGGGCAGCCTCACCTCCGGCCTGACCGCCATGGACTCCTCCGTGGCCGAGACCAAGAACTACGAGGACGGCCAGCACCAGCTGGAGCTTAACTATGAGGAGAAGCAGCTCCTGGCCCATGTGGAGGAGAACTTCGACACCGTCATCGTGGTCATCAACAGCGCCAACGTGATGGAGCTGGGCGACCTGGAGGCCGACGAGAACGTGGACGCCATCGTCTGGATGGCCCTCCCCGGCTCCCGCGGCACCGTGGCCCTGGCCGAGATCCTCTCCGGCAAGACCAACCCCTCCGGCCACACGGTGGACACCTGGCCCGCCGACCTGACCGCCGACCCCACCTTCCCCAACGCCGTGGTCAACGCCTACTCCAACGTGAGCAAGGACAACGCCATGGGCGACTCCTACATGGTGGAGTACGAAGAGGGCATCTATGTTGGGTATCGGTACTATGAGACCGCCGCCGCCGAGGGCTTCATCGACTATGACGCCGCCGTGGTCTATCCCTTCGGCTACGGCCTGAGCTACACCACCTTCACCCAGACCATCAAGGAGGCCGCCGAGGCCGACGGCATGATCAACGTCACCGTCACCGTGACCAACACCGGCTCCGTGGCCGGCAAGGACGTGGTGCAGGTCTACTACCACGCCCCCTATAACGGCAGTGTGGAGAAGGCCGAGGTGGTCCTGGCCGCCTACGACAAGACCGACCTGCTGGAGCCCGGCGAGAGCAAGGACTACACCGTCTCCTTCCGGGTGGAGGACATGGCCTCCTACGACTACCTGGGCAAGGGCTGCTATGTGCTGGACGCCGGCACCTACACCATCTCCGTGCGGAAGAACTCCCACGAGCTCTACGGCGAGAACTGCACCTGGGACTACACCGTGGCCGCCGAGACCGTTTACGACGCCTCCAACCCCCGTCAGGCCGAGATCGACGCCCAGATCGGCGAGCTGGTCAACCGGAGCGACGAGTACAAGAGCAGTCACACCGTGGTGGCCGCCACCAACCGCTTCACCGAGCAGAACGAGCATTTCGTAGCCTATAACGACCCCAGCGCCAACAAGGGCTTCGCCGCCAACTTCACCCGGGCCGACTTCGCCGCATCCTTCCCCACCGCCCCAACGGCGGACGACCTGAAGGCCAGCGACGCGGTGATCGCCAACCTGGGCAATTATTCCCCCGACTACTATGACAGCAATGACCAGGCCCCCACCACCGGCGCCAAGAACAACATCAACGTCGTGGCGCTCCGTGGCCTGACCTATGACGATCCCAAGTGGGACCTGCTGCTGGATGAGCTGAGCGTGAAGAACATGACCTCCATCATCTACGCGGGCAACCAGGGCACCGGCGCCCTTCCCGCCATCGGCCTGCCCGGCTCCAGCGCCACCGACGGCCCCGCCGGCCTGAAGCAGTACGGCGGCCTGGGCCTGGGCGCCAGCGGCAACTTCAACTGCTGCGGCACCCTGGTGGCCGCCACCTGGAACGTGGATCTGGCCGAGGCCTATGGCCGGATGGTGGGCAACGAGGCATCCAGCGCCGGCATCGACGGCTGGTACGCCCCCGGCACCGACACCCACCGCACTCCCTTCTGCGGCCGCAACTTCGAGTACTACTCCGAGGACCCCGTCATCAGCGGCAACACCTGCGCCGGCACCATCCAGGGCGCCACCTCCATGGGCCTGACCTGCTACTTCAAGCACTTCGCCCTCAACGACGTGGAGACCCACCGCTGCGACAACGGCCCCTGCGTGTGGTGCAACGAGCAGGCCATGCGCGAGATCTACCTGAAGGCCTTTGAGATCGCCTTTGAGAAGCCCGTCATCGAGCTGAAGTACCTGAACGAGAACGGCGAGGTCCAGACCAAGACCATGCGCGGCTCCATCGGCGTGATGAGCTCCTTCAACCGCATCGGCAGCGTGTGGAGCGGCGCCTGCGACGAGCTGGTCACCGGCGTGCTCCGCGACGAGTGGGGCTTCCTGGGCACCGTGGTCACCGACTACAACGGCTACGCCTACATGAACGTGGAGGCCGGCGTGTCCAGCGGCAACGACCTGATGCTGGCCAACGAGGCCACCCTGCTCTCCAAGTTCGCCGACACCAACAACCCCAGCACCCTGAAGGTCATGCGCCAGGCCATGAAGAACATCCTCTATACCCATGTCAACAGCGGCACGGTGAACCACCTGTCCGACGCCACCACCATCTCCTACGGCATCGCCCCCTGGCGCATCGCCCTGTACGCCGCCGACGCCGCCCTGGTGGTCCTGGCCGGGGCCCTCATCGCCCTGGGCGTGGTGAAGGCCAAGAAGGCCGCGAAGAAGAACGCGGCCAACTGATCGAAGCAGCAATGCAAACTGCAATCACATATCAAAAAAACTGGAGGAACACAAAATGAAGAAACTGTCCAAAGTCCTGGCCTGCCTGCTGGCCGTCCTGACCCTCGTCTCCCTGTGCGCCTGCGGCAACGGCGGCGCCAAGGCCGCTCCCGCCGAGGTCTACACCTGCCAGTCCGACTTCGTGGAGGCCGGCTATGAGGGCGACTGCATCAACACCAACGCCCGC
Organism: uncultured Oscillospiraceae bacterium; assembly: GCA_947585425.1. Taxonomy (GTDB): domain Bacteria; phylum Bacillota; class Clostridia; order Oscillospirales; family Oscillospiraceae; genus Enterenecus. The sequence continues at coordinate 22,619 of CANPWZ010000002.1, forward strand.
GTCCTGGTGCTGAACGCCGACGGCTCCTACACCCTGATCAAGAACTTCTTTGTCAACCAGATCAGCGGCGTGGTCGTGGCCTTCACCACCGACTACTTCACCGGCACCTACACCGCCACCGAGCCCGACGCCGACGGCGTCAAGACCGTCACCCTGAGCGCCCCCACCGCCTGCGTGGAGAACATGAACGGCAGCGCCTCCACCTCCGCCGACTATCCCGATCTGCTGGACGGCTTTGCCGGCGGCGACGTGACCGTGGACGTCAACACCCTGGTGCTGACCATCAACGAGTGATCGTCATCTGATCTGAGTTAAGGTTCAACTTCGGCCGCGGCTGTCTCTTGCGCTGCTTGAGGCAGCCGCGGCCCCTCTTTCCCGAACGCTTGCCCGGGTCCGCGCGCTGTGTTACTATATCGAGGGGAGGGCTCGTCATGATCTCCAATCTGCAAATAATGATCGGCATCGGCGGAGTGAGTTTGGCCGTTATCACGACTTTGATGTGTTTCCGCCTGCCCCGCAGAGCGCACTTCGCTGTCAAGGCGGCGGCGCTGGCTCTGCTGCTGGCCTGTTATGTGGCCTTTGTTCCGCTGGAGCGCATGGGGGTCTTTATCCATCTGCCTATGGTGGGTATCATTTTCCTGTATGTCGGCCTGTGCTATCAGGTGACGGCGGCCGAGGCCCTGTTCATCGGAATCGGCGGCTATACCATCGAGCACATCGGCAGTCTGGTCGACTCTATCCTCACCCTCCTGGACCCGGAGCGGTTCGCCCACTTTGGGGAGGATATCACCACCGGCGTGTGGGGATATGTTCTCATCGTGGTGAGCTACGCGCTCACCTACACGGTGGCCTGGTTCGTGCTCATCCGGCGGATGCGGGGGCTGTCCCTGCTGAAGAACGCCACCGGGCCCATCGTGGCCCTCAGCGCGGTGATGCTGGTGGTCAACCAGATCTGGGGCCTGACCTTTGAGCTGTACGGGGCGGACTTTGCCGGTTCCCTGCTGTGTTTCCTGGAGTACGTGTGGAACCTGATCTGCTGCGTGTTCTGCCTGTGCATCCAGTTCGGCATCTTCCGCATCAGCCAGACCGAGCAGGAACTGGAGGTGGCCCGGAAGCTCATCGCCCAGAAGGAGCAACAGTATCACATGAGCAAGGAGACCATGGACGCCATCCGCCGCAAGAGCCACAACCTGAAGTACGAGCTGTCCGCCCTCAGCGCGGGGCAGGGCCAGCAGGAGCATATCGACGAGGCCATGGCCCTGGTGGACAGCTTCGACGCCAACATCCAGACCGGCAGCGACACCCTGGACGTGATCTTCACCGAGAAGAACCTGTACTGCCGACAGTTTCAGATCTCCTTCGTGTGCATGATCGACGGCGGCAGGCTGGACTTCATGGAGGCCACCGACCAGTATGTGCTGTTCGGCGACATGATCGACAACGCCGTCAACGCGGTGCGGCAGCTGGAGGACCCGGCGCGGCGGTCCATCTATCTCAACGTCCACGCGGAGAAGGGGTTTCTGCTCATCCGCATGGAGAACCCCTTTGACGGGGAGCTGCGCTTCAAAAACGGCCTGCCCCTCACCACCAGCGGCGACGAGGAAAACCACGGCTTTGGCATGACCAGCATCCGTCTCATCGTGGAAAAATACGGTGGAAGTGTCAATACCAGGGCGGAAAACCACGTTTTTTACCTGAATATCCTGTTCCCGCTGGAGTGAAACCGGCGAAAACGCCGGAAAATCCCTTGCGCAAAGCCGAATCATTTGGTATAATAATGCCTGCCTAACGGCCGGAGGGCCGCGCGGCAGGCGTTTTTGCCCCATTCTGGCGGGAGAGGAGGCGGTGCCCGGTGTGGAGAGTGGCCGTGGTGGACGATCAGGCGTCCGTCAGGACCCAGATGGAGTCCTATTTTGAGCGGTATCAACAGGAGCGGGGAGAGCGGTTCCAGATCTCCGCCTTCCAGGACGCCGCCCAGTTCCTGGATCGGTATCAGCCGGAGTACGACCTGGTGCTGATGGACATCGACATGCCCGGCATGGACGGCCTCACCGCCGCCCACCGGCTGCGGAAGCTGGATCCCGGCGTGGTGCTGATCTTCGTCACCAACCTGGCCCAGTACGCCATCAACGGCTACGAGGTCAGCGCGGTGGACTTTGTGGTCAAGCCGGTGAGCTATGCCAAATTCGCTTTCAAGCTGGAGCGGGCCCTGAAACTGGCCCTGCCCAAGGACCGGCCCATGGTCCTCATCAAGACGGAGGAGGGCACCGTGGCCATCCAGCGGGGGGACATCACCTATGTGGAGGTCCAGGGCCACAACCTGTTCTACCACACCGGGGAGGAGACCTACCGGGTGCGGGGCAGTTTGAAGCAGGCGGAGGAGGAGTTCGGCGAGATGCCCTTTTTTACCTGCAACAAGTGCTACATCGTGAATCTGGCCTTTGTGGACGCGGTCCGGGAGAACGTGGCCGTGGTGGCCGGGGACGAGATCGTGGTGAGCCGGCCCAAGAAAAAGGCGTTCATGGAGGCGCTGGCGGCCTACTATAACCGCGCCGCGTCCTGATCGAACATAGAACAAAGCAGCGCCCGCCCGGAACAAAATGTTCCGGGCGGGCGTTTTGCCGCTTTGGAGGAGAGGAGCGCGGCGGGAAGTCTTACTTGAAGAACACCAGCAGGGAGTTGTACAGGTCCACGATCCAGCTGTTGTACATGTGGGCGCCGTCCCGCAGGACCACCCAGGCGAAGTTCTCACCGTCGGTGAATGTGCTGCCCATCTCGGCCAGGACCTGCTCCTTGAAGGCCTGGTGGTTCTCCAGGGCGAAGTCGCCCCGGCCGTTGCCGTTGTACCAGTAGTTGATGGGATAGTCCTTGAAGTCGCCCTCCAGGGCGGCCTTGAACTGGTCGAACTCCGCCCAGATGCCGGAGAAGCAGCCGAACCAGGAGATCATATCGCTGTTCTCCATCAGGCCGGCGCGGGCCACCGTCATGGAGCCGCGGGACAGGCCGGCCATGGCCCGGTGGTCGCGGGTGGCGATGAGGTTGGCCTCGGACACGTCCTTGCCGGCGTAGGTGGAATAGGCGGCCTCCACGGCGGGGATGATGTTGTTGCGCAGCTCCTTGCCGAAGTAGACGGGCCAGACGTTCTGCTCGTTGTCCACCTCGCCGCCGTCCTCGGCGGTGTCGGGGGCAAGGAAGCTGTCCTTCCGCTCCTCGCCCAGGGCCTTCATCTGGTCGTTGGTGATCTCATAGCCCTCCACACGGGAGTAGTAGCAGGGAGTGACCACGATGACCGGGTCGCACAGGCCGTCCTTGATCATGTTGTCCAGCACGTTGCGGGTGTACTCGCCCCACTGGATCAGCCAGAACTCCTGCATGGGGCCGTCGGCGTCGCCCTCGGTGCCGTGGAGCAGATAGAGGACATTGTACTGCTTGGTCTCGTCGTAGCCGTAGGGCAGATAGATGTTCAGGGTCTTGGTCAGCGTCTCGTCCACACCGAAGATGTCGTTCACGGCGTAAGCCGGGGTCTCATACTCCAGGGAGACCACGGTGCCCTGTTGGTCACAGGGGGTGGATTTCAGCTGGTCGACGGCGTTGTTGGCCTTGCCGAAGTCCACGTCATACTCGGCGGCGGGGGCCTTGGAGGGCTCGCCGCCGGAAGGGGCTTTGGAGGGCTGGCCGCCGGCGGGGCCGCCGCAGGCGGAGAGGACCATGACCAGGGCCAGGGCGGCGCAGAGGGCGGACAGGAGTTTCTTTTTCATGAGTGATTCCCCTTTCGATAGTTTAATGAACCCGCGTTATTTGAAGAACACCAGCAGGGAGTTATACAGATCCACGATCCAGCTGCCGTAGCTGTGGGTGCCGTCCCGCATATTGATCCAGGCGAAGTTCTCGCCGTCGGTGAGACGGTCGCTCATGGCCTCCAGAGCGCCGTGGGCGAACTCGTCGTGCTCATCCAGGGCGATGTCGCCCTTGCCGTTGCCGTTGAACCAGAAACCGATGGGGTAGTCCTTGAACTGGTCGTTGTTCACGGCGGCCAGGAATTCGTCCAGATCGGTCTTGGCGCCGGAGTAGGAGCCAAAATAGGAGAACAGGTCGAGGCACTGCATGATGGCGGAGTGGATGGTGGTGATGGAGCCCATGGAGAGCCCGGCGAAGGCCCGGTGGTCCCGGGTGGCGATGAGGTTGGCCTCGGACACGTCTTTCTTGGCGTAGGTGGGATAGACGGCCTCCACCGCAGGGATGACGTTGTTGCGCAGCTCCTTGGCGAACACGGAGGTCAGATCCTCGTTCATCTCTCCCTCGCCCTGGAAGCCCTCTTCGGTATAGGTGGGGCAGACGATGATGACGGGGTCGCACACGCCGTCCTGGATCATGTTGTCCAGCACGTTGCAGGTGATCTGGCCGAAGCGCTGATCCACCAGCCAGTAGTCCTCGGTCTCGCCGCCGCCGTGCATGAGGTAGACGATGTTGTAGTCCTTGGACTCATCGTAGCCGTAGGGGAGGTAGATGTTCACCTTCTTGGTGAGGGTGACCGACTCGTCGTAGGCGTAGGCGGGGGTCTCGTACTCCAGGGAGACCACGGTGCCCTGCTGATCGCAGGGCTGCTTCAGGTCGTCGATGGCCTTGGTGTTGGTCTTGAAGCCCTGGGTGTACTGAGGGGCGGCCGGGGTGGGCTGGCTGGACGGGGCCTGAGAGGGCTGGCCGCCGGCGGGGCCGCCGCAGGCGGAGAGGGCCATGACCAGGGCGAGCGCCCCGCTCAGAAGGGGCAGGAGCCGTTTGTGAAGTTTCATGATGAGATTCCTCCTTTTTCGTTGTGGTGCTGACGCCATCATACCGATTTCAGGCGGCCGCCTCAAGGTGAACGTCACAAACTGTTTTTCATGCGTCACGTTCTGTTTTTTGCAGCAAAGAGGGGGAAAGCGAGGGAAAATCCTTTCCGCAAATCGCGCCGGGAAACCGACAGTTCGTGCCGTAGGGCTGGACTTGCGGGTGGGGGCGGGTTATGCTGTAAATCACAGAAGGGGAGCTTTTCCTTTCTGCCCGCCGGAGCAGACCTCGGCGGTATGATCGCCAAAACCGCGCTATGCGTGCGTTTTTTCTCCTACTTTTCCAAACGGCGGAGGCCGGGTCGTACGACCCGGCCTCCGCCGTTTCTGGCAATCCTTCATAAGCAATGGACGTCTTTTCTTTGTATCGGCAGTTCAAATTCTGTCCCGCCCTTTGGCAGCGAGGCGGCCAGAGAGTACGGCGACATCCGGGAGGACCTATCCAGGAAGGGTACGATCATTGGCGGAAACGATCTGCTGATCGCCGCCCACGCCAGGGCCGAGGGACTGATCCTTGTGACCAACAATGCGCGGGAGTTTGAGCGCGTGGCGGGGCTGCGGGTAGAGAACTGGGTATAAATCGGTGGGCAATGAGACCGCAAAAGCATCAAAAAAGCATCAAAGTTTCGCTCCCCAGGCCGGCGGTTGTGCCAGCTTGGGGAGCTTCTTCGCTGTTGCGCTTGGCGATCTCCTTCACGTTTATACCATAGATACAGGATATTTGATAGACATTTTCTGCCGAAGGTGCTATAAGATATCCTGTATATTTGTAGCCACATTACAAAGAGATCAACACAGAACAGATAGATCAACGCAGAGAAAGGCGGCGGATGATATGGCAAGGAAAAAGGTTAGCGAAACGGCAACAGAAAACCTTTTTCGTGATTTTTATGGAGCAAATACATTCATAGAGAAATCAGCTATACCGTCCGGCTATGGTTTTACATCAAAAAAAGGTAAGTCTTGTGGGGGAAAGGATAGATGCGGACTATGAAGATTTATGACTTTTCCAAGGAAGCAGACCGAAGCACGTTGGAGAAGATGTTTCAAGGCCATTTCAAGCGGCGGGATATCGTCCCATTCTTTGGCTCCGGGTTCACGCGGGGCCTTCGGGCGTCGGGGGGACTGGTGCCGTCGATGGAAGAACTGAAGGGGGAACTGACCGACATCATTGCCGGGATATTGGGCGTGCCGGATGATGGCAGGGCCGAGCTCGAGCGGATGAACCTGTCCAAGCTTGGGGAGCTCTTCTGGCCCACGCTGGAGCAGGATAAGACGCCGCAGTCGTACCGGGACCGATTCGACACCTACGTTGACAGCCACTTTTGCGGCGTACACGATCTGCCGGTGCAGCACCGCAGGTTGATCAACTGCCGCTGGCGGTACCTCTATACTCTCAACTATGACGATGCGATCGAAGGCGCATCCGATAAGCTTGAGGTGCTCGTCCCGTATTCCGGGCAAAACCGAAAATGGCTGGAGAAGAAGCGCTGCCTGTATAAGATCCACGGGGATGCGGCGAAGTTCCTGCGCACCGGCGAAAGCAAATACTTCATCATGAGCAGGCGCCAGTATTTGACGGCGATAAAGGATGAGATGAACCAGGCGATGCGCCATGATCTTGAGACGGATTTTTCCTCCAACAGTCTCATTTTTTTCGGGTGCAGCCTTCTGGACGAGTTGGACATCCTGCTTGCCGCGGACATGAAGCTGACGCAGGAAAAACAGCGCAACACCGATACACACAGCTACTACGTCCGCTATGTGATCGACGGGGCCGAGTCTCTCTCAGAGATCCGGCAGCTGGAGTTCCAAAACTTCGCAATCACCGATATTATCGAGGTGCGGGCGGAGGATATGCAGCGCTTCTATTCGTTCCTGGTGAAGATATCCGATGAGGTCGGGAAGCTGCAGGAGACGGATAGCCTCACCGAGTTCACCGGGTTCCAGTTCCTTCAGCAGGAGTCCACCGACCGTGATAACATCGAGTACCTTTTCTTCTCCTCGCGCATCCGGCCGCAGGCGGTAACAAAGCAGATCGTCCTGCCCAGCTTCTTCATCCGCCGGGATGTCACGCAGCAAATCGTAAACGCGGTCAATGCCGCCGATGGGCACTTCCATATCCTCCGAGGCGGCCGACTCAGCGGCAAGACCTATGCCTTGGTGGACCTGCTCAAGGAGTTCCGCACAAGGAACACCTATTATTTCCCAAGCGACAGGCAGATTTCCGACCAGTGCTTTGAGCGGCTGCTCTCTATGAAAAACGCGATTCTCATATTTGATGAGCACAGCATCACCAACGACCAGCTGGCGGAGGTCACCGCCAAGTATCGGACGAGGATCCAGAACAACGAAATCCAAGTCGTGACGGCGGTGGATCGGTCCACTGGCACATTCACCAGGCACTATTTCGATCGCTTCCCGGAGCTGGAGGGGTTCGTCAAGATCTACTCGCTCTCCTCCTCGCTGAACGCGGACGAGGCGGCACGGTTCAATGAGGAGTTCGGCCAGCTGGGCCTGCGGGACTACGAGTGCGACTGGAGCCTGCTGGACTTCATGCTGGAGGTCGATGATGCCTCCACCCAGAAGCATGGGTTTGGGCTGCCGGATATCAACATCGTCCAGAATCGGGAAACGTTGAAAGCGCTGATCCTCTTCGCAAACCAGGAATCGATTCCCGTGTCTCAGGGCAGCATGATGAATATCAATGAGACGCTCTATGACCTTTGCAAAACGGCGGGTGTTGCCATTCAGAAGGATTACCTGTCAGAGGCGGAGCTGGCCCCGAACACCCACGATAGCTTTCGCTTTGTGGTAAACTCCAAATACTGGGTGTATAAGTGCCTCTCTACCTATGCGCAGGACAATACCCATTACGCTGCCATCGGAGACGCATTTTATGCAATCGTAAAAACGATACAGCGCCAATACGACGGGCGGTTCACCCAGAGCTACTATCAGACCATCAAACCCTATTACTTTTTTGATACGATCCAGTTCACCTTTTTCCCCGACCCGAGGCAGTCTGGCTCACTGTTTCTGCCCGATGTGATCTACAAAAAGCTGCTGCCCCTGTTAAAGGATGACTTCCAGTTCCTCCACCAGAAGGCAAAGTGCCTGCTTTGGAACTCGAAGCGCAAGAAAGATATAAAGGGGCGGGCGGCAATGCTCAACGAGGCGCTCCAGCAGATTACTCGGGCAAGGAGTCTGGCTGAGAAACGGGCGCCTGTCAATAAGGAGTACACGCTCTACCATATGGATGTGACAAAGGCCCTGATCCTGGCAAACAACTGGCGATACTGCCGGTCAGAGTTCAACGAGGCTGAGCAGTCGGAGCAGTTGTCTTTGCTGCTGAAAGCCTTTTACAACATGGAAGAACAGATGCTGGACTGGGGCAACGACCCGGACCTAGACGATCAGGAGATGCGGGACCTCAACTGGTTCGTATTCCACATGGTCGACCCTTCGGTCCTTCAGTGTATATTGCCGGGAGACCGCAGTATCGCGGGACATATCATGACGTCATGGCGTCAAAAAAACTCTGAAAACAGGTGAACAGTCACTTCTTCTTTGTAACCACTGGTGTAATCCATTGCTGTAAACGTACAGCAAAAACAGCATCAAAGTTTCGCTCCCCAGGTTGGCAGCTACGCCAGCTTGGGGAGCTTCTTCTTTGATGATGTGTCCCGATTTTTGGGCCGCCGGCGGCAAACTACACCTTGCAGTCGTGGGCCGCGTCAAACTTTTTCTCCATGGCGTCAAGCAGGTACCGCGTGGTCACATCCGCCTTTTTCGCCACATCGCTCCACAAGACGGTCATCTCCGGCGGGAGCTGCTTTCCCATGGGGTCGGAGGCGATGACCGTGACCCGTTTGCCCGAGAGGAGGGGCCGGACGATCAGCGCCAGAGGAGCGCCGATGATCACGACGTCCCTGCCCCGCAGGGCCTCCGCGGAACACTCGGAGGGAGAGAGGATCCCGGCGGCGGAGAAACCCTCCGTCACGAAGCCGCCGTAATTGCGGTTGCCATACGGCTCCGTGATCAGCAGCGGGTCGGAGCCGGACGCGCGGGCGATGAGGCTGGGAAGGTCGGAATAGATCTGAGAAAACAGAGGGTCGTTCACCAGCATATCCACGGTGAGGATGGGCACAAAGCAGTTGTCCGCCAGGCTGGAAAATTCCTCCTGGGAGAGCCCGATCACAATGACGCTGTCCACCCTGTGGAGGGTGATGTCCGTGACGTCCGCCGGAAGCAGGAGGCACTCATAGCCGTGGGGATTCAGCCGCTGGGCGAGCAGGTCGATAAAGTGGAGGATCTCCATATTGCGGCTGGGCGTGTTCTCCCGCAGACGGTATACGATGCCCACCAGATTCTTCTTCCCCGTGGCAAGGCTCTTGGCCACCGGGTTGGGGGTATAGCCCAGCAGATTGGCGATCTGCAGGACCTTTTTCCGGGTGGCGTCGCTGATCTTCTGGTCCGGGCGGTTGTTGATGATATAGGAGACGGTGGCCACGGACACATGCGCCTCTCTGGCCACATCTTTCAACGTCACGTTTTGCGGCATGGGGACCCTCTCATTTCTGTGGATTTTTACTATATTTTATTCTACCTGAAAAAATATCTTTGTCAATAGGGTTGACAGGAGCGCCGCATAATGTTATTATCAGCTTAACCGCTTAAGTTAAGCGATTAAGCACAAATTATAAGGAGGAATCGACATGAAAAACCCGAAGCGATGGAGCGCGCTGGTCTGTGCGGCGGCGCTGCTGCTGGCCCTGGCCGCCTGCGGAGGCCCCGCGGCGTCTCAGACGGAGGAGCCCTCGGCCGCGCCCGCGGCCGCCTATACGGTGACCTTTATGCGCGGCGACGAGGTCCTGGGCACCGCGGCCGCCGAAGAGGGCACCGTCCTGGACAGGAGCGCCTATGAAGCCTATGAGGCGGCGGAGGACGCGGAGTTCCTGGGCTGGTATGAGACCCCCTCCCTGCTGGAGAGCAGCAAAAAGGACCTGGGGACCCTGGCGATCACCGGCGATATGACCCTCTACGGCAGCTTCAGGTCCACCAATGTGGCCGAGGACACCCGGGCCTGGTACGTGGTGGGAGCCTCTCCCGCCGGCGGGCCGCTGGCCGCGAGCCAATGGGCCGGCGCTTCCGTGGAGGAGTCCGTGCGGGAGGACTACCGCCTGGCCGCCACCGGGAACGCCGTCAACGAGTTCTCCATCACCATCGACCTGTTCAGCGGCGACCAGTTCCAGGTCATCCATGACTGGGCCTGGGACGGGCAGAAGGGCTACGGCACGTTCACCCAGATCGACGACACGCAGATGGAAAACGGCGGCGGACTGGGCGGCACCAGCGACACCGCCAATGTGAACGTCATCATGGACGGCAATTACACCATCACCCTCACCACCGACCCGGACGACCCCAAGCAGGATCAGCTCTCCATCGTGCGCAACGGCGATCCTCAGGGGGCGGCCAACGCCTATGCGGCCAACGAGAACACCGGCATCTTCGTCAAGGGGAGCTGGGTGGAGGACTGGTCCGATTTGCGGGAGCTCGACCGGGTGGAGGGGGACGGCAACGTCTTCACCATCACCATGGAGCTGGAGGCTGATACCCAGCTCTGCTTCAGCGTGTTCGACAGCGGCGCGGACACCGGCCTGGTCCTGAAGGAGGAGAACGTGAAGGACGCCGGTTCCCTGGCGCTGCTGGCCGAAAACGGGAACAACATCCAGGTCGCCGGAGCGGGGACCTACACCTTCACCGTGGACGCCGACGCCATGACGGTGGCGGTCTCCAAGTGACCTATGAATCGGTACGCGGTCTTTCATGCGGCTGATTCCACCTATTGCTTCCCGGCCTCTCCCCACGAACTCACCCTGCGCCTCAGGGCGGCCAGAGACGATCTGGCCGCCGCTGAGGTCCTCTACGAGAGCAAATATGTGTTTGGGACCAGCCGGCGGCGGGCCCCGCTGCGCAAGATCGGCTCCAGCGAGCTGTTCGACTACTATTCCGTCACATTACGGCTGCGGGACACCCGGGTGGCCTATGTCTTCTATCTCGACGACGGGGAAGGCCGCTACTACTTCTCCGAGGACGGGGTCACGGACAGCTACGACTTCTCCCTGGGCTACTACAATTTCTTCCAGTACCCCTATATCAACCGATGTGACGTGCCCCAGCGGGTGGAGTGGATGGAACACGCGGTCTTCTATCAGATCTTTGTGGACCGCTTCCGCAGGGGCGCCCGGGACAAGGACACCAGCTACATCAATCTGAGCTGGGGCGGCATCCCGCACCCGGGCAGCTTTGCCGGCGGGGACCTGGACGGCGTGACGGAGCGGCTCGACCACATCCAGGCACTGGGCTGCAGCGCCATCTATCTGACGCCGGTGTTTAAGTCCCCTACCAATCACAAGTACGATGTGGTAGACTACTACCGGGTGGACCCCCATTTCGGCGGGGACGAGGCTCTGCGCCGGCTGGTGCGGGCGGCCCATGGCCGGGGGATGCGGGTGGTGCTGGACGGGGTGTTCAACCACTGCAGCATGTATCTGCGGCAGTTCCAGGACGTGGTGAAAAAGGGCAGGGACTCCGCCTATTACTCCTGGTTCCTGATCGACGGGGACTTCCCCGACCCGGCCAGGGGCAATTATGAGATGTTCGCCGCCTGCGAGTACATGCCGAAATGGAACACCTCCTGCCGGGAGGCCCAGGACTTTCTGATCGGCGTGGGCCGCCACTACATCCGGGAGTACGGCATCGACGGCTGGCGGCTGGACGTGTGCGACGAGGTGAGCCGCGTCTTCTGGCGGCGCTTCCGCCAGGCCGTCAAGGAGGAGGACCCGGAGGCCGTCCTCATCGGGGAGAACTGGCACGACGCCTCCGCCAGCCTCCGAGGCGACCAGTATGACAGCATCATGAACTACGCGTTCACCAAGGCCTGCCTGGACTTCTTCGCGGCGGGCCGCCTGGACGCCCGGCATATGGCCTGGCGGCTCAACGAGATCCTGATGCGCAACACCGACACGGCCGACCGCATGATGCTGAATCTGCTGGACAGCCACGACACCAACCGCTTCTTTACCGAGGTGGGCGGGGACCGGGAGGCGTTCCACGCCGCCCTCTGCCTGCTGTACCTGTTCCCCGGCGCGCCCTGTATCTTCTACGGCACGGAGTTCTACACCCCCGGCGGGTACGATCCCGACTGCCGGCGGTGCATGGACTGGGCGCGGAAGGACACCGCCGCCCCTCTGCTGGCAAAGCTGGCCGCCCTCCCCCGGGAGGGGGAGATCGCCATCGACGCGGAGCAGGGGGTACTGATCGTGGAGCGGGGGGACTGCGCCCTGTATATCAACCGCACACAGACGGCGGCCCGCGTGCGGGGCCGGGAGATCCGGGAGAACAGCCACCTGTTGCTGAAGGGAGGAGAACCGATTTGAAACAGATCATCCGCATGACAGCGCTGGCCCTCGCGCTGCTGCTCCTGTGCGCCGGCTGCGGGAGGGGGAGCTCCGCGCCCACGGGGGCCGGGACGGCGCCCGTGGGCCCATCGGAGCCCATCGTGCTCCACATCCTTGAGAACGACACCGCCAAGGCTGAGGGGTATCTTGACGCGCTGATCGCGGCCTTCAACGAGGCCTACGCCGGCAAGGGTATCCAGGCGGTGGACGCCAACATGGACGAGTACACTGACCTGGCCCTGAACGGCCCCTACGGATACGGCCCGGACGTGCTGTATCAGGCCAACGACCAGCTGATGAAATACGCCGAGGACCGGCATATCCTGCCCCTGGCCATCGAGGAGCTCGACTGTTACGAGAGCACCCCTGAGGCCGCGTGGGACGCCTTCCGGCTGTCCGTGGACGGCAGCGTCTACTTCTGCGGCGTACCGGTGAACATCCAGGAACCCATGCTGTTCTACCGGGAGGACATGATGCCGGAGAACTGGCAGGCGGAGTGGGACGACGACCAGAACGGCACGGCGGACTTTTTCGAAAACTGGTGCGACCTGTACGCCTACTCGGCCTCCATCCGGGAGAGCGACCCGGCGCGGTACGGCTTCATGGCCTCGCTGAACAATCTGTATCTGGCCTCCCCCTTCATGCTGTCCTACGGCTCCTATATCTTCGGGGAGAAGGACGGCGCGGTGGACCCCTCCGACGTGGGCTTCTCCGCCGGGAACGCGGTGAACGGCCTGAGCGCCCTGCGGCAGTTCGCGGCGCTGATGAACGAGGGGTGCATCGACGACACTATCACCCTCAACCGCTATGAAAAGCTGGCGGACGGCTCATATTTCTGCACCGTGTCCACGCCGGACACCTACTCGCTGTTCGTCGGCAACCTGGCTAATCATTATATGGGCGAAGGCATGGGGGAGGACGAGGCCCGGGCCAGGGCGGAGGCCAACCTGAAGATGATAGAGCTGCCCGCCAAAATGCCCGCCGACGGCGATCTCAGCCAGGACAGCGCGGGGGCCCAATGGGTGGACACCGTGGTGATGGGCGGCGTGAACGGATACGGCATCAGCAGCTATACGAAGCACCGGGAGGCCTGTATGGAGTTCGTCGATTTCGCCACCGGCTATGAGATGATCCAGACCCGCGTGGAGATGCTGGGGATCGCCCCCACCCGCCAGGATGTGGCCCAGGTGTCCGGCGACACGGCGGACATGATCTTTGACAGCCTGGCCAGCGGGCGCATCTGCCTGATGCCCTCGGTCAAGGCGGTGGATCAGATTTGGACCCCCACGCAGACCGTCATGGGCGACGTGGCAAAGGACCCCTTCCGCGCCGCCCAGGGGGAGCCGCAGAAATACGGCACCACTGAGGCGCTGCAGGCGGCGCTGGAGACCATCGACAAAAACGTATACGACGCGATCCACACGCTGGCCGGATAAGGGGGCGCTACAATGGATCTTCTCTTCCTTCGGGCGGCGCGGACCCGGTCGGCCCCGGTGCGGGCGTCGCTCTGCGTGATGGGCCTGGGGCAGATGATGTGCCGGCAGTGGGTCAAAGGGCTGTTGTACCTGGCGGCGCTGGGGGCCTTCCTGGCGTATCTCGTCATCATGGGCGGAGCGGACATTGCCGGCTTCTTCACCCTGGGGACCCATGAGGCGGACCCCTGGTTGGGCACGGCGGGGGACGACTCCATCCTCATGCTCCTGCGGGGCCTGCTGGCTTTCGGCATCATCATCGCCGTGATCCTTCTGTACCGGTCCAATCTGCGGGACATCCTGGAGCTTGACAGGAACATCAAGGCGGGGCTGACGCCGCCGCCCTTTGTGAAGTCGCTCCGCAGCTTTTTCGACCGCAAGTTCTATGTGGCGGCGCTGGCCCTGCCCATCGCCGGGGTGATCGTGTTCAACGTGGTCCCCATCGTGTTCATGATCCTCATCGCGTTCACCAACTACGGCGGCAACAACGTGCCGCCCGCTCTGGTGGACTGGGTGGGGCTGGAGAACTTCGGCCGGATCCTGGCCCTCACGGAGATCAAGGACACCTTCTTCCGCATCCTGATCTGGAACGTGATCTGGGCGCTGTCCTCCACCTTCCTCAACTACTTCGGCGGACTGGGGCTTGCCCTGCTGCTGAACAAGAAATGCGTCAAGGGCCGCAGGTTCTGGAGGATGTTCCCGATCCTGGCCTATGCGGTGCCGGGTTTCATCACCCTGCTGGCCTTCAAATTCCTCTTTTCCTACGGCGGGCCCATCAACTATTACCTCACCCAGGCGGGGCGGAACGCCGTGGGCTTCCTGGACATCGACGCCGGCATCAAGGCCCGGCTGATCGGCCTGGGGGTGAACGCCTGGACCTCCATCCCCACATCCATGCTGCTGGCCACCGGGATCCTGTCCAACATGAGGGAGGACCTGTACGAGGCCGCCAGCATCGACGGGGCCAGCAAGTGGCAGCAGTTCCTGAAGATCACCCTCCCCTTCGTGGTGTTCTCCACCACCCCCGTCCTGATCACCAATTTCATCGGGAACTTCAACAACTTCGGGGTCTTCTATTTCCTGCGCGGCGGCCTGTACATGGACGGCTATTTCCTGGCCAGCGACACGGACCTGCTCATCAACTGGCTCTATAACCTGTCCATCGACAACAACTATTACAGCATCGGCGCCGCCGTGAGCCTGATCATCTTCATCATCACCTCTGTCATCTCCCTCTCCGTCTATGTGCGGAGCAATGCTTACAGGAAGGAGGATACCTTCCGATGAAATGGAAGCGCTTTGCCGATTTCATCCTCACCCACGCGGTGCTCATCGTGGTGTGCCTCATCTTCTTTTTCCCGATCCTCTGGCTGGTGCTGGCCAGCTTCTCCCGCACCGGCTCCATTTACGACCTGTCCGGCTTCTTTCCCAAGGCGTTCAGCCTGTCCGGCTACCAGACCCTGTTCACTGACACCCAGATGTACGACTACCCGAACTGGCTGAAAAACACCCTGTTCGTGGCGGTGCTCTCCAGCCTGCTGGGCACCATCCTGGTGATCCTCACCGCCTACACCATCAGCCGCTTCCAGTTCCGCACCCGGAAGGTGCTGATGAAGTCCACCCTGGTGCTGAGCATGTTCCCATCCTTCATGGGGATGACGGCGGTCTACCTCCTGATGGTGAACTTCGGGCTCATCAATCAGCTGTGGAGCCTGGTGCTGATCTACGCCTCCGGCGCGCCCATGGGATACCTGGTGCAAAAGGGATACTTCGACTCCATCAGCAGCTCCGTCTTTGAGGCGGCCCGGCTGGACGGGGCCAGCAACTTCACCATCTTCCGGAAGATCGCCCTCCCCCTGTCCAAGCCCATCATCGTCTACACGGCGCTGACCCAGTTCGCCTGGCCGTGGAGCGATTTCATCCTGCCCAACCTGCTGCTGAAAAACAAGGACCTTTGGACGGTGGCGGTGGGGCTGATGCACCTGGACGAGACGCAGTTTACCCGGTTCGCCGCGGGGTCCATCTTTATCGCGGTGCCCATCGTGATCCTGTACTTCTGCCTGTCCGGGTTCCTGGTCACCGGCGTGACCGCCGGCGCCGCCAAGGAATGAACGGGCGGGGAAAAGAGCGGCGCCCGCCCCGCGCGTATCAAAGACGAGGACCGCCTGCCAGGTCGGCAGGCGGTCCTTTTGCGCGTATGGGATGTAGGTCCGACGGCGGTCAGTCCTCCGCCGCGGCGATGGAGACGGCGGACAGGTAGCCGGTGCGAGTGGCCTGGTCCACCTTGGCGGGCTTGATGGCGTCGCCGATGATCTGGACGCGGATGCCGGCGGCCTTGGCGGCCTCCTCCAGCTCCCGGGTGGGCACGGCCTTCATGCCCAGGGCGTACAGCACCGTGTCGCCGCGAAGGGTCTTTTCCTGGCCGTCTGGCAGCTGGACCTTCACATAGTCCTTGCCGATCTCCAGGCAGCGGGTGTTCTCGTATAGCTCCATGTCCTCCTTGGCGATCTCCCGGGCCAGGGCCTCCCGGTACATGCCATAGGCCTCGTTGGCCACCCGGGGGAGCATCTCCACCACGGTGACATGGTGGCCGGTCTTGGCCAGGAACAGGCCCTGCTCCGCGCCGATGAGGCCGCCGCCGATCATGATGACGTTCTTGCCGGGGACCACGTTGCCCTTATAGGCCTCCAGGGACTGGACGGCGTTCTCGATGCCGGGGATGGGCGGGTGGCTGGGCAGGGAGCCGGTGGCGATGATGAGCTCGTCGGGGGCCAGCTCCTTCAGCAGCTCCGGGGTGACGGCGGTGTTCAGCCGCACGTCGATGTCCCGGCGCTCTACCTCGCCGATCATCATGTCCTTGAAGTTGCGGAGATCGGGCTTGTCGGTGTCCACATCGGTGAAGAACAGCAGGCCGCCCAGCTTGTCCCCCTGTTCGCACAGGATGACCTTGTGGCCCCGGTCGGCGGCGGTCATGGCGGCCTGCATGCCGGCCACGCCGCCGCCCGCCACCAGCACCTTCTTGCTGGCGGCGGCCGGCTTCATCTCCCAGGGATCGAAGGGCAGGTTGGCCAGGGGGTTGATGGTGCAGGCGCCCACCGTCTTGGCCAGCTCGTTGCTGGTGAAGGGCAGATCGGTATAGCCCTCCTCCGGGGAGCCGGGGAAGCACTTGAAGCACCGCAGGCACCGGCGGATGCGGTCCTCATGGCCGTTCAGGGCCTTGTTGGCCAGCTCCGGGTCGGCCAGGCTCTGGCGGCCCAGGCTGATGTAGTCCGCCTGCCCGGTGGCGATGATCTCCTCCATCAGCTCGGGGGAGTTGATGCCGCCGATGACCCCCACCGGCAGAGAGGTGTACCGCTTCACGACGGCGGAGATGGAGCGGTTCACCCCATGGGGTACGAACATGGAGGAGAACTGGTGGGTCTCCACCGC
Organism: uncultured Oscillospiraceae bacterium; assembly: GCA_947585425.1. Taxonomy (GTDB): domain Bacteria; phylum Bacillota; class Clostridia; order Oscillospirales; family Oscillospiraceae; genus Enterenecus. Next base: position 39,812 of record CANPWZ010000002.1, read on the forward strand.
GTCGTAATAGATGCCCACGGAGATCTGGATCAGGTCCACGATGCCCTCCAGCATGTGGGCGAACATGCCGGTCTCCTCGGGGGTGACGCCGTGGCGCTCGTCGGTGTACAGATCGTCGCCGCTGAGGCGCAGCTCGATGATGAAGTCCTTGCCCATGGCGTCCCGGATGCCCTTCAAGATCTGGATGGGGAACCGGGCCCGGTTCTCCAGGCTGCCGCCGTACTCGTCGGTGCGCTTGTTATAGGTGGAGGACAGGTACTGGGTGAAGATGAAGCCGTGGCCGCCGTGGATGACGATGCCGTCGAACCCGGCGTTTTTGGCGAATTTGGAGCAGGTGACGAAGTCATTGGTGATGCGGTCCATATCGTCGCGGGTCATGGCCCGGACGTGGACGCCGCTGGGGCGGACCTCGTCGTTGGGGCCGATGGCCTCCTGGGTCTCGTCAAAGGGCATCTTCTCGGCGCCGCAGTGGCACAGCTCCAGCAGGGCGATGGCCCCGTGCTTGTGGATGCGCCGGGCGTACTCGCCCACCCGCTGGACGGGGTAGCTGTTCTCCTCGGCGAAGTCCACCGGGGGCAGGGGGATGCGCACCGCGTCCTTGAAGTTGACGTCCAGCTCGCCTACGCTGACGATGGCGTCGCCGCCCCGGGCGGGGGCCTCTAACTTGCGGAAGGATTTTTCGCTGGCCTCCGGGTCGCAGGCGATGAGGGCGAAGGCCATGGGCGCGGCGGTGATGCGGTTCTTCATGGTGTACTTGTCGTTGATCTTCAGGGGCTCGAACAGATGGGGGAATTTGGTCATGGTCGGTCCTTCCTTTCGTGTGTTTTGAGTCCGCGGTCTCTTTTCACGGGGGCTGCCGCGGGCAGGATCGCCCGCATATCGGCCTGACTGTCTATAGTGTAGCATTTGTTTTGGAAAAAGGGAACTGTTTTTTCACGATTTCCCCATATTGCGGGGGCGGAATTTCAGTCGCAATTGGGACCGTTCAGGTCAAAGCGATTGACAACCGCCCCGGATTATTAGATACTACAAAGAAAAGCGATCATGCCCCGTGCGGAAGACGGCGCGTAAAACATTATAAAGGGAGACATTGAGATGGATGAACTGAGAGAGCGGACCAACCCCGTGTTTAACACGGCCAGGGCGACGCTGCTGCAGCTGGCCCAGGCGGGTCACACCGGCGCCGCCATGATGGCGGATAAGCTGGGTCTGGACCTGGCGGGCATGACCGCCACCGACGAGGGGAAAAAGGCCATGAGCCGGTCCAACGTGGCCGTTTTGGAGCTGCGCTATCGCTCCATGAACGCCTTTATCGAGGCCACCGGCGCGAAAACCGTGGTGGACCTGCCCTGCGGCTACACGCCCCGGGCGCTGGAGGACTTTATCGCCGATAAGCGCTACATCGCCTGCGACCTGCCGGCGGTAACGGACGAGATGGGCCCGCTGGTGGAGAAGATATTGGCCGAGCGGGGCCAGAAGCGGAACGTTGCCTACCACGGCGTAGACGCCACAAATTACGCCTCCCTCCGCTCGGCGCTGGAGGGGGTGGAGGGGCCGCTGTGCATCACCACCGAGGGACTTTTGATGTACCTCACCAAGCCGGAGCTGGCCGCCCTGATGGACAACATCCGCCGCATTCTGGATGAGTTCGGCGGCGTGTGGATCACCCAGGACCCGGAGGTCGTGCGGGTGTACATAGCCATGACTTTGGTGGTCATGAGCAGCGACCCGGCCGCCGCCAAAGGGGCGGTGCAGGCCCTGGGCGGCACCGCCGACATGAATACGGTCTTCCAATCCAAGGAGGGGGACAAGGCCAAGTCCACTCTGCTTGCTACCAAAAATGCCTTTGGCGGCAGCGCGGCGAACGTCATGACCGTAAAGGGCACGCCCGAACAGCTGGCCGCGGCGAAGGATTTTCTCCGCGCCCACGGCCTGAAGGCGGAGCTTACGCCTGTGGCGCGGCAGATGCCAAAGCTTTCGAGCCTGGATCCCGAACGGACGGAGCTGGCGCGTCAGGCTATGGAGCGGGTGAACCTCTGGACCATCACCCCGGATGGGGACGCGGTTCCCGTGGAAGGCGCGGACGGCGCTTTTGGCGTGGACACCGCTGTGGACGGCGGAGAACTCACCGTCACCCTGCGGGGCCGGGTGGATTCCCTCACCGCGCCGGATTTTCTGGCGGCCTTTGAGAAGGCGGCGGAGGGAAAGACCCTCACAGCCGCGCGGGTGGATATGTCGAGACTGGAATACATCTCCTCGGCGGGTCTGCGGGTACTGCTCATCATGACCAAGCGCGTTGGCGCGGGCCGCGTGACCGTCACCGAGGCCAACGAGCTTATCCGCTCCATCTTCGAGCAGACGGGATATGACGATATTCTGACGCTTCAGTGAGCGCCGTTGGGAAAGGAGCATGGATATGAAAAAACGCTTTTTGGCGGTCCTGCTGTGCGTGTGCATGACCGCCGCCTGCCTGCCCGCCGTCTCCGCGGCGGAGACGGTCCGGGAAACCGATTTTTTTGAGGACCAGTACCACGCCGATGTGGACTACGGCGACATGGAGTACGAGGAGATGTACTTTGAGACCTTCGAGGCCGGCGCAGATGCCATCCGCGCCCTGCTGGGCGACGGGGCCAACGCCGCCCGGGTGGAGGAGCTGTTCACCGCGTTCACCGACGATTTCCAGAAGCTGTCCACCATGTATTACCTGATGTCCATCCGCTGCGCCCACGACGTGACCGACGAATACGCCGCCGGCGAGCTGGTCCGCCTGGACACGGTCTATACGGAGGCGTTCGACGCCCTGGCCTTTCTGGCCCGGGACGTGCTGGAGTCCCCCTGCGGCGCCTTTCTCCGGGCCCAGCTCAGCGAGAGCGAAATGGAGTATTATCGGAACTACGGCGGCGCTACCGAGGAGCAGAAGGAGCTGTCCGCCCGGGAGATCGCTCTGGAAAACCAGTACAATGTCATCAGCGACGGCTTCACCATCGAATACGCCGGGGAACAGCTGGATCCCGGAGCCGCCATGGAGCTCCTTGACCTCGGCGAGATCACCCGCGATCAATATGTGGAATTTGTGAATCGGTACGACCTCGGTCTGGCTGACGCGGTGGGCGGCGTCTATCTGGAGCTGTTGGACGTCCGCAACCGGCTGGCCCGGACCTATGGCTATGACGATTATGTGGAGTATGCCTATGAGGCGCGCTATGGCCGCGACTACACGCCGGAGGAGATCCTGGACTACGAGCGGGCCGTGAAGAAAAACGTTCCCGCCCTGGAGTATCAGATGAATATGCTCTCCTACTATCTGCTCCCGGAGGAGATCGACTCCGCCGACTACACCGGCGATGGGGTCCTGGGTATGATCGAACCCTATATCGGCCGGATGTCCAGCGAGCTTGCCGAAACCTTCTCCTATATGCGGGATCACGGCCTCTACGATACGGAGGCCGGCGCGCACAAGAACGGCACCGGGTTCACCGCCATGCTGCCCAGCTACGGCGCGCCCTTCTTCTTCAATACCCCCATCGGGTCCCTGTACGACTTCACCACCACCGTCCACGAGTTCGGGCACTACAACCATTTCTACTGGCACCCCGCCGGCTGGAGCGACGGGGCCTCCAACTACGACTCCGGCGAGGTCCACTCCCAGGGCATGGAGCTGATGTTCTCCCACTGGTATCCGGAGATCTTCGGCGAGGAGGACGGCCAGTCCGTGCTGGACTACCTGGTATACAATCTGCTCCGCGCCATCAGGGAGGGCGCCATGTTCGACGAGTGGCAGCAGTACGCCTATACCACCGAGGGCGTGACGGTGGAGGAGCTGAACGCCAAGAGCCTCCAGCTGTGTATCGACTACGGCGTCATCCCGGAGGACAACGAGTACGCGGATTCTTACAGCGCGATGTGGGCCACCATCCCCCACAACTTCACGTACCCCGTGTACTATATCAGCTACTCCACCTCCGCCGCCGGGGCCTTCGCCTTCTGGCTGGACGCTCAGCAGAGCGGGGACTACTACGCCGCGCTGGACAAGTATCTGAAGTTCGTGGCCCTGCCCGTCTCCACCGACTTCCAGGAGAGCTTTGAGCAGCTTGGCATGGAGAGCCCCGTGTCCCCGGAGTACATCGAGGAGCTGTGCGGCGCCATCTACGACGCCATGGACGTGGAGGCCCGCTATGCGGCCCTGTACGCCAGTCTGGTTTTCAGCGATGTGGAGTATGACGCCTGGTACGCGGAGTATGTGGGCGGCGCCGCCATGTCCGGGCTGATGCGGGGGATCTCCGGGGACGAGTTTCTCCCCGAAGGCACCACCACCCGGGCCGAGGCCGTCACCACCCTGTGGCGGCTGGACGGCGGCGACGGCGGGGACTGCTCCTCCGCCTTCACCGACATCCCGGCGGACGCCTGGTACACGGACGCCGTGGACTGGGCCGTCTCCACCGGCGCGGCCCAGGGCTACGGTAACGGGACCTTCGGTCCGAACGACCCCATCACCCGTGAGCAGATGGCCGTGATGGTGTACAACACATACCGCCTGGAGGCCGGGAAAGAGGGACCCGCCGCCCTCGCCTTCATCGACGCCGGCCAGGTCTCCCCCTGGGCGGTGGAGGCCATGGAGTGGTGCGTGGCCAACGGCATCTTCCAGGGCGGCGACGGCGGCGCGCTGTCCTCCGGGGACACCCTCACCCGCGCGCAGCTGGCCGCGGTGCTGGATCGCCTCTGTGACGTCATCCTGGGCGGCGGCGCCGCCGCTTACAGTGTCGAACCGAAGCCCGCGGCCATCTCTTCGGAGCCTCTGGCCCTGCCTGTGGAGCCGCCCCTCGCCCTGAAATGACCGCACCCGCGGCACAAACACAGCCCGCCGAAGGCCGGGCGCACATAGAAAGAGCCCATCTCGCGGGAGATGGGCTCTTTTGTCCGTGTGGAGGCGGTCCGCGCGCCCTCCGAAGCGCGTATTCAACACGAAATGGCCCCCAGACAACATTTGTCTATTCTGGGTTTTAGTGATATATTTTAATTTGGCAGATTTCTTCTGGAAACTTGCCAGACCGCGCAATAACCGACTGAGGAGGGAACCAAATGAAGAAACGGATCTTGGTCATGCTGATGGCTGTCGTCCTGCTCCTGGCGGCGGCCCCCGCCGTCCTCGCGGCGGACGCCGCGGCGGTGCCGGTGGGCAGCGAGGAGGCCCTGGCCGCCGCCGTGAAGAGCGGCGCGCCGGCGGTGAAGCTCACCGCCGACATCGGCCTCCATGAGCCGCTCCTGCTGAGCAAGAGCATCGACATGGACCTGGGCGGCCACACCATCACCGCCTACTATAATGAGTTTTCCAAGGCCTATGACCTGGGCGACGACACCGCCGCAGACGACGTGTACATCGGCATCGCCGAGGGCTCGGAGGGTATGGTGGCGGCCTCCATCCACGACGGCGCCGTGGTGGGCAATTTTGACGCCCGGCCCGAGGTCAAGGAGGGTCTCTACGCGTACGATACCATGTGCGTGCTGAGCCTGTATAGCGGCACGGCGCACCTCAAAAACCTCAAGGTGGACTCGCCCATCGGCACTATGTACATGGCCAGGGGCTCTGTGGAGGGCTGTGAGCTCGCCGTCACGGTGGAGATCACCGGAAAGGTCACCTCGGTCACGGACACGGTGATGACCTTCGAAAAGAACGACTACAGCATCACGGTCAGCGGCTCTGTTGACAAGATCGCCGACGTGAAGATGGGGAAAGGTACGATCTTTGTATATGGAACCGTCGGGGAGCTCACCGGCACCGATACCATGGGGATCTATGCCTATAACGGCGCCAAGATCGACCTCATCGACGACTGCGATCTGTGCCATATCTACGCGGCCGGATACAGCAGGGCGCCTGAGGATAGTAAGCCTACCCTTGAAGCGGTGGGCATGACCGGGGACGCGCACATCGGGACCATCCAGGACTCCCGGTTCGTCCCTGAGGCGGAGGAGGAGTTTGGTCCCATTCCCGCGATCTACCTCGTGTATGGCGCCTCCGTCGACCAGATGAAAGGCGTGACCATCAACGCCACCGGCGACGCGCTCGGCAGCGCCATCAAACTGGACGCGGCCTCCATCGGCGGCCTCCAGAACACCACCATCAACGGCTGTGTGGACATGGAGGGCGGCGGTGAGATCGGCGACATGGACCACGTGACCGTCACCGGGCTCGTCACCATGAGCGGCGATGACATGGACGATGAGACCGGCGAGATCCTGAAATCTGTCCGCAACTCCTTCGGCGACATCACCGACTGTACCTTTAATGGCTATGTCCTCTTCACCAACGCCGATGTGGGCAAGATCACCGGCAGCAAGTTCAACGATAGCCTGTCCGCCGTCTCCTCCACCATGGGCGACATCGTCAAGTGCCAGTTCACCGCCGGCGCGACGCCGTTCGCCTTCGGCATCAGCGCCACCGGCGACAGCACCCTGGGCACCATTCAGGACTGCACGGTGACCCTCACCGGCGCGGATTACGGCTACGGTATCGAACTCTACGGCGGCAGTTGCGACGGCATCGTGGATACCAAAGTCACGGTCTCCGGCGCCGACGCCACCGGCATCTTCCTGACCGACGACGGCCTCATCGACAACATCGAGGGCTGCACCGTCACCGTCTCCGGCGACTTCCACGAGAGCGGCGTGTACGGCATCCGGGTGACCGGCAGCGACGTATTCACCTTCGACGGCTGCACCGTCACCGTGGACGCCAGGGACGAGAGCGGTGAGGACACCCTCTCCGCGGGCGTCTGCATCTCTGACTCCATCCTTGGCTCCATGTCCAATACCACCGTCAGCGGCTCCACGCTGATCGAGGACAGCGTCTCGGGCGACATCCGCGGCAGCCACTTTGATACGCTGGAGATCGACAACACCGTGGTGGATGGCTCCATCGCCCAAAACACTGTGGACGAGGACCTCATCGTCGATCCCGGCAGCGAGGTGGCCTCCATTCGGAGCAACGAGATCGCGTTCATGCTCTATGTGTGCGGCAGCGACGAGGCGCCCACCAGCGTGGAAAAGATCGTCGGCAACAAAGCCGCCCTTCTGTGGATCGAAGCGGATTACGAACCCGATGGCGCCGTTGTCAGCGAGATCAGCGGCAACACCTTCATCTACTCCGAGGATGACTGGTTCGCGTTCTCCAACAGCGGAACCGTCGGCCTGATGGAGGACAACGTCCTCAAGGGCGCTTTCCCATGGGACGATGACGGTGAGGTCGAGGTCTTCGACGGCCTGAATATGGGCGTCATCAAGGTCCTGCGGGCCGACGGCGAGCTGGTCGGGGACGAGAGCGGCCTCTACTCCACCTTCCAGGACGAGGGGTTCACCATCCTCAACTATCTCGGTACCATTGAAAAAGTAGAGAAGCCCACCTCCCCCAAGACCTTCCCCGATGTGCCCGCCGACGCCTGGTATGCCGACGCGGTCTCCTTCGTCTCTGAGAGCGGCCTCATGGAGGGCAGCGGCGGGCTCTTCCTGCCCGACGCCGCCGCCAACCGCGCCGAGGTCGCCACGGTGATGTATCGGTTCTACAGATCCGAGCTGCCCACCGGCGGCTCCGGCTTCACCGACGTGCCCGCCGGCGCGTGGTACGCCCCCTATGTGACCTGGGCCGCCCAGTGCCAGATCATGCAGGGCAGCGGAGACGGCGCCTTCCGTCCCATGGGGACCATCACCCGGGCGGAGCTGGCCATGGTGATGTGGAACGCCGCCGACCAGCCCGTGGCGGACGAGTCCATCCTGGACCAGTATCCCGACGGGGCCTCTGTCCCCGGCTGGGCGAAGACGGCCATGTCCTGGGCCGTGAACGCGGGCGTGATCCAGGGCGATGACAGCGGCGCCCTGGCCCCCGCCGGCAGCGTCCAGCGCTGCCAGATCGCCGTCATGCTCCAGCGCTTTGTGGAGGCCGGCTACGTCGATTGAGCGGCGGCCCGGCAACGGAACAGACTGATCGCAAAGCCATCCCCCGGCTCACAGCCGGGGGATGGCTTTTTCAGGCCCGCCGCAGGGAAAGACTGGAACTTTAACGATGGAAATTGTTGATTTGCACAAAAAATGAAAATAATTGTTGCAATTTTATGAGAAATATATTAAACTCTTTGTATAGGATTGGAAACAACTCTGAAACAAAAAGGAAAAGGTGAGAGACGATGCCGCTGGTCCCGATGAAAGCGATCTTAGACGCCACCGAGAAATACAACTACGCCCAGGGCGCGTTCAACGTCAACGCCGTGTGCCAGGCCAAGGCGGTCATCGAGGTCCACGAGATGTTCCGCTCCGCCGCCATCCTCCAGGGGGCGGATCTGGCCAACGCCTTTATGGGCGGCCGCACCGACTTTGCCAACGGCACCCTGGAGGACAAGAAGAAGGGCGCCCAGAACATCGCCAACGCGGTGAAAAAGTACGCCGAGCACAGCCCCATCCCGGTGGCCCTGCACCTGGACCACGGCAAGACCTTCGACGCCTGCGCCGCCGCCATCGCCGGGGGATACACCTCCGTGATGATCGACGGGTCGTCCCTCCCCTTTGAGGAGAATGTGGCGCTCACCCGCGAGGTGGTGAAATACGCCCATGAGCGGGGGGTCACCGTGGAGGGCGAGCTGGGGGTGCTGGCAGGGGTGGAGGACCACGTGTTCGCCGCCAATTCCACCTATACCAACCCCATGGACGCGGTCAAGTTCTTCCGGCAGACCGGGGTGGACGCCCTGGCTATCAGCTACGGCACCAAGCACGGGGCCAACAAGGGCAGGGACACCGTCATCCGCAAGGAGATCGCCATCGCGACCAAGGAGTGCATGATGCACGAGGGCATCGAGGGCACCCTGGTGAGCCACGGCTCCTCCACCGTGCCCCAGTACATCGTCTCAGAGATCAACGCCCTGGGCGGCGACATCCACGACGCCTACGGCATCAAGAAGGAGCAGCTGAAAGAGGTCTCCAAGCTGGGCATCCGCAAGATCAACGTGGACACCGACATCCGCCTGGCCGTCACCCGGAACCTGCGGGAGCTGTTCCACAACGAGCCCGCCCTGCGGGAGAGCCCCTCCATCGGCCCCATCTATCAGCTGCTGGCGGCGAATCCCTCCGCCTTCGATCCCCGGGTGTTCTTCCCGCCCATCATGGACACCGTCATGTACGGCGATGTGCCCGACGGGGATGTGGCACGCATCGTGGACTGCATCGAGCGGGGCGTGAAGGAGGTCGTGGGCACCCTGATCGTGGAGTTCGACTCGGTGGGCAAGGCCCCGCTGATCGAGCCGGTGTCCCTGGACGAGATGGCGGAGCGCTACCGCCAAAAGGGGATTTGACATGGGCAAAAACATCCTCATCGCCCACGGCGGCGGCCCCACGGCGGTCATCAACTGCTCCCTCCAGGGGGCGGTGGAGGCCGCCCGCAAGTCCGGCCAGGCGGGTAAGATCTACGCCGCCCGGTTCGGCGCGGAGGGCATTTTGAAAGGGGATCTCATCGACCTGACCGACGTGCCCGCCTCCACCATCGCAAAGCTGCGGGACACCCCCGCCTCCGCCATCGGCTCCTGCCGGCGGAAGCTGAGGGAGGCGGACTACCCCACCGTGCTGGACACCTTAAAGAGATTCGGCATCGACTGCTTTTTCTACAACGGCGGCAACGACTCCATGGACACCTGTTATAAGGTGAACGAGCTGGCCCGCCGGGGGGGGCTGGACCTGCGGGTCATCGGCATCCCCAAGACCATGGACAACGATCTGGAGGTCACCGACCACTGCCCCGGCTTCGGCTCCGCCGCCCGGTACGCGGGTCTCAGCGCCGCCGAGCTGGCCCTGGACGCCTCCGCGCTCCCCATCCATGTGGTGGTGCTGGAGCTCATGGGCCGCAACGCCGGGTGGGTCACCGCCGCCGCCGCCCTGGCCGCCCGCCTCACCGACTGCGAGACGCTGACCTATCTGCCCGAGATCCCGGTGGACGAGGACAAAATGCTGGCGGACATCGAGGCGGCCTACGCCAGGGGGAAGGGCCTGCTGGTCACCGTGTCCGAGGGCATCCGGGGGCTGGACGGCAAGCCCATCGCCGACACCGGCATCGTGGACGGCTTCGGCCACACGGTGCCCGGCGGGACGGCCCAGCACATCTCCGACGCCGTCATCCGAAGGCTGGGCATCAAGTCCCGGGCGGAGAAGCCCGGACTGCTGGGCCGGGCCAGCATCCCCTACGTGTCCCCGGTGGACCGGCGGGAGGCCTACGCCGTGGGCGAATATGCCGTGAACGCGGCCCTGGCCGGGGAGAGCGGCTCCATGGTGGCCATCCGGGCGGAGCGGAGGCCGGAATACCGCTCCGAATTGTTCCTCACCCCGCTGGCCGGCGTGGCCAACGCGGAGAAGAAGTTTCCCCTGGAGTGGATCGTGGACGGCGATCGGATCGCCGACGCGTTTTTCGACTACGCCCTGCCCCTCATGGGCGGGGATCTGCCCCAGTACGCCCTGCTAAGAAAGTGAGGCCGGCATGAAGCATATCTACCTGAATCTGAAGCGGTTTGACACCCCCGTGGAGTACGGCGGGGTGAACCGCCTGGCCCCGGTGAGGGACTGGGGGGCCGCCGTGGTGAACGGCACCCAGGAGGCCCTGCGGAAGTACGACCCGGCGAAGGTGGAGTTCGTCCAGTATCTGCCGGAGGCCCATCTGCTGGGGGCCGTGGCCGCTCTGAGTGAAAACAGTCCCGTCCAGATCGGCAGCCAGGGGGTGTACCGCATGGACACCGCCGTGGGGGGCAACTTCGGGGCCTTCACCACCAACCGCACCGCCAACATCGTCAGGGCCATGGGCTGCACCTCCACCCTCATCGGCCACTGCGAGGAGCGCAACGACAAAAAGGGCGTCCTGGCCGAGGCGGGGGTCACAGACACGGGCGCCGTCGACCGCCTGCTGAACCAGGAGATCCTCCGGGCCCAGGAGGCCGGCCTCACCGTCCTCTACTGCATCGGCGAGACGGCTGAGGAGCAGGAGCGCTGGCAGGAGGTCCTGGGCGGGCAGCTTGACGTGGGCCTTCAGGGAGCGGATAAGAGCAGGATCGTCATCGGCTACGAGCCGGTGTGGTCCATCGGCCCGGGCAAGACCCCGGCGGGGAAGGAGTACATCACCAAGATCGCCCGGTTCGTGAAGGAGCGCACCGGCGGCATGGACGTGGTGTACGGCGGCGGCCTCAAGGCGGACAACGCCGCCATGCTGGCCTCCATCGACGAGATCGACGGCGGGCTCATCGCCCTCACCCGGTTCACCGGGGAGATCGGCTTCTACCCCGAGGAGTATCTGGAGATCATCCGCCTGTATCTGGGCGAATAAGGAGGGCGGCCATGAAGCATCTGGAATTCGAGTACGGCCACGGCATGATGGGGGCCGACCTGCCCGACAGCACCGACGTGTTCATCCCCGGGGAGACGGTGCCCGATCCCCCCTGCCTGCCCCAGGACTGGGACAGCCTGTACAGCGCCACCCTGGAGTCCATCCGCCATCCCATCGGGATGCCCGCCCTCCGGGAGCTGGCCGCGCCCGGCATGAAGGTGGCGTTCGTTATCCCGGACATCGTCAAGGGGGGCTGCCAGCCCACCAGCCACCGAAAGGTGGCCATCCGGGCCTGCCTGGACGAGCTGTACGCCGCCGGGGTGAAGAAAGAGGACGTCCTGCTGCTGTTCTCCAACGGCCTCCATCCCAGGGCCACGGTGCCCGAGATGAAGGCCATCCTGGGGGAGGAGCTGTTCGGCGAGTTCTATCCCTCCGGCCAGATCACCAGCCACGACAGCGAGGACTACGACCACCTGGTGGATTTGGGCTTTACCGCCGGCGGCGACCACGTCATCATGAACCGCTACGTGTTCGAGGCCGACCTGCCCATCCTCATCGGCCACACCCAGGGCAACCCCTACGGGGGCTACTCCGGCGGGTATAAACACTGCGCCACCGGCATCACCCACTGGCGCTCCATCTCCGCCCACCATGTCCCCAAGGTGATGCACCGCTCCGACTTCGTCCCCGTGTCCACCTCCAGCCTCATGCGGGCGAAGTTCGATGAGCAGGGGATGCTCATGGAGGAGAAGATGGGCCATAAGTTCTTCTGCTGCGACGCGGTGCTGGACACCAAGTCCCGCCAGATCGAGATCAACTCCGGCTGGGCCAGGGAGATGCAGCCCGTCGCCTGGAGGACCGCCGACAGGCGGACGTATGTCCACTGGGCGGAGAAGAAGTACGATGTGGTGGTGTTCGGCATGCCCACCAGCTTCCACTACGGGGACGGCATGGGCACCAACCCCATCCAGATGATGCAGGCCCTGTCCGCCCAGGTCATCCGGCACAAGCGGGTGCTGGCCGACAAGTGCGTGTTCATCGTCTCCTCCATCTGCGACGGGTACTTCCACGACCAGCGCTGGCCCTACCTCCGGGAGCTGTACGAGATGTTCCAGCACGACTACATGAACATCCTTCCCGACATGGACCGCTACGGCGAGTACTTCGCCACCCGGAAGGAGTATACCGACAAATACCGCTTCGCAAACGCCTTCCACCCCTTCCACGGCTTCTCCATGATGAGCTGCGGCCACCTGGCCGAGGAGCACACCAGCGCCATCTACATCGTGGGGGCCCGGGAGCCGGGCATCGCCCGGAGCATGGGGCTCAAGACCCGCGCTACCTTCGAGGAGGCCCTGGAGGACGCGAAAAAGAAGTATGTGGGGCCGGAGCCCAACATCCTGGCCCTGCCCAGGACCTTTACCACCGCGGCGGTCCATCTGTGCATGAAGGACCCCGCCCAGAACAGCCACACCCGGGACGGCCACGGCCACCCCTGCTGCGGCTGAGCGCTGTTCGGTGACAACAAGGCGGCGGCGTCCTTGTCCCAACAAACGCCGCAAGAAACGGAAAAGGAAGGTGTCATATGGAAACGAAAAATGAGATCACCCAGGAAAAGCCGACGGAGCAGGCCAAGCCTACCCCTCCGGCGCCGAAGAAAAAGAAGTTCGTCATCAGCAACAGGGTCTGGCTTCTGATCTCGTTCCTGGTGGCTATGCTGGTGTGGTTCCTGCTGTCCCAGGGAGAGAAAACCGGCCGCAGCTTCCCCTTTATCGACGAGACCTTTATCAAATCCTTCCCCCTGATGGCCTTTGAGCGCAAGGTCCTGTGGAAAGACCTGGCGAGCAGTATGATCTGCGCGGTCTGCGGGTTCTGCCTGGGCTTCGTCACCGCGGTGCCCGTGGCCTTCCTCATGGCCTGGTATCTGCCGGTGCGCAAGATCATCGAGCCCTGGATCAACTTCATCCGAAACATCCCCGCCCTGGCCTATGCCCCGCTGATCGTCATCATGGTGGGCGTGGGCAAGACCCCCGCCATCATCCTGATCTGGATCTGCACCTTCATGACCATGTGCATCACCATCTACGGCGGCATCCGCAACATCGACAACACCCTGGTCAAGGCGGCGCGGGTGCTGGGCGCCAACGACATGGACATCTTCTTCCGCATCACCCTGCCCGCCACCGTGCCCTTTATCATCACCGCCGTGCGGCTGGGCCTGGGCGCGGGGCTCACCACCCTGCTGGCCGCCGAGTCCACCGGCGCGCAGGCCGGCCTGGGCATGCGGATCATGGCCCTGAAGGGCAACTTTGAATCCGCCCCCATGCTGATGTACATCATCATCATCGGCATCATCGGCACGCTGCTGAATATCCTGGTAGATTTTATTGAAAGGAGACTGACATCGTGGCAGGAGAAGAGAGAAGGGCAGTAAAGCTCCGCATCGAGAACGTTAAGAAGGAATACGTCGGAGAGCGCGGCACCACCATCGCGCTGAACGGCGTGAACCTTGACATCATGGAGAACGAGTTTGTCTGCGTGGTGGGCCCCTCCGGCTGCGGAAAGTCCACCCTGCTGAACATCATCGCCGGCCTGCACGAGGCCACCAGCGGCACCTGCTACCTGGACGGCAAGCCCATCCAGGGCACCGGCGTGGAGCGGGGCGTGGTGTTCCAGCAGTACGCCCTGTTCCCCTGGCAGACCGTTATCCAGAACGTCATGTTCGGCCCCATGATGAAGCGCCTTCCCAAGGCCGAGTGCCAGGAGATCGCCCGCAAGTACATCAAGATGGTGGGCCTGGAGGAGTTTGAAAACTCCTTCCCCAAGGAGCTGTCCGGCGGCATGAAGCAGCGGGTGGCCATCGCCCGGGCCTACGCCAACAACCCCGAGGTGCTGCTGATGGACGAACCCTTCGGCGCCCTGGACGCCCAGACCCGGGCCCAGCTCCAGACCGAGCTTTTGAAGACCTGGGAGGAGGAGAAGAAGACCTGCTTTTTCATCACCCACGACGTGGACGAGGCCATCCTGCTGGCCCAGCGGGTGGTCATCATGTCCGCCCGGCCCGGCCGCATCAAGCGGATCGTGGATATCGACATCCCCTATCCCCGGGACCAGGCCACCAAGAACGACCCCGAGTTCATGCGCCTGAAGGCCGAGATCTGGAACGAGGTCTATCAGGAGTACCTGGAAGTCCGCAAGTGAGCATCCACCCCATATGTGCCTGACCGCGTTCGCGGTAAAAATAACAGGTAAAATTGATTAGGAGGAAATGAAATGAAGAAACTCATCGCGCTGCTGCTGGCCCTGGTCATGGTATTTGCCCTGTGCGCCTGCGGCCCCAAGGCCAATAGCGAGGCCATCACCCTGCGGATCGGCTACATGCCCAACTACGCCTCTCTGTGGGCGGTCATGACCGGCATCAAGAAGGGCTTCTTTGAGGAAGAGGGCATCACCATCGAGCTCACCGAGTTCGCCGACGGCGCCGCCGAGATTGCCGCCATGGAGGGCGGCTCCATCGACCTGGCCTACATCGGCAAGGGCGCTCACCGCCTGTGTATCCTGGGCAACGCCATCATCTTCGCCCCCAGCTCCGTCCACACCGAGGATAAGCTGGTGTGCGCCAAGGACTCCGGCATCCAGACCGTTGACGACCTGAAGGGCAAGAAGATCGGCTACACCGCCGGCTCCTCCTCCGAGACCACCATGGACGGCGCCCTGGCCGCCGCCGGCCTGACCCGGGACGACGTGCAGACCTTCAACCTGGACGCCTCCAACATCGTGCCCGCCATGGTCTCCGGCGACATCGACGTGGCCGTCACCTGGAACCCCTACTCCTCCATGTGCCTGGAGCAGACCGAGGGCTCCTATGAGATCACCTTCTCCGACGGCTCCACCAACATGTCCAGCTGGATCTGCCTGCCCAAGTACGCCGAAGAGAACCACGACACCCTGGTCCGCTTCAGCCGCGCTCTGTACAAGGCCATGGACTACGGCTCCAACCCCGACCACGCCGACGAGGTGGCCGGCTGGTGCGCCGAGCAGACCGCGACCGATAAGAACATCCAGCTGGTCCAGTGGGGCGACGCGCACTGGTTCAACATCGCCGACATGAAGGCCGCCATGGGCGACGGCACCATGAAGGGCTACTATGAGGGCGTCCAGAGCGACATGGTCAAGGGCGGCAACATCACCGAGGAAGAGGCCCACGACACTGCCGAGTGGGTGTTGTACGACGTGATGCAGGAGGCCCTGGATCAGGTGGGTTGAGCCCCGTCTGTTCCAAAACTGAAACCATAGCATAGAGAAAGGGCTCTGTGGATACGGGAACTGTTCCACAGGGCCCTTTTTCGCCCGAAGGAGGGCGGATATGGAGATTTTGACGATCTATCCCCCAGGCGGCCCGGAGGCGCTGGCCTTCGCCGCCGCCGAGCTGAAGGATTATCTGGGCCGGATGCTGGCGGGGGAGGAAGGCCGCTGGACGGTGGAGCTGGTCCTGGAGCCCTCCCCCCCGGAGGAGAACGATCGGTTCTCCCTGTCGGTCACGCCGGAGGGAGGGAGGCTCGCCGCCAACCGGGGGCGGGCGGCCCTGCTGGGCGCCTATCACCTGCTTCGGCGGCTGGGGTGCCGCTTCCTGGCCCCCGGCCGGGGCAATGAGATCGTCCCCGCCGTCTCCCGCGCCGGACTAAAGCTGGAGGAGACCGTGACGGCCTCCTTCCGGCACCGGGGGGTGTGCATCGAGGGGGCCGATTCCCGGGAGAATGTGCTGGACTTCATCGACTGGCTGCCCAAGGCGGGCTTCAACAGCTTCTTCTTCCAGTTCAAGATCCCCTATACCTTTTACGCCCGCTGGTACCATCACGAGGGGAACCCTCTGCTGCCGCCGGAGCCCTTTTCGGTGGCGGACGCCGCCGCCCTGTGCGAGGAGGCGGAGAGGGAGCTGCGCCGCCGGGGGCTGCTGCTCCACAAGGTGGGGCACGGCTGGACGGGGGAGGCGCTGGGCTGCGAGACGGTGGCCTGGAAGCCCGGCGGAAAGCCCCTGCCCCGGGCGCTGGCCCAAAGGGCCGCCCTGGTGAACGGCAGGCGGGAGCTGTTTATGGGCATCCCCGCCGACACCAATCTCTGCTATCACAACGGGGAGGCGGTGGAGGCCTTTACCGGCCTGGTGGCAGATTACGCCGCCGCCCACCCGGACGTGGACTACCTGCATATCTGGCTGGCGGACGAATACAATAACGTCTGCGAGTGTGAGGAGTGCCGAAAGACCACCCTGTCCGACCAGTATGTAGAGCTGCTGGACGGGATCGACCGCCGCCTGACGGAGCGCGGCCTGGATACGAAGCTGGTGTTCCTGCTCTATCAGGAGCTGCTGTGGCCGCCCGTCCGGGCGCGGCTGAAAAACCCGGATCGGTTCGTGCTGATGTTCGCCCCCATCAGCCGCACCTTCGAGCGCTCTTACGACCTGGGGGCGGCGGAGGCGGCCATCCCGCCCTATGAGCGCAACCGCATCACCCTGCCCGTCGATCTGGCGGAGAACCTGGCCTTCCTGCGGGGCTGGCAGGGGCAGTTCCGGGGGGACAGCTTTGTCTACGACTACCCCCTGGGGCGGGCCCACTACGGCGACTTCGGCTATGTGGGGCTGTCCCGGGTCATCGCCGGGGATATAAAGCGCCTGCGGCAGATGGGCCTCAACGGGTATATGAGCTGTCAGGAGCTGCGGGCGGCCATGCCCAACGCCCTGCCCAACTACGTGATGGGGCGGATGCTCATGGACGAGACCGCCGATGTGGAGGAGATCATGACCGAGTATTTCTCCGCCGCTTACGGCCCCGGCTGGGAGGGGGCGAGGGACTGCCTGTCGCGGCTGTCTGAGCTGAGCGGCCCCGACTATCTCAACGGGAAGGGGCCCCGGCGGGATCCGGCCATGGCCCAGCGGTTTGAGCGGTTGGAGGCGCTGTGCGTCCGCTTCCACGGGGAGCTGGAGAGAAGGGCCCCCGCGGAGGACGCCGTCCGGGAGGGCTTTTGGGCGCGCCTGGAGCGCCACCTGGAGGCGTCGGCCCTGCTTGCCCGCGCTATGGCCGCCCTGGCGCGCGGGGAGGAGGACCGCGCCAGAGGGCTGTGGGAGGACCTGCGGGACCTGGTCTGCCAAAGGGAGGCGGCCCTCCAGCCCTGGCTGGATGTGTACCGGCTGCTGGAGGTCACGGAGAAATACACCGGCCTGGGGCCGCTGAAACAGTGATACCCAGGTAATAAAGAGGGACGAGGCTTCGGCCTCGTCCCTCTTAATGTTGCCGTGTTCAGTTAGGCCAGACCCGCCGTCCGGCCACATAGGTGGCCTCCACGTCCAGTCCGGCGTTCAGGACGGCAAAGTCGGCGTCCATGCCGGGGGCGATGGCCCCTTTGCCCTCCAGCCCGACCAGCTTTGCCGGGTTGGCGGTGAGCAGGGGCAGGACCCTTTCCACCCCTTCTCCAGTGAACTTCACCAGGTTTTTCAGGGCCTGCCCGGTGGTCAGGGTGGAGCCGGCCCGCACCCCGGTGTCGGCCAGCACCGCGTCCCCGTCCCGGACCACCACGTCGTTGACCCCCAGCTTGTAGCGCCCGTCGGGCAGGCCGGCGGCCTGGATGGAGTCGGTGACCGCCGCCACCTTGTCCCAGCCCTTGCAGGCCAGGAGCATCCGCACCGCGCCGGGGTGGAGGTGCCGCCCGTCGCAGATGGCCTCGCACCACACGGGGCGCTCCAGCACGGCCCCCATGATGGCCGGGCGGTGCTGGTGGAACAGGGCCATGGCGTTGAAGGTGTGGGTGCAGGAGCGGGCTCCGGCGTCAATGGCGCAGACGGCGGTCTCATAGTCCGCCCCGGAGTGGCCGATGGCCACCGCCACCTCGCCGGCGACCTCCCCGATCATATCCAGCGCGCCCTCCACCTCCGGGGCGACGGTGATGTAGCGGATGGCGCCGCCGGCGGCCCGCTGGTAGCGGCGGAACAGGGCGGCGTCCCCGGCGCGCAGCAGGCGCTCCGGCATGGCCCCTTTGTAGTCCGGGGAGAGGAAGGGACCCTCCAGATGGATGCCCAGCAGTTTGGCCCCCGCCGCGGGGTTCTCCATGGCAGCCCGGGCCTGGGAGATGGACCACAGGGTGTGCTCCTCCGTGTCGGTGAGGATGCTGCACAGCCAGCCGGTGGTGCCCTGGGCGGCGAAGAACCGGGAAATGGCCGCGAACCCCTCCCGATCGGCGGCGTTCACATCCACCCCGCCGCCCCCGTGGGTGTGGATGTCCAGAAAGCCCGGGACGAGCATCCTGCCCCCCAGGTCGATGGCGGGGCAGCCCTCCGGGGCGGGGCCGCCCAGGGCGGCCGTCCTCCCGTCCCGGACCAGGACGGAGACGGTTTGCAGCCTGCCGTCCACATAGACAGGGCCGCCGTGGAAATACAGCTGATCCATGGTCCGGCGCTCAGAACGGCTGCCCGGAGGCGACGGCGTTGGCGTAGATGACCGCGTCCGGGTGGTCCTGCAGCAGGGAGGCGGGGAAGTGGGCGGTCACAGGACCGTAGGCCGCCTGGCGGATCACCGCCCGGTGCCACTCCCGGAACACCCCCAGGCGCACCTTTCGGGCCGAGAGGATCTGTTTGATGCCGATGGTGACGGCCAGCCTGGGCATGGCGTCGATGGCCCCGCCCCGGTCGCCGATGGCGTTGGCGGTGCGGGTCTCCGGCGTCAGCTCCACCACGCGGGTGCTTAAAGAGGCGAACTGCTCCGCGCTCAGGTCCTCCCGGGCCTCGTTAAAGGCCAGATGGCCGTTGATGCCGATGCCGCCGAATGTGGCGTCCACGCCGCCCAGCTCTTCGATGAGCCGGTCCACCCCGCCGGGGTCCCGGGGGTCGGGGAACAGACGCTGCTCCTGGGGCATGAGCAGTTCCGGGGCGATCTTCCCGTAGACGTTCCTGGCCATAAAGCCCCGGAAGGACAGCGGGCTGCCGTCGTCGATATAACCGCTGTCGTCGTTCAAATACTCGTCCATGTTGAAGAACCAGCAGTTTTTCAGGCTGACCCGCTCCCGGTTGACCAGCCGCACGAAAATGGGGTACTGCCCCACCGGCCCCACGGGGCAGATGAACACGGTGGGCTTTCCGGCGGCGTTGTTGGCCTGGATGGCGTTCAGCATCTCCAGGGCAAGCTCGTAAAACACCTCGCCGGAGTCGTTCAGCTTGACGATGGGGATCCTGGCGTCCCGGCCCAGGTCTCGGGCGGAGAGGTTATAGTAATCCATATCTGCGTCTGCTCCTTCCTTATTTGACAGGTGAACGGTTCCTTGAAACCAGGCGGCTGGATTCCCTGATATTATATCAAAATCGGTGCAAAAACGCAAGGAGCTTTGGCTTTTTCCACTCTGTCGATCTGGGAGCGCAATTGGTCCTGGACAGAGAGGCGGCGGGGAAGAAAAGACATTTTCGGCGCCGGTCTTGCGCTTTTTTGGATTTGCGGTATAATATACATACCTTTGCGCATTTTTGCCCAATGGGGGGGAGCAAACGTGAGGAACATCGCCATCGTGGAGGACGAGGACGCCGCCGCCCAGCGGCTGACGGAATATGTGCAGCGGTACGCCGCCGAGACCGGCCAGGAGTTCAACATCGTTCGGTTCTCCAACGGCGCCCAGTTCCTGCGGGACTATCGGACGGTGTACGCGGTGGTGTTCATGGACATCCAGATGCCGGAGAAAAACGGCATGGACACCGCGATCGAACTGCGGAAGCACGACAGGAACGTCTCCCTCATGTTCATCACCAACCTGGCCCAGTACGCCCTGCGGGGGTATGAGGTGGACGCGGTGAGCTATCTGCTCAAGCCGGTGAGCTACTTCGACTTCTCCCTGAAGTTCAAAAAGGCGCTGGACATCTACGTCATGAACGAGGAGCGGGCTTTCACGGTGAACACCCCCGGCGGGCTGTGCCGCATCTCCACCGACAAGCTGATGTATGTGGAGATCATCCGCCACCGGCTGTACTATCACCTGATCGACGACACCATCGAGATGACCGGCATCCTCTCCAACGTGGAGCGGGAGCTCAGTGCCCACGGGTTCCTGCGCTGCAACAAGTGCTATCTGGTGAACCCCAAGTTCATCACCCGGGTGAAGGGGTACGACGTGTGGATCGGCAGCGAGGTCCTTCAGATCAGCCGCCCCCGCCGGGCGGAGTTCATGGCGGAGCTGGCCAACTGGTACGCCGGCTCCAGAGGGGAGGGGTGAGCATGGAGTTCTGGTTCGTCTACCGGGCGATCATCCTGGAGTTCCTGTTTGAGCTGTACGTATTCTATGTGCTCACCGCCGGGAAGCTGGACCGGGCCTCCCGGTTCCCCCTGCGGTTCCTGGCGGGGGCGGCGGCCATGCTGGCCATTGCCCTCCCGGCGGCCTGGGCCTACCAGGCCATCGGGAACGATGTGTGGGGACGCAGCTTCCTCTACCTGTTCCTGTTTGCCGCCTCGGTGCTCCAGATGGGCTTCTGCTTTGAGGAGCGGCGCTCTACCGTGCTGTTCTGCTGCTCCATGGCCTACGCCGCCCAGAACATGACCTACAAACTCTTCCTGCTGCTGTGGTGCGGCCTGCGGCAGATGCGGGTGTGCGACGGATGGGGGGATCGGTACGAGCTGTATTACCATCTGCTGTACTATGCCTTTTTCTTCGCGGCGGCCGCGGCGGTGTACTTCCTCCTGGTCCGGCGGCTCCTGCCCTACCTGTCCAACCGGCGGGTGGATCAGGGCCTGCTGGCCCTGTCCCTGCTGATCCTGGGCCTGACGGTGATCCTCTGCTCCTTTGAGGACATCTACTTCGGCGCCCTCACCGCGGGCGGGGAGAACCGCTTTGAGGTGTGGGAGTACTTCGTGCTGCGGCAGACGGGAAACTGCTTCTCGGTGATCTGCTGCGCCGTGGTGCTGCTGCTCAGCTTCAAGACGGTGGAGGGTAAGGAGCTCCAGCAGCAGCTGGCCTACCTCCGCCACGCCATCCACCAGAGCCAGCGGCAGTACGAGATCTCCAAGGACACCATCGACCTCATCAACGTGAAGTGCCACGACATCCGCTACCGGCTGGGGACCATGGCCTCGGCCGGCGAGGGGGTGACGGCGGAGGCGGTGGACGACCTGCAAAAGTCCATCTCCATCTACGACTCCGCCGTGGAGACGGGCAACCGCCTGCTGGACGTGCTGCTCACCGAGAAGAGCCTCTACTGCGAGCAGAACGGCATCACCTTCTCCTGCATGGCCGACGGGGCGCGGCTGTCCTTCCTCCGGGACGGCGACCTGTACTGCCTGTTCGGCAACATCATCGACAACGCCCTGGAGGCCGCCCGCCGGGTGCCCGACCGGGAGCGCCGGGTGGTGAACCTGGTGGTGAAGGCCCGGGGGGACATCCTCCTCATCCAGGAGGACAACTACTTCGAGGGGGAGCTGGCGTTCAAGGACGGCCTGCCCATGACTACCAAGGAGGACCGGGGCTACCACGGCTTCGGGATGCAGTCCATCCGCATGATCGTCCGCCAGTACGGCGGGGAGATGACCGCCTCGGCGGAGGACGGGGTGTTCCATCTGAACATCCTGTTCGCCCCGGAGACAGACGGCCCAGCTTCTGGAAGCGGGGCAGCAGAATAAGTAATTAAAAAGCAGTTTGAGGAACGCCCATTGTCAATGGGCGTTCCTCTTTTTATAATGCGGCCAGAAGCTCACCCCCTCCGGCGTGAGGCGGTGAGGAATATCGGAAAGGAGCGTTCCCACATGAAAAAGAAAGTCCTTGCGATGCTTCTGGCAGCGGCCATGATCCTGGTGCTGTGCGCCTGCGGGCCCAAGACCGGGCAGGGCCCCGGCCCTGCCAGCAATCCTCCCGCCAGCGGGCAGCCCTCCGACGCCGCCTTCGGCGGCGAGATGCTGGTGGACTTCGCAAACGGCGCCGACCCCACCGGCAACGTGTTCGCCTCTGACGGCTGGTCCAACGGCAGCGTGTTCAACACCTTCTGGAAGGCCGACTACCTGACCTACTCCGACGGCCAGATGCACTTAGGCATCGGCGACGCCAACGGCGAGGTGGAGCAGGGCTACTACTCCGGCGAGGCCCGCACCAACCTGTACTACGGCTTCGGCGACTACGTGGTGAGCATGAAGCCCGCCAAGGTGGAGGGCACCGCCAGCACCTTCTTCACCTGCACCGGCCCCTATGACATCAACGCTCAGGGCGAGGAGAACCCCTGGGACGAGATCGACATCGAGTTTTTGGGCAAGGACACCACCGGCGTCCAGTTCAACTATTTTGTCAACGGCCAGGGCGGCCATGAGTACTGGTACGACCTGGGCTTCGACGCCAGCGAGGAGTTCCATGAGTACGGCTTCCGCTGGACCGAGGACTCCATTACCTGGTATGTGGACGGCGAGGGCGTCTACACCGTCAACGCCTCCGCCGACAACCCGCTGCCCTCCACCCCCGGCCGCATCCTGATGAACTACTGGTGCGGCACCGCCGACGCCGAGGGCTGGATGGGCAAGTATGAGCTGAACGATGCCACCGCCGACTACAAGTATGTCAAGACCTCCGCCGCCGGCGCCCCTCTGGTGCCTGAGCAGGGCGGCGGCGAGCCCATCCCCGCCGAGGGCCTGGACGTGAACTTCGCCGACGGCGCCCCCGCCAACGGCAGCGTGTTCGCCTCTGACGGCTGGTCCAACGGCTCCGTGTTCAACACCTTCTGGAAGGGCGACCAGGTCACCTATTCCGACGGGCAGCTCCACCTGCACATCGCCGACGCCAAGGGCGAGGTGGAGCAGGGCTACTACGCCGGCGAGTCCCGCACCGCCCTGCACTACGGCTTCGGCCAGTATCGGGTGAGCATGAAGCCCGCCAAGGTGGAGGGCACCGCCAGCACCTTCTTCACCTGCACCGGCAACTATGACATCGGCCTGGACGGCAACCCCAACCCCTGGGACGAGATCGACATCGAGTTCCTTGGCAAGGACACCACCGGCGTCCAGTTCAACTACTATGTGAACGGCCAGGGCGGCCACGAGTACTGGTATGAGCTGGGCTTCGACGCCAGCGAGGAGTTCCATGAGTACGGCTTCGACTGGGCCGAGGACTCCATCACCTGGTATGTGGACGGCCAGGCGGTGTACTCCGTCACCACCGCCGACAACGGCCCCCTGCCCGCCACCAACGGCCGCATCCTGATGAACTACTGGTGCGGCACCCCCGACGCTGAGGGCTGGATGGGCAAGTACACCCCCTCTGACGCCACCGCCGACTATCAGTGGATCAAGACCACCGCCACCGGCGTGGATCTGAACGGCGGCGCCCAGGGCGCGGGCTGATCCGAGCGATCCGCCCCGCCGCCCGGCAAAGGCGCCGGAACATGGAATGAATGAGCGTGGAATGACATGGGATACCTCGGCGTGATCGCCACTGTTTTTATCGCCATCTGGCTTTGCTTTTTCCTGCTGCTGTTCCACTATGGGATATTCGCCCTCATCGGCGTCTTTCGCCGAAGGACCTACCCCAGAACGGATCGGCGGCTGAAGTACGGCGTCATCATCGCCGCCCGCAACGAGGCGGCGGTGATCGGCGCCCTGCTGGACAGCATCCGGGCGAACGACTACCCTCAGGCGCTGCTGCGGGTCTTTGTGGCGGCCCACAACTGCACCGACGACACCGCCGCCATCGCCAGGGCGAAAGGGGCGGTGGTGTACGAGTACGACAACCCGGCGGAGCGCACCGCGGGCTACGCCTACCGCTATCTGTTCGGCCGCATCCGGCGGGACTGGGCCGGCGAGGGGTTTGACGGCTTTTTCGTCATCAACGCCGACAACGTCCTCTCACCCGACTACATCTCCCGCATGAACGACGCGTTCGTGGCCACGGGAGGGCGGCACGTCGTCACCTCCTACCGCAACTCCCGCAACTTCGGCAGCAACTATATGTCCTGCCTGTACGGCATCTACTTTATCTCCGCCTGCCGGTTCGAGGCCCGGGGCCGCACCGTCTGCGACGTCAGCACCCGGGTCTCGGGCACCGGCTATATGTTCCCCGCCGAGCTGGTGGAACAGGGCTGGGAGTACGTCACCCTCACCGAGGACTGGGAGTTCACCGCCGATCAGATCGCCCGGGGGCGGAAGATCCTCTACTGCGACGAGGCGGAGTTCTTCGACGAGCAGCCCACCACCGTCCCCGTGATGCTCCGCCAGCGGCTCCGCTGGGCCTGCGGGCACATGATCGTGTTCTTTACCCGGTTCCGGGCGCTGATGGGGGCCCTGTTCTCCCGAAAGTCCGGGCTGGACGGCAAGGGGCGGTTCTCCGCTTTCGACATCTCCGCCACCATCCTGCCCCTGGGGGTCATCAGCGTGGGGCTGCTGCTGGCGACCCTGGCCGCTATCTCCCTGTGCCCTCTGTTCGGATACGACGGGGCGGCGGTCTGGGCCTGCTACGGGCGGCTGTCCCTGATCCTGTTCGCCGTCTCCTGGGCGCTGACGTCGATCTTCGCCGGGGTGCTGCTCCTCCTGGAGCGGCGGCGGGTCCCCAGGGTGGGGCCGGTCAAGCTGGCGGCGGCCATCCTGCTGTGGCCCCTGTTCCTGCTCCTCAACGTGTTTTTGGACGTGGCCGCCCTGTTCCTGCCCAATCTGGAGTGGAAGGTCATCCCCCACGTGGGGACGGCCGAAGCGCGCTCCATCCCTCCGGCCCCGCAGGCCGGAAAATCTGAAATCTGATTTCTGGAGGGATCCCTGTGGCAAAAGAAAAAGGACAAAAGAAAAAGATGAGCGCGAAGAAGCTCACCGCCATCGTCACGCCCCTGCTGGTCATCCTGCTGGCCTTCGCCGTGGTGGTGTCCGTGGTGTCCACCAGCCGGTTCGACCTGGTGCTGCGGGACATCTTCGGCGAGACCCAGTTCGGCGGCAGCGCCGCCAGCGACGTGGACGCCGACTACTACAAGCGTGACATCACCGACTCCAAGGAGCTCCAGGCCGCCGAGCAGGCCTATGCCCGCAAGGCCGGCGCCGAGGGCTTCGTGCTGTTGAAAAACGAGAACGAGGGCGGCAAGGGCCTGCCCGTGGCCGCCGGCTCCAAGCTGAGCCTGTTCTCCTCCTCCTCCATCGACGTGCTGGCCGGCGGCACCGGCTCCGGCGTCAGCACCATCTCCAGCGATATGCGCACCGCCCTCACCGAGCAGGGCTTCTCCATCAACGAGTCCCTGTGGAAGTTCTACACCGACAACAAGGACACCTATAAGCGGGGCGACGGCTCCATCATGTACGGCGGCGCCGAGGACTGGACCATCCGGGAGGCCCCCGTGTCCGCCATCCCTGACGAGGCCAAGAGCGAGGCCGAGGGCACCATCCCCGTGTTCTTCATCGCCCGCACCGGCGGCGAGGGCCGGGACCTGGGCCGCTATATGGGCGCCTGGACCGACGTGGCCGAGGACAAGGATAAGCACTATCTGGAGCCCAACTCCGTGGAGCTGGAGGTCATCGGCTACCTGAACGACAACTTCGACAACGTGATCATCGTGGTCAACACCAACAACGCCTTCGAGCTGGGCTGGGTGGAGGACTACGAGCACATCACCGCCGTCCTCTGGGCCCCCGGCGCCGGCGGCGACGCCTGCCGCTCCATCGCCGACGTGCTCAGCGGCGCCATCAACCCCTCCGGCCACCTTGTTGACACCTTCGCCTATGACGCCTTCTCCTCCCCCGCCATGCAGAACATGGGCGACATGATGATGGTCAACGGGGGCCAGGACGTGGAGGCCGCCGTGTTCTATGACGAGGGCATCTACGTGGGCTACAAGTACTACGAGACCCGGTACATGGACAAGGTCCTGGATCAGGGCAACCCCGGCGATTATGACTACGCCTCCGTGGTGCAGTATCCCTTCGGCTACGGCCTCAGCTACACCACCTTTGAGTGGTCCGGCTTCCAGATGGGCCAGATGGACGCCGACGGCAATATCCAGATCAAGGTCACCGTGAAGAACACCGGCTCTGTGGCCGGCAGGGAAGTGGTCCAGGTCTACCTGAACAGCCCCTACACCGCCTACGACAAGGCCAACTACGTGGAGAAGGCCGCCGCCTCCCTGGTGGGCTTCGAGAAGACCGGGGTCATCGAGCCCGGCGCCTCCGAGGAGGTCACCGTCACCGTCAACCGCAAGGACTTCATCTCCTATGACGACGTGAAGGCCAAGACCTACATCCTGGAGTCCGGCGACTATCTGCTCACCGCCGCCCCCAACGCCCACGCCGCCGTGGACAACTTCCTGGCCTATAACGGCACCGAGGTGGAGCCCCTGTTCGGCGGGGCCGACGCCTCCTTCGTGGGCAAGTGGACTTACAGCTTCTCCGGCAACGGCGGGGTGGACAACGAGACCTACGCCGTCTCCCTGGCCGGGGTGGAGGTCACCAACCAGTTCGACCACGCCCACTACGACGAGTTCACCCCTCGGGACAAGTTCCTGACCCGGCAGGACTGGGTGGGCACCTTCCCCGTGACCCACGGCGATCAGGACAGCAAGCGTGAGAGCCCCTTCAGCGAGAAGAACGGCTACACCTGGGAGATCGAGGTGTCCGACGAGATCAAGGCCAACATCCAGGCCAAGGGTGTGGGGGCCTCCATGAACCCCATGACCGAGGAGGAGGCTGCCGCCCTGGACGGCAAGTATGGCCAGAAGAACGGCCTGGAGCTCATCGACTTCCGCGGCCGCGACTTTGACGAGGTGGAGGCCGAGGGCGGCTGGGACGCCCTCATCGACCAGATGGACATCGCGGAGCTGGAGACCATCATCCGCAACGGCGGCTATCAGACCCTGGGCTCCGGCAATATGCGCAAGCCCCGGGCCATCGACTATGACGGCCCCTCCGGCCTGAACGAGGGCGGCATCACCCACGAGCCCTACTCCATCACCTATCCCTGCGCCACCAACCAGGCGGCCAGCTGGGACCGTGAGAACGCCTATTACCACGGCTACTACGTGGGCGAGGACGCCCTGGCCGCCGACGGCAACTGGGGCAATCACCAGTACACCGGCATCATCTCCGGCTGGTACGCCCCCGCCATGAACATCCACCGCACGCCCTTCGCCGGCCGGAACTTCGAGTACTACTCCGAGGACGGCTTTATGTCCGGCGAGATGGCCCTGGAGGCCTCCACCGCCTGCGCCCAGAAGGGCGTGTACGCCTACATCAAGCACATGGCCCTCAACGACCAGGAGGACCACCGAAGCCACGTGGCCACCTTCGCCAACGAGCAGGCCATCCGCGAGATCTATCTCAAGCCCTTCCAGACCTGCATCGAGGAGCGGGGCACCCAGACCATCACCGTCCAGCAGTACGACGAGGCCACCAAGTCCTACACCCAGGCCCAGGCGGAGATCCCCACCGTCATGGCGGTGATGTCCTCCTTCAACCGCATCGGCTGCACCTGGTCCGGCGGCAACTGGCATCTGCTCACGGGGGTGCTGCGGGGCGAGTGGGGCTTTGACGGCACCGTCATCACCGACTACGACGGCGGCGGCACCATGGACACCGAGCAGTGCGTCCGGGCCGGCGGCGATTTGAAGCTCACCGGCTTCACCGTGGACGCCCCTCTTGACACCGCCAACAACCCCGCCTCTCGGTACTTCTCCCGGCAGGCCATCAAGCACATCCTCTACACCACCGTGAACTCCAACGCCATGAACGGCGTGGTCCACGGCGTCCATGTGGGAGAGCTGCCTTTCGCCAACTACTGGTTCATCATCATCGGCGTGTGGGTGGTGGCCGCCGGCCTCACTGTCTGGGGCGTGTTCGCCATCGTCCGCCGCTGGGTGAAGGAGAAGAAAGCCAACTGACCGAAACTCCCGCGCAAAATTGCAGAAACCGTGGCTTGTTCACGCGTTCCTCCTACTTTTCCAAACGGCGGAGGCCGGGTCATATGACCCGGCCTCCGCCGTTTTTGCCGCGCTTTTATCCCAAAGCCTTTTTTAGGTCAAACTGCAGCCGCGTTCACCGCCGGACACGGGGACGGCCGCCCGGAGCAGGTCAGATCTCCATATCATCGTAATACCCGATCACCTCTTCCAGGGTACATCTGAGCAGTTTGCAATACCGATCCACGGAGCGCAGGGTAAAATTATGGTTATGCTTGAGCCGGGAGATCTCCGCGGGATTGATGTCATACTGATATTCCAGATCATAGGTGGAGATGCCCCGGCTTTGCAGGGTTTTCCAAAGCGGGTCAAATGTAATCAAACTGTTTTAGCCCCTTTTTTCGGCATTTACATATATGTAAGTTATCAGACGCTCCAAGCGGTGCTATACTTCGACACGAACGGAGGATTTTCCGTTCGAAATTACATTTTTCAAAAGAGGAGGAACAAAAAATGGGTAAATCCCCTACGATCAAGGACCTATCGAACACGGACAAGGAATTTAGCGCGTTCATGGAGGAAATGGGCAAAAGCGTAAAGGAAGCCGCGGCGGGGTTCATGTCCGAGTTCCAGAACTCGGTAAAATCCTTCTATGCGGACTCTAACGGCGAATACACCCGGATGGCCGCCAAAGAGCATGAGGACTACCAGGTCGAGGCCGAGTTCACCATGAAGAACATCGCCGAGGTCATCGAAAAGATCGGCAAAGAGGTGTTCGGGACGCCGTCCGGCGATGCCGAAAAGCAGGAGACCATCTCCGCCCTTGACAGCTACGCCGGGATGGCGGTCAAGGTGGCGGTAAACTTCCTGAGCAACGCCCTCTCCGCTCTTGCGTGGAAAGAATCCGCCAGTTTCACCCATGACATCCAGCACGTCTCGCTCGGACCGGGTCTCACCCTGCACCTGCTGATTGTAAGCCGGGTCTATGAGGGCCGCGGTCCTATCAAGAGCAAGAAGGTGCTGCAGAACTTTATCCTCTACCAGATGAACTTCTCCCGGAAAAAGGCCGCGGCGCAGGCGGATATCCTGTACCTGCAGGCCCAGATGAATTCCCTCAACGGCGACAGCGCGGCGTATCACACCATCCAAAAGGCCTGGACGGCCCTGCTCGCCAGCAAGGAGTACCTCCAGGAGGCGGCCAACGGCCCTCTGCACCTTTTGGCCGCAAACTATCAGTCCATTTTGAACGAGCTGCGCGCCTCTCAAAAGGCCGCCTATGAAGCGATCCGTGAACTGGCTGACTGCCAGGCGGCTGCGGACAACATGCTCCACGACCATAAGGCCGTCCTGACGCAGGGAGAGCCGGTGATCGCCCCCAACGCCAAGCTCATCGCCTATCTGAAGCGCCACAATGAGAGTTGAGTCTGCCGTGACCAGGATGTGCCAGGACAACCCGGAACTGCGTGAAAAGGCAGCCTGCCTCTCCCGGGTATTTGGAGGTTGGGAGCGTTGGTTCCAGCTTGAGCTGGCGTACTATATCCTCACCCACTATTGGGGCAATTACGAAGTGAAGCTGGAGGACGGTTCCGCCTATCCGGGGAGCGGATGCAGGGCGGACATCTCGATCCACCGCGGCAGGCCTTCCAGAGAGGACACTTTTGTGGAGCTCAAATGCCAGACCAGAAACGAGAGTCCCCATGTGTTTGTGGATCATATTGTGAGCGATATCGCAAAAATGAAGCAAAGCAGATCCGGTTGGGATTGTCAGCTTCTGGCGTTTACCCAGACCAGGGGCGATACCCAGGCGGTGGAAGCGGAGCTTATAGCGCGCGGGAAGAGATATGAAAGACATGAGACGGGGTTAGCCACGCCGGACGCGTTTTTCAGTTTTTTCTACTCCCCGTACTTAGTCTGACCAGCGGCCCCGAACCGCCTGCGAGAAACAGTGTTCACACTGTTTATATCACATCGGATCTGCAAATCATGTCGATTTTTGCGGGTGGGAAAATCGTCAGAGACTGCCGTTTTGACAGCTTCGACGGCGAAAAACGGAGGCTGTTATAGGCGGCAAACAGGTATAACAAAACGGCGGAAATCCCTGTATCGGGATTTCCGCCGTTTTTATCTATATTGATGACCCTCAGTCAAATCCGAGACCGAAATAACCCTCCGGGGAGGCCCTCCACCGGGAGGGCGGCGCAGAGAACAGCCATCGCGCCCCGGCAAAGGGGACGCCGTCCTCCGCGGAGGCGGGCACTCTCACCTCCACGGCCTCCCCGCAGAGGGCGGACAGGGCCGCCGCCCCCTGTTCCCCATCCTCAGGGGCGCAGAGCAGTTCCTTGACCACGGGCCCGCCCGGCCAGTTCTCCAGGGCGGCGCAGCCGGAGCCGTGGGCCAGCTCCAGCCGGTACAGCCCGCTGCCGGCATGGGGGCACATGGCGGCCTGATACGCCAGCTCCCCGGCGGAAAAGCGCACGTGGGTCCGGTCCGCCAGCAGGGACTCCCGCAGTTCGCCGTACTCCTCCGGGGAGAGGGGGGAGAGGGGGGCCGGGGCGGGGGCCGCCCGCAGCGTCCTGTGATAGGATCCCGCCTCAAAGCCGCACCGGGCGAAAAATCGGAACAGGGAGGGCTCCGCCGGCACGGTGAGCAGGCAGTCGTACCCTCGGCGGCGCGCGTACTCGGCGGCGTAGTCCAGCAGCAGGGCGGCGCGGCCCTTCCCCCTGGCCGCCGGGTGGGTGGTCAGGGCGTAGACGTACCCCGCCTTGACGCTCCATCCGTCCCCAAAGACCAGCTCCACCTCCGGCAGGGCCAGCATGGAGCGCACCGCGCCCTCCTCCGTCAGGATCAGGGGGGCGTCCACACCGCACAGCGCGTAAAACCGCCGCTGAAAAGTTCCGTCGTCCCCGAAGGCCCCCTCCCAGAGGGCCTCCGCGGCGGGGAGCTCGTCGGGACGGGCGAGCCGCAGCTCGATCATGGTCCGACCTCCCGGGCGATGTATTTCTCCAGCAGGATGTCCGGGTAGTAGGACAGCTTAGCCTTCCGCAGACCCTCCAGCCCCATGTCGTCCTCCCGGTTGAGCCATTTGACCCGGGGATGGGACTCCCGGACCCGGCGGGCCATCTCCCGGTTGACGGCGGCGTAGGCCCCCTGCACGTCTCCGAAGGATTTTTCAAAATTCACGTCGAAGCACTCCGGGGTGATGAGCCCGCCCAGGGAGAAGGCGATGGGCTTCCCCTCCGCCCGGAGGAGCACCCCCTCCATGCCCAGCTCGTCCATATGCTCCAGGGCGTCCAGGAGGACGGCGGACTCCTCGGAGATGGTGTCCTCCCCGGCGGCGATCTCCCGCCGCTCCTCCGCCAGGTGGAGCAGGTTCCACTGCCGCTCCAGTTCCATGCACTCCCCCACGTTGTCGGCGGTCACCGGCTCGGAGGTCCAGTCGGGGAACCGGGCGTCGAAATGGGTGATGTGGTTCCGCTTGGCGTGGAGCTTTTTCCCCGGCAGGTCGGCCAGGCGGTTCACGTCGTACAGGTAGTCGAAGCTGTCCCGGTGGGCCTCGAACTGGAACCGGCCGGGGCAGGCTGTCTCGATGGCGTCCCGCTGTTCCGCCGTGAGGCACACCAGCAGCGGGGGGACGCCCTGGGCGGCGGCGTCCTCTCTGATGGCGTCCAGCGCCGGGGCCAGGGGGCCGGAGCCCGCGGGGTAGAGGTAGGCGGGGCCCAGGGAGCCCACCACCCGGATCAGCAGCCGGTCATCAGACCGGGCGATCTGCTGGGCGTAGATGTTCCGCCACAGGTAGACGGAGGCGAAGCAGTACTCCAGGGACAGGGCGGGCTCGGCGGCCAGCAGGGGGGCGATCCATTGCCGGTCGGCCAGCCCGGGGTCTTTGAAGGATAGCATAGGAAAGACCATTCTCCTTTGTGTGTCGGTTTGGCATATCATATCATACCGATAGGAAAAGCGCAACAGAAAGATAAGAATCCCCACGGGTATCCCGTGGGGATTCTCTTTCGCGGATATTACTTTGCGTACTCGATGGCCTTGGTCTCCCGGATGAGGTTGACCTTGATCTGGCCGGGGTACTGGAGCTCCGCCTCGATCTTGTTGGCAATCTCCCTTGCCAGCAGGGCCAGCCGGTCCTCGGACACCTCTTCGGGCCGGACCATGATGCGCACCTCGCGCCCCGCCTGGATGGCGTAGGCCTTCTCCACGCCGGGGAAGGAGGAGGACAGCTCCTCCAGCTGTTCCAGGCGCTTGATGTAGTACTCTACGTTCTCCTTGCGGGCGCCGGGGCGGGCGGCGGAGATGGCGTCGGCCGCCTGGACCAGGCAGGCCACGATGGTCTTGGCCTCCACGTCCCCGTGGTGGGCCTCGATGGCGTGGATGACCGCCTCGCTCTCGTGGTACTTCCGGGCCAGCTCCACGCCCAGCTGGACGTGGGAGCCCTCCACCTCGTGGTCCACCGACTTGCCCAGATCGTGGAGCAGGCCGGCGCGCTTGGCCTCGGCCACGTTGGCGCCCAGCTCGGCGGCCAGCAGGCCGGCCAGGTGGGACACCTCGATGGAGTGGTTCAGCACGTTCTGGCCGAAGCTGGTGCGGTAGTGCTGGCGGCCCAGCAGCTTGACCAGCTCGGGGTTCAGGCCGTGGACGTTGGTCTCGAACACGGCGCGCTCGCCCTCGGCGCGGATGGTGGCGTCCACCTCCCGCTTGGCCTTCTCCACCATCTCCTCGATGCGGGTGGGGTGGATGCGGCCGTCCAGGATGAGCTTTTCCAGGGCCAGCCGGGCGATCTCCCGGCGCACCGGGTCGAAGCAGGACACGGTGATGGCCTCGGGGGTGTCGTCGATGATGAGGTCCACGCCGGTCATGGTCTCCAGGGTCCGGATGTTCCGGCCCTCCCGGCCGATGATGCGGCCCTTCATCTCATCGTTGGGGAGGGGCACCACGGACACGGTGGCCTCGGACACATGGTCGGCGGCGCACCGCTGGATGGCCAGGGCGATCTGCTCCCTGGCGTAGTTGTCGGCCTCCTCCTTGAAGCGGGCCTGGATCTCCTTGAGCTTGACGGCCTCCTCGTGGGTGACGGCGTCGGCCAGCTGGTCGATGAGGTAGCGCTTGGCCTCGTCCACCGTCAGGCCGGAGATGCGCTCCAGCATCTCCAGCTGGCTGGCCTTGATCTGGTCCAGCTCCGCCTTCTCCGCGTCCAGGGAGGCGATGCGGGCGGTGACCGCCTCCTCCTTGTGCTCCAGGTTCTCCAGCTTTTTGTCCAGGTTCTCCTCCTTCTGGTTCAGGCGGTTCTCCTGGCGCTGGACCTCCGCGCGGCGGTCCTTGATCTCCTTGTCGAATTCGCTGCGGGCTTTGAGGATCTCCTCTTTTGCCTCCACGGTGGCCTCGCGCTTCTTGCTCTCGGCGCTCCGTGTGGCCTCGTTGATGATGCGCAGGGCCTCTTCCTCGGCGGAGCCGATCTCCCGCTCCGCGGCGGCCTTCCGCCGCTGATAGCCCACCACCAGGCCGACGGCGAGGCAGAGCACGCCTGCCGCCACGGCCACGATGACCAGTACGAACACTGGGATCATTTGAGTTCCACACCTCCTGTTACATAAGTTTTTTGACGTTTTTCAAGCATAATGAAACGCGATACGCATGAAAGCGCACCGCGATAATCGAAAAACCGCCCCCGTTTGGGCGCACTATTCGGGTTTACAATCTATCAGACGGACCGTATAGAAACGCCGAAAGGCGCTGCAAACTCAAAAAACGGGGAGAGCTTCCCACGGTTTTTCAGAATTATCCTTCCAATATTGTAAAGGCCGGGCGCTTTCCTGTCAAGGGGGTTTTCAAACATTATTTTGGGTTTTGCCGATAAAAACTCCCCCGAACGGGGGAGTTTTATGGTCTGGCGACAGAGAGCGTGCGGGCGCCGGAGAGGGTAAAGGACCCCTCCAGCCCGGCGGTGACGGTGACGGAGCCGTCCTCCGACACCAGGACGGCCTCGAAATCCCGGTGGGCCCGCCAGTAGTCCAGGGCCGCCTCCCGGCCCATGACGAAGAGCGCGGTGGAGAGAGCGTCGGCATAGAGGCCGGAGTCCGCCGCCACGGTGACCGAGGCCAGCCCGCTCCGGGCGGGGGCGCCGGTGCGGGGGTCCATGATGTGCCAGTAGCGGACGCCGTCCTGCTCAAAATAGCGCTCGTATCCCCCGGAGGTGACCACCGCCTTGTTGGAGACGGACACCACGCCCAGATACCCCTCCTTGTCCGCCGGGTCCCGGACGGCCACCCGCCAGTCCGACCCGTCGGGCTTGGAGCCCACGGTGTGGATATTGCCCCCCAGTTCCAGCAGGGCGCTCTCCACGCCCTTTTCCCGCAGCAGGGCGGCCAGCGCGTCCCCGGCGTACCCCTTGGCCACGGCGCCCAGGTCGATCTCCGCACCGGCGGGCAGGGAGGCGGTGTCCCCCTCCAGCCGCACCTCTGTGTAGTCCACTTTTTCCAGCAGGGCGGCCAGCGTGTCCCCGTCGGGGACGGTATAGTCCCCGGTGGTGAAGCCCCAGGCCCGGACCACCGGGTAGATGGTGACGTCCAAAGCGCCGCCCGTGCGCTCACACAGCTCCAGCGCCCGCCCCAGCAGGTCCGCCGTGTCGGGGGAGAGGGCGGCGGTCCCCGCCCGGTTGAGGGCGGACACATCGCTGTCCGGGTCGGTGACGGACAGGAGGGCTTCCAGATCCAGGACCCGGGCTTTGGCGGCGTCCAGGGCGTCCGATTCCCCGCCGTATACCGTGAGGGTCATCACCGTGTCCATGGCGGCGAAGGTGGTCTTTGCCGGCGCCGGCGCGGGCGTGCAGCCAAATGCCCCAAAAAGCGCCGAAAGTGACGCGAAAAGCGCCAAAAACGCCGCGAAAGCGCGGGCTTTTGCGCGGCCCTTTTTGAGGGCTCGCCTCATCGCGCCGCCTCGGGGATGGAGTCGTCCTCGTCGATCCACTCCTTCTCCACGTCCACCACCCGGTAGCCGGTGGGGGTGTCCCGCACCACCACCCGGCTGATGCCCGCGTTGATGATGAGCCGGCGGCACATGGAGCAGCAGGTGGAGCCCTGGATCAGCTCCCCGGTGGCCGGGTCCTTGCAGGCCAGGTACAGGGTGGCCCCCAGCACCTCCCGGCGGGAGGCGGAGATGATGGCGTTGGCCTCGGCATGGACGGAGCGGCACAGCTCATACCGCTCCCCGGAGGGGATCTTCATGGCCTCCCGGGTGCAGCAGCCCAGATCCCCGCAGTTCTTCCGGCCCCGGGGGGCGCCGTTGTAGCCGGAGGAGACGATCTCGTCGTTCTGGACGATGATGGCCCCGTAATGCCGGCGCATACAGGTGGAGCGCTCCAGCACGGTGGAGGCGATGTCCAGATAGTAGTTTTCCTTGTCGATGCGAGCCATAGGGAGGCCCCCTTTCAATGCCTATCCAGTATAGCAGGTTTTCCACCGATAGGCAATGAAAGATTCACATTTTGTTTACGCTTACCCCATTGACGGGGACAAAATGGAGGCTTAATATAAAGGTATCCTTCAGGAGTGCTCCAAAATCGCCCGGTGAGGAGGTGAGCGCCTATGATCCGAAGGGCTTTGACCCAGTTCATGGCGGGCCGCTACGGCGGCGACCAGCTAAATATGTTCCTCATCGTGGTCTATGTGATCCTCTGCGTCATCGGGCTGTTCGTCCGCTGGGGGATCCTGGAGCTCATCGCCCTGGTGCTGGTGATCCTGTGCCTGTTCCGCTCCCTCTCCCGGAACATCGACAGGCGGCGGGCGGAGAACGCGAAATTCCTCCAGCTGGCGCGGCCCATCGCCCGGCGCTTCAGCTCCTTCCGCGCCCGGATGGGCGATCGGGATCACCGCTACTTCAAGTGCCCCAACTGCGGCCAGCAGATGCGGGTGCCCCGGGGCAAGGGACGGATCACCGTCCACTGCCGGTCCTGCGGCGCCACCTTTGAGGAGAAGAGCTGAATCTGGGAAAAATGGCCCCCTGAGCGGGAAAACCCGCCCGGGGGGTCTTGTCATGCCGGGACGGGCCAGCCGCCCGCCGGTTTGGCGGAGAGCTGCCGCCAGGTCCGGCAGATCACCACGGCGGACAGCGCCGCCGTGAGGAGATCCGACACCGGCATGGACCACAGCACCCCGTCCAGCCCCAGGAACCTGGGCAGGAGGAGGGCGAAGCCCACGCCGAACACGATCTCCCGGACCATGGACAGCATGGTGGAGGCGGCGGCCCTGCCCATGGCCTGGAGAAAGATGAACGCCGCCTTGTTCACGCAGGCGAAGACCACCATGCAGAGGTAGACGCGAAAGGCTTTCACGGCGAACTGGGAGTAGTATACGCTCTCGTTGGCCGCGCCGAAGACGCGGATCAGGGCGCCGGGGAAGAACTCGGCGATCACCAGCGCCGCCGCCCCCACGCACGCCTCCGCCGCCAGCAGCCGGAGAAACAGGCGCTGGACCCGGTCGGCGCGGCCCGCGCCCATGTTGAAGCCCACGATGGGGATGCAGCCCGCCGCCATTCCCACTACGATAGAGATGACGATCTGAAAGAACTTCATCACGATGCCCACCACCGCCATGGGGATCTGGGCGTACTGGGGCTGGCCGAACACGGCGTCCAGAGCGCCGTATTTGCGGATCATGTTGTTGATGGCCGCCATGGCCGCCACCAGTGAGATCTGGGACAGGAAGCTGCATATCCCCAGGGCCAGCGTCCGGCCCATGAGCCGGGGCCGCGGCCGGAAGTCCTCCCGGGAGAGTTTTACCGTTTTGGTGTGGCAGAGGTACCACGCGGCCAGGGCGGCGGTGACGATCTGGCCCAGGACGGTGGCCACGGCGGCCCCCATCATCCCCCAGCGGAGGGCGAAGATGAACACCGGGTCCAGCACGATGTTCAGCGCCGCCCCCGCCAGGGTGGAGGCCATGGCGAACCGGGGGCTGCCGTCGGCGCGGATGACAGGGTTCATGGCCTGGCCGAACATATAGAAGGGGACGCCCAGGGTGATCCAGAAGAAATACTCCCTGGAGTGACGGAAGGTCTCGGCATTGACGGTGCCGCCGAACATGGCGATGATTTGGTCCGAGAAGGCCAGGTAGACCGCCGTCAGGACGAGGCCCGAGAGGACGGTCAGCAAAACGGAGCCGCCTACGCTGCGCCCGGCGTCCCCGGCGTCCTTTTTACCGAGGCTGAGGCTGACGAAGGCGCAGCAGCCGTCCCCG
The DNA here is from genome assembly GCA_947585425.1 of uncultured Oscillospiraceae bacterium. Taxonomy (GTDB): domain Bacteria; phylum Bacillota; class Clostridia; order Oscillospirales; family Oscillospiraceae; genus Enterenecus. The sequence continues at coordinate 77,253 of CANPWZ010000002.1, forward strand.
ATCATCACGGCCACCGCCAGGGCGATGACCGTCAGCGGGAAGACCACGGTGTTGGCGGCGTTGCCGTAGGAGCCCAGATAGGCGGCGTTGGCGATGAAGATCTGATCCACGATGTTGTAGAGCGCCCCCACAAGAAGGGAGATGATACAGGGCACGGCGTATTTGCCCATCAGCTCTCCGATGGGCGCCGTGGCGAGGCGGGACTGATCCTGCTGCATAAGATTACCTCCTATAAACGCGAAAAGAGGCGTAAGTCCAGTAGCTGGACTTACGCCTCTTGGCCGCGCACTATTGAAATCATAGCAGGAGATCGGAAAACGCGCAAAGGCATTTTTGAACAATCTTTTTGCCGGCAGACCGGCGAAAAAATCGTCACACGGGACAATTTTTCCGGGGGAAGACCCCGCCGCCCTTACTGGTTGTTGGGCCGGTTGAGCATCACGCTGTCCCGGCTCATTTTCTGGCGCAGCAGCAGGAAGTTGGGCATGCCGCCGGCGGCGCAGGTTTGCCGGGCGATGGTCTCGGCGTAGGGGAAGAGCTGCTGGTAACACTGGACGTGGAAGTCCTTTTTGTCCTCGTCGGTGACATAGCCGGTGATCTCGAAGATGCCGGCCAGCTCCAGGGAGATGAAGAACCTGTGGTCGGGGCCGTCGGTCTTGTCCTTGACGCATTGGTACAGCTTGGCCATGCAGCGGGTGCTGTCCTGGTTGTAGTTCACCGAGAAGGAGAAGTTGTTTTCCAGCTGGATCTGGCCGGGCTTGTCCAGCTTGTTGAAGAATTGCAGGTCCTGGAGCTTATAGGAGAGCATATTGAGTTCCGCCATGGGGGACACCTCCAAACGATCAGATTCAAGCGTCTCCATTGTAGCACAGCGGGGGAAAATCTACAAGCCCCCGGGAAAAATGTTTACAGTTGGCCCAGGGGGGTGTCCCACAGACGGATGGAGGCCACGGGGCGAGAGGCCGCTCCCGACTTGCGGGCGATGACAGCCTCCGCCTGCTCCTCCGTCATGCCGTACCCCGCGGCCTCGGCGCGGAAGTAGTCGGCGTTCCCTTCGTCGTGCCGCTTCAAATCGAAGCCCGCGGGGATCACCGCAGCCCAGGCCCGGCCCTCCGGCAGGCCGAAGGCCGATATGCTCTCAAACTGGAACCAGCAGGCGTTTTTGGCGTAATAGGCGTTCAGTTCCACGTTTTTTTCCAGCAGCCGGTCCAGATGGGCGGGCACCTGCTGGTTGAGAATTACCGAAACGGGGGCGCGGCGGGCCAGGGACTCCCGCAGCTCCAGGCAGGACAGGGGGTCCCCGCCGGCGGAGAAGTATCCGCCGGTGGTGGGGTCCAGGGCGGTCCACTTGTGCAGCGCGCGGTCGTAGACCTCGGCCACCACATGGTTGTCCGTGTCGTAGGGGGAGAAGGGGAACATCCACACCCGGCGGGCGTGGATGCCCAGGGCCAGGCAGCACTCCACCAGGATCTTCGCCTTGTTCAGGCAGTTGATGCCCGCCTCCGGCTTTCCGAAGCTGTAGTCCAGCAGGGCCAGGGAGTTCATGGGGACGTGGTTGTCGTAGTCGCTCTTGTGGGTGAGTTTGGGGGCCATCCAGCGGCAGAGGCGCAGGGCCCGCTGGAAGTCGCTCCCCCGGCCCGCCACCCGTTCGATGGGCCAGCGGGCCTTCAGCTCGGTGAACTCCGGGCAGTCGAATCGGTAGGTCAGAGGGAAGGCCTCCCCTTCGGCCAGCGGGGGAAGCTGGAACAAAATGCCCCGGTAGACGTCCAGAAGGATCTCACTGTGTTCGCGTCTGTTCATAGAGCCACCCCCGTTACAGCCGGTTCAGCTCGCAGTCGCCGCTGGCGGTGCGGATGTGATAGACCGGCCCGCCGGCCTCCGGGCCGCCCCGGTACTGGAACGTGCCGTGCCGGCCGGACAGGGTGCCCTCGAAAAAGGCGGAGGTACACTCGCCGCTGGCGGTGATGAAGTCCAGGCCGAAGGGACCGGCGTCGGGAATGGAAATCTCCACGTCCCCGGACCGGGTGGACACCTCCAGGGCGGGGGGAAGGGCGTCCAGCTCCAGCTCCACATCGCCGCTGATGGAGGAACAGTTCACGGCGCAGGGGACGCCCGAGCGGGCCCGCAGATCGCCGCTGGTGGAGGACAGAGCCAGAGAGGAGAAGTCCCCGCCCAGCTCCACATCGCCGCTGACGGTGCCGACCTCCGCCGCGCCGGCCTGGCCCACGGTCAGATCGACATCGCCGCTGACGGTGTTCACGGTGAGTTTGCCGCAGCGGTCCAGCTCCACCCCGACCTCGCCGGACACGGTTCGCACCTCCAGGGCGTTCACCGGCTCCTTCAGCTCCACGTCCACGTCGCCGCTGGCGGTGGAGGTCAGCCGGATGGCGTCCCAGGGCCGCCGGGGGAGGGTCAGCACCACGTCGGCCAGGCACATCCCCCGGCGGAGGAAGAAGCCCCGGCTGGCGGTACCTCCCTGCCGGATGGTAAGCACGCCGTTTTCCGCCCGGACGTCCAGATCGTCCACATCGCCGCCGATGACCACGTCCCCCTCGGGAGTGTCGTCCGCGCGGAGGTTGATGTCGCCCCCCACCGCCACGTCGATGACGGACAGAGGCTGGCCGTGGGAGCGGAAGGAGTAGTCCCCGCCGGGCAGGGCCTCCATCCAGGCGCCGCGGCCGTCGAAATGGGGGCCGCGGAGGCCGTCCGCCTCCGGCGGAGGGGACGGCGGGGGAGGAGTGCCGGGCCCATGGGGATGGGGACGGTCCGGCCCGGGAGAGGGCGGAGGCGCGTCAGGCCCTTGGGGCCGTGGCGGCACGGGAGGAACAGGCGGGGCCGGAGGGGCGGGCGGCACCGGCGGCTTAGGAGGCTTCGGGGGCTCCGGCGGCCTGCCCCGGACGACGACGCCCGCGCTCACCCCGTCGATGGCGGCCTGGGCGGCCTTTGCCACGCTTTGGATGATGTCGCCCATGTTTTTCAGCATCCCGTCCAGCCCGTCGAACCCGGGGCCTGTCTCCGGCGGCCGGCCGGGGAGGGGCTCATCCGGCTCCAGGCTGTTGAGATAGTCCACCAGCTCGGCGGTGTCGCCCAGGTCGTCCAGGGCGGACCGATAGGCGGTCTCTTCATCCGTACCGTTTGCGGTCATCTCCGCATAGCGGGCATACAGGTTATTGGACAGTTCTTCGATCATATCCGCCTTGGCGGGGGTATCCGGCGCGCCGGTGAGCTGCGCGGCGATGGCGGCGGACAGTCTCTCTTTTACGTTCTCCATGGTTCAGGCCTCCTTTTCACAGTTGCAGATGAGCGCGTCCAGCAGGACCCGGGTGTTGACCCACTCCCGCCGACCCGCCTCCCAGGCCTCCCGGCCCGCCTTGGTGATGGCGTAGTACCGGCGGCGGGCGCCGGGGCCGTCGTCCCCCCAGTAGGAGGTGATGAGGCCCTGCTGCTCAAGCCGCTTGAAGGCGGTGTACAGGGTGGCCTCCTTCAGGCCGTAGGCCCCGCCGGTCAGCTCCAGGATTTTTTTGTTGATCTCATAACCGTAGTTGTCCCCGCGCAGTAATTGTGCTAAAATAATGGTATCGGTGTGGCCGCGCAGGGTGTCTGCCGAGATGGACATGGGCATTCTCCTTTCTTTTGCGGATGGAGAGAGGGTAAGCACATCGATATGCGGAGATACATCATGTGTTGAGGTATCTTTGAGGCTAATATAACACGAGATACCTCACCTGTCAAGGTATTTTTGCAAAAAATCCAAAAAATTTTTTGGGCATACTATGCCCAAACGGAAAGGATGAAAAACTATGAGCGATTGTACTCACGACTGCTCCTCCTGCGGGGAGAACTGCCCCAGCCGGGAGGGCGGGAGCGTCCAGGACTTCCGCAAGCCGCCCCACGAGCTGTCCCACATCAAAAAGGTCATCGCCGTCATCAGCGGCAAGGGGGGCGTGGGCAAGTCCGCCGTCACCTGTTCCCTGGCCGCGGCCATGGCCAGACGGGGCAGGAAGGTGGGCATTTTGGACGCGGACATCACCGGCCCGTCGGTGCCCCGGGCCTTCGGCATCGTGAAGCGGGCGGAGGGCAGCGAGCTGGGCCTCTACCCCGCCGTCACCGAGGGGGGCATCGAGATCATGAGCCTGAACCTGCTGGTGGAGCGGGAGACCGACCCGGTGGTGTGGCGGGGGCCCGTCATCGCCGGGGCGGTGGAGCAGTTCTGGACCGACGTGATCTGGGGCGATCTGGACTACCTGTTCGTGGATATGCCCCCCGGAACGGGGGACGTGCCCCTGACGGTGTTCCAGTCCCTGCCGGTGGACGGGGCCATCGTGGTCACCGCGCCCCAGACCCTGGTGGGGATGATCGTCACCAAGGCGGTGAAGATGGCCGGGATGCTGGACGTCCCCGTACTGGGCCTCATCGAGAATTATAGTTATTTCAAGTGCCCGGACTGCGGCGGGGAGCATCCCGTGTTCGGGGAGAGCACCATCGACGCGCTGGGGGCCCACCTGTCCCTGCCGGTGCTGGCCAAGCTGCCCATCCAGCCGGAGCTGGCCCGGGCGGTGGACAGCGGGAAGCTGGAGACATTCGAGCCCAACCCCATGGAGGAGGTCGCCGCCAGGCTGGACGGCGAATAAGCGATCGTACGGAGAGCGGCCCGGAGGGAACTCCGGGCCGCTTTATGCAGTCCCCCATTTTCGGTTGCGCGGCGGACAAAAATCTGTTACAATATAGGAGATTCGACAAGACCCGACAGGATTCGACAGGCCGGGAAGCGGCAGGCCGTCCCTCCGGCAGGTTTTACCGGGGAAGGGACGGCGAAATCCGCACAGCATAGGAATGAGAGAGAACGGAGGTGGAGCCGGTGGATCTGGAGAGCCTGGACCGGGGCGCGGCCCGCACTGCGGGACTGCTGCGGATGCAGCTTGCCCAGATGACGGCGGCCAGCCAGCTGCTGGAGCAGACCGCCGCAGACGAAAAGAGCAGGGCCCAGCTGGCGGCGCTGGACCAGAGCATCTGCCGGATGCTGCGCATCGTGGGGCGGATGGAGCTGACCTACCGGCTGGGAGCGGACGCCCCCCGGGTGGAGCCGGCGCCGGTGGATCTGGCAAAGCTGGCGCGGGAGCTGGGGGAGGAGATGGGCGCCCTGCTGGCGGGGGCCGGCGTGGAGCTGACGGTGCGTTGCCCCCAGCGGCTGAGCGCCTGCGTGGACGCGGGGCTCATCCGGCAGATGCTGCTGGAGCTGGTGTCCAACGGGGCCAAGGCGGGGAGGCGGGTGAGCGTCACCCTGACAAAAAAGGGGGACGACGCCTCCGTCACGGTGGAGGACGACGGCCCCGGCATCCCCCCGGAGAAGCTGGAGGCCCTGTTCTCCGGCGGCGGGGAGGACGTGCCCGACTGGCGCAGGAGCGGGAACGGCGTGGCCATCGCCCGGCGGATCGCCGCCCTCCACGGAGGGCGGCTGGTGGCCGACGCCACCCCAGGCAGAGGGCTGGATATGGTGGCCACCATCCCGCTGGGGCTGGAGCGGGCCCCGGATCTGCTGGAGAGCCCCCCGGTAAAATGGGACGAGGGTGGCTTCAGCGAGGCGCTGGTGGGCTTGAGCGATCTGCTGCCCGCGGCGGCCTTCGCCCCGAAAGAGGAAAAATAAGGCCAAAGGGCGCGGCGGGGGGATCCCGCCGCGCCCTTTGCGCGTATCCCCGCGACAAAAGGAAGGGGCGCGGCCCTTTTTCCTTGACTTTTCGCGTCCCAGGCAATACAATATAGGCCGGCACACCCCAAAGGGGCGCCTGCCACAGTTTTGGGGAAATAACATTTTATATACAAAGGGTTGAGAGATCATGGCACAGGACAAAAACAAGCAGGTCACCCAGATCACCGATATGGAGGAGGACTTCGCCCAGTGGTACACCGACGTGTGCACCAAGGCGGACCTCATCGGCTATACCAGCGTGAAGGGCATGTTCATCCTCCGCCCGTACGGATACGCCATCTGGGAGAACATCCAGCGGGAGATGGACGCCCGCTTCAAGGCCACCGGCCACACCAACGTGGCTATGCCCCTGCTGATCCCCGAGAGCCTTTTGCAGAAGGAGAAGGACCACGTGGAGGGCTTTGCCCCCGAGTGCGCCTGGGTCACCATGGGCGGCAGCGAGAAGCTGGACGAACGGCTGTGCGTCCGGCCCACCAGCGAGACCCTGTTCTGCGAGCATTGGAGCCAGATCGTCCACTCCTGGCGGGATCTGCCCCTGCTCTACAATCAGTGGTGCTCCGTTCTCCGCTGGGAAAAGACCACCCGGCCCTTCCTCCGCCACCGGGAATTCCTGTGGCAGGAGGGCCACACCCTCCACGCCACCGCCGAGGAGGCCATCGAGGAGACCGAGCGGATGCTCAACGTCTACGCCGACATTTGCGAGAACATCCTGGCCATGCCGGTGGTCAAGGGCATCAAGACCGACAAGGAGAAATTCGCCGGCGCCGAGCGAACCTACACCATCGAGTGCATGATGCACGACCGAAAGGCCCTCCAGAACGGCACCAGCCACTACTTCGGGGACGGCTTCGCCAAGGCCTTCAACATCACCTTTGCCGACAAGGACAACATCCAGAAGACCCCCTTTGAGACCTCCTGGGGCTTCACCACCCGTACCATCGGCGGCGTGATCATGACCCACGGCGACAACCGGGGCCTGGTCCTGCCCCCCCGGGTGGCCCCCATCCAGGCCATGGTCATCCCCGTGGCCATGCACAAGGAGGGCGTGCTGGACGCCGCGAACGCCCTGCTGGCCCGCCTGAAGGCCGCCGGCGTCCGGGCCGACATGGACGACAGCGATCAGTCCATGGGCTGGAAGGCCGCCGAGTACGAGATGAAGGGCATCCCCCTGCGGGTGGAGATCGGCCCCAAGGATATGGAGAAGGACCAGTGCTGCGTCTGCCGCCGGGACAGCGGCGAAAAGGTGTTCGTGCCGCTGGCTGAGCTGGAGGACACGGTGAAGCGGCTGCTGGACGAGGTCCACGACGGCCTCTACGCCCGGGCGAAAAAGAATCTGGAGGACCACACAAAAGTCTGCCACACCGTGGAGGAGGTCAAGACCTTCATGGAGACCGAGGGGGGCTTCGCCAAGACCATGTGGTGCGGCGACGAGGCCTGCGAGATCGCCATGAAAGAGCGGGCCGGGGTGTCCTCCCGGTGCATCCCCTTCGCCCAGGAGAAGGTGGGCGACGTATGCGTCTGCTGCGGCAGGCCCGCCCACAAGATGATCTACTGGGGCGTGGCCTACTGAGTTGTACCATTATATATAAGGAGGGGGCCGTCCGGGGAGGACGGCCCCCTGTATTTTGTGCCCTGAAAACCCGCCGGATACAAGGGCTGGGATCGTGAAAAAAGACGGAAAAAATCTTGAAAAAATCCTTGACTTTGGGCGGGAGCTTGTTGTACAATAGCGGAGCGCCTGTCAAAAGGGCGCGGTGCGATGATGCGGGAGATTGCGGCGAGAGCCGGTAACTTCCGCGGAGTATGTCCGCAAGGCCGGTCTTCCTCAGGGAGGGCTGGACTGCAATCGGGCGGCTGAGGGACTCACGCCACGGCGTATATCGCCGCGGATGGGTAGAACCGGCCAGCTATGCGCCGGTTTTATTCATGCCGGGGAGTGATACGCACGGAAACGTGTGCGGGAACTTCTCTCACCGTACGAAGGGACGCAAGTTTATCACTTCGTATGTTTAAGGAGGAAAACCACATGGCAGCAAAAGAAATGATCCGCATCCGGCTGAAAGCCTACGACCACCAGGTCATCGACCAGGCCGCCGAGAAGATCGTGGACACCGCCAAGCGCAGCGGCGCCACCGTCTCCGGCCCCATCCCCCTGCCCACCAAGAAGGAGGTCGTCACCATCCTGCGGGCCGTCCACAAGTATAAGGACAGCCGGGAGCAGTTCGAGCGCCGCACCCACAAGCGGCTCATCGATGTGATCAAGCCCTCCCCCAAGACGGTGGAGGCCCTGATGTCTCTCGAACTTCCCGCGGGCGTCGAGATCGAGATCAAGCTCTAATTACCTTGTTTGCACCGCAGTCCGCCGCGTTTTGAGGCGGACGGGTCAAGTTGAAAAACCAATGGGAGCCCAATGCCCACGTTTTTCAACCAATAACCTTTTTAAGGAGGAAAACACACTATGGAGAAGGCCATTATCGGCAAGAAGGTGGGCATGACCCAGATCTTCGACGACGCCGGCAAGGTCATCCCGGTCACCGTCATCCAGGCGGGTCCCTGCACCGTGGTGCAGAAGAAGACCGAGGAAAAGGACGGCTACTCCGCCGTCCAGCTGGGATTTGAAGAAGTCCCCGAGCGCAAGCTCACCAAGCCCGAGCTGGGCCACAGCAAGAAGGCCGGCAAGGCCCTGCGGGTCCTCAAGGAGTTCAAGCTGGACAATGCCGACAGCCTGAACGTGGGCGACGAGATCGACGCCACCGTGTTCGTCCCCGGCGACCGGGTGGACATCACCGGCATCAGCAAAGGCAAGGGGTTCCAGGGCTCCGTGAAGCGCTGCAACACCCACATCCAGAAGATGACCCACGGCGGCGGCCCGGTCCACCGCCACTCCGGCTCCATGGGCTCCAGCACCGATCCCTCCCGCATCTTCAAGGGGAAGAACGGCGCCGGCCAGATGGGCAACGAGCAGGTCACCGTGATGAACCTGGACGTGGTCCAGGTGGACGAGGAGCTGGGCGTCATCGCCGTGCGCGGCGCGGTCCCCGGCCCCAAGGGCGGCGTGGTCGCCCTCCACAGCAGCGTGAAGAAGGTCTTTGAGAAGAAGGGCGCCGCCGGTATCAGCGTCAACCCGCAGAAGGCCTCCGCCCGCGTCAACCCGCAGAAGGCCTCTGCGCGTAACCGCTAAGGAAAGGAGAGTGTGACAAATGCCTAAAGCGAACCTTTACAACATGACCGGTAAGCAGATCGGCGAGGTCGAGCTCTCCGAGGCCGTCTTCGGCATCGAGCCCAACGTCTCCGTCATGCACGACGCGGTCAAGAACCACCTGGCCAACTGCCGGCAGGGCACCCAGAGCGCCCTCACCCGCGCGGAGGTGTCCGGCGGCGGCAGGAAGCCCTGGCGCCAGAAGGGCACCGGCCACGCCCGTCAGGGCAGCACCCGCGCCCCCCAGTGGACCCACGGCGGCATCGTGTTCGCCCCCAAGCCCCGGGATTACAGCTACACCCTCAACAAGAAGGTGCGCCGCCTGGCCCTGAAGTCCGCCCTGTCCGCCAAGGCCGCCTCCGGCGACGTGCTGGTGGTGGATAAGCTGGAGATGGGCGAGATCAAGACCAAGACCTTCGCCGGCTTCCTCAGCGCCGTCGAGTCCAAAAAGGCCCTGGTGGTCACCGCCTGCCCCAACGTGGTCAAGTCCGCCCGGAACATCCCCGGCGTGGTGACCAGCCCCGCCAACCTCATCAACGTGTACGACATCGTCAACGCCAACCAGGTCATCATCGACCAGGGCGCGCTGGCCGTCATCGAGGAGGTGTTCGCGTAATGAAGACCGCTTACGACATCATCAAGCGCCCCATCGTCACCGAACAGTCCATGGAGGCGGCTGCGGACAAGAAGTACACCTTCGAGGTCGCAAAGGACGCCAACAAGATCGAGATCGCCAAGGCCGTTGAGGAGATCTTCGGCGTGAAGGTGGCCAAGGTCAACACCCTGAACATGCAGGGCAAGGTCAAGCGCCAGGGCCGCTATCCCGAGGGCCGCCGGCCCGCCTGGAAGAAGGCCATGGTCACCCTGACCGCCGATTCCAAGTCCATCGAGTTCTTCGAGGGTATGGTGTAAGGAGGAGAATGAAGAATGGCTATCAAGACTTATAAGCCCACGACGCCCTCCCGCCGCCACATGACTGTGTCCGCCTTCGAGGGCATCGATAAGAAGGCTCAGCCCGAGCGCTCCCTGCTGGAGCCGCTGAAGAAGCACGCCGGCCGCAACAGCTACGGCCGCATCACCGTCCGGCACAAGGGCGGCGCCAACCGCCGCAAGTACCGCGTGATCGACTTCAAGCGGGACAAGGCGGGCCACGCCACCGTCATCAACCTGCAGTACGATCCCAACCGCTCCGCCAACATCGCCCTGATCGAGTATGAGGACGGCGAGCGCCGCTACATTCTGGCCCCCGTTGGCCTGAAAGCGGGTAGCACCGTCACCACCGGCAGCGGCGCCGACATCCTGCCCGGCAACGCGCTGCCCATCGCGGAGATCCCCGTGGGCGAGATGATCCACTGCGTGGAGCTCTATCCCGGCAAGGGCGCCCAGCTTGTGCGCTCCGCCGGCACCGCCGCCCAGCTGATGGCCAAGGAGAACGGCATGGCCCAGGTCCGTCTGCCCTCCGGCGAGGTCCGGCTGGTCCGGGAGAACTGCTATGCCACCATCGGCCAGGTGGGCAACACCGACTGGGCCAACATCCACATCGGCAAGGCCGGCCGCAAGCGCCACATGGGCTGGCGGCCCACGGTGCGCGGCTCCGTCATGAACCCCAACGACCACCCCCACGGCGGCGGCGAGGGCAAGGCCCCCGTCGGCCGGCCCGGCCCCGTGACCCCCTGGGGCAAGCCCGCCATGGGTTACAAGACCCGCAAGAAGAAGAACCGCACCGATAAGTTCATTGTTCGGCGCCGCAACGGTAAGTAAGGAGGGAGTTTGAAATGAGCAGAAGCATCAAGAAAGGCCCGTTTTGCGCTCCCGAGCTGCTGAAGCGGGTAGACGAGATGAACAAGAAGAACGAGAAGAAGGTGCTGAAGACCTGGAGCCGCGCCTCCACCATCTTCCCCTCCTTCGTGGGACACACCATCGCCGTCCACGACGGCCGCAAGCACGTCCCCGTGTACGTCACCGAGGACATGGTCGGCCACAAGCTGGGCGAGTTTGCCCCCACCCGGACCTTCCGGGGCCACTCGGGCAGCAAGACCGGCAAGTAAGGAGGAGATACAGAATGGAAGCGAAAGCCACACTGAGATACATTCGTATCTCCCCCCGCAAGGTCGGCATCCTGTGCGACCAGATCCGCGGCAAGAGCGTGAAGGAGGCCAACGCCATCCTCTCCGTCATCCCCAAGGCCGCCTCCGAGCCTCTGGCCAAGCTGGTCAAGAGCGCCGCCGCCAACGCCGAGAACAACCATCAGATGGACCCCGAGAAGCTGTACGTCGCCGAGACCTACGCCACTCCCGGCCCCATCATGAAGCGGTTTATGCCCCGGGCCAAGGGCCGCGCCTACGGCATCAAGAAGCGCACCTCTCACATCACCGTGGTGCTGAAAGAAAAGGAGGCCAAGTAATATGGGACAGAAAGTCAATCCCCACGGCCTTCGCGTGGGCGTCATCAAGGACTGGGATTCCCGCTGGTATGCCCGTGACGAGAAGGTCGGCGACCTGATCGTCGAGGATTACAACCTGCGCCGGGAGCTGAAAAAGCGCCTGTACGCCGCCGGCGTGCCCAAGATCGAGATCGAGCGGGACAACGCCCGCATCCGCATCTACGTGCACTGCGCCCGCCCCGGCATGATCATCGGCAAGGGCGGCGAGGAGATCGAGAAGCTCCGCGCCGAGCTGGAGAAGCGCCTGGGCAAGACCGTGGTGCTGAACATCGTCGAGGTCCGCAACGCCGACATCGACGCCCAGCTCGTGGCCGAGAACATCGCCCAGCAGCTGGAGAAGCGCATCGCCTTCCGCCGGGCCATGAAGAACGCCATGGGCCGCGCCATGCGGATGGGCGCCCTGGGCATCAAGGTGCAGGTCTCCGGCCGTCTGAACGGCGCCGAGATCGCCCGCACCGAGCACTACCATGACGGCACCATCCCCCTGCAGACCCTCCGGGCCGACATCGAGTACGGCTTCACCGAGGCGGCCACCACCTATGGCCGCCTGGGCGTGAAGGTGTGGATCTACAAGGGCGAGGTCCTCACCCAGACCCTGCGCACCACCCCCCGCACCATTGACACCAAGAACTACAAAGAGCGCGAGCAGCGTCCCCGCCGGGACCGCCGGGACGGCGACCGCAGGGGCGGGTTCAACCGCCAGGGCGGCGACCGCCGTCAGGGCGGCGGCCAGGGCGGCTTCAACCGTCAGGGCGGCCAGGGCCAGGGCTTCAACCGCGGCCCCCGGCCCAGCGCGCCTAAGGAAGGAGGGGCCCAGTAATGCTTCTGCCCAAGAGAGTCAAGTACCGCCGGCAGCACCGCGGCCGTATGACCGGCACCGCCACCCGCGGTAATAAGGTCTCCTACGGCGAGTGGGGCCTGCAGGCCCTGGAGCCCGCCTGGATCACCGGCAATCAGATCGAGGCCGCCCGTGTGGCCATGACCCGTTACACCAAGCGCGGCGGCAAGGTCTGGATCAAGATCTTCCCCGACAAGCCCGTGACCAAGAAGGCCCTGGGTACCCGTATGGGCTCCGGTAAAGGCGCCCCCGAGTACTGGATCGCCGTGGTCAAGCCCGAGCGCGTCATGTTCGAGATCGCCGGCGTCCCCGAGGAGACCGCCCGCGAGGCCCTGCGTCTGGCCAGCCACAAGCTGCCCATCAAGTGCAGGATCGTGAAGAAAGAGATCGAGAATGGTGGTGAATGAAGATGAAAGCGAACGAGATCCGTAAAATGAGCGCCACTGAGCTGGAGAGCAAGCTGGTGGATCTGAAGAAGGACCTGTTCAACCTCCGTCTTCAGCACGCCACCAACCAGCTGGACAACCCCATCCGCATCGCTGAGGTCCGCAAGGACATCGCCCGCGTGAAGACCATCCTGCGTGAGCAGCAGGGCCGATAAGGAGGAGTAGGACATGGAAAACAGAACTTCTTCCCGCAAGACCAGAGTCGGCCTGGTGGTTTCGGACAAGATGGACAAGACCGTGGTGGTCGCCATCGCCGACCGCGTGGCCCATCCTCTGTACAAGAAGATCGTCAAGCGGACCTATAAACTGAAGGCCCACGACGAGAACAACCAGTGCGGCGTGGGCGACCGCGTCCGCGTGATGGAGACCCGCCCCCTGTCCAAGGACAAGCGCTGGCGCGTGGTCGAGATCATTGAGAAGGCCAAGTAAGGAGGTGCCAGAGTATGATTCAGGAAGAAACCTATCTGAAGGTTGCTGACAACACCGGCGCCAAGGAGATCAAGACCATCCGCGTGCTGGGCGGCTCCAAGCGCCGCTTCGGCAACATCGGCGACGTGGTGGTCGCCTCTGTCCGCAAGGCCCAGCCCGGCGGCCAGGTGAAGAAGGGCGAGGTCGTCCGCGCCGTGATCGTGCGCTCCAGCCGGGGCGTGCGCAGGGCCGACGGCTCCTACGTTCGGTTCGACGACAACGCCGCCGTCCTCATCCGCGAGGACAAGAACCCCCGGGGCACCCGCATCTTTGGCCCGGTGGCCCGCGAGCTGCGTGACAAGGATTACATGAAGATCCTGTCTCTGGCTCCCGAAGTGCTGTAAGGGAGGAGCGAACGAGTATGAACATCAAGACGAACGATACCGTCGTGGTCCTCTCCGGCAAGGACAAGGGCAAGCAGGGCAAAGTGATGTCCGTCGATCCCAAGTCCGGCAAGGCCATCGTGGAGAAGGTCAACGTGGCCACCAAGCACCAGAAGCCCCGCCGTCAGGGCGAAGAGGGCGGCATCATCTCCAAGGAGACCCCCATCTACGCCAGCAAGCTGATGACCGTCTGCCCCAAGTGCGGCAAGCCCACCCGGGTGGCCCACAAGGTGGAGGACGGCAAGAAGGTCCGCGTGTGCAAGCATTGCGGCGCCGAGATCTGAGAGAGGAGGAGTGATTGAACATGGCTGAGAAGAAAGCGAAGGCCGCCGAGGCCCCCGTGGAGCCCGCCGCCAAGAAGGTCCCTAACCTGAAGGCGAAGTACCAGTCCGAGGTCGCTCCCGCTCTGATGCAGAAGTTCGGCTACAAGTCCGTGATGGAGATCCCCCGGATCGACAAGATCGTGGTCAACTGCGGCTGCGGCGAGGCCCGGGACAACGCCAAGGTGCTGGACGCCGTGGTCACCGACCTGGGCGCCATCACCGGCCAGAAGCCCGTCATCACCAAGGCCAAGAAGTCCGTGGCCAACTTCAAGCTCCGCGAGGGCATGCCCATTGGCGCCAAGGTGACGCTCCGCCAGGACAAGATGTGGGAGTTCATGGACCGCCTGTTCAACGTGGCCCTGCCCCGCGTCCGCGACTTCCGCGGCATCAATCCCAACGCCTTCGACGGCCGCGGCAACTACGCCCTGGGCCTGAAGGAGCAGCTGATCTTCCCCGAGATCGAGTACGACAAGATCGACAAGATCCGCGGCCTGGACGTGGTCATCACCACCACCGCCAAGACCGACGAGGAGGCCAAGGAGCTGCTGACGCTCCTGGGCGCTCCCTTCACCACCAACGGCTGAGAAGGAGGAAACAGCTATGGCTAAGAAATCTATGATTCTCAAGCAGCAGGCTGAGCCCAAGTTCTCCAGCCGCCGCTACAACCGCTGCAAGATCTGCGGCCGCCCCCACGCCTACCTGCGGAACTACGGCATCTGCCGTATCTGCTTCCGCGAGCTGGCTTACAAAGGGCAAATCCCGGGCGTCAAGAAGGCGTCCTGGTAAATTTCATGGTAACTCGTCCAAGGCGGGAGCTTGCTCCCGCCTATGGGCCTGTTATACGGGCCCGTCGAAACGACGCGGAAACGGGCCTGTTTCCGGAGGGCTGACCCATCCCCGGAGCAAAACGAGACCCCCAGCGCGGGAAAAGACGGATAACAGGTCGGGGGACCTTTACCTGGCTCCCGATACCTTTCCGCCTGTACGGATGGAATTTCCGTAATCTGAATAGGAGGTAAAAATCTCATGCAAATCACCGATCCCATTGCGGATATGCTGACCCGCATCCGCAACGCGAACAACGCCAAGCATGACACCGTGGATGTTCCCGCTTCCAACATGAAGAAGGCCATCGCCCAGATCCTGTTGGATGAAGGCTATATCAAGAACTTCCAGAACATCAGCGACGGCAAGCAGGGCGTGATCCGCATCACCCTGAAGTATCAGCAGCCCGGCAAGGAGAAGGTCATCTCCGGCCTGCGGCGGGTGTCCAAGCCCGGCCTGCGGGTGTACGCCGGCGCCGAGGAGCTGCCCCGCGTGCTCCGCGGCCTCGGCATCGCCATCGTGTCCACGTCCAAGGGCGTCATGACCGACAAGAAGGCCCGCGAGGCCCACGTCGGCGGCGAAGTCCTGGCGTTCGTGTGGTAAGGAGGGTATAGGAATGTCGAGAATTGGCAGAGCTCCTATTGCCGTCCCCGCCGGCGTGGACGTCAAAGTGGAGGACAACAACGTTGTCACCGTGAAGGGCCCCAAGGGCACCCTCACCCAGCAGCTCCACCCCAGCATGACCATCAATCAGGACGGCAATGTGATCCACGTCGCCCGTCCCAACGACCTGAAGGAGAGCCGCTCTCTCCACGGCCTGACCCGCAGCCTGCTCCACAACATGGTGGTGGGCGTCACCGAGGGCTTCAAGAAGACCCTGGACGTGAACGGCGTCGGCTACCGTGTGGCCATGGAGGGCGGCAAGCTGGTGATGAACCTGGGCTACTCCCATCAGGTCACCATGGAGGCTCCCGCTGGCATCACCATCGAGACCCCCAACCCCAACCAGATCGTGATCTCCGGCGCTGACAAGCAGCTGGTGGGCCAGTTCGCCGCCAACGTCCGCGAGAAGCGTCCTCCCGAGCCGTACAAGGGCAAGGGCATCAAGTATTCCGACGAGGTCATCCGCCGCAAGGTGGGCAAGACCGGCGTCAAGAAGTGATAAGGAGGTGTGCCGATTATGATCAACCGTCCCAATACCAAGGCTCAGCGCCTGCACCGTCATAAGCGGGTCCGCGGGAAAGTGTCCGGCACCCCCGAGCGTCCCCGTCTCAACGTGTTCCGCAGCGAGACCAACATCTATGCCCAGGTCATCGACGACACCACGGGCAAGACCCTGGCCTCCGCTTCCTCTCTGGAGAAGGATTTCTCCTGCGACGGCACCAAGACCGACGCCGCCAAGAAGGTCGGCGAGCTGGTGGCCGAGCGGGCCAAGGCCAAGGGCATCGAGGCTGTCGTGTTCGACCGCGGCGGCTATCTGTACCACGGCCGCGTGAAGGCCCTGGCCGAGGGCGCCCGTGAGGGCGGCCTGCAGTTCTGAGAGAGGAGGAAAAACAAGCTATGCCTAGATTTGAAAGAGAACCCAAGGAATATGTGGAGAAGGTCGTGTACCTGAACCGCGTTTCCAAGACCGTCAAGGGCGGCCGCGTGGCCAAGTTCTCCGCTCTGGTCGTCGTGGGCGACGAGAAGGGCAAGGTGGGCTACGGCCTGGGCAAGGCCGCCGAGGTGGCCGAGGCCATCCGCAAGGGCATCGAGGACGCCAAGAAGAACATGGTGACCGTCACCCTGTCCGGCACCACCATCCCCCATGAGATCATCGGCGAGTTCGGGGCCGGCCGCGTCCTCCTCAAGCCCGCCAGCAAGGGCACCGGCATCATCGCCGGCGGCCCCGTCCGCGCCGTCATGGAGGCCGCGGGCGTGTCCGACATCCGCGCCAAGTGCCTGCGCACCAACAACCCCCAGAACGTGGTGGCCGCCACCATGGAGGGCCTCAAGGCCCTGCGGAGCCCCGCCGAGGTGGCCCGCATCCGGGGCAAGAGCGTGGAAGAGATCATTTAAGGAGGCGCGCGACAATGGCTAAAACGATCAACATCAAGCTCGTCAAGAGCCTGAACGGGCGCCTGGCCAAGCACAAGGCCACCGCGGCGGCCCTGGGTCTGCACAAGATCGGCGACACCACCGTGCAGCCCGACAACGAGGCCACCCGCGGCAAGATCGCCCACATCGGTTACCTGCTCCAGGTCACCGAGAACGCCTAAGGAGGTGCCACACATGAATCTGCATGATCTGTCTCCCGCCGCCGGCTCCACTCACGTGGCCAAGCGCAAGGGCCGCGGCATCGGCACCGGCAACGGCAAGACCGCCGGCCGCGGACACAAGGGCCAGTGGGCCCGCTCCGGCGGCGGCGTCCGCATCGGGTTTGAGGGCGGCCAGATGCCTCTGGCCCGCCGGCTGCCCAAGCGGGGCTTCAACAACATCTTCGCCAAGCGGCTGGAGACCATCAACGTCTCCGCGCTGAACAAGTTTGAGGACGGCGCCACTGTCGACGCCGCCGCGCTGCTGGACAAGGGCATCCTGTCCAAGTGCGAGTACGGCGTGAAGGTGCTGGGCAACGGCGAGGTCACCAAAAAGCTCACCGTCCGCGCGTCCGCCTTCTCCGCCTCCGCCAAAGAGAAGATCGAAAAGGCGGGCGGTTCGGCGGAGGTGATCTGAGATGTTTCAGACGATCCGTAACGCCTGGCGCGTCCCGGAGCTGCGGGGCAAGCTGATCTTCACCATCTTCGCGCTGCTGATCTTCCGGCTGGGCGCCTGCATCCCGGTGCCCTTCATCGACACCGAGACCCTGGGCCAGTATATGAGCCAGCAGTCGGCCAGCATCTTCGGCCTGCTGAACGTCATGAGCGGCGACGCCTTTATGTACGCCACCGTGTTCGCCCTGGGCATCCAGCCCTATATCAACAGCTCCATCATCGTGCAGCTGCTGACCATCGCCATTCCCGCCCTGGAGCGCATGGCCAAGGACGAGGGCGAGGAGGGCAAGAAGAAGATCGCCGCCATCACCCGGTACGCCACCGTGGCCATCGCCCTGATCCAGGCCTTCGGCTACTACACCATGATCAACTACTACGGTGTGGTCACCGTGAAGGGCGTCTGGCCCGCCATCGTCATCATCGCCGCCTTTGTGGCCGGCTCCGCCTTCGTCATGTGGCTGGGCGAGCAGATCACCGAGTTCGGCATCGGCAACGGCATCTCCATCGTCCTGTTCGCGGGCATCGTGTCCCGCGGACCCGCCATGGTCAACAACATCATCAACGGGGTGCAGAACTGGGCCGCCGGCGGCGACCCGCAGACCTACAGCGTCCTGGCGCCCTGGTTCATCCCGCTGATCGTCGTCGGCCTGCTGCTGCTCACCGCCCTCGTGGTGTTCATCGACAACGCCGAGCGGCGCATCCCCGTGCAGTACGCCAAGCGGGTGGTGGGCCGGAAGATGTACGGTGGCCAGTCCAGCCATATCCCCATCAAGGTGAACATGGCCGGCGTGCTGCCCATCATCTTCGCCCAGGCCATCGCCTCCATCCCGGCCACCATCGGCTCCTTCGTGCCGTCGGCCCAGACGGAGGGCACCGGCTGGTACAATTTCCTGCACTTCTTTAAGACCACCGGCCTGCCTTACTGCATCGTCTACTTCCTGCTGATCATCGCGTTCAGCTACTTCTACAACACCATCCAGTTCAACCCCGTTGAGGTGGCCAACAACCTGAAGAAGAACGGCGGCTTCGTGCCCGGCTTCCGGCCCGGCAAGCCCACCAGCGACTTCCTCTCCCGGGTCATCTCCCGCATCACCCTGTTCGGCGCCCTGTTCCTGGCCGTCGTCGCCCTGCTGCCCGCCATCACGGGCAACATCATGGAGGCCGCCAAGAGCTCCGCCGGCAGCAGCCTGGCCATCGGCGGCACCTCCATCATCATCGTGGTGGGCGTCGCGCTGGAGACCGTGAAGGCCCTGGAGGCCCAGCTGATGATGCGGCACTACAAGGGCTTCCTTGAGTGAGCATGAGGTGAGCTATATGAAGCTGATCCTGCTCGGCGCCCCCGGCGCCGGTAAGGGGACCCAGGCGGCCATCCTCAGCGAGAAGCTGTCTATCCCCACCATCTCCACAGGCAATATCCTCCGGGCCGCCGTGAAGAACGGCACGCCCGTGGGCCTCAAGGCCAAGGGCTATATGGACGCCGGCAAGCTGGTGCCCGACGAGGTCATCATCGGCATCATCGCCGAGCGGCTGGCCGAGCCCGACTGCGCCGGGGGCTTCATCCTGGACGGGGTGCCCCGCACCATCGCCCAGGCCGAGGCCCTGGAACAGGCGGGCATCCGGTTCGACCATGTGGTGGACATCGAGGTCGATGACGCGGTCATCGAGCAGCGGATGTCCGGCCGGCGCTCCTGCGCCAACTGCGGCGCCACCTATCACGTGGTGGCCGCGCCCCCCAAAGCGGAGGGCGTGTGCGACGTGTGCGGCGGCGAGCTGGTCCAGCGGGCCGACGACAAGCCCGAGACGGTGCGGAGCCGTCTGGCGGTCTACCACAGGGAGACCGAGCCGCTGAAGGACTTTTACGGGCGGCGCGGCCTTTTGAGGACTGTGGAAAATCAGCGGACCATCGAGGACACCACCAAGGCGATCCTCACGGTGCTGGGTCTCTGATCTATGGAGCTCATCACCCTGAAGTCTCCCCGGGAGCAGGAGCTCATGCGGAGGGCGGGGCGGATCACCGCCCAGGCCCGGAAGCTGGCCGGGGAAATGATCAAGCCCGGCGTCACCACCCTTGAGATCGACGCCGCGGTGAGAAGATTCATCGAAAGCCAGGGGGCGACCCCCTCGTTTCTGAACTACAGCGGATACCCGGGATCGGCCTGCATCTCTGTGAATGAAGTGGTCATCCACGGCATCCCGTCCAGGCGGATCGTCCTGAAGGAGGGCGACATCGTCAGCGTGGACGTGGGGGCCTTTATCGGGGGCTTCCACGGCGACTGCGCCGCCACCTACCCCTGCGGGGAGATCTCCGATGAGGCCAAAAAGCTCATCGAGGTCACCCGGCAGAGCTTCTGGGAGGGCATCCAAAACGCCCGGGCGGGGAACCGCGTGTCGGACATCTCCCACGCCGTACAGAAGTATGTGGAGGGCTTTGGCTTCTCCGTGGTCCGGGACTTTGTGGGCCACGGGGTGGGCAGTAAGCTCCACGAGGCGCCCGAGGTGCCCAACTACGGCCCCGCCGGCCACGGCGCCCGGCTCCAGCCGGGGATGACCATCGCGGTGGAGCCCATGGTGTGCGCCGGCGACTGGCGCGTGCGGGTGCTGAAGGACGGCTGGACCACGGTGACGGAGGACGGCAGCCTTGCCGCCCACTATGAGAACTCCATCCTCATCACCGACGACGGGCCGGAGATCCTCACGGTCACCGAGGACGGCGCCTATGAGTGAGCATCCCATCGGACAGATCGTCCGGGCCACGGCGGGGCGGGACAAGGACGGGCTCTTCTGCGTCATCGGCGTGGACGAGCGCACGTCCCACCTACTGCTCGCCGACGGCCGCCGGCGGAAGGCGGCGCATCCCAAGCGGAAAAAGCCTGGGCATGTGCGTCCGCTCACCGGGCCGGAGGATCCGTATCCACACCCGGCCATTCAGAAGCTGAACCTGGGAGAACCGGTCACAGACCGGGAATTGAGACGGGCGCTGGCCGCCTTCAAGGAGGAAAACACCCTTGGCTAAAGACGATATGATCGAACTGGAGGGCGTGGTCACCGAGGCCCTGCCCAACACCACCTTCAATGTGGACATCGGGAACGGACACATCATCCTGGCCCACATTTCAGGGAAACTGCGGATGAACTTCATCCGCATCCTCCCCGGCGATAAAGTCACGGTGCAGATGTCGCCCTACGACCTGACCCGCGGCCGCATCACCTGGCGGAGCAAGTAAGTATCAACGACCTTCGGAATCGCGGGCATCCCTTTTGGGGCCTTGCCTCCAAAAGGGGCCCCCGCAAAACGGCCTTTGTTTTGTGGGGAGAGGAGGAGCAGCGAAATGAGTGAGCTTTCACCGCAGGTGGAAGCGAGCGATATGCAGCTTGCGACGACGAGGGGGCCATTTAAGGCGCTATTACAGGAGGTTAAACAAAATGAAAGTCAGACCGTCTGTTAAGCCCATGTGCGAGAAGTGCAAGATCATCAAGCGCAAGGGCAGAGTTATGGTCATTTGCGAAAACCCCAAGCACAAGCAGAGACAAGGTTAAGGAGGGGCAAAGAGTATGGCAAGAATTGCCGGCATTGATCTGCCGAGGGAAAAGCGAGTCGAGATCGGACTCACCTATATCTATGGGATTGGCCGCACCAGCGCCAACAAGATCCTGAAGGAAGCTGGCGTCAATCCCGATACCCGGGTCAAGGACCTTACCGACGCCGAGGAGGCCAGGCTCCGCGAGATCATCAGCCACGAGTACACCGTGGAGGGCGACCTGCGCCGGAACGTGGCCATGGACGTGAAGCGTCTCACTGAGATCGGCTGCTACCGGGGCATCCGCCATCGCAAGGGCCTCCCCGTCCGCGGGCAGCGCTCCAAGACCAACGCCCGCACCCGCAAGGGTCCCAAGCGCACCGTCGCCAACAAGAAGAAGTAAGGAGGGATATGCAACATGCCTGCTAAGAAAGTCGTCAAGCGCCGCCGCGAGCGCAAAAACGTGGAGAAGGGTCAGGTGCACATCCGCTCTTCCTTCAACAACACCATGGTCACTGTGACCGATCTGCAGGGCAACGCCCTGTCCTGGGCTTCCTCCGGTGAGATGGGCTTCCGGGGCTCCCGGAAATCCACCCCCTTCGCCGCCCAGACCGCCGCCGAGACCGCCGCCAACGCCGCCATCGACCAGTGCGGCCTGAAGAGCGTCGAGGTGTACGTGAAGGGTCCCGGTCAGGGCCGCGAGGCCGCTATCCGCGCGCTGCAGGCCGTGGGCCTGGAGGTCACCCTCATCAAGGACGTGACCCCCGTCCCCCACAACGGCTGCCGCCCGCCCAAGCGCCGCCGCGTGTGATCAGGAAGGAGGAAAACAACAGCTATGGCTAAAAATTCTCAGCCCATTATGAAGCGCTGCCGCGCTCTGGGCATTTCTCCCGCCGTTCTGGGCTACACCGGCAACAGCAAGCGGGAGTCCAACCGCAATCCCGGCCCCCAGCGCCGCGCCAAGAAGAGCGAGTACGCCCTGCAGCTGGCCGAGAAGCAGAAGGTCAAGTTCGTCTACGGCGTGCTGGAAAAACAGTTCCGCGCCTACTACGAGAAGGCCGCCCGCATGAAGGGCAACACCGGCGAGGAGCTGATGTCCCTGCTGGAGCGCCGCCTGGACAACGTGGTGTACCGTCTGGGCCTGGCCGGCACCCGCCGGGAGGCCCGCCAGCTGGTCAACCATGGCCACTTCACCGTCAACGGCAAGCGGGTCAACATCCCCTCCTACCTGGTGAAGGCCGGCGACGTGGTGGCCGTGGGCGACAAGAGCCGCTCCAACGCCCGCTTCAAGAAGCTGGTGGAGGACGACGCCTTCGCCCCCACGCCCAAGTGGCTGGAAAAGGCCAAGAACGCCCCCCTGGAGGGCAAGGTCATCGCGCTGCCCGCCCGGGACGACATCGACTTCGACGTGGCCGTCAACCTTATCGTGGAGTTGTATTCCAAGTAACGCGTGTTCCGGGCGCGTATCGCGCCCATGCGTCAGAATACGACAATGCCGCGCCCTTTGCGGCAGCCGCCATCAAAAGGAGGGTAAACACACGATATGGTAGAAATCCAGAAGCCGCGCATCGAATGTATCGAGAACGTGGGCGAGGACGCCTACGGAAAGTACGTGGTCGAGCCGCTGGAGCGGGGCTATGGCACCACCATCGGCAACTCCCTGCGGCGTATCCTGCTGTCCTCTCTGCCGGGCACCGCTGTCACCGGGGTGAAGATCGCCGGCGTGCAGCATGAGTTCTCCACCATCCCGGGCGTGAAAGAGGACGTCACCGAGATCGTGCTGAATATCAAGGGCATCATCGCCAAGCTGTACAGCGAGGGCGCCAAGACGGTCTACATCGAGGCCGTGGGGGAGGGCGAGGTCACCGCCGGCGACATCAAGGCCGACAGCGACGTGGAGATCCTCAACCCCCAGCACCACATCGCCACTCTGGGCGCCGACGGCTCCCTCAACATGGAGCTCACCCTGTCCCAGGGGCGCGGTTACGTCACCGCCGAAAAGAACAAGCCCGCCCAGACCATCATCGGGCTGATCCCCGTGGATTCGGTGTATTCCCCCGTGCGGAAGGTCAACTACTTTGTGGAGAACACCCGCGTGGGCGACGCCACCGACTACGACAAGCTCACTCTGGAGGTGTGGACCAACGGCACCATCTCCGCCCGGGACGCCGTGTCCCTGGGCGCCCGTATCCTGGTGGACCACTTCACCCTGTTCACCGACCTGTCCGAGACCATGGGCTCCAAGTCCACCGTGGTCGAAAAGGCCGAGGCCCAGCGGGATAAGGTGCTGGAGCTCACCATCGAGGAGCTGGACCTATCCGTGCGGTCCTTCAACTGCCTGAAGCGGGCCAACATCAACACCGTGGAGGACCTGATCTCCAAGACCGAGGACGAGATGATGAAGGTCCGCAACCTGGGCCGCAAGTCCCTGGAGGAGGTCATCAACAAGCTGGCCATGATGGGCCTCTACCTGGCCTCCGAGGAAAAATAAAAGGGCCCCCGCAAAACGCACAGCGTTTTAGAGGAACCGCAGCGAAGTGAATGGGCTTTCGGCAAAGCCGGAAGCGAACGATACGGAGCTTGCGGCGACGAGGGGAGTAGGTAACGTTCCTCCCCAGCAAAGACTGAACGAATTGATCCGCCCCCTGAGGGCGAAAGGAGTTAATCGCTATGGCTACCAACCGTAAGCTGGGCCGCACCAGCGACCAGCGCCGCGCCATGCTGCGCGCCATGACCACTTATCTGCTGGAGAACGGGCAGATCAAGACCACCTACGCCCGCGCCAAGGAGGTCGCCCCCATCGCCGAGAAGATGATCGGCCTGGCCAAGAAGAACAACCTGGCCGCCTACCGGCAGGCCCTGTCCTACCTGACCAAGGAGGACGTTGCCAAGAAGCTGTTTGACCAGATCGGCCCCAAGTACGCCGACCGCAACGGCGGCTACACCCGGGTGCTCAAGATGGGCCCCCGCCGCGGCGACGCCGCGGAACTGGCGATTATCCAATTGGTATAATCGCCAGTTCGGGGCCCCCGCAAAACGCATAAGAAAGCCCACCCCGCACGGGGTGGGCTTTATTCATCCCTGTGTCTGCGGCGTGCTCCAGCCGCCCTCCTCCCGGATCACCACCCGGGCGGCGGCGTCGCCCATGCCGGCGGCGGCCAGCAGGGCGGGGTAGTCGGTGTCGTCCCATGTGGGGGCGGGCAGCCACACCCGCTGGGCGTACCGGGCCAGCAGCGCGGTGGTGATCCCCCCGGCGTGGTCCTCCCGCACGGTGTCCTCGTCGGTCTCCACCGACAGGCGGACGCCGGCGGGCTCCAGCGCCTCCTCTACCCTGGCGTACAGGGCGGCTACCGGGGCGGAGAGGTCGTCCCCCCAGGCGGGCGGCGGGTCGGCCGCGGCGGGGTAGCCGGAGCAGGACAGCACGATCTCGTCAAAGCCCATGTCCGCCAGCTCCCCGCACAGGGCGGCCAGATAGTCCGCCGCGCCCTCGCCGGCGGGGTCGGCCCAGCGGACGCCGTCCCCGTCGGTCCAGGGGCGGCCCGCCGCGTTTTTCAGGGCCCCCGCCCCGCTGCGGGCCAGGGCCTGGTCCCGGAAGCACGGGAGCCGGGCGATCAGGTATAGCTCCCCCTCCTCCGCCAGGGCCCGCGCCCCGTCGGAGACCGAATCGTTCCGGGCGTTGACCTTCATGGCGGCGGCAAGCTCCGTCTGGGACCGCCAGGCCAGCTTGCCGGAGGGGGCCTTCATCTCCACCACCACGGCGTTCGCCCCGGCACCGGCGGCAAGCGCGGCGGCCTGCCCGCCGGCGAGCTGTTCCGGGGTGAGCTCCACCGCCCGGATGGGCTCCGGGGCGGGGGGCCGGGCGGGGACGGAGGCGCTGGGTGCGGGCGGGACCGACTCCACCACGACGGGGTCGTCCACCACCACCGGGTCGGAGGGGATGGACGGCGGGGCCGACTCCTCCTGGACCCAAGGGGGGCGGAACTGGGGGCCGTTCTCGGTGTACTCCATGTACTCCCCCATGAAAAAGAACACGAAGATCAGGCCCGCCAGCAGCAGCAGCGCCAGCAGGACGATCACCACCTTGAGGAAGAGGCTCCCGCCTCTGCCCTGGTAGCCCTGGTATCTGTCCTTCTTGTTCCGTCCGGCCATAGAGCCCCTCCAAAAACGCGGTCATTTCATCCAAAGCGGTATCATCATATCACAGGGGCGGGGCCTTTTCCACCCGTAAAACCGCGTTTTTTGTAAATTTTTTGAGACGGAAGGGGAGTTTTACCGCACGGCCCACTGGGCCATGAGCAGCAGGGCGAAGCCGGGGGCCCCCAGCAGGCCCAGGACCAGCCCGTTCAGGAGGTTCACCCCCAGCTGCACCCCCAGCGGGCCGCTGATCCCCTGGAACAGCCACAAAAACACCAGCCCGACTCCCGAGCGGGCCATCAGCCCCAGCAGGGCGGCCAGCGGCCTGCGGAAGAGCAGGGCGGCCAGCAGCAGCGCCGCCAGCGCCCCGGCCCAGAGGGCGGCCGGGGTCATGGGCCCTCCTCCTTTTGGGCGTCCAGCCGCTTCACCTGCCGGACGTAGTAGGCGTAGCGGCTGCGCAGGGCGTTGATCTCATACACGCAGGCCTCCACCAGATCAGGGTCGCTGTACGTGTTGAACTGGGAATAGGCGCAGTTGAGCAGGCTCCGGGTCTGCCGCAGGCCCTCCATGAGCTGCTCCCGCTCCGCCTCCGCCTCCGACGCCGCCCGCCGCCGGCCAAAGATGGTCTGTGTCATCCGTGTCACCTCCGTACCACACTGTATGTCCAGTTTGGACAAATATTCCAGCAGATATACCCCCTCCGCCGGGACTGCCCGCGCCCCGCGCTTGACAGGACGGCGGAATTTGGGTATACTGTAAACTTAGTGGAATACCGGCCAAACAGCGCGTTTTTGTGCCGGTATCCGGCGATTTTCCCGGGCTTTTCCCTGGTTTTGACGGGTTTCCCGTCCAAAGGGCGGTCCCGGGGCATATGAGGTGTTCCCATGGCGAAGTCCACTCCCAAAACGCAATACGGCAACGAGTCCATCTCCGCTCTGAAGGGGGCCGACCGGGTCCGCAAGCGCCCCGGCGTCATCTTCGGTTCCGACGGGCTGGAGGGCTGCGAGCACGCGGTGTTCGAGATCCTCTCCAACGCCATCGACGAGGCGAGGGAGGGCTACGGCGACCTCATCACCGTCACCCGGTACGAGGACAAGTCCATCGAGGTGGAGGACTTCGGCCGGGGCTGCCCGGTGGACTGGAACGCGGCGGAGGACCGCTGGAACTGGGAGCTGGTGTTCTGCGAGCTGTACGCCGGCGGCAAGTACAAGGAACACGGCGGGGACAACTACGAGTACTCCCTGGGGCTGAACGGCCTGGGCACCTGCGCCACCCAGTACGCCTCCGAGTACTTCGACGCGGTCATCCACCGGGACGGGAAGGAGTACACCCTCCACTTCGAGAAGGGCGAGATCACCGCGCCCAGGGACAAATTCCTCCAGAGCGCCCCCTATACCGGGCGCAGGACCGGCTCCAAATTCCGCTGGAAGCCCGACCTGGAGGTGTTCACCGACATCGACATCCCGGTGGAGTATTACCTGGACGTGATGAAGCGGCAGGCGGTGGTCAACGCCGGGATCACCTTCCGCTTCCGCAACCAGGTGGGGAGCAGGTTCGAGACCACCGACTTCAAATACGAGAACGGCATTGTGGACTATGTGATCGAGCTGGCCGGGGAGGACCCCCTGACCCAGCCGGTGTTCTGGCAGACGGAGCGGAAGGGCCGGGACCGGGAGGACAAGCCGGAGTACAAGGTGAAGCTGTCGGTGTCCTTCTGCTTCTCCAACCGGGTGCAGGTCATCGAGCACTACCACAACTCCTCCTGGCTGGAGCACGGCGGCTCCCCGGAGAAAGCCATGCGCTCCGCCTTCGTCTCCGCCATCGACGGGTGGCTGAAGCGGAACGGCAAGTACACCAAGAACGAATCGAAAATCTCCTGGAACGACATCCAGGACGCCCTGGTGCTGGTGTCCAACAACTTCTCCACCCAGACCTCCTATGAGAACCAGACCAAGAAGTCCATCACCAACCGATTCGTCCAGGAGGCCATGGCCGACTTCCTCAAGAGCCAGTTCGAGGTCTATTTCATCGAGAACCCCCAGGACGCGGAGAAGATCGGCGCCCAGACGCTCATCAACAAGCGCAGCCGGGAGAGGGCGGAGCAGACCCGGCTGGGCATCAAGAAAAAGCTGTCCGGCTCCCTGGACATCTCCAACCGGGTGCAGAAGTTCGTGGACTGCCGCACGAAGGACGTGGACCGGCGGGAGCTCTACATCGTGGAGGGCGACTCCGCCCTGGGCAGCGTGAAGCTGGGAAGGGACGCGGAGTTCCAGGGCATCATGCCCATCCGGGGCAAGATATTGAACTGCCTGAAGGTGGACTACGCCCGCATCTTCAAAAGCGAGATCATCACCGATCTGTTGAAGGTCATCGGCTGCGGGGTGGAGGTCAAGGACAAGCACGTGAAGGACCTGGCCGCCTTCGACCTCAATAACCTCCGCTGGAACAAGATCGTCATCTGCACCGACGGCGACGAGGACGGCTTCCAGATCAGGACTCTGGTGCTGGCCATGATCTACCGGCTGATCCCCACCCTCATCCAGGAGGGCTATGTGTATATCGCCGAGTCCCCCCTGTACGAGATCACCTGCAGGGAAAAGACCTGGTTCGCCTACTCGGACAAGGAGCGCAACGAGATCACCGCCTCCCTGGAGGGGAAGAAGTACGAGGTCCAGCGCTCCAAGGGCCTGGGCGAGAACGAGCCCGACATGATGTGGCTGACCACCATGAACCCGGAGACCCGCCGCCTCATCAAGGTGATGCCGGAGGACGCCGAGCGCACCGCCCAGGTGTTCGACCTGCTGCTGGGGAACAACCTCCAGGGCCGAAAGGACCACATCGCCGACAACGGATACAAATACCTGGACATGGCCGACATTTCGTAATCTCTGACGAGGATTGATCAAATTGGCAAGGAAAAAGAACCCGGAACAGACCGGCCCCAAAAAAGTAGATACCTCCAACGTCATGGGTTTGCGGGCCCAGATGCTGGAGCAGCCCATCACCGAGACGCTGGAGCTGAACTTCATGCCCTATGCCATGAGCGTCATTGTGTCCCGGGCCATCCCGGAGATCGACGGCTTCAAGCCCTCCCACCGAAAGCTGCTCTACACCATGTACGACATGGGCCTGCTCACCAAGCCGCGGACCAAGAGCGCCAACGTCGTCGGCGCCACCATGAAGCTGAACCCCCACGGGGACGCCGCCATCTACGACACCATGGTCCGCCTCAGCCGGGGTTACGGCGCCCTCCTCCACCCGCTGGTGGACTCCAAGGGCAACTTCGGCAAGGTGTACTCCCGGGACATGGCCTGGGCCGCCTCCCGATACACCGAGGTGCGGCTGGACCCCATCTGCGCCGAGCTGTTCCGGGACATTGACCAGGACGCGGTGGACTTTGTGCCCAACTACGACGGCAAGCTCATGGAACCCACCCTGCTGCCCACCACCTTCCCCAACGTGCTGGTGGCGGCCAACCAGGGCATCGCCGTGGGTATGGCCTCCAACCTGTGCGGCTTCAATCTGGGCGAGGTGTGCGACGCCGCCATCGCTTATATGAAGGACCCCAGCGTGGACCTGATGGGCATTTTGAAGGCCCCGGACTTCTCCACCGGCGGGCAGATTTTGTACGACGGGGCGGCCCTGGCCGAAATCTATCGGACGGGCCGGGGCAGCTTTAAGCTCCGGGCCAAGTGGCGGTATGTGAAAGAGGAGAACCTCATCGAAATTTATGAGATCCCCTACACCGCCACGGCGGAGGCCATCCTGGACAAGGTGGCCGAGCTGGTGAAGGCGGGCAAGGCCAAGGAAATATCGGATATGCGGGACGAGACCGACCTGAACGGCCTGAAGCTGACCATCGACCTGAAGCGGGGGGCCGACCCAGACAAGCTGATGGCCCGGCTGTTCCAGGCCACCCCTTTGCAGGACGCCTTCTCCTGCAACTTCAACATCCTCATCGCCGGCATGCCCCGGGTGATGGGGGTGGCGGAGATATTGGACGAGTGGACCGCCTGGCGGATGGACGGCGTCCGCCGCCGTACCTATTTCGTCTGCAAGAAGAAGGAGGAAAAGCTCCACCTGTTGAAGGGCCTCCGGCGCATCCTGCTGGACATCGACAAGGCCATCAGGATCATCCGGGAGACCGAATCTGACGAAGAGGTGGTGCCCAACCTGATCATCGGCTTCGGCATCGACCAGGTCCAGGCCGAGTTCGTGGCGGACATCCGCCTCAGGAACATCAACAAGGAATATATTTTAAAGCGCACCGAGGAGGTCTCCGCCCTGGAGGAGGAGATCGCCGACTTGAAGGACGTCATCAACTCCCCCAGGCGCATCAAGGCCATCATCACCGGCGAACTGGAGAACGTGAAGAAGAAGTACGCCGTTCCCCGCCGCACCGAGATCGTCTACGAGTACCAGCAGGCGGTGGAGGAGGAGAAGGCCGCCGCGGAGGAGGCTCCCTCTTACCCGGTGAACGTGTTTATCTCCAAAGAGGGCTACCTGAAAAAGATCACCCCTCTGTCCCTGCGGATGTCCGGCGACCAGAAGTACAAGGAGGGGGACGGCCCCTTCCTTCGGTGGGAGGGGAACAGCGGCGACGAGCTGTTGGTGTTCACCGACAAGCAGCAGTGTTACAAGACCCGCCTCAGCGAGTTCGAGGACTCCAAGGCCAGCGTGCTGGGGGACTACCTCCCCACCAAGCTGGGTATGGACCCCGACGAGAAATTCGTGTGGGCCTGCGCCCCCGGGGACTACTCCGCCCACCTGCTGTTCTTCTTTGAGAACGGCAAGGCCGCCCGGGTGGAGCTGTCCGCCTACGCCACCACCTCCAACCGGCGGAAGCTCACCGGGGCCTATTCGGACAAGTCGCCCCTGTCCGCCGCGTACCTGCTCACCGAGGACCGGGAGATGGCGGTCATCTCCACCGAGGGCCGCTGCGTGGTGTTCCACACCGCCAGCCTGAACCCCAAGACCACCCGGAGCACCCAGGGGGTCAACGTGATGACCCTGAAGCCCAAATACCGGGTGGAGCGGGCCCTGCCCCTGGAGGACACCGCCATCGTCAACGCCGCCCGGTACCGGGCCCGGTCCCTGCCCATCGCCGGGGCCCTGCTGAAGGAGCAGGATCGGGGGGAGGAACAACTCACGCTGGAAAGCACATAATATGGGAAGGAGCGCGTCACTATGGCAAACTTTGAGAAGGTAAAGGCGAATCTGGAGCGAAACGGCTTCGACGTGTCCTGCTTTGGCACGGCGGCGGAGGCTGCGGACTACCTGCTGGAGAAGCTGGCCGGCAAGACGGTGGGCTACGGCGGCTCCATGACCCTGTCGGAGATGGGGCTGATGGACCGGCTGGGGGAGCGCTCCACCGTGGTGAGCCACTGGCAGGGGGACCCCATCGAGGAGGCCGCCTTCACCCAGGCGTACCTCTGCTCGGTGAACGGCCTGGCCGAGACCGGCGAGATCGTCAACATCGATGGCACCGGCAACCGGGTCTGCTCCACCATCTTCGGCCACGACGAGCTATACCTGGTGGTGGGCAAAAACAAGCTCGCCCCCGACTATGACGGCGCCCTGTGGCGGGCCCGGAACATCGCCTCTCCCAAGAACGCCCAGCGGCTGGGCCGCAAGACCCCCTGCGCCGCGAGGGGCGACAAATGCTATGACTGCGACAGCCCCGAGCGCATCTGCCGGGCGCTCACCGTGCTGTGGAAGAAGCCCAACGGCGTCAAGCGGGCCGAGGTGGTCCTCATCGATGAGGAGCTGGGCTACTAAAGTAAATTTTCAGCGCCAACGGAGGCAGATATGAACCGTTCTGTGTGGAGACAGTATATCGCGCCCGCCCTGATCATCACGGCGGCATCCGCCGTCTATGCCCTGGGCTTCGTGTGGTGCTATGACCCCAACGGCATCGCCTTCGGCGGGGTCACCGGCCTGGCCCAGATCGTCAACCGGCTGATCCCCGCGGCCCCCATCGGCGTCACTGTCATCGTGCTGAACATCCCCCTGTTCCTGCTGGGGTGGAAGTTCATCGGCGGGCGGTTGCTGGTGTCGTCCCTGTACGCCATGTTTGTGTCCTCGGTGTTCATCGACGTGCTCACCCCCCTGTGGGACTGGCAGCCCATGGAGCCCATGCTGGCCTGCATCTTCGGCGGGCTGCTGATGGGGCTGTCCCTTGGGCTGGTGTTTTTGCAGGGCGCCACCACCGGCGGCACCGATCTGCTGGCCCGGCTGCTGAAGCTGAAGCTGGCCTGGCTGCCCATGGGCAGGCTGCTGCTGGGCATCGACCTGGCGGTGATCCTGGCGGTGGCCCTCGCCTTCCGCGCTCTGGAGTCCGCCCTCTACGGACTGGTGGCCCTGTATATCTCCACCATCGTCATGGACGGGGTGCTCTACGGCATCGATACCGCCAAGGTGGCCTATATCATCAGCGACCAAAACGAGGCCATCGCCCATGCCATCGTCCACGACCTGGACCGGGGGGTCACCATCCTTCCCGGACAGGGCGGCTATACGGGAAACGACAAAAACGTGCTCCTGTGCGCCTTCAAGCAGCGGGAGATCGCCGCCATCAAGTCCGCCGTGAAGGAGATCGACCCGGACGCCTTCCTCATCGTGTGCAATGCCCACGAGGTGCTGGGGGAGGGGTTCCGGGACTACAAGAAGGACGATCTGTGATCAGAACGTATCGTTCAAGTGAAACATCTTCGGAGAGGAGGCGTGCGCCGTGAAGAGGATCATCCCCGCGCTGGCCATCGCGCTGGCGGTCTGTCTGCCGCTGACCGGCTGCGCCTCCATGCTGGAGCGGAGCTACGCCGGCTCCGAGACCCATGTGGACTATCCCGTGACGGAGGACGACTCCACCCTCCGGGTGGAGACCTATCAAGGGCTGGTCAACGCCCTGCTGTACTATGTGAGCGAACACAGCGCCGCCGGGTCCATCCGGCTGTATAACTATTCCGGCCAGGTCGAGGAGGATCTGGAGCGGGCCAGGGCCCAGGTGACGGAACAGGACCCCCTGGCGGCCTATGCCGTGCGGAGCCTGACCTGCACCGTCACCCGCATCCTCACCTATTACGAGGTAGAGGTGCGTTTTGCCTATGCCCACACCGCCCAGGAGGTGGACGGCATCCGGACCGCCTTCGGGCAGGCCGGCCTGTCCGACGAGCTGGCGCGGCTGGCGGCGGAGCGGGAGAGCGGGGCCGTCCTGCTGCTGTCCGGCTTTGCCGGGGACGGCGCCCTGGTGGACGAGCTGTTCCGGCTGGCTTGGTACGGCGACCCCGCCTGGTGTGACCGGCCGCTTCCCACCCTTGAGACCACTTTCTACCCCGAGACGGGGGCCCGCCGGATCGCCGAGCTCACTCTCCGCTGGGGGGAGCCCTCGGAGGGGGGCGGGGACTACGCCGCCCGCCTGGACGCCGCCGCCTCCGCCCTGCTGGAGGCCCATCCGCCCGCCGGGGAGGGCTACGCCCTGGAGGAGCTGGCCGCCCTGCTGCGGGAGAGCGCCCTCTATGACGGGGAGGGCTCCGATCTGGCCCTGGCCGCCTTTGAAGGGGAGCCGGTCTCCGAGAAGGGGCTGATCCTGGCCATGGAGTACCTGTGCCGCCGCTGCGGGGTGGAGGCCCATCCCGTCTTGGGGCGGAACGGCGCCCTGTGGCTCATCGTGGCCGCCCCGGAGGGATACCGCCATCTGCCCGGGAAGGGGTTGATCCCTCCCGCCGAAGCGGAGGTGGAGCCGGCGCCGCTGCTCTACACTGACCGGGGGATGGAGGCGCTGGGGCGCCAGTGGAACAGGGACCTGTACCCCGCCTGCCCCGAGCCGGAGGCCCCGGAGACGTCCGGGCCGCCCGAAACGGCAAACCCGTAAATTTTCCCTTGACAAGGGGGAGCTTTTCTGGTACACTCCCCTTTGTTCCCGCGAGTGTAGCTCATCTGGTAGAGCGCCACCTTGCCAAGGTGGAGGTAGCGAGTTCGAGCCTCGTCACTCGCTCCAAATAAAAACTCCCATCTTCGGATGGGAGTTTTTATTTGGGTTCCGCCGCCGTTGGCGGCTCCACCCATTTGATCACATATGCTCGGCGGAAATGAATTCCGCCTGCGCCGGCGCACCCGCGCCGCGGCCCAGAAGGGCCGTATGCGCGCCTGCCGGGCAGGCGCTTTTTGCCGCCCAAAAATCCGATAAAAAGGAAAACAATGCTTGCACCTATCCCGGCGTTATGATAAAATCATCGTTAGACTCGGGGCAGTTTGGGCTGCCCGTGTCTTTTGAAAAATGCAGGACGATTGGAGCGAGGTGAGGAATATGTCCTTTGAGGCCATTCAACAGGTCACGGCGGTGGAACAGGCCGTCCAGCAGCGGAGGGCCCAGGCGGCGGAGGAGTGCGGCCGGCTGGCCGCCGAGGCCGAGCGGGCCGGACGCCAGGCCGTGGTGGACGCCCGCGACCGGGCGGAGGCCAGGGCAAAGGAACTGCTCTCCCAGGCGGAGGCCAGGGCCGGCGAGACCTCCAAGCGGACGATGGCCGAAAACGCCGCGCAGTGCGAGGCGCTGAAACAGGCGGCCATGGGCCGTCTGGACCAGGCGGCTGACCTGATCATCGGAAAGGTGGGCGGCGGCTGATGGCGATCGTCAAAATGAAGCGGCTGCGGCTCATGGGCCTGCGCCCGGACCGGGAGGAGCTGCTCCGCCTGCTCCAGAGCATGGGCTGCGTGGAGCTGCGGGAGCCGGCCATCGACCTGACCGACCCGGACTGGGCCGCCCTGGCCAAGCCGGAGGGCTCCGGCCTCAGCAGGGCGAAGGAGCAGAACCAGCTGCTCAGCGGCGCGCTGGCCTCTCTGAACAAGTACGCCCCCGCCAAGGACGGCCTGTTCGCCCCCCGGCCGGAGGTCAGCGCGGCGGAGCTCTTCGACGACGGGGCCTATGCCGCCGGGCTGGAGACCGCCCGGCAGATCGCCGGGGAGGAGAAGGCCCTGGCCGTGTGCCAGGCGGAGCAGAACAAGCTGAGGACCCAGCGAGCCTCCCTGGAGCCCTGGCCGTCTCTGGACGTGCCGTTGGACCAGGAGGACACCGCCAATACGTCCGTGATCTTCGGCGCCGTTCCGGGCAGGGTGGACTTTTCCGCCATGGAGGGGGCGCTGGCCGCCGCCGTGGAGCTGGCGGAGATCTTCCCCGCCGGCAGCGACCAGGAGCTGCGCTACTTCCTGCTGGTGTGCCACGCAAGCGTGGAGCACGACTGCACCGAGGCCCTGCGGCCCTACGGTTTCTCCCGGGTGAACCTGCGGGGCTGGACCGGCACGGCGGAGGACAACATCCGCGCCATCGACAACAAGCTGGCCGCCCTGGAGCGGGAGGAGCGGGAGCGCAAGGAGCGCATCGGTGTCCTCGCCGGAGAGCGGGGCAACCTGCGCCGGTGCGTGGACCGCTCCCTCCAGGAGATCCGCCGGGAGGAGAGCAAGGCCCGGCTGGTGGACACGGAGGACGCCTTCTATCTGGACGGCTGGTTCCCCGCCGCCGACGAGCCCCGTCTGCGGCAGGCCCTGGACGGCCTGCTGTGCGCCTATGAGACGGCGGAGCCCCGAGAGGAGGAGTATCCCGAGGTGCCCATCAAGCTGAAAAACAACCCGGTGACCGCCCCCTTCCGGGTCATCACCGAGATGTACTCCATGCCCGCCTACGACGGGGTGGACCCCAACCCCCTGATGGCTCCCTTCTTCATCCTGTTCTTCGGCTTTATGATGAACGACATCGGCTACGGCCTGCTCATGGTGCTGGGCACCGCCGTCTATCTGAAGCTGGCAAAGCCCAGGGGGACCACCCGGGACATGATGACCATGTTCTTCATGTGCGGCATCAGCTCCATCTTCTGGGGCTGCCTGACGGGGAGCTTTTTCGGGGACTTCCTGCCCAAGCTGTTCGACCTGACGGGGATCGACCACGACTTCGTGTGGTTCTGGCCGCCCCTGTTCACCCCCATCAACGACATCATCACCGTGATGGTGGGCTCCATCGCCCTGGGGGTCATCCAGGTGTTCACCGGCATGGCCATCAGCATGGTGGAGAAGTTCCGCCACGGGGAAGCGCTGGACGCCGTCACTGGCGAGATCGCCTGGTGGTGCATCCTGCTGGGGGCCGCCGGGGCCATCTGCGGCTCGGCGGTGGAGGGCCTTCCCCCCGCGCTGGGCGCCGTGGGCGTCGCGCTGCTGATCCTGGGCCTGGCGCTGCTGCTGGCGGGCAACCTGATCCGCTCCAAGAGCATCGGCGGCATCGTGAACTTCGGCGGCGACATCTACAACGGTGTCTCGGGCTATTTCAGCGACATCCTGTCCTATCTGCGGCTCATGGCCCTGATGATGGCCGGCAGCATCATCGCCTCGGTGTTCAACACCCTGGGCTCGGTGTTCGGGCTGGTGCCCTTCATCATCGTATCCATCATCGGCAACGCCCTGAACCTGGTGCTGAACCTGCTGGGCTGCTATGTCCACACCCTGCGGCTGCAATGCCTGGAGTTCTTCGGGCGGTTTTATAAGGACGGAGGCAAAGCCTTCCGCCCCCTGGCAGTAGAAACACAATATGTGAACCTTTCAAAGGAGGAAAATTAAAATGGTAGACTTTTTTGAGATGATCGGCGGCCAGGCTCTGGCCTTCATCGGCATCGCGCTGGCCATCGGCCTGTGCTGCATCGGCTCCGCCAAGGGCACCGGCATGGTGGGCGAGGCCGCCACCGGCGTACTCAGCGAGACCCCCGAGCACTTCACCAAGTGCATGATCCTCCAGGCTCTTCCCGGCACCCAGGGCCTGTACGGCCTGGCCGCCGGCTTCTTCGGCCTGTTCGCCATGGGCTTCTTCTCCGGCGGCAACAGCCCCTTCTCCGGCCAGCCCGTTGAGTTCACCGTGGCCGGCGGGCTGTCCATCCTGTTCGCCTGCATCCCCGTGATGCTGGGCGGCCTGCTCTCCGCCATCGCTCAGGGCCGCGTGGCCGCCGCTTCCATCAACATCGTCGCCAAGAAGCCCGACCAGTATATGAAGGGCGTCATCCTCTGCGGCATTGTGGAGTTCTACGCCATCCTGTCCCTGGTGGGCACCATCCTCCTGCTGATGAACGCCCTTTGATGAGCCCCCAAAGGGAACGGAAAGGCGGTAAATCAACACATGAACGGAATTGAGAAAATCACCGCCCGCATCGAGGACGACGGCCAGCGGGAGATCGACGCGCTGCTGGAAAAGGGCCGGGCCCAGGCGGCGGAGATCACCGCCCGCTACCAGGCCCAGGCCGAGGCCGAGGCCGCCGAGATCATCGCCCGGGGCGAAAAGGCTGCCGCCGAGCGGGAGAGCCGGCTGGCCAGCGTGGACCAGCTTGAGTGCCGCAAGGCCGTCCTCGCCGCCAAGCAGGAGGTCATTGAGCTGGCCTTCCGGCGGGCCAAGGAGAAGCTGCTGGCCCTGCCCCAGGACCAGTATGTGGCCCTGCTGGCCGATCTGGCGGTGAAGGCGTCCTCCACCGGGCGGGAGAAGCTCATCTTCTCCCAGACTGACCGGGCCAGGGTGGGCAAGGCCGTGGTGATGGCCGCCAACGCCAAACTGGCCGCGGCCGCGGCCCCCGATCTCTCCGCCGTCCCCGGCGAGGTGCGCGGCACCCCCGCCGGCAGTCTGCTGACCAAGGTGGTCACCGGGGCCAGCGCGGTGCTCCAGGGCACCGCCATGCTGACCCTGGCGGAGGAGACCCGCCCCATGGACGGCGGCTTCATCCTCAGCGGCGGCGCCACGGAGGTCAACTGCACCTTTGACACCCTGATCCGGCTCCAGCGGGGCGCGCTGGCCGGCCAGGTGGCCAAAGTGCTGTTCGACTGACCGGCCCCCTGACATTTGATGAAAGGGGGAACACCTTGTTGAGAAAGATCAGAGACACCGACTATCTGTATATCTCCGCCCGGGTCCGGGTGCTGGAGAACAGGCTGCTCACCGCGGAGCGGATGGAGCGGATGATCGACGCCCGGGACGCGGCGGAGGCCGCCAAGGTGCTGACCGAGTGCGGCTACCCCGAGCTGGCGTCGGCCACCCCCTCCGCCCTGGAGGACCTGCTGGCCCGGGCCCAGGCCGACGTGTTCGCCGACCTGGGAGAGGCGGTAAACAATCCGGCCCTGCTGGATGTGTTCCGCTGCAAGTACGACTATCACAACGCCAAGGTGCTGGTGAAGGCCGGCGCTCTGGGGACCGAGCAGGATCGGCTCCTGCTGGGCGGCGGGCGGTACGACCCCGCTGAGCTGGCGGAGGACTGGCGCCGGGAGGACCTGTCCGCCTGTTCGGACATCTTCCAAAAGGGCGTGGCCCGGGCCCGGGAGGTGCTGGGCTCCACCGGCGACCCCCAGCAGGCCGACTTCGCCCTGGACCGGGCCTATTTCGAGGAGCTGACCGCCCTGGCGGAACAGTCCGGCAGCGTCGTTCTGGAGGGCTACGCCAAAATCGCCGTCGACGCGGCCAACCTCCGCGCCGCCGTCCGGGCCGCCCGGCTGGACAAGGGCCCCCAGTTCCTCCGGCAGGTGCTGGTCCCCGGCGGCAGCGTGGACCCGGAGGCCATCGCCGACGCCCCCGGCGGGCAGCTGGACCGGCTCTTTCAGGATACGGCGCTCGCCCGGGCCGCCCAGGCCGGTGCGGCGCTGGCCCATCCGGGCGGCGGGCCCCTCACCGACTTCGAGCGGGAGTGCGACGACGCGGTGATGGCCTATCTTGCCCGGGCCCGCAAGGTGCCCTTCGGCGTGGAGCCGGTCATCGGCTACCTGTACGCCCGGGAGGCGGAGGCCACCGCCATCCGCATCATCCTGGCCGGACGCATGGCCGGACTGGACGGGGCCACCATCCGCCAGCGGCTCCGCCGCGGCTACTGCTGAGGAGGTGGGCGACAATGGCCAATTACCGCATCGCCGTCATGGGCGACAAGGACAGCGTGCTGGGCTTCAAGGCCCTGGGGCTGGACGTGTTCCCCGTGGACAGCCTGGATGACGCCCGGCACACCCTCCACCGCATTGCGAAAGAGGACTACGCGGTCATCTACCTCACCGAGCAGCTGGCCGCCCAGATGGAGTCCGACGTGAACCGCTACAAGGACGCCCTCACCCCCGCGATCATTCTGATCCCCGGCAAGGAGGGCAGCCTGGGGCTGGGCATGGACAACATCAAGCGGTCCGTGGAGCGCGCCGTGGGCGCCGACATTCTGTAAGAAATCGACCTTAGAAAGAAGGTTTGGAATCTATGGGTAAAGTAGTCAAGGTCTCCGGCCCCCTGGTGGTGGCCACCGGCATGGCGGACGCCAATATGTCCGACGTGGTCCGCGTGGGCCCCGAGCGCCTCATCGGTGAGATCCTCACCATGAACGGCGACTCCGCCTCCATCCAGGTGTACGAGGAGACCTCCGGCCTGGGCCCCGGCACCGAGGTGGTCACCACCGGCTCCCCTATGAGCGTGGAGCTGGGCCCCGGCATGATCGAGAACATCTACGACGGCATCCAGCGCCCCCTGGAGGAGATCATGAAGAAGGTCCACGGCAACAACCTCCCCCGGGGCGTAGAGGTCCCCGCCATCGACCCGGAGAAGCTGTGGGAGTTCACCCCCGTGGCCAAGGCCGGCGACAGAGTCACCGGCGGCGACGTGATTGGTACCGTCCCCGAGACCCCGGTGGTGCTCCACAAGATCATGGTGCCCCCCAATCTCCACGGCACCCTCAAGAGCGTCGTCCCCGCGGGCTCCTACAATGTCAAGACCGTGGTGGCCGTCCTCACCAGGGACGACGGCTCCGACGTGGAGCTGACCATGAGCCAGCGGTGGCCCGTCCGTGTGGGCCGGCCCTACAAGCGGAAATTCCCGCCCCTGCGGCCCCTGTCCTCCGGCCAGCGCATCGTGGACACCTTCTTCCCCGTGGCCAAGGGCGGCACCGCCGCCATCCCCGGACCCTTCGGCTCCGGCAAGACGGTCATGCAGCACGCCCTGGCCAAGTGGTCCGACGTGGACATCGTGGTCTACATCGGCTGCGGCGAGCGGGGCAATGAGATGACCGACGTGCTGCGGGAGTTCCCCGAGCTGATCGACCCCCGCACCGGCGAGACCCTGATGAAGCGCACCGTGCTCATCGCCAACACCTCCGATATGCCCGTGGCCGCCCGCGAGGCGTCCATCTACACCGGCATCACCATCGCCGAGTACTTCCGGGACATGGGCTATGACGTGGCCGTCATCGCCGACTCCACCTCCCGCTGGGCCGAGGCCCTCCGCGAGATGTCCGGCCGCCTGGAGGAGATGCCCGGCGAGGAGGGCTACCCCGCCTACCTGGCCTCCCGTCTGGCCCAGTTCTACGAGCGGGCGGGCGCCGTGTCCTGCCTGGGCAGCGACGAGCGCTCCGGCTCCCTCACCGCCGTGGGCGCCGTGTCCCCTCCCGGCGGCGACCTGTCCGAGCCCGTGTCCCAGGGCACCATGCGCATCGTCAAGGTGTTCTGGGCCCTGGACGCCTCCCTGGCCTATAAGCGCCACTTCCCGGCCATCAACTGGCTGAACTCCTACTCCCTGTACCTGGACTCCCTGAAGCCCTGGTTCGACGAGAACCTGGGCCGGGACTTCCTGAAGAACCGGGAGCAGGCCATGGGGCTGCTCCAGAGCGAGGCCAGCCTCAACGAGATCGTCCAGCTCGTCGGCAAGGACTCCTTGAGCCCCAACGACCAGCTCACCCTGGAGTCCGCCCGGATGGTCCGGGAGGACTTCCTCCAGCAGAACTCCTTTGTGGACATCGACTCCTTCTCCAGCTATGACCGGCAGGAGAAGCTGCTGTCCATGATCCTGAGCTACGACAGGCTGTGCCGGGAGGCCATCGACAAGGGGGCCCCCGCCGCCAGGCTGTTCGAGATCCCCTGCCGGGAGCGCATCGGCCGGGCCAAGTCCGTCCCCGCCGAGGAGTACTCCCAGGTGTACGCCGACATCGCGGCCGACATGGAGCGGGAGATCGACGAGGTCGTCAGAAAGGCAGGTGAGGAGCTGTGATCCGAGAGTATAAGACCATCCAGGAGATCGTCTCCCCGCTGATGATGGTCAAGATGGTGGAGAACGTCACCTACGACGAGCTGGTGGAGGTGGAGCTGCCCGACGGCGGCATCCGCCGGGGCAAGGTGCTGGAGGTCAACGGCGACACCGCCGTGGTCCAGCTGTTCGAGTCCGCCGCCGGCATCAACCTGGCCGAGTCCAAGGTGCGTTTCCTGGGCCATCCCCTCCAGCTGGGCGTGTCCGGCGATATGCTTGGCCGGGTGTTCAACGGCATGGGCGTGCCCATCGACGGCGGCCCCGACATCCTGGCCGAGGAGTACCGGGACATCAACGGTCTGCCCATGAACCCCGCCGCCCGGGACTACCCCAACGAGTTCATCCAGACCGGCGTTTCCACCATCGACGGGCTGAACACCCTGGTCCGCGGACAGAAGCTGCCCATCTTCTCCGGCTCCGGCCTGCCCCACGCCAACCTGGCCGCCCAGATCGCCCGCCAGGCCAAGGTGCTGGGGGATGACGCCGGCAACTTCGCCGTGGTGTTCGCCGCCATCGGCATCACCTTCGAGGAGTCCGAGTTCTTCGTCCAGGAGTTCCGGCGTACCGGCGCCATCGACCGCACGGTGCTGTTCACCAACCTGGCCAACGACCCCGCCGTGGAGCGCATCTCCACCCCCCGCATGGCCCTCACCGCCGCCGAGTATCTGGCCTTCGAGAAGGGCATGCACGTGCTGGTCATCCTGACCGACATCACCAACTACGCCGAGGCGCTGCGCGAGGTCTCCGCCGCCAAGAAGGAGGTTCCCGGACGGCGGGGCTTCCCCGGCTACCTGTACACCGACCTTGCCACCATGTACGAGCGGGCCGGCCGCCAGTTGGGAAAGCCCGGCTCCATCACCATGATCCCCATCCTCACCATGCCCGAGGACGACAAGACCCACCCCATCCCCGACCTGACCGGCTATATCACCGAGGGGCAGATCATCCTCTCCCGGGCCCTGTACCGGCAGGGGATCAATCCCCCGGTGGACGTGCTGCCCTCCCTGTCCCGCCTGAAGGACAAGGGCATCGGCGTGGGCAAGACCCGGGAGGACCACGCCAGCACCATGAACCAGCTGTTCGCCGCCTATTCCACCGGCAAGGACAACAAGGAGCTCATGTCCATCCTGGGCGAGGCCGCCCTCACCCCCACCGACCTGCTGTACGCCAAGTTCGCCGACGAGTTCGAGCGGCGGTACGTCAACCAGGGCTACGAGGAGAATCGGTCCATCGAGGAGACCCTGGACCTGGGCTGGGAGCTGCTGTCCATCCTGCCGAAGTCCGAGCTGAAGCGCATCAAGCCCGAGCTGATCGAGAAGTATTGGCCCAAAAAGGAGGGCTAAACAATGGCTGCAACCGTTGTGAATCCCACCCGGATGGAGCTCACCCGGCTCAAGGGCAAGCTGCGCACCGCCCAGCGGGGCCATAAGCTGCTGAAAGACAAGCGGGACGAGCTGATGAAGCAGTTTCTGGACACCGTCCGGGAGCTGCGCGCCCTCCGGGCCCAGGTGGAACAGGAGCTGATGAAGGTCCACGGCTCCTTCACCGTGGCCTCCGCCCTCATGAGCGGCCCCGCTATGGAGCAGGCCCTGATGTACCCCAAGCAGTCGGTGGAGCTGTCCATGACCTTCCGCAACGTGATGAGCGTCAACGTGCCGGAG
The DNA here is from genome assembly GCA_947585425.1 of uncultured Oscillospiraceae bacterium. Lineage (GTDB taxonomy): Bacteria > Bacillota > Clostridia > Oscillospirales > Oscillospiraceae > Enterenecus. Next base: position 119,003 of record CANPWZ010000002.1, read on the forward strand.
TACCACTACAAGACCCGCACCGACGACGCCGGCGACATCTTCCCCTACGGCTTCGCCGCCACCTCCGGCGAGCTGGACGCCGCCGTTGCCGCCCTGGGCGAGGCGTTCCAGTCCATGCTCAAGTTGGCCGAGACGGAAAAGACCATGCAGCTCATGGCGGAGGAGATCGAAAAGACCCGCCGCCGGGTCAACGCCCTGGAGTACGTGGTCATTCCCGACACTGAGGAGTCCATCCGCTATATCACCATGAAGCTGGACGAGAACGACCGCGCCACCACCACCCGGCTCATGAAGGTGAAGGACATGATCCTGAAGGAGTCCTTGGAGGAAAAGCGGGCCGCCACCGCCAAGGCCGTGGAGGAGTTCGGCGGGTAAGACCGTTCTCAAATGACCAAAACACGCGGAGCCCCGCCGGACGGCGGGGCTCCTTCCTCTACATCATGTGGTCCTCTTCCAGCAATGTACGCAGCTGCCGGCTCCGCTCACGGGCTCCCTCGGACAGCTCCCGGTAGAGCTCCAGCTGGTCCGGGTCGTCCCAGTCGTCGGCGGAGATGCGGTAGTCCATCTCCCGCCGCTGCTCCGCCTGGTGCCGCCCCCGCAGCGCCCCCCAGTAGGAGGGAAGGGCGGGGGTGGTCAGCAGCTCGCTGGGCCAGTAGCGCACGCCGGTGAGCAGAAAGTACGCCGCCGCCAGCTTCCGGGCGGCCTTGTGTTCGTCCCCGGCCAGAGCGTTGAGGACGCGGGCGTCCATCCCCCGGGCCCGTTTCGCCAGGTGCCGGTAGAACTGCCAGCCCTCCAGGGCCTCCATCACCTGCCGGCGCATCCGCGCGGTGCGGTCGGGCTGTTCCCGGGGGGCCTCCCATAACCGGGGCAGGTCGTTCCCCCGGTCCGGCCCGTTTTCCGCCGGAAGGGGGCCGGCGTCCTCCCCCGCGCCCGCCGCCGGCTCCGGGGCGGCGCCCTCCGTCTGCCCGTTCGTCTGCTCGGACGGCGCCTCCGCCTGATTTTGCCGGGCCAGCTCCTCCAGACAGGCGCAGGGCAGGTCCCCTTCCAGATCGGAGGGGAGGGCCTCCACCGGGCAGTTCTCCATCTCCCGTTCGCCCATCACCCGCTGCCACACCCGGCGAAAGACCTCCTGGTCCTTCACCGCGCACGGAATGATCTCTTCCATGGTCACACCTCCTTTGCCCCACATTCTATGAGGAAGGGAGGCGATTTGCGCCAAAACGGGAAAAGCGCCCCGTCAGGGGCGCTTCCTCTCAGCGCAGCAGCTCCTCCAGGGAGCGGACGTATTTGGTGCAGACGGCCTTCAGCTCCTCCTGGCGGCCCTCATAGTAGCGGTCCCAGACCCCCACGGCGGCCATGCCGGCGCGGACGGCGGCGGCGCAGTTGTCCGGGCTGTCGTCGATGAGGACGCAGCCCTCCGGGGGGACGCCCAGCGCCTCCGCCAGGCGGGCGAAGCACCGGGGGTCGTGCTTGTCCAGCCCCAGCTCCTCCGCGTACACGATATGGGAGAAGTGCCCGGCGAGGCCGAACCGCTCCAGGGCCATCCGGCAGAGGGCGGGCCGGCAGGCGGTGAACAGGGCCAGCTCTTTCCCCTCCGCCCTGCATTGGGCCAGGTAGGCCGCCGCCCCCGGCTTGAGGGGGGCGGTGTCCCGGTAGATGTGGGCGGCCAGCTCCTCCCACTCCGCCATGATGGCGGCGGGGCTGTCGGGCAGGTGGTAGTATTCCTTTGTGAAGTCCGCCGCCACGGGGAAGATGGACTTTGCCACCGCCCGCTGGTACTCGGCGGTCATGACCAGCCCCCGGCGGCCCAGAAACTGCACGTCCACCTCGATCCACAGATCGTTGGTGTCGGTGATGGTGCCGTCCAGGTCGAAGATGTACATGGGGATCACCTCGATTGGGTCCAGCATATCAGCCCCCGCCGCCGATTGCAAGCCCCAATATTGACTTGCGCCGCCTGAGACGGTAAAATAGACCATACCCAAAAAGAGAGAAGGCGGGTGGGTCGATGCGCAGACTGGCGTGGTTTTCCGGCGGCTTCGGGCTGGCCTGCCTGCTGGCGGTATACGGCTTCGGCGGGCCGCCCGCCGCCCTGGCGTCCGCCGCCCTGCTCATCCTCCTGCTGGCCGTCTGGCAGATCGCCCGCCCCAAAACGGGGGAGGAGCGGACGGCCTCCCGCCGCCCCGCCAGACCGTTTTCCCGGCCCTGGCTGTGGCGGGTCTCCCGGCGGGGGACGGCCCTGTGCCTGGGCGGACTGCTGGCCTTGGGCTGGTGCGCCGCCTACACCGCCGTGTTTTACACGCCCTCCCAGGCCTATGTGGGGGAGGAGACGCCCCTGTCCGGCACGGTGACCTCCTATCCCAAAGCGACTTCCATCGGCGGCTGGTCCGTGACGGTCTCTCTGGACGGCGGCCTCGCCGCCCCCGACGCGCTGCTCTACGGCTCGGAGGACTGGGGCGGATTGACGCCCGGCGACCGGGTCTCCTGCACGGCCCGGGTGACCCCCGCCACCCGCCTCCGGGGGGATGACACCACATACTACACCGCCAAAGGGGTCTATCTGCTGGCCTACTGCGACGACCCGCCGGCGGTGGAGAAGGCATCCTCGGTCCCCATTCGGTGCTGGCCCGCGGTGTGCGCCCAGAAGCTGCGGGAGGGCATCGCCGCCGCCTTTGACGGCGTGGCCGCCCCTCTGGTGACCGCCGTGGTGCTGGGGGACCGCTCCGGCCTGTCCGACCAGCTGTACTCCGCCCTCAGCCGGGCGGGGCTCATGCACGCCTCGGCGGTGTCCGGCCTGCACATCTCCTTTCTGGTGGCGGCGGCCCTGTTCCTGTTCCGGGGGAGGAAAAAGGCCGCCGTGGCCGTGATCCCCTTTCTGCTGTTCTACGCGCTGATGGCGGGCGGGTCCCCGTCGGCCCTGCGGGCGGTCATCATGCAGGCGGCCCTGCTGGCCGCACCCTTCGCCAGGAGCGAGAGCGACCCGCCCTGCGCCCTGGCCCTGGCGCTGATGCTGCTGCTCCTTCAGAACCCTTACGCCGCCGCCAGCGTTAGCCTGCAGATGTCCTTCGCCTCGGTGGCGGGCATCCTGCTGGCCACCGGGCCGATCTATCGGTATCTGGAGAAGCTGCCCAGAGGCCTCATGGCCTCCCACGCCTCCGGGCCCCGGGCGCTCCTCTGGCGGGGCTGGAAGGCGGCGGCGGCCGGCGTATCCGCCTCCCTGGGGGCCATGCTGTTCACCGCGCCCCTCACCGCCCTGTACTTCGGGCAGATCCCGCTGCTGTCCCCCTTCGCCAACATCCTGACCCTGTGGGCGCTGACCCTGCTGATGGTATCCGGCCTGGCCATTGGCACGCTGGCCATCTTCCTCCCGGCTGTTGCCGCCGTTCCGGGCGCGCTGTTCGGCCTGCTCGCCCACTACGCCCGCTGGATGGCCCTGCTGCTGGGGAGGCTGCCTTTCGCCTCCCTCAGCGCCGGGGACCCCTACTGCCTGATCTGGCTGATCGCCGTGTACGCGGTGCTGCTGGTGGGCCTGCTGTCCAGGAAGCGGCCCCGTCCGACGGTGGCCGTGGTCTCCCTGGTGTTCCTGCTGTGCGCCTCGGTGGGCCTCGGCGCCCTCTCCGTCTCCACCGCCGATCTGACGGTCACCGCCCTGGACGTGGGGCAGGGGGCCTCCACCGCCCTGATCTCCGGGCATCAGGTCGCCCTGGTGGACTGCGGCGGGAACGGCTCCGCCTCCGCCGGGGACACCGCCGCCGACTATTTCGCCTCGGTGGGCCGCACCCGGCTGGACCTGCTGGCCCTCACCCACCTGGACGACGACCACTTCAACGGCGTGGCGCAGCTCTTCTACCGCATGGATGTGGACACGGTGGCCGTCCCCGACCCGGAGGGGCTGGACCCGGATAAGCTGGCCCTGCTGCTGGCTTTGGCGGCGGAGGAAAACGCCGCGGTGGTCTATGTGGACGAGATCACTGACGTTCCGTTTGGGAATGCCGGCCTCACCCTGTTCCCGCCCCTGGGCGGGGGCGCCTCCAACGAGTCCGGCCAGTTTGTCCTCTGCTCCGCCGGCCAGTTCGACGCCCTCATCACCGGGGACGCCGATTCCTTTGTGGAGAAGATGCTGGTGAAATACTACGACGTTCCCGACATCGAGCTGCTGATGGTGGGACACCACGGCTCCAACGGTTCCACCTGCGAGGAATTTTTGCGTGCCGTCCGCCCGGAGCTGGCCGTCATCTCGGTGGGCTACAACTCCTACGGCCACCCCCGGCAGGAGGTGCTGGACCGGCTGGAGGCGCTGGGCTCCCGGGTCCACCGCACCGATGAGGAGGGGGCCGTCACCGTGTCCGTCCGGGGAGAGAATGTCGTCATCTACTGAGAAAGGGGAGAGGCCCCATGCCGCCCAAGCCAAAAACAGACAACTCCGCCATGCAGGCCCTGAAGCGGGACCTGCGCCAGGGCGCGCCCAAAAACCTCTATGTGTTCCACGGGGAGGAGGCGTACCTCCGGGAGTTCTACCTGGGCGAGCTGCGGAAGGCCGTCCTCCCGGCGGGGCTGGAGGACTTCAACCACCACACGGCGGAGGGAAAGGACTGTTCGGTGGAGTGGCTGGAGCAGGCGGTGGACTACCTCCCCATGATGAGCGAGCGCACCCTGGTGGAGGTCACCGACTTCGACCTGTTTTCCTCCAAGGACCAGCAGGAGCGGCTGGCCAAACTGCTGGCCGATCTGCCCGACTACTGCTGCGTGGTGTTCGTGTACGACCTGATCCCCTACAAGGCCGACGGCCGCTCCAAACTGGCCGCCCTTCTGAAGGAGAAACAGGCGGTGGTGGAGTTCCAGCGGCAGGAGCAGGGGGACCTCACCGACTGGATCGTCCGTCGGTTCAAGGCCGCGGGCCACACTATCGACACCGGGGACGCCCGGTATCTCGTCTTCCTCTGCGGGGATCTGATGAACAACCTGGCCGCCGAGATCGGCAAGATCGCCGCCTACGCGGAGCACCAGCGGGTGACCCGGGAGGACATCGACGCGGTGGCCATCCCGGTGATCGAGGCGGTGGTGTTCCAGATGACCGACGCCATGGCCCGCAAGGACTTCGACAAGGCCGCCTCGGTGCTGGCCGACCTGCTCCACTCCCAGGAGGCCCCGGTGATGGTGCTGTCCGTCATGGGCAAGTACTTCCGGCAGCTCTACACCGCCCGGCTGGGGCTGGAGCGGAACATGAGCCGGGAGGAATTCATGGCCCTGTGGGGGATGAAGAACGCCTATCCCGCCGACAAGATCATGGACGCCGCCCGGCGGTTCTCCCTGCCCTGGTGCCGGTACGCGGTGCGCCGCTGCGCCGAGACCGACCTGGTGCTGAAAACCAACTACGGCCGGGAGGGGGACATCCTCACCGCCCTGCTGGTGGAGCTGGCCTCCGGCCGGCGGGCGGCGTGATGGACAGGCTCCGCGTCAAAGAGGCCGTGGTGGTGGAGGGCCGCTACGACAAAAACGCCCTGTCCCAGGTAGTGGACGCCCTCATCCTGGAGACGTCCGGCTTCGGCGTGTTCAAAGACGGCGAGCGGCTGGCCCTCCTGCGCCGGCTGGCGGAGACCCGGGGGCTCATCGTCCTCACCGACTCCGACGGGGCGGGGTTCGTCATCCGCAATTACCTGAAGGGGGCCATCCCGTCGGACCGGGTGAAGCACGCCTACATCCCCGACGTGTACGGCAAGGAGCGCCGGAAGCGGGCCCCCGGCAAAGAGGGCAAGCTGGGGGTGGAGGGGATGTCCCCCCAGGTGCTGCGGGAGGCCCTGCTCCGGGCGGGAGCCACGGTGACCGGGGAGGAGGAGCCCTCCCGCGCCGTGGGCGGGATCACCCCGGCGGACCTGATGGCCTGGGGGCTGTCCGGGACGCCGGACGCGGCCCAAAACCGGGCCGCCCTGCTGAATAAGTTGGACCTGCCGGAGCGCATGAGCGCGAAAGCGCTGCTGGCCGTCCTCAACGCGCTGTATGGCCGCCGGGAGGCGGAAGAACTGTTGGATGATCTGTGAAAGAGCGCCCGCCGAATGGCGGGCGCTCTTCTCGTTACTCAGCAGAATGTTTTTGATTGAAATCGGAGTCCGGGTCGGCGTAATCGATCACGACCTTCTTGCAGTTCCTGCAAAGCCACGCCTTCACCGCAGACCCCTTCCAAAAGGACCTCCTGGACAGGCAAACGGCGTCATCATACAGATCAGAGTTGTTCAGCAAACGCTTTTTACTCTGCCAGTTGATCTCCTGGGCGCTTTGAATGACCCCCGGTTCCATCTCTTCTCCGCAGCAGTAGCACTTCATCGTGTTTAATGCTCCTCCTCCAGCGCCATCACCTTATCCACCCGGCGCTGGTGGCGGCCCCCCTCGAACTCGGTGGACAGGAACACGTCCACGATGCGCTCGGCCAGATTGGGCCCCACGAAGCCGCCTCCCAGGGCCAGCATATTGGCGTCGTTGTGGCGGCGGGTCATCTCGGCGGAGAGGGGGTCGTGGCACAGGGCGCAGCGGATGCCATTCACCTTGTTGGCGGTGATGGAGATGCCGATACCGGTGGTGCAGAGGACGATGCCCCGCTGGCAGGTCCCGTCGGCCACCATCCGGGCCGCCGCCGCTCCGAAGTCGGGGTAGTCGCAGCTCTCGGCGGAGTGGGTGCCGCAGTCGGACAGCTCGTGGCCCTGGGCGGTGAGGTATTCTTTCAGATGCTCTTTCAGCGCGAAGGCGCCGTGGTCGGACGCGATGGCGATCTTCATAGGAAATTCCCCTTTCTGGTTACAGCCGGTGTGTGACGGGCTTGCGCTTCTCGAACGTGGTGATATGCTCGAACCCGGCGGCCCGGATGAGCCCCAGCGCCTCCGGGACCCCTTTGGCCGCGTCCTGGGGCCCGTGGGCGTCGGACCCCACGGTGACCAGCTCGCCGCCGCACTCCCTGAACCAGCGCAGCAGCAGGGGCCAGTCGGCCATATCCTGCCCGCGGGAGGTGTTCACCTCCAGGGCGTGGCCGGTCTTTGCAACCTCGGTGAAAATGGCCCGGAGGGGCTCCTCATAGTCTGACAGGGGCAGGTCCATACCGTCCCGGCGGATGTACCGCAGGGGGTAGCTGACGTGGGCCAGGCTGTCGTAACAGTCGGGGTATCTGGTCACCAGCTCCCAGGTGCGGCTGAGGCCGTTGTCCATGGCCTTGCGGCACAGGGCCTCGTCCCCGGCGAATTTGCTGAAGTACAGGTCGATGTTCCCCTCGTCCCCGATCCAGTTGTGGAGGGAGCCCAGCACGAAGTCCAGCTCATCCCCGCCACCGGCGAGGACCGCCCGGGCCGCCTCCGGGTCAAAGGGGGCGGAGCCCAGCTCCAGCCCCAGCCGGAGGATGAGCCTGCCGTCAAAGGCGGCCCTGGCCGCCCGGTACTGTTCCCTGGCGGCGGCCCAGTCGAAGGCGCCGGCGGGCCGGCCATCCCAGCCCAGCAGGTCGCAGTGGTCGGTGACGCACAGCTCTTTCAGCCCCGCGGATACCGCCGCCTCCGCCATGGCGGCCAGGGGCGCCTTGCTGTCCGGGGAGACGAGACTGTGGGTATGGACGTCGCAGAGATACATAAGCTCACCTCACAGGGGCCAGCTGGGGAACCAGCGGAGGAAATAGGCCCCGTACCACAAGGGGGTGTACAGCCCCACGAGGGCGGGGTAGAACACGGCGTACAGCAGGACCGCGCACCCGGTGAAGCCGTACACCGCCAGACGGTACCCCTCCCGGCGGCGGTCGAAGATGTCGTTCATCAGATAGGTGATGGCGAACGCCAGGAATAGGACGGTGGGGAAGTAGTGGTAGGCGAACAGGGTCCGCCCGACGCCCAGCCAGGGCAGGAACTGGGACAGGATGGCGATGACGATGAACAGGCCTGTCCCGCTCTTTTTGCGGACGGTGCGGATCAGCACGGCGAAAAAGGCCGCCAGCCCCAGCCAGGACACCAGCGGGTTGTTGAAGGAGGCGAACAGGGATACCGTCTGCTCCCCGCCGGCGGTCTGGACGTAATCCCGGTAGTAGAGGATGGGCCGGCCGTCCACGATCCACTCATACCAGGCGGACTGGTATGGGTGGGGCGAATGGACCCCCTGGTGGTAGGTGAGCATGAAATACTGGTTGTGCATCATGATGTCCACCGGGTCGTCGGAGACGGCGGGGATGGCGTCAAAGAACGCCTTGATCCTGTCCTCCGAGCCGCTTTCAGCGGCCTTCTCCAGATAGCCGGGGAGCTTTTCCACCGGCCAGGTGACAGCCTGGGCCGCCATGCCGCCGAAGCCGCCCTCGTTCCCCCGGGCGGAGGCATAGGGGAAGTAGGAGGCGGTGTAGACGGACAGGGGGATGACCACGAAAAACACCACGGACAGCAGGGTGGTGGCCACGGCATGGACCCAGAACCGGGGGACGGAGGGGTATAGCATGGTCTGGCTCTCCTCGTCCCACACGGGGCGGGACAGGTCGGCCCACTCCCGGCCCTTGAAGATGAGGCCCAGCAGCCACATCACCGCAAGGCCCGCCCCGGCGTATACCACCGTCCACTTGCTGGCGCAGCCGATCCCCCAGAACAGGCCGCTGAGGAACAGCGGCGGGATATGCCAGCGGAGCTTTTTCCCGGCGGGCACCGCCAGCCAGCGATACATAAAGTAGTAGGACACCAGGATGAAGAACACGCCGTAGGTGTCGATGGTGGCGATGCGGGTCTGGACCAGGTGCATGAAGTCGAAGGTAAAGAGCGCCGCGCCGCAGAGGGCCACCGGGGTCTTGCCGAACAGGTTTTTCAGGAAGATGTAGAGGACGGGTACCATCAGCACGCCGAACAGGGCCCCCATGAACCGCCAGCCAAAGGGCACCATGCCGAAGATCAGGATGCCCAGGGAGATGATGAGCTTGCCCAGAGGGGGATGGGACACCTCGTAGGGGTAGATGTTCCGCAGATGCTCCAGGGCGGTGCGGGGGTGGTAGATCTCATCGAAATAGGAGGAGTCCATGTAGGTGGACCGCTCCGGCACGATGTCCTGCTCGTCGAACAGGGCGTCCGCCCCTTCCGGGGAGACGGTGAGCATCCCGCCGTCCGCGCCGTAGAGGACCAGCTCTCCCAGATCCATGGGGGACTTGCCGTTGTCCGGGTCGCCGGTGAGACGGAAGTATTTGGCCCGGACGGTGGCGCCCTCCTCCGCCGTGGCCTTGTGCCATTTCAGCAGGGTGTCGTACTTCTGCTGCATGGATTGGACGGTCCCCGCCCCGCCGGGAAGGACGTCCTCCCAGTAGTAGGCCAGCCGGGTGGTTTTGCCGTCGGTGTCCTCCCCCGGCTCTTTGGCCCGCCAGGCGCCGTTCTCCCAGACCTCCTCCACCACCTTCAGGGCGGTCCAGGTCTCTCCGTCGGCGGACAGCTCCAGAGAGTAGTCCCCGGTGCCGATGCCGGAGAACCAGCCCACGCCCCCCACCGTGACCTCCTCGGCCAGCTCAAAGGAGAGGGTCTCCCGCTCCGCAAAGCTCTGGGCGGACTGGGGATCGGTGAAGCCGCCCAGCCGGAAGAAGGCGGTGAGGGCGTACACCGCCGTCAGCAGCACCATGGGCAGGACGTCCCGCCGGGTCAGCTTGTGGCAGGGCAGGGTGAGGCTCATCCGCCGGGGTTTGGCGTCCTCCTCTGCCATGGACACCCACTCCAGGGAGTGGGGCCGGGGCCTGAGGCACCACCAGTAGTACACGAAAAAGGCCGCGCACACGGCGATGCCCAGAATGGCCCAGACAGCCGCCGGGGAGAGGCTGGTGAAGAACCAGGACAGGCCGTAGCGCGCCTTGTCCCAAAATGTCTGGGCCGTTTCGACGGTGAGCGAGATCACATTCATAGAGAGCCTCCATCAAGCGCCCGGAGGCGCGAAAAACAGTCGGGATCGTCAAACGGGATACAATATCTTATATCTTACTACGAACCGGCCGGAAAGGGAAGAGTTTTTTGCCAAAAGAGCCCATCCTTGCACGAATAAGAACAACGGCGCGGGGCCGGCCGGTTAGCAATCGAAAAGGAGCGCTGCGAAATAGGGCGCGGATTCTTGCAGCTTGGGGGATTCACATTTAATTTACAAACTGGGGGATTGACAATTCCGGCAAGGAGTGGTACATTGTGTTTAGCACTCTGAGATGATGAGTGCTAAAACCCGGAGAGGAGGGGCTGATTTGGAGCTGACCGACCGAAAGAAGAAAATTTTGCGCGCCGTGGTGGAACGCTATATCCAGACGGCGGAGCCCATCGGCTCCAAGGCCCTCCAGGAGATCACCGGGCTGAACGTGTCCTCCGCCACCATCCGCAACGAGCTGGCGGATCTCACCGATCTGGGCTACCTGGAGCAGCCCCACACCTCCGCGGGGCGCATCCCCTCTCCCAAGGGCTACCGGCTATACGTGAACGAGCTGATGGAGGAGCAGCGGCTCAGCCTGGAGGAGACCAAACAGATCAACGACGCCCTGCACCTGAAGATGCGGGAGCTGGACAAGGTCATCGACCAGGCGGGGCGGATGGTGTCCCAGCTGACCAACTACCCGGCCTTCGCCCTGGCGGGCAACCCCAAACGGCCCACCATCAAGCGGTTCGACCTGATCCTGGTAGACAGCGCCTCCTTCATCGCCGTGGTGATGACCGACGGGAACCTGGTGAAGAACAAGCTGTTCCGGCTGCCCACCGACCTGTCGGAGCCCCAGCTCCAGCTGCTCACCACCCTTCTGAACACCGCCTTTGTGGGCAAGACCCTGGACCAGCTCACCCCGGAGCTCATGCGGGTGGCGGAGCACGCCGCCGGCTCCTCCTACGGGCTCATCTCCCTGGTGGTGTCCTTCGCCATGGAGGTGCTGGACTCCATGGAGAACAGCGCCGTCTACACCGCCGGCGCCAGCCACATCCTGGATCACCCCGAATACCAGGACGTGGGCAAGGCCCAGAAGCTGATGGCCTATCTCTCGGAGGAGCAGGCTATCGCCCACTCGCTGGCCCTGCCCGCCCTCAACGACGACGGGGCGAAGATCCTCATCGGGCCGGAGAACGTTGCCGAGGAGCTGAAGGACTCCAGCGTGGTCCTGGCCAGCTACGACATCGGCGACGGCATGAAGGGGGTCATCGGCGTGGTGGGCCCCACCCGGATGGACTACGCCAAGGTGGCCGCCAAGCTGTCCTATGTGGCGGACGGGCTGTCCAAGCTGTTCGGCGCGCCCGAGCTGCCCCCCGCCGGGCCCGACAAGGAGAAGGAGGAGTAAACACTCATGTCTGATAAAAAGAAAAAGCACGACAAGACCGGGCCAGAGCAACCCTCCGAGGTCAAGGAGGAGCAACCCCGGACGGAGGAGGCCCCCGGGGAGAAAGCTCCCGAGCAGGAGCCGCCCAAGGACGACAGCGCCGAAAAGCTGGCCGCCGCCGAGGACAAATACCTCCGCCTGGCCGCCGAATACGACAACTACCGCAAGCGCACCGCCAAGGAGAAGGAGGCCCTCTGGACCGACGCCAAGACACAGACGGTGGCCGCCTTCCTGCCGGTGTACGATAATCTGGAGCGGGCCCTGAAGCAGGAGACCGGCGACGACGCCTTCAAAAAGGGCGTGGAGATGACCATGAAGGGCCTCCGGGACGCGCTGACCAATCTGGGGGTAGAGGTCATCCCCGCCATGGGCGAGACCTTCGACCCCAACCGCCACAACGCGGTCATGCATGTGGAGGACGAGAGCGCCGGGGAGAACACCATCGTGGACGTGTTCCAGCAGGGCTTCATCTGCGGCGACAAGGTCATCCGCTTCGCCATGGTCAAAGTGGCGAACTGAATCCGTTAAAAAACAAATTTCTATAAATGGAGGAAACTACAATGTCTAAAATCATCGGTATCGATCTGGGCACCACCAACTCCTGCGTCTCCGTCATGGAGGGCGGCGAGACCGTCGTCATCCCCAACGCGGAGGGCAGCCGCACCACCCCGTCCGTGGTGGCCTTCACCAAGGACGGCCAGCGCCTGGTGGGCCAGGTGGCCAAGCGCCAGGCCATCACCAACCCCGACCGCACCATCAGCTCCATCAAGCGTGAGATGGGCTCCGACTACAAGGTGGACATCGACGGCAAGCGCTACACTCCCCAGGAGATCAGCGCCATGATCCTGCAGAAGCTGAAGGCGGACGCCGAGGCCTATCTGGGCCAGACCATCACCGAGGCGGTCATCACCGTGCCCGCCTACTTCACCGACGCCCAGCGCCAGGCCACCAAGGACGCCGGCAAGATCGCCGGGCTGGACGTGAAGCGCATCATCAACGAGCCCACCGCCGCGGCCCTGGCCTACGGCGTGGACAAGGAGCAGGCCCAGAAGATCATGGTGTACGACCTGGGCGGCGGCACCTTCGACGTGTCCGTGCTGGACATCGACGACGGCGTCATCGAGGTGCTGGCCACCGCCGGCAACAACCGCCTGGGCGGCGACGACTTCGACAAGTGCGTCATGGACTGGATGGCCGCCGAGTTCAAGCGGGCGGAGGGCATCGACCTGACGGGTGACAAGAACGCCATGCAGCGCCTGAAGGAGGCCGCCGAGAAGGCCAAGATCGAGCTGTCCGGCGTCACCTCCACCGACATCAACCTGCCCTATATCACCGCCGACGCCACCGGCCCCAAGCACCTGGAGCTGACCCTGACCCGGGCCAAGTTCGACCAGCTCACCGCCCATCTGGTGGAGGCCACCGCCGGCCCCGTCCGCCAGGCCATGAGCGACGCCGGCCTCTCCGGCAGCCAGATCAATAAGGTCCTCATGGTGGGCGGCTCCAGCCGCATCCCCGCCGTGCAGGAGATGGTGAAGAAGCTCACCGGCAAGGAGGGCTTCAAGGGCATCAACCCCGATGAGTGCGTGGCCATGGGCGCGGCCCTCCAGGGCGGCGTGTTCACCGGCGACGTGAAGGATCTGCTGCTGCTGGACGTGACCCCCCTGTCCCTGGGCATCGAGACCATGGGCGGCGTGATGACCAGGCTCATCGACCGCAACACCACCATCCCCGTGAAGAAGAGTCAGATCTTCTCCACCGCCGCCGACAACCAGACCTCCGTGGAGGTCCATGTGCTCCAGGGCGAGCGGGAGATGGCCCAGTACAACAAGACCCTGGGCCGGTTCATGCTGGACGGCATCGCCCCCGCCCGCCGGGGCGTGCCCCAGATCGAGGTCACCTTCGACATCGACGCCAACGGCATCGTCAACGTGTCCGCCAAGGACCTGGGCACCGGCAAGGAGCAGCACATCACTATCACCTCCTCCACCAATATGTCCAAGGACGACATCGACAAGGCCGTCCGGGAGGCGGAGCAGTTCGCCGCCGAGGACGCCAAGCGCAAGGAAGAGGTGGACATCCGCAACCAGGGCGACCAGATGGCTTACCAGACCGAAAAGACCCTGGAGGAGCTGGGCGACAAGCTGTCCCCCGCCGACAAGGCCCCCGTGGAGAGCGCCCTGAACCACCTGAAGGAGACCCTGAAGGGGAACGACACCCAGGCCATCAAGAGCGCCACCGAGGAGCTGACCAAGGCCTTCTACGCCGTCAGCGAGAAGCTGTACGGCCAGCAGGGCGGCCAGGCCGGTCCCGGCCCCGACATGGGCGGCGGCTTCAACGGCGGAGCCCAGGGCGGCTACGGCGGCCAGCAGGGCGGCGGCGACAACGTGGTGGACGCCGACTACGAGGTCGTGGACGACGACAACAACAAGTAAGACATCCCATCATCCGATATACCGTGAAGGCGGGGCTCTGCCCCGCCTTGCGCGGCGTTATCCGCAAAGCTGGTGAGAACATATGCCTGACCAAAAACGAGATTACTACGAGGTGCTGGAGCTGAACAAGAGCGCCTCTGACGAGGAGATCAAAAAGGCCTACCGCAGGCTGGCCAAAAAGTACCATCCCGACATGAACCCCAACGACAAGTCCGCCGAGGCCAAGTTCAAGGAGGTCAACGAGGCCTACGAGATCCTCTCCGACCACGACAAGAAGGCCCGATACGACCAGTTCGGCTTCGCCGGGGTGGATCCCAATTTCGGCGCGGGGGCCGGCGGTCCCGGCGGCTTCGGCTTCGACATGGGGGATCTGGACCTGGGCGACATCTTCGGCTCCTTCTTCGGCGGCGGGTTCGGAGGCGGCTTCGGCGGCGGAGGCCGGCGGTCCAACCCCAGCGGCCCCCAGAAGGGCGCCTCCCTCCGGGCGGGGCTCACCGTCACCTTCATGGAGGCCATGGCCGGCTGCGACAAGGAGATCAGCCTCAACCGGGCGGAGAGCTGCCCCGACTGCGGCGGCACCGGCGCCGCCCCCGGCACCAGCCCGGAGACCTGCCCCGACTGCCGGGGCTCCGGCCAGGTGCGGATGCAGCGGCAGTCCATCATGGGCTCGGTGACCACCGTGGGGGAGTGCCCCCGGTGCCGGGGCCGGGGCAGGATCGTCAAGAGCCCCTGCAAGTCCTGCGGCGGCAGCGGGCAGGTCACCCGCCACCGCAAGATCAAGATCCATATCCCCGCCGGCATCGACAACGGCCAGACCATCCCCATCCGCGGGGAGGGCAACGGCGGGCTCAACGGCGGCCCCGCCGGCGACCTGCTGGTGGTGGTGTCCGTCCGGCCCGACGCCCGCTTCCGCCGGGAGGGGGACGACCTCTACCTGGAGCAGCCGGTGTCCTTCGCCCAGGCGGCCCTGGGCGCGGAGCTGCAGATCGACACCATCGACGGCAAGGTGAAGTATAACCTGCCCGCCGGCACCCAGCCCGGGGCGGTGTTCCGTCTGCGGGGCAAGGGCGCCCCCAACGTGAACGGCTATGGCCGGGGGGACCAGTACGTCACCGTCCGGCTGGAGGTGCCCCGGAACCTCACCGCCCAGCAGAAGGAGGCCCTCCGGGCCTTCGCCGGGGCCATGGGGGAGGAGAGCGGCGACTCCGATCCCCTGCGGGACTTCTTCGGCAAGAAAAAGAAAAAGAAATGAGAAACGCCTCCGGCCATCAGGCCGGAGGCGTTTTACACGCTCAGGAGCTCACTCGCAGTCCACGGTGATGTTGTCGGTGCCGTGGGCCTCGAACTCGTCGATGTAGGCGTCGATGCGCTGGGTCAGCTCGTCGTAGTTGCTCTCGTCGATGGGCACGTCGTCCATGTCCCGGCGGGCCAGATCCTCCGCCAGGATCTCGAAGAACACGTTGTTCTCATAGTCCATGATGGCCTCGTGGATGCCGCCCTCGGCAAAGGCCCGGGAGGGGATGATCTCCCCCTGATACTCCTCGGCCAGGGTGGACATGCCCTCCTGGGCCGCCTTGGCGAACAGCAGGCTCTCCACCTCGTCGTAGTCCTTGAAGCGGTCCTCGCCCCGGGTGGAGTTGAGGATCCAGTTCCCGATATATACCATGTCCAGCAGGCGCCGAAGCTGCTTGCGGCTGAGCTCCAGTTCCATAGGTCAGTCCTCCTTTGGCGGGAGCGTCCCGCTCCCCGACGCTTCTATTTTATACACCTTTTTCGCCGGTTGTCAATGGTCATACTTGGCTT
The DNA here is from genome assembly GCA_947585425.1 of uncultured Oscillospiraceae bacterium. GTDB lineage: Bacteria > Bacillota > Clostridia > Oscillospirales > Oscillospiraceae > Enterenecus. The sequence continues at coordinate 134,555 of CANPWZ010000002.1, forward strand.
TGCAGGCGCATATAGTCAGGGCAGATGCCATTTGACGGAGGCGGAGTGATCGTGATGGAGGAATACAGAGGGGAAAACAGGATCGTCCTGCGGGGACAGGCGGCGGGGGCGCCGGAGCTCTCCCATCGGAACCACGGGATCGACTACTATGTGGCGCCCCTCCGGGTGCCCCGGCTGTCCGGGACGGACGATGTGCTGAACCTGATCGTGGCCGCGCCCGACCCGGCGCTGTGGACGCCCGGGAGGTGGCTCGCCGTCCAGGGGGAGGTGCGCTCCTACAACAACCGCTCCGGCCAGGGGAGCAAGCTGGTGGTCACTGTGCTGGTGCGCGCCGCCGCCCCCGCGGAGGAGGAGAGCGGCGAAAACCAGCTCATCCTGGCGGGGGCGCTGTGCCGCAAGCCGGTGGTGCGGCGCACCCCCCTGGGGAGGGAGATCTGCGATCTGCTGCTGGCCGTCAACCGGCCGTACGGGCGGGCGGACTACCTGCCCTGCATCGCCTGGGGCTCCCTGGCCGCCCACTGCGGGGAGCTGCCCGTGGGCAGCCGCCTCCGGCTGGAGGGGAGGCTCCAGAGCAGGCAGTACCACAAGCTCGTCGACGGGGAGCAGGTCACCCGCACCGCCTTTGAGGTGTCGGTAATGAACCTGCTGCCCGAGGCGGACGGCGCTCAGTAGGTGCGGCTGCATACCTCCCTGATCTTCTGGCGGATGGCCCGCAGGTCGGCGAAGGTGTCGGGCCGCCTGTCCGGGTCCCGGAGGAGGGCGGCGGGGTGATAGATGGCGGTGCGCCAGACGCCGTCCTCCAGCCGGAACCACTGGCCGTGCTCCCGGCTGATCTTAAAGTCCGGCTTGATGAGCCGCATGGCGGCGATCCGCCCCAGGCACACCATGATCTTCGGGCGCACCAGGCCGATCTGCTCCTCCAGATAGCCGATGCAGGCGTCCTGCTCGGTGTTCAGGGGGTCCCGGTTCCTGGGCGGGCGGCACTTGACGATGTTGGTGATGTAGAAGTTCTTTTCCCGGTCCAGCCCGATGAGGGACAGCATCTCGTCCAGCAGCTGGCCGCCCTTCCCCACGAAGGGCTCCCCCTGCAGGTCCTCGTTCTCGCCGGGGCCCTCCCCCACGAACATGACCTCCGCGTCCCGGCGGCCCGCCTCGAACACCACGTTGGTCCGCGTGCCCGCCAGGGCGCACTTCCGGCAGGCCATGCAGCGGCGGTATAAGTCCTCCCAGTTCTCCATGGGCGCGGCCTCCTTTAAAAAGGGACAACCGCCACTCTGCCAAGTGACGGTTGTTCTGGGCTTAGTTCAATAACGATCTTCATTTCGGGCTGACCGCTTATCGGCGGCGCCCTTTCCTTATTTATTGTAACCGCGCCCCGGGGTTTTGTCAAGCGGAAAACGCCCGCCGGCAGATGGACGCCTCTCCGCCGCTTTTTCCCGCGCGGCGAAGGAGGCGGCGGAAAAACCGGGTTTTACTTTTTGAGGAGAAAACCTCTGTTTTTGGCAGAGATTGCGCGGTTTTCTACAACTTGTTCTGTTTGTTACAGATTTATTACAAATCCGGCCGGGCTATTGACGGGTC
>CANPWZ010000003.1 GCA_947585425.1 uncultured Oscillospiraceae bacterium
ATGCTGTGTTAGTGGCACCTGTATTTCATCCCCTTTGGTGCCTTGAAGCGCAGCGGAAAGGAATGGTCATAAGTATGAGCGAGAACAATCATCCCATCAACGAAGTGCTCCAGACCACTATGAGCAAGATCCGCGAGATGGTGGACGCCAACACCATCGTGGGCCAGCCCATCGTCACTCAGGACGGCGTGACGCTCATCCCGGTTTCCCAGCTGTCCTTCGGCTTCGCCAGCGGCGGGTCCGACTTCGGCAAGACCCAGGGCGTGGCCAAGAACTTCGGCGGCGGCGCCGGGGCGGGCGTCAGCATCACGCCGGTGTCCTTCCTGGTGGTGAAGGACGGCGCGGTGCGGGTGCTGCCCGTCATGCCCCCGCCTCCCGGCACCCTGGGCCGTGTGGTGGACCTGGTGCCCGATATGTTCGACAAGGTCACCGGCTATATCGACCGCAAGACCGGCGATCCCGCCGTTCCTCCCGTTGAGGCGGAGGGAGAGACGGAGTAAGCCCCGCGCATACCAAATCCCAGAGAGGTCATACTACTCCCATCTGACTGTTCGGATGGGAGTGACCTTTTTTGAGACGTTTTGCCGCTTATCTGGCCGCCTTTGCCGCCTGCCTGACGCTGATCCCGCCGGCCCGCGCCCTGTCCACCCACGCCTCCGGCGCCATATTGATGGACGCCGGGAGCGGCCGGGTGCTATTTGAGCAAAATCCCCATGAGCGGCGGCTCATCGCCAGCATCACCAAGCTGATGACCGCGCTGGTGGCGGTAGAGAACTGCGCCGACCTGGACCAGGAGATCGAGATCGAGCCACAGTGGCTGGGGGCGGAGGGTTCCTCCATCTATCTGAAGGCGGGGGAGAAGATCACCGTCCGCGGACTGCTGTACGGTCTGCTGCTCCAGTCGGGCAACGATGCGGCCACCGCCATCGCCTGTCATATCGCGGGCAGCGAGGCGGACTTCGTGGCGCTGATGAACCAAAAGGCGGCGGAGCTTGGGATGGCTGATACTTCCTTTGCCAACGCCTGCGGCCTCAACCATGACAATCATTACTCTACGGCGTTTGACATGGCCCTGCTGGCCCGGGCCTGCCTGCAAAACGAGACGGTGGCCGCCATCTGCGCCACTAAGACGGTCACCGTGGGGACGCGGACCTTTGTGAACCACAACAAGCTGCTCACCCGGTACGAGGGCTGCGTGGGGATGAAGACCGGCTTCACCGAGAAGGCGGGGCGGACCCTGGTGTCCGCCGCCACAAGGGACAGCCAGACGCTGATCTGCGTCACCCTCAACGACGGGGACGACTGGAACGACCACGCGAAGCTGCTGGACTATGGCTTTTCGGTCTTTCCCCGGGAAAAGCTCTGCGCCGCCGGGGAGATATTCGGCACGGTGCCCGTCACCGGCAGCCTGCTGCCCACCGTCACCGCCGTGGCCGCCTGGGAGGCGGGCTATCCCATTCGGGACGGGGAGGAGCTGACCCTGGATGTGACCTTGGCAGACCGGGCGGAGGTCCCCGTCAAAGCGGGGGACAGGCTGGGAGAGGCCGTGTGGTCTCTGGACGGCCGGCCGGTGGCCCGGGTGGATCTGGTGAGCGGGGAGACGGCGGGGGCAGACGTGTTTTCGCCAACGAGTATTTGGGATAGGATCCGCGCCCTGTTCGGCGCGTATTGAGGAAAGGGCGGTGAACTGCCTTGAAAGAACGCCTGCAAAAACTGCTGTCCGCCGCGGGGGTCTGCTCCCGGCGGAAGGCGGAGGAATATCTGGCCGCCGGACGGGTGACGGTGAACGGCGCTGCCGCCGGCCTGGGGGACAGGGCCGATCCGGCCCTTGACCGGGTGGAGGTGGACGGCGTTCCTCTGTCCGTCCCCGCCGCCCATACGTACATCCTTCTGAACAAGCCAAGAGGCTATGTGACCACCCTGTCTGACGAGAAAGGCCGCAAAACAGTGGCTGATCTGCTGTCCGGCTGTCCGGCGCGGGTGTGGCCGGTGGGCCGGCTGGACCTGGACTCGGAGGGGCTGCTGCTCCTCACTGACGACGGGGAACTGACGAATCGCCTGACCCATCCCTCCCATGAGGTGGAGAAGGAGTATCTGGTCTGGGCAAAAGGGGAGGTCCCAGCCGGGGCGGAGGTCCTGCGGGCCATGGACTTTCTGGATGGAGAGCCCATCCGGCGGCCCCGTGTCAAAGTCGCCAAAGCGGAGGAGGGCGGCGGACTTCTCTCCGTGGTCATCCACGAGGGAAAAAACCGGCAGGTGCGGCGGATGTGCGCCGCCGCCGGCCTCGCCGTCACCCGGCTGAAGCGGGTGCGGGAGGGGCGTTTGCGGCTTGGGGACCTCAAGCCTGGACAGTGGCGGCCTCTCACGGAGGATGAGCTCAGGGCTTTGTGAGACTGATGTGCAGGACAATGGAAATTTTCCTGCAAAACCGCTTGCATTTTATCCTGCAAAATAGTATGATGTATGTTGGCGGGAGCCCCAGGGCTTCCGCCTCACTATGAACAGAAAACGGAGGGTCCCGCCATGAGCCGTGACATCCTCGCCACCATTCAGAACCGGATGGACACCTTCTCCAAGAGCCAAAAGCGCATCGGCCGCTACATTCTGGACAGCTACGACAAGGCCGCCTTCATGACCGCCGCCAAGCTGGGCCAGACGGTAAAGACCAGCGAGTCCACCGTGGTGCGCTTTGCCGCCGAGCTGGGATACGACGGCTACCCGGCCATGCAGAAGGCCCTCCAGGAGCTGATCCGGGGCAAGCTGACCACCGTGCAGCGGATTGAGGTGTCCTATGACCGGCTGGGCACCCAGGATGTGCTGGAAAAGGTGATCCAGTCCGATATTGAGAAGCTGCGCCTGTCTTTGGCCGAGGTGGACCGGGAGGACTTTTCCGCCATCGTGGACGCCATCGTCAAGGCCCGCCGCATCTACATCCTGGGGGTGCGATCCTCGGCGGCCCTGTCCGACTTTCTCTCCTTCTATTTCAAGCTGATCTTCGACAACGTGTGGCAGGTGCAGACCTCCCTCGCCAGCGAGATGTTCGAACAGATGCTCCGGGTGGGCCCGGAGGACGTGGTCATCGGCATCAGCTTCCCCCGGTACTCCACCCGGTGCGTCCGGGCCATGGAATTTGCGAGGGATCAGGGGGCCACGGTGGTGGCCATCACCGATAGCAAGCTGTCCCCCCTGTACGACACATCCCACTACCGCCTGCTGGCCAAAAGCGATATGGCCTCTTTTGTGGACTCCCTGGTGGCCCCGCTGTCGGTCATCAACGCGCTGATCGTGGCCGTGGGCCGCAAGATGCCGGGAGACGTGACCGCCACCTTCGAGAAGCTGGAGCGCATCTGGGACGAGTACCAGGTGTACGAGAAGGTGGAGTATACCGACCAGTGAGCCGGGAGATCGTCGTCGCGGGCGCGGGGGCCGCAGGCATGATGGCGGCCATCACCGCGGCCAGGGCGGGGGCCTCCGTGCTCCTGCTGGAGCCCAACGAGAAAGTGGGCCGCAAGCTGTATATCACCGGGAAGGGCCGCTGCAACCTCACCAACCACTGTACGGTGGAGGAGGTTTTGGCCTCCACCCCCCGGAACGGGCGGTTTCTGTACAGCGCCATGAGCCGCTTCGCGCCCGCCGATGCGGAGCGCTTTTTCACCGGCCTGGGCGTGCCTTTGAAGGTGGAGCGGGGGAACCGGGTGTTTCCAAAGTCCGATAGGGCTGCCGACATCGTGGACGCCCTGTTCTTTGAATCGAAGCGGCTGAAGGTGGGGCTGCGCCGGGACCGGGTGACCGGCCTTGTGAGAAATACCGCCGGAACGCTGGATATTTCCACTGAAAACGGCGGAGTTCTCAGCGATTGTAAGGCATTTGTCCTTGCCACAGGCGGGCTGTCCTATCCCGCCACAGGCTCCACCGGGGACGGGTACAGATTGGCGGAAAACATGGGCCACACGATCGTGCCGCCCGCGCCATCCCTGGTCCCGCTGGAGTCTCCCGACCCCTGCTGCGCAAAAATGCAGGGCCTGTCCCTGAAAAACGTGTCCCTCCGGGTGAAGAACCAGAGGGGAAAGACGGTCTATCAGGAGCAGGGGGAGCTGCTGTTCACCCACTTCGGCCTGTCCGGGCCGCTGGTGCTCAGCGCCAGCGCCCACATGCGGGATTTCGGGCGGGACAGCTACACCTGCGTCATCGACCTGAAGCCCGCTCTGGACGAGCAGCCCCTGGACGCCCGGCTGGTCCGGGAGCTGACCGCCGGGGCCAACCGGGACATGGCCAATCTGATGGGCTCCCTCGCCCCACGGCTGCTGACCCCAGTCCTGCTGGAGCGGGCGGGCATCCCGCCGGAGAAAAAGGCCCACGACGTCACGAAAGGAGAGCGCCGCCGGCTGCTGGAAGTTCTCAAAGCCTTTCAGGTGGCCGTATCCGGCCCCAGGCCGGTGGAGGAGGCCATCATCACCTCCGGGGGAGTCAAGGTGTCGGAGGTGGACCCAAAGACCATGATGTCCAAGCTGGTCCCCGGCCTCTTCTTCGCCGGGGAGGTGCTGGATGTGGACGCCTACACTGGCGGCTTCAACCTCCAGATCGCCTGGGCCACCGGCCGCGCGGCGGGGGAGAGCGCCGCAGACTATATCAGGTAATGGAGCGGATGGATTTGAAGGAGCACAGGAGCATCGCCATCGACGGCCCCTCCGGGGCGGGGAAGTCCACCCTGGCCAAGCGGCTGGCGGCGGAGTTGGGATACCGCTATGTGGATACCGGGGCCATCTATCGGACCGTGGCGCTGGCGGCGCTGCGGGCGGGGGTAGACCCCGCCGACAGCGGCGGCGTGGCTGCCCTGCTGCCCGGTATCCACGTGAGCATGGACTATGATGCGGACGGCCTCCAGCATATGTATCTGGGCGGGGAGGACGTGACGGCCGCCATCCGCCAGAACGAGGTGTCCGCCGGCGCGTCCAAGGCGGCGGCCATCCCCGCCGTCCGGGACCTCCTGCTGGAGACCCAGCGGGAGATGGCACGGCGGCACGACGTGATCATGGACGGCCGGGACATCGGCACCGTGGTGCTGCCCGGCGCGGATGTGAAGATCTTTCTCACCGCATCCCCGGAGGCCCGGGCGGAGCGCCGCTGGAAAGAGCTTCAGGAGCGCGGCCAGCGGGCCGACAGGGCGCAGATATTGAGAGAGGTCGTGGAGCGGGACGCCCGGGATTCCGGCCGGGCCGCCGCTCCGCTGAAGCAGGCGGAGGACGCCGCCCGTGTCGACACCACCGATCTGGATTTCGAGGGCAGCTTCCGGCTGCTGCTGTCCGTCATCCGGGAGCGCTTGGAAGGGGAGAGCGAATGAACAAGGTATATGCTGTCATCTACCCGCTGGTGTGGCTGTTCATGCGCATTTTCCACCCCTGGCGGGCCGTGGGGACCGAAAACCTCCCGGAGGGTGCCGCCGTCATCTGCGGCAACCACACCACAGCCGGGGATCCCCTTTACGTGATCTGCGCCATGGGACGCAGGCGGCAGGTACACGTGATGGCCAAGGAGGAGATCATGCGCTGGCCGGTGATCGGCTGGATCCTGAAAAAGGCCGGCATCTTCGGCGTGAAGCGGGGCAGCACGGACATCGGTGCCGTCAAAGAGGCACTGCGGGTGCTGAAAAACAACGAGCGCCTGCTCATCTTCCCCGAGGGCACCCGCGTCCGAGAGGGGGAGACCTCCGAGGCCCACACCGGCGCGGCGCTGTTCGCCGCCCGCACCGGCGCGCCCCTGGTGCCGGTGTACATCACCCCCAAGAAGCGGATCTTCCGCAAGACCACGGTGGTGTTCGGCAAGCCCTATCACCCGGAATTTGAGGGCCGCAAGCCCAGCTCCGGCGAGCTGCAGAACATCGCCGACGATCTGATGGCGCGCATCCGCGCCCTTGGGGAGCAGGCGCAATGAACATCCTGCTGGCAGAGAGCGCCGGCTTTTGCTACGGCGTCCGCCGGGCGGTGGAGCTGGCGGAGCGGGCCGCCGCCGATGGGCCGGTCTGCCTGCTGGGGCATCTCACCCACAATGAGCGGGTCATCCGCCGGCTGGAGGAGCGGGGAGCCGTCACCATCGACAGCCCCGACGAGGCCCCGGAGGGCTCTACCGTCCTCATCCGGGCCCACGGGGAGCCGGACAGCACCTATGAGCGTCTGTCGGCTCGTGGCTGTCGGATCATCGACGCCACCTGCCCCAATGTGACCCGCATCCACGACATCGTTCGTGAGGCGGAGGCAAGAGGGCGGATCCCCGTGGTCATCGGGGAGGCAAAACACCCGGAGATCGCGGCCATCCTGGGCTGCGCGAAGGGCGGCCTGGTAGCGTCCGATTGGGAGGAATTGTCCTCCATATTGGAAAAACAACCAAATTTGAAGGGGAAACCGCTGACTTTTGTGTCTCAAACCACGGCGATCCGGGGCGACTGGGAAAAAATCGTGGAAAACACAAAAAAAGTGTGTACAAACGCGGAATTTTTTGATACAATATGTGGTGCTACGTCCAGGCGTCAATCTGAAGCCCAGAAATTTGCCGGCCGGTGTGACGGTATGATCGTCATTGGAGATCGGAGGAGCTCCAACACCCGAAGGCTCGCCCAGCTCTGTACCCAGCGGTGTCCGCTGGTGGTGCAGGCCGAGGGCGCCGATGGCCTTGACCGGGAACAGTTCCGGGGAGTCGTCACGCTTGGAATCACTGCCGGCGCGTCCACGCCGGAGTGGATCATAAAGGAGGTCTATAACAAAATGAGCGACGAAATCATGGAGATCGAGCAGTCCTTCGCGGATATGCTGGAGGAGTCGATCAAGCCTATCAATACGGGGGATAAGGTCACTGGGACTGTGATTGCCATCACGCCCACCGAAGTGCAGGTCGACCTGACCGGCACCAAGTTCACCGCTTCCATTCCTCTGTCCGAGCTGAGCGACGATCCCGACGTCAAGCCCGAGGACGTGGTCAAGGTGGGCGATCCCATCGAGGCCGAGGTGGTGTTGTATAGCGACCGGGACTGCGAGATCCGCCTGTCCAAGAAGCGCCTGGAGAGCCACAAGAACTGGGAAACCGTGGAGAACGCCGTGGAGAGCAAGGAGCCCCTGGAGGGCACCATCACCGAGGTGAACAAGGGCGGCCTGGTGGCCAACGTGAAGGGCGTGCGGGTGTTCATCCCCGCTTCTCAGTCCGGCAAGCCCAGGGGCGCCGACCTGGCCGACATGATCAAGAGCAAGGTCAAGATGCGCATCACCGAGGTGAACAAGGCCCGCCGCCGCGTGGTGGGCTCCATCCGCGCCGTGGCCTCCGAGGCCCGCGCCGCCGCCGCCGCCGAGGTCTGGAACAACATCGAGAACGGCAAGCGGTACAATGGCATCGTCAAGAGCCTGACCTCTTACGGCGCTTTCGTGGACATCGGCGGGGTGGACGGCATGGTCCACATCTCCGAGCTGTCCTGGTCCCGCATCAAGAACCCCGCCGAAGTGGTCTCCGTGGGCGACCCCGTGGAGGTGTACGTCATCTCTTTCGACCCCGAGAAGCGGAAGATCTCCCTGGGCATGAAGGACCACAGCCAGGAGCCCTGGACCGTGTTCACCTCCAAGTATGAGGTGGGCGACGTGGCCCCCGTCCGCATCGTGAAGCTGATGACCTTCGGCGCCTTTGCCGAGATCGTTCCCGGCGTGGACGGCCTGATCCACATCTCCCAGCTGGCCGACCACCGGGTGGAGAAGCCTGCCGACGCTGTGTCCGAGGGCGACGTGGTGGACGCCAAGATCATCGCCATCGACAACGAGAACAAGAAGGTATCCCTGTCCATCCGGGCCATCCTGGACGCCGCCCCCAAGTCCGAGGAGGAGCCCGCTCCCGCCGAGGCAGAGCCCGCCGCCGAGCCTGAGGCCGTGGAAGAGGCCGCCCCCGTTGAGGAGCCCGCTCCTGCGGAGGAAGCTCCCGCCGCGCCCGAGGCCGCTCCCGCCGTGGAGGAGGCCCCCGCCGCCGAAGAGAAGCCCGCCGGGGACGCCGAGTAACATCTCACCCAGACATAAAAAGCTGCCGCTGGGATCCAGCGGCAGCTTTTTTGCGCGCTCAAAACACCCGGACGATAAACTCCAGAAATGCGGCGATCCACTGGGGCGCAACGGCGTAGATGGTTTGGACGGCCGCCTCCCTGTCTCCGGGAGACAGAGGGGTGAGAAAGACGGCTCCCTTGCCGGATACCTTTTCACCGATCTCAACCATACCTCCATAGGCAATGCCGCCAATGGCGACCTCCGACGCGACGGCCACGCCGCCCACAGCGTATTTCCCAAGGGCGATGCCGCCCCAGACCAGCCACCCGGCGGCGATGCCGCCGAGGGAGATGACGCCCAGGGCAAAGCCGCCCAAAGCCAAGGCGCCGACGCCGAGACCGCCCAGGGCGAACAGCAGACCCAGGGCGACGCCGCCCAGCGAGAACACGCCCACGGCCACCCCGCCGATGGACACCACCCCAACGGAGATGTTCCCAATGGCGATGATGCCCCGGGCCAGCCGGGGGCCCAGCCCGCCAAAGTGGATATGGACCAGGGGCAGGCCGAACAGAACGGTCTTGCTCTTGTACTCAAATTCGGCGTTGTAATGGTTGCGGACTTCCGGGGGTTGAGGCGATCCGCCGCCCTCTTTGCCCAGCACCAGATAGTCCAGGGTCACGTTGAAATAGGCGGCCAGGGCGGTGAGGTTATCCATGTCGGGCCGGGAGGTCCCCGCCTCCCACTTTTGGACCGCCTGCCTTGTGACCCCCACCAGATCGGCCAGCTCCTCCTGGGAGAGGCCGGCCTTCCGGCGCAGCTCATAGAGCCGATTGGGAAAATCCATTGAAGTTACCTCCTTGATTTCATCTGTCCGGCGCCTTTGGACGGTATTATCATAGCAAAAAGGGCCGGACAGCGCAACCAACTATCCCATCCAATTTGACAACCGCCCGTTGCGGTGGGCATTTTCAGCAAAAAGAAAGGGCTCCGCCCCGTGGACGAAGCCCCTCTGAAAAGATGCGTTTACGCAAACCGGCCGGTGTTGCGGATGGCCTCTCTGGCCTTTTTCGCGGCCTCCACGATGTGCTCGTGGTTGACCTTGAAGCCCTCGGTGGGCTTCAGATCGGCATAGCGGCTGCGGAAGCGGCGGCTATACTTCTCCAGGCCGGCGATCTGTTCCCGGTATTTGTCCTGGAGGGCGTCCACCTGCTCGCTGACCTTGTCGCCCAGCTCGGCCTTGGCCAGGGCCAGCTGCACCTGAAGCTCCTCGCCCAGCGTGGTGACGCTGGTCACCAGTCTGGACACCAGGGCCAGGTGGTGGATGGTCATGGCGGCGTCCACCAGGAACAGCACCAGGATCACGCCGGCCAGGACGAAGTGGACCCGATAGGGGATCAGGTCATAGAGGCGGTCCACCTGGGGCTGGATCCAGAAAATGACCACGTAGGACAGCACGCCCCACACCAGGGCCACCCACAGGCACACCCGGCCCTTGATGTTGAACTTATAGTTGGAGTAGTCCCAGTATTTCACGTGGGTGGTGGTCTCCAGCACCCAGGCCACCAGGTACTCCCAGGTGGTCATCACCACCACGGACACCACGTAGAAGAGGGGCAGATTGCCCTTCAGAGGGGTGAAGAACAGCAGCATCAGCACCACGCCGCCGCCGTAGATGGGGCACACGGGGCCGTAGAGGAATCCTCTTGGCACCAGACGCCGCTCCTTGATGGAGCAGTAGCAGGTCTCCATCACCCACCCCAGGAAGGAGTAGAGGGCGAAGTAGATGAACAGCTCCACCAGGGGGAAGTCCAGGATGGTGACATATCGCAGCAGGGCAAGTCGTATCACGAGGGATCGTCTTCTTTTTCATTGGTGATCAGGGCGCCCAACACCCCGTTGTAAACCCGGTCTGGGTGGGCGAGAAAGTGGTCTGCGACCCGCTGTCCCTCCTCCTCCGAGGGGGCCAGCAGGGTCAGAGAAAACAGGGGGCCGTGGTCGTCATCCATCGCCAGGGCGACCTGCCAGTCATCGCCGGCGCGCTCCACAGTGGCCCGGACCTGGGCCCTGCGCTTCAGCGCTTCGTTCAAAGGCGACAGCCGCCGGTCACACCGGGCGCGGATGACAGGGGAGAGGCTGCTCTCGCCGGCGTCGGAGTCCCGGCGGCCCTTTGCGGTGGGGGAATAGAGTTCTCCCTCCCGGACGATGTGGCCGCTGGCGGACAGCTCGGATACCGCTTCGGCGAACTGGAAGTAGTCCACTCCTCCGTCACACATGGCAAGATCGGTGAGGGTGGCAAAATCGATGGGGCCGGCCGCGTGGGTGAGGATGTAGAGGGCCAGCAGCTTCATATCCAGTTTGTTGTGGATGAATCCGGCCATCGTCCCACCTCCGTCAAACGCCTGGGGATATTATACACAAAAGGGAGGAGGCTGGCAAGAGGAGATTTTCGGTCAGTTTCGGGTCACCAGAGCGCGGTACAGCTGGGACAGATATACCCAGGTGGGCCGGTCCAATGTCCCTGTCACCGGCAGGCCGGACAGCCGCTGGATCGTGCGGAGGTTCTCATAGGTGCCGCCGTCGTTCACATCGCCTCCGGCACAGGGGGAGAAATTGGTCGTCACCTGTTCCAGGGCGCTGAACATCCCCCGGATGACGAACAGCGGGGCGGCCCGCTCCCCCTGGCAGCAGGTGAAGGAGCCGTTGGGCAGCACGTTCAGGGGAGGGGGCGTCCCATAGAGGAACTCGATCTTCTCATAGGCCGCCACGATGGCGTTCCATGTGTCGCTGTTCACCATGCCGGTGACAGGCATGCTGTTCTCCCGCTGGAAGATCATCACCGCCTCCAGGGTGCGCTCACCGAAAATACCGTCGGGCACCAGCCGCATATAGGTGTCGTCATAGATCGCAAGCTGGTTCAGCATCTCCTGAAGGGAGCGGACCGGCTGGCCGTTGGATTCCATCATGCCGTCCTGCTGATCATTCATATCCATCATCCTTTCCATTAGTCGGCGCTGCCGTAGCCCAAATCATAACCGGGGAACTGCCGGGAAACGACCGCCTCCCGGATGGCCTGGGAGCCGGTTGGCAGGCCCGCCCCCGCCAGCGCCGTGTTTGCGATACCCAGGTATTCCTCATAGATGCGAAGCCAGGTCCGGGAGCCAACCACGCCGTCGGCGGGGAGCCCAAAGGCCTGCTGGGCGGCGATGACCGCCTGCCTGGTCTGAGGTCCGAAAACTCCGTCGATAGGCAGTACAGGAATGGCATTGTTGAACTGGCCGACGATAGAGAGCAGATACTGCAAGGCGGATACGGCGGTGCCGGTGCTGCCCTCCCGGAGGGTGACCCCGACCTGAGGCGGCTGGATCGAGGTGAACTGTTGACCCTCGCTGGTCAGCTCCGCCAGACGTGTGACGGCCACATACAGCGAGATCAGCTTATACCAGGTGCCCTGGCCCACGATGCCGTCCTCTGTCAGATTGAAAATGGCCTGAAACCTTCGCACCGCATCCTCTGTCTGCCCGCCGAACACGCCGTCCACCGGGATGCGGGGGATGGCGGGATAACTGCGGCTGATCCGATTGAGGATCCTCTGGATGACGGTGACATAGTCCCCGGTCGCTCCCCTTTGGATGGGCGTGCCGGGGTAGGAGTATTGGATGTCCCGGATGGGGGCGTTGGACACCAGTTCGATATTGTCGCCATAGTAGCGGCGCAGGATCTGTATGGCGGTGTAGCCCTGCTGAGACAGGTTCTCGCTGCCCCACTGGGAGAGCCCGTCGCAGGTGACGGTGGTGCCGTTGCAGAACTTGGCGGCCAGGGGCTCCACAAAGCCGGGCCGCCGGATGTAGGTGGTGAACAGCTCATCCACCAGCCGGTCCACGTTTTCAAAAGTGCTGCGGCCGGGGATAAAGCGCTGATCGTTTACGGTGGAGCCTGTGATGTCAAAGTCGTATCCCCGGCTGGGATAGTATTCCGTGTACACCCTGTTCAGGGCATAGGACACCTGGGCCAGGATATTGGCCCGAAGCGCCGCTTCTCCCCAGGTGGGGTAGATCTCGCTGGAGGCCACATTTTTGATGTAATCTGAAAAGGACACGGTGACGTTCTCCGCCGGCTGGTTGGCCGGACCGGTGTGTACGGTGATGTACTGGGGGATATAGGGGATCACTGTGAGCGGCATGGCGGTCCCTCCTCAAAGCGTCTGGGGGGTGACGATCACAGGAGGAATGGTCCTGCCGCCGGGAAACTGGGGCTGGGGCAGGGGGATCAGCGACACATCCTGCACCGTCTGGACCCCGGAGAACACCTGGATGCCGTCATAGATCGCCGTGTAGTAGCCTGGATGCTCCACCACAAGGGAGTAGGAGGCAAAGGGCGACGCGTTGCCCGGGTCCTGGCTCAGGGCGTTGTCCGGGGCGTTAAGCGTAATGGCCCCTGCCACGCCGCTGGAGTCGGTCCGTTGGATGGAAAGCAGCTCCCTGCGGCCATTGACGATCGGGCCGGCGAGGATCACCGACGCTCCCTCGATCGGCAGCTGAGCTCTTGAGGTAAACACGCGGACGCGAAGCGAGCCTGTCTCTTGCATAGGACACTCCTCCTGTCTTGGTTTACCACAGCCTATGCGATTCACGGAAATATGTGAAAATCGCCGTTAAAAAATTGACATTGCCACGGGAATACGCTAAAATAAAAATAACGTCGATTTCGGTCAAATGAGGAGTTAATATGAAAAGACGTGTGATCCGTTATCTGCTGGCGTTGGGACTTTCGATCTCCCTGATCGTCCCTGCCGCCGCCTCCGGCGACTCGCTGATCTCCCGGAGCTATCTTGAAAATACCTATCTGCCCCAATTGTCCACCGTCATCCGTGACAGGATGGAGGCGTCGCTCAGGCCGCTGGTGAACGCCGCGCGGTCCGGCCTGGACCGGCAGCCCGCCGCATCTTCCGGCGACTGGCGCACCGCCCTGGGGTTCACAGCCCAGACCAGCGCCGCCGGGGACGCCGTGACGCTGGCCCCGGGGGCCGGACTGTTCTGGACCTCCGGCACCGGCAGCCTGACCGAAGGCGTCCTGATCGACGCCACCGCCGGCCGGGTGGTATCCGTGGGCGGAGCCCTCACCGCGGGGCACCGCTATATCGCGGACGGGCAGGCGGACGTCTCCGTCTCCACCGCGGCCCAGTGGCTGGCGGAGGGGAAATGGATGACCGTCGCCGGCGGCGGCAGGCCTGCGCCCGGCGGCACGTTCACCGATGTGCCCGCCAGCGCGTGGTATTATGACTCTGTAAAATACGCCTATGACAACGGCCTGATGAACGGCACGTCTGTGGACGGCACCGTTTTCTCCCCCAACGGCACCACCACCCGCGGCCAGCTGGTCACCATCCTGTGGCGGCTGTCCGGCTCCCAGATCGTTGACACGGCTGCTTCCTTCAAGGACGTGCCCGACGATCAGTTCTACGCAGACGCGGTGAAATGGGCCAACGATAACAACATTGTCAACGGCTATGACGACACCGCCTTCGGTCCCAACGATCCTGTCACCCGGGAGCAGATGGCGACCATTTTCCAGCGGTATGCGAAATACCGCGGCAAAAGCGCCTCGGGCGCCGCCGACGCGCTGGAAGCCTTCACCGACAAGGGCAAGGTCGGCTCCTGGGCGCTGGACGCCATGCGCTGGGCCTGTGACAGCGGTATCATCACCGGCTCCGCCGACAACGCCGGCAGGAAGACGCTGCTCCCCGGCGGCTCCGCCACCCGGGCCGAGACGGCCACGATGCTGTACCGGCTCTGCGAAACATACGACTTGCTCTGAGACCATACGCAAAGAGGAGCCGGATCTCAGTCCGGCTCCTCTTCGCAGGAAAAATTTTTAGAATCTTGAAAAAACAACTTGCATTTCTGAATCAGGTGTGCTATTCTGTTTAAGCTGTCAAGCGAGGTATGCGGCAGTAGCTCAGCTGGATAGAGTGACTGGCTACGAACCAGTAGGTCGGGGGTTCGAGTCCCTTCTGCCGTACCAGAGGCCCTGGAGCCGAAAGGCTCCGGGGTTTTCTGTTTTTCCGCAGCAATCCCTATGCCTCGGAAAGCTACTCGCTCTCTGCCAGTGCCTCCAGCGCGGCGTGGTCGATGATCGTCACCGCCCGATAGCGCAGGTCAATGACCCCATCCGCCGCCATCTGTCCCAGCACCCGGCTCACCGTCACCCGGGACAGGCCAACCGCCTGGCCCAGGGACTCATGGGTGCAGCGGATGACAGGATCTCCGCCGCCGGACTGATCCAGCAGCCACCGGGCCACCCGCTGTGGGGCGGGGAGGGAGGAGCGGTCCACATGGTCGGACAGGATGCGCACCGTCCTGGCGAGATATTGGAGCATGGGCAGCGCCAGCTCCGGGTGGCGCTGAAAGGCGGCGTCCAGCTGCTGCCGGTCGATGGGGAGGATCATGCAGTCCTCCAGGGCTATGGCGGAGGTGACTCTGGGGCAGCCGTCGAAAAAGGAAGCCTCGCCCATGAGGTCGCCGGTCCGATGGACGGTGAGCACCCGCTCCCCGCCGTCTCCCGTGCTGATGAAGCTCCGTACCGAGCCGGAGATCAGGTAGTAAAACCGCTCGGGCGGAGTCCCCTGCAAATAAACCAACTGGCCCGTCTGATACCGCCGGGGGGCGCGGCCCTCGGCCAGGGCGTCCCAAATCGCCACAAAACCACCTCGCTTTTTTCTAAGATTGTATCACACTTTACATTCTTTGCGCAAGTTTTTTGCCATACTGATGCCACATGAATTTGAAGGAGGAATATTTCCATGGGAATGACCATGACCCAGAAGATTTTGGCCCGGTCCGCAGGGCTGGATTCGGTGGAGGCCGGCCAGCTCATCGAGGGGAAGCTGGATCTGGTGCTGGGCAATGACATCACCACCCCGGTGGCCATCACGGAGTTCAACAAGGCGGGGCTGTCCTCGGTGTTCGACCGGGACAGGATCGCCATCGTGCTGGACCACTCTACCCCCTGCAAGGACATCAAGTCCGCTCAGCTCTGCGCCGCCTGCCGGGACTTCGCCAAACGGCATGAGATCACCCACTTCTACGATGTGGGCCAGATGGGGGTGGAGCACGCCCTCCTGCCGGAGCAGGGCCTCACCGCCCCCGGAGAGGTGATCATCGGCGCCGACTCCCACACCTGCACCTACGGGGCCCTGGGGGCCTTTTCCACCGGCGTGGGCTCCACCGACATGGCCGCCGGCATGGCCACGGGCCTGGCTTGGTTCAAGGTGCCCTCCGCCATCCGGGTCAACCTGACCGGCAAGCTGCCGAAGTTCGTCAGCGGCAAGGACGTGGTGCTCCACCTGATCGGCATGATCGGGGTGGACGGGGCGCTGTACCAGTCTTTGGAGTTCCGCGGCGACGGCGTAGCCGCGCTGGAGATGGACGACCGATTCACCATCTGCAATATGGCCATCGAGGCGGGGGCCAAGAATGGCATCTTCCCGGTGGACGCCAAGACCGAGGAGTACTTAAAGGGCAGGGTGGACCGCCCCTGGACCGCCTTTGAGGCCGATCCCGACGCGGCGTATACCAGA
This sequence comes from uncultured Oscillospiraceae bacterium, assembly GCA_947585425.1. Lineage (GTDB taxonomy): Bacteria > Bacillota > Clostridia > Oscillospirales > Oscillospiraceae > Enterenecus. The sequence goes on from CANPWZ010000003.1 coordinate 15,586, forward strand.
GAGGTGACGATCGACCTGTCCGCCCTGCGGCCCACGGTGGCCCTGCCCCATCTGCCCGAGAACACCAAAACGGTGGACGAGGCCGCTGGCATGCCCGTCCAGCAGGTGGTCATCGGATCCTGCACCAACGGGCGGCTGAAGGATCTGCGGGAGGCCGCCGCTATCCTGCGGGGCAAAAAGGTGGCGGACGGGGTGCGCTGCATCGTCATCCCCGCCACCCAGCAGATCTACCTGGACGCCATGGAAGAGGGCCTCATCGCCGATTTCATCCAGGCCGGCGCGGCGGTGTCCACCCCTACCTGCGGGCCCTGTCTCGGCGGACACATGGGCGTGCTCAGCGACAACGAGTGGGCCGTGTCCACCACCAACCGCAACTTTGTGGGCCGCATGGGTCCCACCAGCTCCATGATCATCCTGGCAAGCCCCGCCGTGGCGGCGGCCACGGCCCTCACCGGCGTCATCACCGACCCGGCCACTGTCTGACGGAGGTGTAAAGGAATGAAAATTTACAAGTACGGCGACAACGTAGATACCGACGTCATCATCCCCGCCCGCTATCTGAACGCCCCCGACGAGAAATCCCTGGCCTCCCACTGCATGGAGGACATCGACGCCTCCTTCGCCTCCACCGTGGAGGCGGGGGACATCGTGGTGGGGGGCAGCAATTTCGGCTGCGGCTCCTCCCGGGAGCATGCCCCTCTGGCCATCAAGGCCTGCGGGGTCAGGTGCGTCATCGCCAGGAGCTTCGCCCGAATCTTCTACCGCAACGCCATCAACATCGGCTTCCCCATCATGGAGTGCCCGGAGGCGGTGGACGGCATCCATGCAGGGGATCAGGTGTCCGTGGACTTCAACACCGGCGTCATTGTCAACGAGACCACCGGGCAGAAGTTCCAGGCGGCCCCCTTCCCGGAGTTCGTCAACGTGATCATTGAGAACGGGGGGCTGCTGAAATCCCTAAAGGCGAGAGGAGTGGCGAAATGAACTATAAGATCGCGCTGATCCGGGGGGACGGCATCGGCCCCGAGATCGTGAACGAGACGGTGAAGGTCATCGACAAGGTGGGGGAGAAGTTCGGCCACACCTTTGAGTATGTGGACGTGCTCATGGGCGGCTGCGCCACCGACGCGGTGGGCGTGAGCTATCCCGCCGGCACCGCCGAGACATGCAAGGCCTGCGACGCCGTCCTGCTGGGTGCGGTGGGCGGCCCCAGGTGGGGCAGCGATAAGCCCGCCGAGCAGCGGCCTGAGACCGCTCTGCTGGCCATCCGTAAAGATTTAGGCCTTTACGCAAACCTGCGGCCTGCCGCCCTCCGCCCGGCGCTGTCGGACGCCTGCCCGCTGAAAAAGGAGACGGCGGAAAAGGGCATCGACCTGCTGATGGTGCGGGAGCTCACCGGCGGCATCTACTTTGGCAAGCGGGACAAGTACCAGACGCCTGACCGGGGGATGGAGGCCACCGACCTGATGGCCTACTCCGAGATGGAGATCGAGCGCATCGGCCGCCGTGCCTTCGAGTTCGCACGGCTCCGCCGGCACAAGGTGTCCAGCGTGGACAAGGCCAACGTGCTGGAGACCAGCCGCCTGTGGCGGGCTGTCATGCACCGGCTGGCGGCGGAATATCCCGACGTGCAGTACGAGGACGTGCTGGTGGACAACTGCGCCATGCAGCTTGTCCGGGACCCCGGCCAGTTCGATGTGGTGGTCACCGAAAACATGTTCGGCGACATCCTCTCCGACGAGGCGTCCATGGTCACCGGGTCCATCGGCCTGCTGCCCTCCGCATCCATGGGGGACGGCGCGCCCGCCCTGTACGAGCCCATCCACGGCTCCGCCCCCGACATCGCCGGGCAGGACAAGGCCAACCCCATCGCCACCATCCTGTCCGCCGCCATGATGTTCCGTTACTCCTTCCACCTGGCCGCCGAGGCCGACGCCATCGAGGCGGCGGTGGACAAGGCCCTGGCCGACGGCTGGCGCACCGCCGACATCGCCAAGCCGGGGGAGACGGTCATCGGCACCAGGCGGATGGGCGAGGTCATCTGCGAAAATATCTGAATCTGAGCGCGCTTCGGCCCTCCGCCGGTTTTTGGCGGAGGGCTGATTTTTTGCGTGACAGGGAAGTCAAAGTGCGGTATAATGTCACCAGAACTCACAGGAGGCGCCCTTATGATCGGTTTCCTCACCAGCAAACACAATATCCCCGACTCGCCGAAGCTGAACCCTGCCAACGGCTTTGCCGCCGCCCTGCGGGACGCGGTGCCGCAAAACTGCCGGACGCTGATCGTCTGTTCCGCGCCGGATAACTACGACAAGACAGACCTGTACTCCGGCAGTATGCTGGACAGCTTCAAGCTGGAGGGCTATCGCTTCTCCCGGGTGGATGTACTGGACCGGCGCAGCCAGGACAGGGCGGAGGAGCTGGTGAAAAACGCGGATTTCATCGTGTTGATGGGCGGCCACGTGCCCACCCAAAACACTTTTTTTCAGGAGATCCATCTGCGGGAACTGATGAAAGAGTTTGACGGTGTGGTACTGGGCGTCAGCGCCGGCTCCATGAACAGCGCCGAGGTGGTCTACGCCCAGCCGGAACTGGAGGGTGAGGCCGTCGATCCGGCCTATCAGCGGTTCCTGCCGGGGCTGGGGCTGACCCGCGCCATGATCATACCTCACTACCAGGAGCTGAAAGATGATCTTCTGGACGGGATGCGGCTGTTCGAGGAAATCGCCTTTTCGGACAGCTTCGGGCGGCGGTTCTACGTGTTTCCCGACGGGACTTACCTCTATCTCCACGACGGCCTGGAGGAGATCCGGGGCGAGGCGTGGGTCATCGAGGACGGGGCCATGCGGAAGATCAGTGAAAACGGGGACGTGACCGTCCTCTGAGCGACAGGAAAGGGGAGAGGCCGTATGATCCTGGCCATCGACATCGGCAATATCAGCACCACCATCGCGCTGTTCTCCGAACAGGGGGAGCTGTCCTTCCAGTCCAGGCTGGACACCGAAATCAAGATGACCGACGATCGGTGCGCCATGGACTTATCCGGGGTGTTCCGGCTCTACGGCGCGGAGCTTTCCGAGGTGAAGGGCTCCATCCTGTCCAGCGTGGTGCCCCCCATCACCCAGACCTACGTCCGCACCCTGGCCCGGCTGACGGGCAGGATGCCCCTGACGGTGGGGGCGGGGCTCAAGACCGGCCTCAACATCAAGGCGGACATGCACACCCAGCTGGGGAGCGACATCGTGGCCTCGTCGGTGGCGGCCTCCAGGCTGTATCCCACGCCGGCCGTCGTCATCAATTGCCGCACAGCGGTGACCTTCTCTTACCTCAGCGATAATTCCTTCGAGGGCTGCTCCATCATGCCGGGTGCGGAGATCGCCCTGGAGGCCCTGTCCCGCAACGGGGCACAGCTGCCTCAGATCGCCATGGGGCGGGTGGAGACCCCGCTGGGCCGCAACACCGAGGACGCTATGCGGGCCGGGGTGCTGTACGGATACAGCGGCGCCTTCGACCGGGTCATCGAGGAGCTGGAGCGGGCCGCCGGCGCCCCCGCCGCCACCGTGGTGGCCACCGGGACGGCCATGCCGGAGCTGTACCGCCTCTGCCGGAGGGAGATCAGATTCGACCACGATCTGCTGGTCAAGGGGCTGTACTTCCTCTACCAAAAGAACACCGAGCGCCCCCGAAAAGGGTAGGGGAGCGGCTGAAACGCCCCGCCTGCTGTGCAGGCGGGGCAAAAAACTGTCGTTTTTGCAAGCTGTTTTATTCATAACTGCAAATCTTTTGATTTCCAGGAAAAAGTCCTTGCCTTTCTGCAAGCTAAATCATATAATGTGCAAGAACGGTTTTTACTGCTTAATCGCTTTTGGAGGGATCACTGTGAAAGAACTGGCAAGCATCGCCGCCCATGTGCAGGCGTCCAGCACCATGGCCATCGACTCTCTGGCCAAGCAGATGAAGGCGGACGGCATCGACGTGGTGGGCTTTGGGGCCGGCGAGCCCGACTTCAACACCCCGGACAACATCAAGGAGGCCGGCCAGAAGGCCATCGAGGACAACATCACCCGGTATACCCCCGCCTCCGGCACCGTGGCACTGAAGCAGGCCATCTGCGATCGGATGCGCCTGGACTGCGATCTGGACTATGTCCCCGGCCAGGTGGTGGTGTCCAGCGGCGCCAAACACTGTGTGTACATCGCCCTGCGGGCCCTGGTCGACCCCGGCGACGAGGTCATCCTGCCCGCGCCCTTCTGGGTCAGCTACCTGGAGCTCATCAAGATGGTGGGCGGCGTGCCCGTCGTCGTCACCGCGGAGGAGTCCGCCGGCTTCAAGATGACCGCCGAGCAGCTCTCCGCCGCCATCACCCCCAGGACCAAGGCGCTCATCCTCAACAACCCCTCCAACCCCACCGGCATGGTGTACAGCAGGGAGGAGCTGGAGGCCATCGCGCGGGTGTGCGTGGAGAGGGACATCTACGTCATCTCCGATGAGATCTACTACGGCCTGCTGTACGACGGCACGGCCTTTACCTCCTTCGCTGCCCTGGGAGACGACGTGAAGGAGCGCACCATCCTCATCAACGGCGTGTCCAAGTCCTACGCCATGACCGGCTGGCGCATCGGCTACGCTATGGCTGATCTCAAGGTGGCCAAGGTCATGTCCAACTTCCTGAGCCACTCCACCGGCTCCCCCTGCGCCATCTCCCAAGCCGCGTCGGTGGCCGCCCTCACCGGGCCCCAAGACACCGTGGAGGCCATGCGGCAGGCCTTTGAGGCGCGCCGGAATTACATCGTGGAGCGGATGAACAGCATCGACGGGGTCAGCTGCATCAAGCCAGAGGGCGCCTTCTATGTGATGATGAACATCGAAAAGCTGCTGGGCAGGACCATCCACGGGGAGAAGATCAACTCCTCCGACGACTTCTGCACCGCCTTTCTGAAGCACGCCCTGGTGGCCACCGTGCCCTGCAGCGGCTTCGGCGCCCCCAACTTCGTCCGCTGGTCCTACGCCACCTCCATGGAGAACATCCAGAAGGGGATGGACCGGCTGGAGGCTTTTTTGCAGGGTTGAGGCGAAAAAGCGGGAAAACCCCTTGCAAAATGGCGGACACTTGGGTATACTATTGTGTGTTCCAAAAACGTAAGGAGGTCTACCCAATGGCTCAAATCACGAAAGATACTGTGATCGGTGATATTCTGGACATCGCCCCGCAGACCGCGCCCATTTTCCTGTCCATCGGCATGCACTGCCTGGGCTGCCCCTCTTCCCGGGGCGAGACGGTGGAGCAGGCCTGTCAGGTCCACGGCGTGGATGTGGACGACCTGCTGGCCAAGCTGAACGCCGACATCGCCTGATCTGCAACGACGAAAAGAGCGGAACTTTTCCGCTCTTTTCCTTTATATGCTGAGGCCGGTCCTTGCCTCAAACCACGATGGGAGTGAGAGATATGGAGCTGACCCCGAGATTAAAAGCGGTGGCGGACCAGGTGCCAGATGGCGCCCGCCTGGTGGATGTGGGGGCGGACCACGGCTATCTGCCGGTGTGGCTGCTGCTGAACTGGCGTATCCGCCGGGCCATCGCCTCCGACCTGCGGCAGGGGCCCCTCGATAATGCCCGGGAGAACGCCCGGTTCTACGGCGTGTCGGAGCGGATGGACTTCCGCCTGTGCGACGGTCTGGCCGACATCCACCCCGATGAGGTGACCGCCGTCACCATCGCGGGGATGGGAGGGGAGACCATCGCCGCCATTTTAGCCGCCGCCCCCTGGACAAAGGAGGGCAAGACCCTGGTGCTCCAGCCCATGACCTCTCTCCCGGAGCTGCGGCTGTGGCTCCAGCAGCACGGCTACGCCATTGAGAGCGAGTCTATTGCCCGTGAAGGTGATAAACTTTACAGCATTTGGACTGTCCAAGGAGGGGAAATGTCCCCCCTGACCCTAGCAGAGTTGTGGGCGGGAAGACAGAGCGGCGATCCCCTGCGGGGGGAATATCTGGATCACATCCTGTCCAAGGTCACACGGGCCCTGGAAGGGCAGCGGGCGGCCCAGAGAAAGGACGAGGCGGCCATCGCCCGGCTGGAGGAAGCTGCCGCCGGGCTCAAAGCCATGAAGGAGGGATCGACATGACTACCGTTGGCGAGATCTACTCGTTTTTGCAGAAAAAGGCGCCCTTTGAACTCCAGGAGGGGTTTGACAACGCCGGCTTTCTGGTGGGCCGGGCGGACGCAGAGGTCAACAAGGTCCTGGTGGCCCTGGACATCACCGACGGGGTGGTCCGGGAGGCGGTCATGCAGGGGGCCCAGCTCATCGTGGCCCATCACCCGGTGATCTTCGGGACCGTCAAGTCGGTCACCGACCAGACCGTCACCGGGCGGAACGTGCTGGCTCTGGCGGAGAACCACATCGCCGCCATCTGCGCCCACACCAACCTGGATGCGGTGGAGGACGGCGTCAACGACGCCCTGGCCCTCCGGCTGGGCCTCAGCGACATCGGCCAGCTGAAGCAGGAGGGCGTGGACGGACAGGGGCGGCCCTACGGCATCGGGCGCATCGGCTTCGTGCCGGAGCAGCCTCTGTATGACTTCGCCATGGTGGTGAAGGAGCTGCTGGGGGCCAACGGCGTGCGGCTGGTGGACGGGGGAAGGCGTGTCCACCGGGTGGCCGTGGGCGGCGGGGCCTGCGCCGAGTTCATGGAGGACGCCATCGCCCAGGGGTGCGACACCTTTGTCACCTCGGATGTGAAATACCATCAGTTCCTGGAGGCAAAGGCCCTGGAGCTGAACCTCATCGACGCCGGCCACTTCCCCACGGAGAACGTGGTGTGCCCGGTGCTCCAGGACTGGCTGAGCCGGCGGTTTCCCCAGGTGTCGGTGGTCCTCTCCAAGCGGCATCAGGAGGTATTCTCCTACCTGTGATGGCATGAAGGTCCCGCGCCCCTCATAAAGTGGAGGGGAGAGGGGGACTTGCCTTGAAACGAGATCTGCTGCTGTTGACGCTGTGCCTGTGCCTCGCCGGGCTGGGTGCGTGGGCATGGGGCTTAAGCGGCTCCATCCCCGCCGCAGGGTCCGCCGAGGCCTCAGAGAGCCGCTGGACATTGATCTTAGATGCGGGACACGGTGGGGAAGACGGCGGGGCAAGCTCCGCCGGAGGGCGGTTGGAGAGCGAGATCAACCTGGCCATCGTGAAAAAGACGGAGGCGCTGGCCGCCTTTTTGGGCGTCTGCCCGGTGATGACCCGGGAGGAGGACGTGTCCATCCACGACAGCACGGCAAAGACCCTCCACGAGAAGAAGGTATCGGACCTGAAAAACCGGGTATCGATGATCAACAACACGGCAAACGCCCTGCTTATCAGTGTACATCAAAACCACTTTACAGATTCAAGATACTCGGGCGCTCAGGTATTTTATACCCCCGGGGATGTCAGCCGGCAGTGGGGGGAGGAGACCCAAAAACTCCTTCGGAAGACGCTGGATCCCTCCAATGACCGCAGGGCCAAACCGGTGCCCGACAGCGTTTACCTGTTTAGCCACATCAGCTGTCCGGCCATCCTGGTGGAGTGCGGCTTTCTGAGCAACGGGGCGGAGGCGTCCCTGTTGTGCACCGACGGCTATCAGCGGAAGATCGCCGTGGCACTGGCCGGGGCGTATTTCGGCGAGTTACAGAGGATACCCACCGTTTGGGAAGGAGAATGACCCATGGCAAAGCCCAAAACGCTGTTCTACTGCACCGAGTGCGGCAATGAGACTCCCAAATGGCAGGGGAAATGCTCCGCCTGCGGGGCGTGGAACACCATCGTGGAGCGGCCCGCCGTCGAGGCGAAGAAGAAGCCTGCGGTGGCTGCCGGCGGCGGTATGGCCCTCCGCCGGCCCAGGCCTATCGCCGAGGTGGAGGCCGCCGGTGAGCTCCGATTCGACACCGGCATGGCGGAGCTGGACCGGGTCCTGGGGGGCGGCGCTGTGAAGGGCTCCCTGGTGCTGGTGGGCGGCGCTCCCGGCATCGGGAAATCCACACTGATGTTGCAGATTTGCGACAATCTGTGCCGTTTTGCCGATGTTCTATACGTATCCGGCGAGGAATCGGAGCGGCAGATCAAGCTGCGGGCCCAGCGGCTGGGCGTTCGGGACCAGGGCCTCTATCTGTACGCCGAGACCGAGCTGGACGACATCGTGGCGGCCGTGGAGGAGCAGAAGCCGGACATCCTGATCGTGGACTCCATCCAGACCATCTACAACGGGGACTCCACGTCGTCGCCCGGCAGCGTGGCCCAGGTGAAGGAGTGTACCATGGCGCTGATGCACCTGGCCAAGGGCATGGGCGTGACGGTGTTCGTGGTGGGCCACATCAACAAGGAGGGCTCCCTGGCAGGGCCCAAGGTGCTGGAACACATGGTAGACTGCGTACTGCTGTTCGAAGGGGAGGAGCACAACTCCTACCGCATCCTCCGAGCGGCCAAAAACCGCTTTGGCGCCACCAACGAGATCGGCGTGTTCGAGATGGGGGACAGGGGCCTTGTGGAGGTGCCCAATCCCTCGGAGGCGCTGCTGTCCGGCCGGCCGGAGAATATGCCCGGCTCCTGCGTCACCTGCGTGATGGAGGGGGCGCGGCCCGTGCTGGCGGAGGTCCAGGCGCTGCTGTCGCCGTCGGCCTACGGCAACTCCCGGCGCTCCTCCAACGGGTTCGACTACAACCGGGCCATGATGATGCTGGCGGTGCTGGAAAAGCGGGGCGGCCTGAACGTATCCAACTGCGATTTCTATGTCAACGTCATCGGCGGGTTGACGCTGGACGAGCCCGCCGCCGACTTGGCCCTTATCGTGTCGCTGGCTTCCAGTTTCAGGGACAAGCCCGTGCCCTTCGATCTGGCGGCCATCGGGGAGGTGGGGCTCACCGGGGAGCTGCGGGCCGTCCACGCCATCAACCAGCGGCTCAGCGAGGTGCGCCGGCTGGGGTTCACCAAATGCCTGGTGCCCGCCCGGGGCAGCGGAAAGCTGACGCCCCCGGAGGGCTTACAGCTCATTCAGGTGCACAATATCCGGGAGGCCATGGCCGCGCTGCTGGTTTAGGTCCAAAAGCTCCTGGGGCGACAGCCGGGGCGTGTAATTGAGGCAGGCGTCGTTGGGGACGATCTGGCTCACAGGGGCGGACGCCTGGTCCAGGGTACACAGACCGTCCCGCTGATAGCGGCAGCTCTGGGTGCATGGTATGAGGCTCATCGTGATCACTCCAATTCAGTAAGATCGGAAAGGCTTTGAAAGGAAGGAGGTGCGGGTGGAAATACATACAACTCAACAAAATAAAAATTTTGTTGAGTTGAGAGGAGGAGGAAACGCCTTTAGAAGGCGCTCCGGCCGTTTTTAACCGTTTCCCGCGGCCTGGGCCTCGTTTTGGGTTCCTTCGGCAGCTCTGTTCCTTTTATATTGTTTGTACCGCCACTTATTCTGTCCAACTTCCTCATAAGTATTTCCGCGTCTCTATGATCGACTATCGCTCCGACGCGCCGCCCATCCTCCGCGACTTCCTTGCATACCATGAGACCATCCAGGGACACTCCCGCAAGACGGTAGATGAATACTATCTTGACCTTCGCAATTTCTTCCGCTATGTCAAGATCGAAAAAGGCCGCGTGCCGCGCTCCACGCCGCTGGTCGAGGTCTCCATCGACGACCTCGACATCGATCTGGTCAAATCGGTCACCCTGGCTGATATTTACGCCTACCTCAGCTTTTTGAGCCGGGACAGGCAGAAAAACGCCAAGGACCCCGATAAGGGCTATGGGCTGATGGCGTCCTCCAGGGCCCGAAAAGTGGCCACGATCCGTTCATTTTACAAATATTTGGTAACAAAAGCCAAGCTTTTAGAAGAAAATCCCATCCAGGAACTGGATTCTCCCAAGCAGCGGCAGTCGCTGCCGCGGTATCTGACCCTCGACGAATCCGTCCAGCTTCTGGAGTCCATCGACGGGGACAACGCGGAGCGGGATTTCTGCATCATCACCCTGTTTCTGAACTGCGGCATCCGCATTTCAGAGCTGGTGGGACTCAATCTCACCGATGTGCGGGGCGACCGGCTCCGGGTGCTGGGCAAGGGCAACAAGGAGCGGATCGTCTTTTTGAACGTAGCCTGTCAGACCGCCATCGAGGACTGGCTGGCGGTGCGGGACAAATCGGGCGCTGCGGACAAGTACGCCTTGTTCATCACCCGAAAGCACACCCGTGTCACCAAGGCCGGCGTCCACTATATGCTGAAACAGCGCTTCACCGCCGCCGGGCTGGACAGCTCCAAGTACTCCGCCCACAAGCTGCGGCACACGGCGGCCACCCTGATGCTCCAGAACGGCGTGGACGTGCGCACCCTCCAGGAGGTGCTGGGCCACGAGCATCTGAACACCACTCAGATCTACACCCATGTGGACAGCGACTCCCTGCGGGACGCGGCCCAGGCCAACCCTCTGGGCGGCATGAAGCGCCGGGGGCGGCCGCGGAAAGCTCCCGTTCCAAACGATGATGAATGACGCCAAAAGCGGAGGGCTAAACGCCCTCCGCTTCCTCATTTTCGGCGTCTCCCGGCCCATTTTCCGGCTGCTGAGTACCCTCTTGAGGCGGCTCTTCCACCTCTTTCAGCACCCCGATGATGTGCAAAAAGCGTATTTCGGTCACGTTCTCATAGGTGTTGAGCGGGCGGTAGTCGGCGTCGTTGGAGTGGGCTGCCACCAGCACGTTGGCCCGGGTGGGCGTCTCGCCGGTGGACACCACAACGGGCGTATGGGCGAACACGTCTCCGCTGTCCTGAAAGCGGAGCTGGACGAAATCGCCGGGCCGCAGCAGTTCGATGGGCACCTGGACCCCCACCGGCCCAACAGTGGACTGGGCCCGGGTCATAAAGTTCCAGAAGAACGGCACCCCCGTCCAGGCCGGGGCGCGGTTTGCCGCGTCGATGTAATACCACCCGAAGGTGGGCGTAAAATTCATCACTCCAGCGCCGGCGTACAGGCACTGGGAGGCAAAATTGGTGCAGTCGCCGCCGATCTCATCAAAGACATAGTAGGCCGGGTTGCGGCCGAAAGCCCATCGGTGGGCGTAGTCCACCGCGGCGCGGCGGTCATATGGGAACAACCGAAGCACATCTCCTCTCCCCTTTCCCCGACCATACTATGCCAATCGGCAAATCGTTGACAGCAAGCGGCCTTTTTCAGCGCTGATTTGGCGGATTTTGCGCCGGAAAAATGGAGCTTTCCCTTGCTTTTTCAGGCGTTGGATGGTAAAATCATAGCGCATGAGGATACCCCAAATCTAATTACAAAGGAGCTGTGTCATTATGCCTCTGGTTACTTCAACCGAAATGTTCAAGAAGGCCTATGACGGCGGCTATGCCGTCGGCGCGTTCAACGTCAACAACATGGAGATCGTGCAGGGCATCACCGAGGCCGCCAGGGAGGTCAGTGCCCCTCTGATCCTCCAGGTGTCCAAGGGCGCCCGCGCCTATGCCAACCACACCTATCTGGTGAAGCTGGTGGAGGCCGCCACCATTGAGTGCCCCAACATCCCCATCGTGCTGCATCTGGATCACGGCCCCGATTTTGAGACCTGCAAGAGCTGCATCGACGGCGGCTTTACCTCCGTTATGATCGACGCCTCTTCCAAGCCCTTTGCCGAGAACATCGAGATCACCAAGAAGGTGGTCGAGTACGCCCATGACCACGGCGTGGTCGTGGAGGCCGAGCTGGGCACCCTGGCCGGCGTGGAGGACGAGGTGAAGGTGTCCGCCGAGGACTCCTCCTACACCCACCCCGAGGAGGTCGAGGAGTTCGTCACCAAGACCGGCTGCGACTCCCTGGCCATCGCCATCGGCACCAGCCACGGCGCCTATAAGTTCACCGCCGCCCAGTGCACCCGCAACGAGAAGGGCATCCTGGTTCCCCCTCCCCTGCGGTTCGACGTGCTGGAGGAGGTCTCCAAGCGCCTGCCCGGCTTCCCCATCGTGCTCCACGGCTCCTCCAGCGTGCCTCAGGAGTATGTGAAGATGATCAACGAGAACGGCGGCAAGATGCCCGACGCCGTGGGCATCCCCGAGGAGCAGCTCCGAAAGGCGGCCACCCTGTCCGTGTGCAAGATCAACATCGACTCCGACCTGCGCCTGGCCATGACCGGCACCATCCGCCAGTTCTTCAACGAGCACCCCGACAAGTTCGACCCCCGCGAGTACCTGAAGCCCGCCCGCGCCAACATCAAGGAGCTGGTCAAGCACAAGCTCATCAACGTGCTGGGCTGCGCCGGCAAGGCCTGAGGCCCCATCTCACAGAGAAAAGGAGAACATCGCTATGTCTCAGTTGAAAGGCGCGGCCGTCATCGGCCAGTCCGGCGGCCCTACCACCGTCATCAATGCCAGCGCTTACGGCGTCATCCGCACCGCCCTGGACAATCCCGACATCACCGCCGTCTACGGCGCGGCCCACGGCATCAAGGGCGTGCTGGGCGACAAGTTGTACGACATGGGCCAGGAGGACGCTCACGAGCTGGAGCTGCTGCTGAACACCCCCTCCTCCGAGCTGGGCTCCTGCCGGTACAAGATCGCCGATCCCGACGTGGACGACACCGACTACAAGCGCATCCTGGAGATCTTCAAGAAGTACAACATCCGCTACTTCTTTTACAACGGCGGCAACGACTCCATGGACACCTGCGCCAAGGTCAGCCGTTTCATGGCCAAGTCCGGCTGGGAGTGCCGGGTCATGGGCGTGCCCAAGACCATCGACAACGACCTGTACGGCACCGACCACTGCCCCGGCTTCGCCTCCGCCGCCAAGTATATCGCCACCTCCTGCGCCGAGGTCTACAAGGACGCCCGGGTATATGACACCGGCATGGTGACCGTCATCGAGATCATGGGCCGCCACGCGGGCTGGCTGGCCGGCGCCGCGGCTCTCGCCGGCGTGGTGGGCTGCGCCCCCGATCTGGTCTATCTGCCCGAGGTGGACTTCGACATGGACAAGTTCCTGGCCGACGTGGACGCCATCTACAGGAAGAACGGCAACTGCATTGTGGCCGTGTCCGAGGGCATCCATTACGCCGACGGCTCCTTCGTGTCCGAGGCCAAGACCTCCGCCACCGACGGCTTCGGCCACGCCCAGCTGGGCGGCCTGGCGGCCCTGCTGGCCAACATCGTCAAGGAGCGCACCGGCGCCAAGGTCCGGGGCATCGAGCTGTCCCTGCTCCAGCGCTGCGGCGCCCATCTGGCCTCCCAGACCGACATCGACGAGTCCTTCCTGGCCGGCAAGACCGCCGTGGAGGCCGCCGTGGCCGGCGAGACCGACAAGATGGTGGGCTTCGAGTGTACCCGCGAGAACGGCAAGTACACCTGCAAGACCAAGCTGTTCAACCTCTCCGAGGTGGCCAACTTCGAGAAGAAGGTGCCCTTGGAGTGGATCAATGCCGAGGGCAACGGGGTCAACCAGGGCTATATCGACTACGCATTGCCCCTGATCCAGGGCGACAACCACCGGGAGACCGAGAACGGCCTGCCCCGGTTCGCCCGCCTGAAGAAGGTCCTGGCGAAGTAAGCCTCCCCCCTTTTCCACAAAAACAAAAGTACCCACCCTGTTTTCCGGGGTGGGTACTTTTGTTTGCCGAGGGAATGCTCTCCATAAAAACCAATCACTCGCTTGGTTTGTCGCTCTCTCCATCAAAATGAGTGTTTTTGTTTAACTTAGTGACTATAATTCCAGTACAAGTCACAATGACAACACAAAGATACATACAAATGCCCAAAATACAGGCAGAGCCATAGTCTCCCAGGTCATTAAAAACTGCCCCGCCAATAGCCGCCGCAAAAAACCCGCCAACAGCAACTACGATACCAGCTAAAATATATTTCCAAATATTTTTCATATCTTTACCTCAAACCTTCAGCTCCACCGCCTGGCCGCTGAGGGCGGCTTCGTGGGCGTCCAGCACGGGCCGGACGCAGTCCCGCAGGAAGTCCTCCACCTGCTCCGGGCAGCGGCCGGTGTACTTTGCCGGCTCCATGTGGGCGGACAGCTCCTCCATGGTGAGGCCGAAGGCCGGGTCGGCGGCGATGAGCTCCAGCAGGTTGTTGGACAGGCCCAGGTCCTTCACGTTGTGCCCCGCCTCCTGGGACAGCACCCGGATGCGCTCGTGGAGCTCCTGCCGGTTGCCGCCCCGCTTGACGGCGTCCATCATGATGTTCTCGCTGGCCATGAAGGGCAGCTCCTCCATGATGTGCTTTTCGATGACCTTCTCATGTACCACCAGCCCGGACACCACGTTCAGGTAGATGTTCAGGATGGCGTCCACCGCCAGGAAGGCCTCGGGGACCGAGATGCGCTTGTTGGCGGAGTCATCCAGGGTCCGCTCGAACCACTGGGTGGCGGCGGTGAAGGCGGGGTTGGCGGCGTCGGCCATCACATACCTCGCCAACGAGCAGATGCGCTCGCACCGCATGGGATTGCGCTTGTAGGGCATGGCCGAGGAGCCGATCTGGTTTTTCTCAAAGGGCTCCTCCACCTCCTTCAGGTGGCACAGGAGGCGCAGGTCGGTGGCGAATTTGCTGGCCGACTGGGCGATGCCGGACAGGGTGGATACCACGGCGGAGTCCACCTTCCGGGAGTAGGTCTGGCCGGACACGGGGACGGTGGCGTCGAACCCCATCTCCCTGGCGATGCGGCGGTCCAGCTCCCGGCATTTCTCGTGGTCCCCCTCAAACAGCTCCAGGAAAGAGGCCTGGGTGCCGGTGGTGCCCTTGCAGCCCAGCAGCTTCAGGTTGGCGATGCGGTACTCCACCTCGTCCAGGTCCATGAGCAGCTCGTTCATCCACAGGGTGGCCCGCTTGCCCACAGTGACCAGCTGGGCGGCCTGAAAATGGGTGAAACCAAGAGTCGGCAAGGATTTATACTTGCCGGCAAAGCCGGCCAGGGCGGCCAGCACCTGGACCAGCTTGTCCCGGACCAGCTCCAGCCCCTCCCGCATGAGGATGATGTCGGTGTTGTCCCCCACATAGCAGCTGGTGGCCCCCAGATGGATGATGGGCATGGCCTTGGGGCATAGTTCCCCGTAGGTGTGGACATGTGCCATCACGTCGTGGCGCAGCTTTTTTTCCCACTGGGCGGCCTTCTCGTAATCGATGTCGGTGATGTGGGCCTCCAGCTCGTCCACCTGCTCCCGGGTGACGGGCAGGCCCAGCTCCATCTCCGCCCGGGCCAGGGCGACCCACAGCCTCCGCCAGGTGGAAAACTTCTTGTCAGGGGAAAAGATGTACTGCATCTCGTCGCTGGCGTAACGGGAGGACAGCGGGCTCTCATAGATGGTTTTATTCAAAGGGGATCCCTCCTTGTCTGTTGCCAGCAGTATATCACAGTTCTTTTGCCCGCACAAGATATTTCCGCGCAGGACAAAAGGACGGACCGTGTTTGCTCACGGCCCGTCCTTTTTTGGTTTGCTTCAGTTGTCGGTCAGGCCTCGCCGCGCATCTTGGCGAAGCACTCGCTGCAATACACAGGACGATCGGACTTCGGCTCGAAGGGAACCTTGGCCTCACCGCCGCAGGCGGCGCAGACAGCAGTGAAATACTCACGGGGACCGCGGGCGGCGGCCTTGCGGGCATCACGGCAGGCCTTGCAGCGCTGAGGCTCATTCTGGAAGCCGCGCTCGGCATAGAATTCCTGCTCACCAGCGGAGAACACGAACTCCTGGCCACATTCTTTGCAAACTAAGGTCTTGTCTTCGTACATGGAAATACCCTCTCTTTTGATGCCCAGAACCGGAAAGCACCTGCTGGGACTGTTATATTTGCGTCAGCTTTCGCTGAAATCGCCAAAGGTGCCGGCGACTTTGCGACGGATACGCTGTACGGCGTTATCCACCGACTTGACTGTCCGCCCTACCTGTTCGCCGATCTCATGATAGGACAGTCCCCGCAGGAACAACGACAAAATGTTTCGTTCCAGAGGAGAGAGCAAGGCGTTGAGCCTGCGGAAGCGCTCCATCTCCTCTTCCCTGCTGATATACAGCTCCTCCGGGCTGACCGCGCTGCCAAGCATAGGCGGCTCAAAGGGCACGCTGTTGTTCAACGGCGCGTGCTTGTCCCGGCTGGCGGTGGTCACGGCGGAGCGGATACGATTGCGGATACAGACCTCCGCGAAGGCGTGGAACGAAGCGTCGCGGCCGGGGTCGAATTCCCGGATGGCCTTCAGCAGGCCGAACATGGCCTCCTGGATCAGGTCCTCGCTGTCCCCGCCGGCCAGGAAATAGGGGCGGGCGCAGACACGCACCGTGCGGTGATACCGCTTGACCAGTTCTTCTTCCGCCGCGCGGTCGCCCTCCGCCGCAAGCCGGCAGAGCTGCTCGTCGCTGGGGTCATTTTTTCGCAAATCCAACGTATCCATACATATACCAAGAAGCATTAAATCACAAAAGCAAACATTTGTCAATGATTTTATGCAACTTTTTGAAAAAAATTGAAAAATCCCATTTTGCTTTATGTCATTTGACAAAATCGGTCGAAGCCGCCGGTCAGAACGTGAGCTGATCCAGGCCGCCCTCCATGCCCGTGGGAGGCATCAAACCCAGGTGCTGATAGGCCTTCGGGGTGACACAGCGGCCCCTGGGCGTCCGGGTCAGGAAGCCCAGCTGCATGAGATAGGGCTCGTACACGTCCTCCAGGGTCACCGACTCCTCGTTGATGGTGGCGGCCAGGGTGTCCAGCCCAACAGGCCCTCCCCCGTAGTTGGCGATGATGCTGCCCAGCATCCGCCGGTCGATGTTGTCCAGGCCCAGCTCGTCGATCTCCAGGGCCTTCAGGGCCCGGTCGGCCACCTCCCGGGTGATGACCCCGCCGGCGGTGACCTGGGCAAAATCCCGCACCCGTCGGAGCAGCCGGTTGGCAATCCGGGGGGTCCCCCGGCTGCGGCGGGCGATCTCTACCGCTCCCGCGTCCTCGATGGGCACGTCCAGGATGTCCGCCGAACGCCGGACGATGAGGGCAAGCTCCTCCGGGGTGTACAGCTCCAGCCGCAGGGTGACGCCGAAGCGGTCTCTGAGCGGCGCGGAGAGCTGCCCGGCCCTCGTCGTCGCCCCCACCAGGGTGAACTTGGGCAGGTCCAGATGGATGGAATTGGCGGAGGGGCCCTTGCCGATGATGATGTCGATGGCGTAGTCCTCCATGGCGGGATACAGGATCTCCTCCGCCTGGCGGTTCAGCCGGTGGATCTCGTCCACAAAGAGGATGTCGTTCTCCTGGAGGTTGGTCACCAGGGCCACCAGGTCGCCGGGCTTCTCGATGGCGGGGCCGGAGGTGATGCGGATGTTGACCCCCATCTCGTTTGCGATGATGTTGGAAAGGGTGGTCTTGCCCAGCCCCGGGGGGCCGTGGAGCAGGACGTGGTCCAGGGGCTCGTTCCGCATCTTGGCGGCCTGGATAAACACGCTCAGGTTGTCCTTGGCCTTGGTCTGGCCGATGTACTCGCTGAGCCATTTGGGGCGCAGGGAGTACTCCCCCTCGTCCTCCCGGGTCAGGGAGGTGGTCACCAGAGGCTGCTCGGTGACGAAATCGCCGTTGTCGGAAAAGTCGATGCTCAAGGTCTCCCCTCCCTCACTTCATGGTGTTCTTCAAAGCCTGCTTGATGATCTCCTCCAGGGTGAGGCCCTCCAGGTCCACGCCCTTGAGGGCGGCGCTGATCTCCGCCGGGCCGTAGCCCAGCACCGCCAGGGCGGCGGAGGCCTCGCTGGCCTTGTTTTCCGGGATGACGGTGACGCCGGGGGTGAAGGTCTCCCCTCCGCCGCTGGTTGTGAGCTGTCCCTTGGCCAGCTTGTCCTTCAGCTCCAGGATGATCCGCTGGGCGATCTTCTTCCCCACGCCGGGGGCGCCGGTCAAGGCCTTGGCGTTTTCCGACACGATGGCCATGGCCAGGCTCTCCGGGGTGTTGGAGGACAGGATGGCCAGCGCCATTTTGGGCCCCACGCCGGACACGCCGATGAGCATCTCGAAAGAGGACAGCTCCCGCTCCGAGGCGAAGCCATACAGCTCAAAGGCGTCCTCCCTGACGTGGAGATAGGTGTAAAGTTTAGCGGCTTTCCCGATGCTGAGAGAGCCCAGCGTGTAGCTGGTGGTGCGGCAGGCGTAGCCCACGCCGCCGCAGTCGATGACCGCCAGATAGGGGCCGATGTGCGTCACCTTGCCCTCCACATAGTAAAACATGGTCAAAACGCCTCCCGGACGTTATTTGTCGATCTGTCCCAGCAGGGACGTGGAGGAGCGGGCGTGGCACAGGGCGATGGCCACCGCGTCGGCGGCGTCGTCCGGCCTGGGGACGGCGTTCAGCCCCAGCAGGCGCTTGGTCATGTCCATCACCTGGCGTTTCTCCGCCTTGCCGTAGCCTACCACCGCCTGCTTAACCTGGGACGGGTTGTACTCGTAGATGGGCAGGCCCATCTTCTCCGCCGTCATGAGGATGACCCCCCGGGCCTGGGCCACGCCGATGCCGGTGGTCACGTTGTTGTTGAAGAACAGCTCCTCGATGGCCATCACGTCGGGGCTGAACCGTTTGATGAGCTCCTCCAGGTCGGTGGCGATGCGCCACAGCCGGGCGGACAGCCGCACCCCCGCCGGGGTGTTGATGGCCCCGCAGGCGGCCAGGCGATACCGATTCCCCTCCGCCTCTACCAGGCCGAAGCCCACGATGGCGTAGCCGGGGTCGATCCCCAGGATGAGCACGTCAACACCCCCACGCGGAATTTGTGATATTATAACACATCTGTTTCATTCTGACAAGTGAAAAAGCGGACGGCATTTCACCGTCCGCTTTCCTTATGTAGTCACGCCCTGGGATGGGCCCTGGAGTACACGTCCCGCAGGTGCTGGTTGACCACCTGGGTGTAGATCTGGGTGGCGGAGATGTCCGCGTGGCCCAGCATCTCCTGGATGGATTTCAGGTCGGCCCCGTTCTCCAGCAGATGGGCGGCAAAGGAGTGCCGCAGCGTGTGGGGGGTGATGTCCTTCTGGATGTCCGCCTTCTCCTGGTAGTGCTTCACGATCTTCCAGAAGCCCTGCCTGCTCATACGCTCCCCGTTCATGTTGACGAACAGGGCGGTCTCGTTCGGATCATCCAGCAGTTGGGGGCGCACCTCGTTCACATAGGCAGACAGCGCCTTGACAGCGGCCTTGTACAGCGGGATCACCCGCTCCTTGTCCTTGTTCCGTCCCCGGCACCGAAGGAAATTGGCGGAGAGGTTCACGTCCTGCAGATCCAGGGAGATCAGCTCGGACACCCGGATGCCGGTGGCGTATAGCAGTTCCAGCATGGCCTTGTCCCGGCAGCCCTTGGGGTCGGACACGTCGGGCTGTTCCAGGAACAGATCCACCTCCCGGTTGGTGAGGATGGCGGGCAGGCGGCGCTCCACCCGGTTGGGCTTAAAGCCCTTGGCAGGATTGGCAGGCACGCTATGGATGGTCATCATATAGCCGTAAAAGGATTTCAGAGAGGCGAGGGAGCGCACTACCGTGGCGTTGGACTTGCCGTGGTGCTCCAGATAGCGGGCATAATCCTTCACATCGTCCTGGGTGGCCTGGGGCAGCGGGATGCCCCGTTCCTCCATCCAGACGGAGAACTGCCGCACATCCCGCACATAGGAGCTGAGCGTATTGGCGGCGGCCTTTTTATCGTTGACCAGCCAGGATTCATATTCTGCAAGATAGTCCAAAACGCTCATCTCCTCTCATTCAGAGTTACGGGAACAGGCGGGCGCACACCGCCGTCAACAGGGCGGGCATCACCGTCCACTGGAGGGCGGCGGCCAGCGCCAGCAGCCCGCCGCAGGGCGCCAGCAGCGCCAGCTGCTCGACAGCGGCGGGAACGGGATCGTGGGACAGGCGGCGCAGAGCGCTCTGGAAGCCGCTGTGAGCTCCCACGAACAACACCGGCACCGTCAAAAGGGCCGTCACGCCAAAGGCGGCCAGCGAAGCGGCCACGCCGCCCGGCCCGAACAGGCGGGCAAAAGTGGTCACGGCGTAGGACAGCACAAACGCCCGGACCGCCAGCACCGCGGGGATCCCCACCGCGCCCAGGGCGGTGAAGCCCAGCAGGACGATCAGTAAAAACCAGCGGAAGGCCTCCCAGATGACCGACAGCAGGGACGGAGCAAAAGCGCCTCCATCCCCCGCCGCCCGGAGATACCGCAGCAGATACTCCCGAAGCTGCTCGCTCTCTCCGCCCAGGCAGGAGAATAGGAACCCGGCCAGGGCGCCCAACAGAAAACAGCCGGCAAGGAGAGCCAGGGGCGCGGACCCGTCCAGTCGCAAAACAGCCCTGTCATGTGGCCTTGTCCGGCCTGCCGCCATGGTCATCACCCCGGGCTAAGATATGCGGAGGCAAAGCGGCATATGACGGCACAGTAAAAGCGTGTTGAGTTCAATATAGACCTCTTTGCCGGGAAACGCAAGGGTTTTGAGCAAAATTTTTCAAATTTTTTCGTTATGTCCAGTTGTTATGTAATTTACATTATGTTAACTTGCGAAACAAAAAATGAAAAACCACAAGATGATGTGGTCAAAAGACCGGCAGCTTCAAAATGTTGAAACTGCCGGTCAAAGTGCCCGTTTTCACTTATTTTGCAAGGGGTCTGCCCTTACTTGGACCCCATCCCGGCTTTGATCGCCTTCATGGCAATGGCGCACTCCAGCCGCTTTTTCTGCATTTCACAGCCCATACGGTTCGGTTTTTTTATGTCGCCGTTGACAAGGAGGTTGGACGCGGAGCAGCCCCCGCTGCAGTAAAATCTGGCCCAGCATTCCCTGCAGTCGGGCCGGGTGTATACGTTGAGGGACGCGAACCTTCGGGCCAGATCCATGTCGAAGGTGCCGTCGTAAAGACTGCCCAGCCTGTACTCCTCGTTCCCCACGAACTGGTGACAGGGGTAGATGTCCCCGTCGGGGGTGACGGCCACGTATTCGCACCCGGCGCCGCAGCCTCGCAGCCGCTTGATGACGCAGGGCCCCTGGGACAGATCCACGTTGTAGTGGAAGAAGTTGACGTCGGGCCGCTCCAGCAGCTCCCCCGCCAGCTTCTCATACTCCGCCAGGATGCCGGGCAGGTCCTCCTCACGAAAAGACCACTCGTCCTCTGCCGCGCCCACCACAGGCTCCACTGAAATGCTGTGGAAGCCCAGGTCGGCCATGTGCATCACGTCGGCGGCAAAGTCGGGGTTGTGCCGGGTGAAGGTGCCTCGCAGATAGTAGTCCTTCCCCTCCCCTTCCCGCTGGGCCGCCAGCTTTTTGAACTTGGGGAGGATCACGTCGTAGCTGCCCTTTCCGTTGACGGTGGGGCGCATGGCGTCGTTGATCTCCTTCCGGCCGTCCAGGGAGAGCACCGCGTTGGACATCACCTCGTTGATGTAGGCGATGTTTTCATCGTCCAGCAGCACGCCGTTGGTGGTGATGGTGAAGCGGAAATGCTTATCATGCTTTTCCTCCAGGGAGCGGGCATATTCCACCGTGGCCTTGACGGTGTCCATTGCCATCAGCGGCTCGCCGCCGAAGAAGTCCACCTCGATGTTCCGGCGGGTCCCGGACCGTTCGATCACAAAATCGATGGCCTTTTTCGCCGTCTCCGCGTCCATGGTCATCCGTTTGCCGGTGCCGAAGTCGCCGGTGGAGGCAAAGCAGTATTTACACCGCAGATTGCAGTCGTGGGACACATGGAGGCACAGGGCCTTGATGGGGGCGTCCCGCTGCATGAGCACGGCGGCCTGGGGATCCAGGTAGTTGTCGTCGGAAAAGAGCAGGCCGGTGTCCTGGAGCTCCTTCAGCTCCGCCCAGGCGCCGTCGATGGCGGCCCGGTCATAGGGCAGCGCGGCATACAGCTCCTCCAGGCACCCGTCGCCCATAGGGCCGTCCAGGCGGGACAGCAGATCGTAGGCGGCGGCGTCCAGCACATGGACCGCGCCGCTGTTCACATCCACCGCGATGGGGACGTTGAGGCATTTGAATGTATGTACCATGGGGCATCCTCCCTGTCGTAAGCATGGAAAAAGGGTGGGCAGTAAGCCCACCCTCCTTGTGCCGGTCGATTACTTCCGCTGCTCCTTGTTCTCGCACTTCTGGTTGCCCACAGTGCAGGAGGTCTTGCAGGCGGACTGGCAGGAAGTCTGGCACTCGCCGCAGCCGCCGTGGGCTGCGCTCTGCTTCAGAGTGGCGCCGTTCAGGGTCTGGATATGGGTCATGGGGATCTCCTCCGTTTCCTTTGGTTTGCCGTATTATAACACAGCGCGGCGGGAAATTCAATACCGTAACCCTCTTTTTTTGCGGTTTTTCTGAAATGTCGGTCCCTGTCGCCGCGGTCGGGAACGCTGTCACACATCCCACGCGGTGCATATGCTGGACTGACAGGAAATCTGTCAATCCAACCAAGGAGGGGATCTCCCTTGTATTCCGACAACGGAACCACACCCCGCCCCTGCCCCGACGCGAACGGCCTGATGCCGTCCTGCGCGCCGCTGGCGGTGCCATATGTGCCCTTCCAGCAGGAGGGGAGCCAGAAATACGACCAGGCCGAGGCCCTGGCCAACGGCACGCTGTTTCCCGGCCTGAACCTGCCCTTCCACGTGAAGGTCAAAGGAGGCGACCTGCCCCGGACCGCCTCCGCCGAGCTGCAGGCGCTCCAGTTCGTCCTGGTAGAGCTGGGCCTGTACCTGGACACCCACCAGGATGACCAGGAGGCGTTCCAACTGTTCCAGAAGTACGCCGCCCTGGCCGAGGAGGGCAAGCGCCGCTATGAGGCCATGTACGGCCCCCTGACCCAGAAGGCCGCCGCCAAGGACGCCACCTATCAGTGGCTCAACGACCCGTGGCCCTGGGAGTACGACCAGAAAGGAGCGGGCAAATAATGTTTGTCTATGAGAAAAAGCTGCAATACCCGGTGAAGATCAAGAACACCAACCCAAAGCTGGCCAGCGTCATCATCAGCCAGTATGGCGGGCCCGACGGCGAGCTGGGCGCCTCCCTGCGGTATCTGTCCCAGCGGTACGCCATGCCCTATCCCGAGCTGAAGGGCCTGCTCACCGACATCGGCACCGAGGAGCTTGGCCACCTGGAGATGATCGGCGCCATCGTCCATCAGCTCACCCGCAGCCTCACCGACGACCAGATCAGGGCCGCCGGGTTCGACACCTATTTCGTGGACCGCACCACCGGTGTCTACCCCACCGCCGCCTCCGGCTTCCCATACAGCGCCGCCTCCATGGCCGTCAAGGGTGACGTCATCGCCGACCTGACCGAGGACATGGCCGCCGAGCAGAAGGCCCGCGTCACCTACGACAATATCCTCCGCCTGTCCGACGACCCGGACGTGAACGACGTGATCCGCTTCCTCCGGGAGCGGGAGGTGGTCCACTTCCAGCGCTTCGGCGAGGCCGTGCGCCTGGCCAAGGACAAGATGGACCAGAAAAACGTCTACTATATCAACCCCGCCTTCGACAAAGCGTAAAGAGGGCAGAACGAAGCCCCCGGCGACAGCCGGGGGCTTCCATGTACCGATCAGTAGTTCTCCGCGTGGACCTCGAAATAGCTCTGGGGGTGGTTGCAGGTGGGGCAGACCTCGGGGGCCTTCTCCCCCACCACGATGTGGCCGCAGTTGCGGCACTCCCACACCTTGACCTCGCTCTTGGCAAAGACCTCCTGGGCCTCCACATTGTGGAGCAGGGCGCGGTAACGCTCCTCATGGTGCCGCTCGATCTCGGCCACCAGGCGGAACTTGGCGGCCAGTTCGTGGAAACCCTCCTCGTCGGCGGTCTTGGCAAAGCCGGCGTACATATCGGTCCACTCGTAGTTCTCACCGTTGGCCGCGGCGGCCAGATTCTCGGCGGTGCCGCCGATGCCCTCCAGCTCCTTGAACCACAGCTTGGCGTGTTCCTTCTCGTTGTCGGCGGTCTTGAGGAACAGGGCCGCGATCTGCTCGAAGCCCTCCTTCTTGGCCTTGGAGGCGAAATAGGTATACTTGTTGCGGGCCTGGGACTCGCCGGCAAAGGCGGCCTCCAGGTTCTTCTCGGTCTGGGTCCCGGCGTACTTGTTGGCCATGAGATGATCCTCCTTCATTGAATTTATTGTTCGAACCGCTCCGCCCTTTTCCGGCAGGCGGGGCAAAGTCCTTCAAAGATGGTCTGGTGGCAGCGGACGTCGAAGCCGGTCTCCTCCGCCACCCGCCTGTCGTCCTCCCGCTGATAGGGCAGCGGCGCGTCCACCACGGCGCCGCAGGACAGGCAGTACAGGTGATAGTGGGGCTCGGGGCGGAGGTCGTACCGGTCTGCCGAGGGGGCCTCCACATGGGCGATCTCCCCGCTCTCCGCCAGGATGTTCAGGTTGCGGTAGACGGTGCCCCGGCTGACCCTCGGGTCCTGCCGCCGCACGTCAAGATAGATCTCGTCGGCGCTGGGGTGATCCATCCGGGCCCGCACCGCCTCCAGCACCAGCTGGCGCTGCCGGGTGTTCCGGGTCTGCCTCATTCCGCTCCCTCCTGTCACTTATTGAGATTTAATCCTATTATGCCGGATTTTCGCCCGGTTGTCAAGCCCTTTGTTCCCCCGATCATAGCCAAGAAGATGTGAACGAACCATAGAGAAATCATTGACAAACTGTGAAGAAGGGACTATACTGTGAAGCGTTGATGAGCCGCCCCCCCGCGGGCGCTCAAATATGTTAGGAAAGAGAGGAATTTCGAATGAAGAAATTTTCCAACGCATGCGTTCGGATCATGAATCGTTGGCTGCCGGATCCCTTCCTGTTCGCCATCATCCTGACCATCGTGGTGTTTGTGGCCGGGTGCCTCGCCACCTGGCAGAACCCGTGGGATATGGTGTGGGCCTGGGCCGGCAAGGGCGTCACCTCCGAACCCGGCGGTATGTGGAACCTGCTGGCCTTCTCCATGCAGATGGCCCTGGTGCTGGTGCTTGGCTCCGCCTTCGCCTCCGCTCCCATCATCAAGAGGATCCTGGGCGCCATCGCGAATCTGGCCAAGAACAAGCTGTCCGGCATCGTGGTCGTCACCATGGTGTCCACCATCTGCTGCTGGCTGAACTGGGGCTTCGGCCTGATCGTGGGCGCCCTGCTGGCCAAGGAAGTGGCCCGCCGCGTCAAGGACATCGACTATCCCCTGCTGATCGCCTCCGCCTACTCCGGCTTTGTGGTGTGGCACGCCGGCCTGTCCGGCTCCATCCCCCTGACCATCACCAACGGCTATAAGATCGGCGATGTGGTCTATCAGGCCGACCTGACCGCCTCCGTCTTCCATCCCATGAACATCATCATGTGCCTGGTGATCCTGGTGGGCATGCCTTTCATCAACTACGCCATGCACCCCGACAAGGATCACACCATCACGGTGAACCCCGCCGTGCTGGAGGACGAGAAAGAGCGTACTTACGAGATCAAGACCCCCGCTGATAAGATCGAGCACAGCAAGATCTTGCTGGCCCTGACCATCATCATGGGCGTCGTCTACATCGTCCGCTTCTTCATCGACCCGAAGTTCGGCCCCGCCAAGCTGGACCTGAACGTGGTCAACGCCATCTTCCTGTTCCTGGGCCTGCTGGCCCACGGCGACCTCCGCCGCTATGTGGACGCCATCGGCGACGCCGCCGGCGGCGCGGCCGGCGTGCTGCTGCAGTTCCCCTTCTATGCCGGCATCATGGGCATCATGACCGCCGCCAACGCCAATGGCGACTCTCTGGCCTCCATCATCTCCGACTTCTTCGTGGGGATCTCCAACAACGTCACCTTCCCCGTGTGGACCTTCCTCTCCGCCGGTATCATCAACTTCTTCGTGCCCTCCGGCGGCGGCCAGTGGGCGGTCCAGGGCCCCATCGTCATGCCCGCGGCCGCGCGGCTGAGCGTGGAGGCCGGACGTGCCGGTATGGCCATCGCCTGGGGCGACCAATGGACCAACATGATCCAGCCGTTCTGGGCTCTGCCCGCGCTGGGCGTGGCCGGCCTGTCCGCCAAGGACATCATGGGCTACCTGGTCACCATCCTGATCTTTACCGGAGTCGTAGCCATCCTGGGCTTCCTGGCCTGGGGCCTGTTCTTCTAAACAGTTCCCATTCCGACGCAAAGAGGACCCGTTCCGTTTGGAACGGGTCCTCTTTTTGCCGTTTTGGAACAGTATGCTCCCCCTGACGGATGATTTCAATCGTTCAAAATGCCGCCGGCGGCGATGGAGGCCACCGCCTCCTTCAGCTTCTCCGGGGGAAGCACCAAAGCGAAGCGGACGTGGCCCTCCCCCAAGGGGCCAAAGGCGGAGCCGGGGGTGCAGAGCACGCCGGTGCGCTCCAGCAACTCAAAGCAGAAGTCAACGGAGTTGTGGTATCCCTCGGGCAGCGGGGCCCAGACGAACATGCTGCCCTGGCTGTCGGGCACGTCCCAGCCGATGGACCGCAGGCCGCCGCAGAGGGCGTCCCGGCGGGCCTGATACTGCCGCCGCTGGCGCTCCACACAGTCCTGGGGGCCGTTGAGGGCGGCCACCGCCGCGTACTGGGTGGGTAAGTAGCTGCCGTAGTCGATCTGGGAGCGGAGCCGCCTGAGGGCACTGACGATCTCACGGTTGCCCAGCAGGAAGGACACCCTCGCACCGGTGAGGTCATAGGTCTTGGACAGGGAGTTGAACTCCACCCCCACCTCTTTGGCCCCCTCGAAGCTGAGGAAGGACTTGCCCACCCGGCCGTCGTAGACGATCTCGGAGTAGGCGTTGTCGTGGATGACGATGATCTCATACTTTTTGGCAAAGCGGATGAGCGCCTCATAAAAGCTGTCCGGCGCGGTCACGCACACCGGGTTGGCGGGATAGGACACCACCATGGCCTTGGCCCGGCGGGCCAGATCGGGGTCGATGCCGTCCAGGTCGGGCAGATAGCCGTTCTCCTTCAGCAGCGGATAATGGACGCAGTTTGCCCCGCACAGCATGGGTCCGATCTCGAAGATGGGATAGCCGGGGTCGGGCACCAGCACCACGTCGCCGGGGTCGCAGATGGCCCAGCCGATGTGGGCGATCCCCTCCTGGGAGCCATAGACCTCCGTGAACTCGTCGGGGGCCAGCTCCACGCCGTAGCGCCGCCTGTACCAGTTCTGCACTGCCTCCACCAGCTCAGGGATCTCCCCCAGGGAGTAGCGGATGTTCTCCGGCACGGAGGCCGCCTTTACCAGGGCCTCCACCACATGGGGCTCCGGCAGGAAGTCTGGGGTGCCGATGGACAGATTGTACACCGGCTTCCCCTCCGCCAGCCGCTCGTTTTTCTTCTCATCCAGCACGTTGAAGATGCCCGGCTGGAAGCCGTCCATCCGTTTCGCCAGTTTGATCTCCATGGAACTCGCCTCTTATGTCTCTGATTTGCCGATCAGGGTCAGAACGGCCTCCTCGTCGCCCTCTTTTTCCCCGATGAGGGTGAGGAACTGATCCTCGTCCAGCACGGGGACCCCCAGCTCCTGGGCCTTGCGGAGCTTGGAACCGGCGGCCTCCCCCGCAATGACGCAGCCCGTCTTTTTGGACACCGAGCCGGACACCTTGCCGCCCAGGGCGGCCAGCTTCTCCCCCGCCTCCTTCCGGGAATAGGAGGCCAGCTCCCCGGTGAGCACGAAGGTGATCCCCGCCAGCTTGTCCCCCACCGGCTGAGCGTGGCTCTCCATGTTGACCCCGGCCTCCTTCAGCGCGGCGATGAGGTGCCGGCTCTGGGGGGAGTCGAACCAGTCGATGAGGTACTGGGCGGTGACGCCGCCCACATCGGGGATCGCGGTCAGCTCCTCCAGGGATGCGGCGGCCAGGGCGTCCAGGGCGCCGGAGTGGGCGGCCAGGTCCCGCCCCGCCCGCTGGCCCACCTGCCGGATGCCAAAGGCGAACAGCAGCTTGGACAGGTCGTTCTGTTTGGACTTCTCGATGGCGGCCAGCAGATTGTCGGCGGACTTTTTGCCCATCCGATCCAGTTTGGCCACCTGGTCCCGGTCCAGGTGGTACAGGTCGGCGGGGGTCTTGACCATACCGGCCTCCACCAGGGCCTTCACCGCCGCGGGGCCTAGGCCCTCGATGTCCATGGCGTCCCGGCTGGCGAAGTGGGTCAGGTTGCGGAGCAGCTGGGCCGGGCACTCGGCCCCGGTACAGCGGATGTGAGCCCCGTCCTCGTCCCGCACCACCGGGGCCCCGCACACCGGGCACACCGTGGGCAGGAAATAGGGCACCGTCCCCTCCGGCCGCTTTTCCTTGACCACGGAGACGATCTCCGGGATGATCTCCCCCGCCTTTTGGACGATCACCGTGTCGCCGATACGGATGTCCTTTTCGGTGATGAAGTCCTGGTTGTGGAGGGTGGCGTTGGTGACGGTGGTGCCCGCCAGACGGACGGGCGACACCACCGCCTTCGGCGTCAAAACGCCCGTGCGGCCTACCTGGACCACGATGTCCTGCACGACGCTCTCCTTCTGCTCCGGCGGGTACTTATAGGCCGCTGCCCATCTGGGAAATTTGGCCGTCTCGCCCAGTGTGGCGCGGTCCGACAAGCTGTTTACCTTTACGACTGCTCCGTCGATGTCGAAGGGGTATTGCTCCCGGTCGTCCCCCAGCTTCATCACGCGCTTCTGGATCTCCGTCATATCGGAGGACACCTGGTAGTCGATGACTTTGAACCGCAGGGACTTCAGCCAGTCCAGGCTTTCGCTGTCGGTGGCGAAGGGCGCGTGGTCGGTATACTGGATGTTGAAGATGACCATATCCAGCCCCCGGGCGGCGGCGATCTTGGGGTCCAGCTGCCGCATGGAGCCGGCGGCGGCGTTGCGGGGATTTGCAAACAGGTTCTCCCCATTCAGCTCACGCTCCTCGTTGAGCCGCTCAAAGGTCTTACGGGGCATATAAACCTCTCCTCGGACGATAAGGGTTCCGGGGACGCCCTCCAGCCTCATGGGGATGGAGCGGATGGTGCGGAGGTTTTCGGTCACGTCCTCCCCCACCTGGCCGTCCCCCCGGGTGGCTCCCCGGACGAACACGCCGTCCTGATACTCCAGCGCCATGGACAGGCCGTCCACCTTGGGCTCCAGCAGGTATTCCGCCCGGTCCACGCTCTCCTCTACCCGCCTGCCGAAGTCGGCCAGCTCTTCCGGGGAGAACACGTCCTGGAGGCTCTGGAGGGGCACCCGGTGGACCACCTGCTGAAAGCTCACCAGGGCCTGACCGCCCACCCGCTGGGTGGGAGAGTCCGGGGTGATGAGCTCCGGGTGGGCGGCCTCCAGGTCCTCCAGCTCCCGCAGGAGGTGGTCGTACTCGTAGTCGGAGATGGTGGGCGCGTCCAGCACATAGTAGTTGTAGTTGTGCTCGTTGAGGGTGCGCCGAAGCTCGTCGATCCGCGTCTGAACGTCCATATCAGCCGCTCCTTTGTTCCAGATTCAAATAGGTGTCCGGGGCCTCCCCCACGATGACTGTCTCTGCCACGCACGCCGCGCTGTGGACGGCGACCGGGAGCACCTCCCCCGGCAGAAAGAGGTTCACCGTGGCGTTCACCACCAGATCGATCTGATGATGGGTCTGATTGACCCCGGCTGCGGTAAATGAGTTTACGTACTCCGCCGTGACGCTGCCCACCGAATACACCCGCACCCGCACCGAGGGCCCCACTCCCGACAGCAGCAGCTGCCCGGTGAGGTTCCCCAGCGGCACGCCAAGGTCCTTCTCATCCAGGCCCTGGATGGCGGCGATGACCGCCTTGGTCACCTGCCTGCGGAACCGGCTGGCCGCCGCCGTGTTGCCGCTCAGGGAGGTGACCCTGCCCGCTCCGTCTGTCACCACCGAAACGAAGTCGCCATAGCTCATCCCGCTCTCGGTGAGGCAGTCGTCCACGGCGGCGTCGATGGCCCGGGTCATCAGGTTGGTGGCCTGGTTTGCCGCCACCGTCTCCAGAATGGGGCGCAGCTGGCCGTTGACGAAGTGGATGACCAGCCCCGCCAGCAGGAGCGCGGCGATAACTGGCAGCAGGACGGGCAGCGGCCCGTCGTGTCGGATCCGCGCCAACCGGCGGCGCAGTTCCAGAAGCATATCCTCACCCCCTCGGGTGAGGATATGCCCGGGAACGCTTGGCCTATTCGCCTTTCAGCAGCTCGTCGGCGGCCAGCATGAGCCCCGCCTTGCCGGACTCGTAGGTCAGCCCGCCCTGGAGGTACACGGTGTAAGGCTCCCGCATGGGGGCGTCGGCGGAAAGTTCGATGGAGGCCCCCTGGATAAAGGCGCCGGCGGCCATGATGACAGGGCAGTCATATCCCGGCATGTCCCAGGGCTCCGGGGTCACATAGGAGTCCACCGGCGCGCCGGACTGGATGCCCTTGCAGAACCGCTTGACCCGCTCCGGGTCTTTCAGGTGGATCATCTGGATGATGTCGTGGCGGACGGCGTCGGACCGGGGTTCCGTCTCAAAGCCCAGCAGCTCCATGAGCTTCGCGCCGAACACGGCGGTTTTCAGCGCCTGGGCCACGGTATGGGGGGCCAGGAACAGGCCCTGGTACAGCAGTCGGTTGTTCCCCAGGGTAGAGCCGCACTCCCGGCCGATGCCGGGGCAGGTCAGGCGCATAGCGGCCCCCTCCACCAAATCGTGCCGCCCGGCGATGTACGCCCCCGTGGGGGCCAGCCCGCCGCCGGGGTTCTTGATGAGGGAGCCCACCACCAGGTCGGCCCCCACATGGGTGGGCTCCAGGGTCTCCACGAATTCACCGTAGCAGTTGTCCACCAGGATGGCGGCGTGAGGATTGTGTTTCCGCACCACGGCGCACAGCTCGCCGATCTCCGCCACCGACAAGGACGCACGGGTGGCGTAGCCCTTGGAGCGCTGGATCAGCACCGCCTTCACCCTGGGATCGGACACGGCGGCCGCCAGCCCCTCTTTGTCGGGGGCGTTGTCCTTCAGCTCCACCTGGCGGTACTCCACGCCGTAATCTTTCAGGGAGCCGTGGCCCTTGTCCACCGCGCCCACCACGCCCAGAAGCGTGTCATAGGGCGCGCCTACGGCGGAAACCAATACGTCCCCGGCCTTCAGCACCCCGAACAGGGCGCAGGTGATGGCGTGGGTGCCGTTGACGAACTGGATGCGCACCAGGGCGTCCTCCGTGCCGAACAGGTCGGCGTAGATCTCATCCAGCTTGTCCCGGCCCAGATCGTCGTACCCATAGCCGGTAGTGCCGGCGAAATAGCTCTCCGCCACCCGGTGCTTTTGAAAGGCGGCCAGCACCCGGCCGGTGTTTTCCCCGGAAACGGCGTCGATGCGGGCGAACTGTTCCGCGAGCTCCTCCTCCGCCCGGGCGGCCAGTGCCCTGATCTGCTCGCTTATCTGTAAAGGCATTTTATTTAACATTCCTTTTTCAGCCTGCTCTCGGCAAAGGCCGCCACCAGATCGGCGCAGGCTTTTACGTCATTCAAATCCACCAGGGCGGCGGGGGTGTGACCATACCGGCATGGGATGGAGATGCCCCCGGTGTACACCCCGCCCCGGGTCAGGTGGATAGGACCGCCGTCGGTGCCGCCCCTGCGGATCACGTCCCGCTGGGCTGAGATGGACTTCTCAGCGGCCAGAGACATCAGCTTTTTCACCATCTCCGGCTGGCAGATGACCATGCTGTCCATCACCTTCACCGCCGCGCCGCCGCCGCAGACGCTGGTCACCCGGTGCTTTGCCCCGGGCTGATCGTCGGTGGGGGTCACGTCCACGGCGATCCCGTAGTCGGGATCCACGGTCCAGGCCGCCGTCTTGGCGCCTCTTGTGCCCACCTCCTCCTGAGAGGTGAACACAAAGTACAGGTCGTTTTCCGCCCGACCGATCCGCTCCATCGCCAGCAGCAGCGCCAGGCAGCCCGCCCGGTCGTCCAGGTAGGGGGAGATGACCCGGTCCCCCGCCTGGGCGGTGGGGGTGTCAAAAACGGCGGCGTCCCCCACCTGCACAAGCTTCTCCGCCTCCTCTTTGGAGGACGCGCCCAGGTCGATGAAAAGGTCGGCGGGTTTCAGCTTGGCCACATCGGCCTCCAGCTCGGCACAGATGACGCCCCGGACGCCGTTTTTGAACTTAACGGGAGTATACAGCACCTCGGCGGGTTTGACCCCGCCCAGGGGCCCCACGTGAACATAGCCGTCCTCCCCAATGTGAATGACGACGAGCCCGATGGAGTCCATATGGGCGGCGAACATCACTTTGGGGCCTGTCCCCTTCTTATGGCAGATCAGATTTCCCATCACGTCCCGGCTGATCTCATCCACATAAGGGGCGGCCAGCTTTTCGATGGCCCGGCTCACCTCCGCCTCGTCCCCGGAGGGGCCGAAGGCGGTCACCAGCTCGGTCAGGATTTTCATCAGTTCCATGGTAAATTCCTCCTCAGGCTTCCGCCGCGACCGACCGGATGAACAGCCGGGCCAGAGCCAGGATGCGCTCCACATCGTCCAGGCTGCACACGCTGCTGGGGGCGTGGAGATACCGCACGGCGGCGGAGATGCCGGTGACCCGGACGCCGGCCTTGGTGCGCTGGATGGTGCGGCCATCGGTGCCGCCGGCCACATAGTGCTTCATCTGCCAGGGGATTCCGTTGTCGTCGGCCAGCCTGCGGAGCCGCTCGAACAGCGCCCGGTCGTAAATGGCGCCGTTGTCCATCCAGGACAGCACCGGCCCTTTCCCGGGAGAGCACACCTGCCGGCTGGGGTCCAGGGCGGGGGTGTCGGCGGCGGTGGTGCCCTCCAGCACCAGGGCGATCTCCGGGGTGACAGAGAAGGCCGCGCCGAAAGCCCCTCTCGTCCCCACCTCCTCCTGGACGGTGAAGGCGAAGGTGCAGTCCATGGGCAGGTCCTCCTCCAGCAGTTTCAGGAGGACGGCGCAGCCTACCCGGTCGTCGATGGCCTTTGCCTTGAGCATATGGTCCCCGAACTCCACCACATCGCCGGTGAACACGCAGCAGTCGCCGATCTCCACCTGGGAGAGGGCCTCCTCTTTGTCCCTGGCGCCGATGTCGATATAGTAGTCCTTCAGCGGGGGGACCTTTTTCCGCTCCTCGGCGGTGGTCAGGTGGATGGGCTTCAGGCCGATGACGCCGGGGATCTTTTTGTCTCCGATCTCCACCCGCTTGCCCAGCAGCACCCGCCGGTCGATGCCGCCCACGCAGCCGAATTTCAGGCAGCCCTCCTCGGTGACGGACTTGACGATCAGGCCTACCTCGTCCATGTGGGCGCAGAGCATCAGCCTGTTTCCCGTGGATTTTACGCCCTTTTTGAACACGATCAGGCTGCCCAGGGCGTCCACCCGAAGGCTGTCGGCGTAGGGGCGGGCCCGTTCGATGAGATAGCTTCGCACCTCGTCCTCAAAGGAGGACACGCCGGAGAGGGCGCAAAGGGTCTTCAGGGTATTCACCATTGGGGGCCGCCCTCCTTCCCGATGTCCAGCGCAAAGGCGGCCAGCAGCCTCGCGGTGTCCTCAATATCGCTGAGCTCCACCACCTCCACGGGGGTGTGCATATATTTCAGCGGCAGGGACAGTACGGCGGTGGCGACGCCCTCGTTGGCCACCTGCATCTCCCAGCCATTGGTGCCGGAGCTGCCCTCCAACACCTCCCTCTGCACCTGGACGCCGGCCTCTTCGGCCTTGGCCAGCAGGCGCTTGACCATCCAGCGGGCGCAGTTGGGGCCGATGCCCACGCAGGGGCCGCCTCCCATGACTAAGCTCTCGGTCTTGGGACTGTCCGGCGTGCGGCCAAAGGTCACGTCCACCGCCACACAGTAGTCGGGCCGCAGGGACTGGGCCGCCGTCTGTGCCCCCATGCCCCCGACCTCCTCCCGGGTGCTGCCCAGGATGTAGAGATCCACGTCCAGCTCTTTGTCTTTCAACAGCTCCGCCGTCCGAAGCAGGGCGGCAAAGCAGGAGCGGTCGTCCAGGGACTTCCCGCAGATCTGCCGCTCTCCCAGCCGGAAGGTCTCAGCCCGAAACACAATGGGGGTCCCGATGGGCACCCGCCGCTCCGCCTCCTCCTGGGTGAGACCCACATCCAGATACACGTCGTCCAGGTCGGGAGCTTTATCCTTGTCCTCCGGGGAGAGAACATGGGGCGGCAGGCAGGCCACCACCCCCAGCAGGGGCGGGTCGGTGAGCACCGTCAGCTCCCGGTCAGGCAGCATCCGCTGATCTACTCCGCCGATGGTGTTGAAGTGCAGGAACCCGTCCTTGACGCCGGTGACCACCATGCCGATCTCGTCCAGGTGGGCGTCCAGCAGCAGACGCTTGGCGTCCGGCTTTCCGCACCGGCGCACGCCGACAAGGTTCCCCAGCCGGTCGGTACACACCTCGTCCACCAGCGGCTCCAGCAGCTCTCTGGCAGCGTCGGCCGCAGGCCGCTCAAAGCCAGAGGGCGCGCCTACCGAACAGAGCCGGTCCAATATCGCTTCCATTTCCAAATGATCCACTCTCCCGTATCTGTCAGCTCAGCTCGTTCACGAACTTCTTGAAGGTGTCGCCCCGCTCCATAAAGTTTTTAAACTGGTCGAAGGAGGCGCTGGCCGGCGACAGGATGACCACATCCCCGGGCCGGGCCAGTTTCCGGGCCTCGTATACCGCCGTTTTCAGGTTTTCACACTCCACGATGGGCAGCGCCCCGGCGTCATAACCGGCGGCCTTCATGGCAGCGATTTTGATTTTGGATGAAGTGGCGCCTGTCAGGATAAGCGCCTTTACATGCTCGACAATCTCCGGGCCGATGACGGTATAATCCAGATGCTTGTCGTACCCGCCGGCGATGAGGATGACCTTCTGCCTGAAAGAGCGAAGTCCCGCGATGGTGCGGGTGGGGCTGGAGGCAATGGAGTCATTGTAGTATTTGACGCCGTCCAGTTCCCTTACCAGCTCGATACGGTGCTCCACCCCGCCGAAGGTGCGGGCATAATTTCGGATGACCTCATCGGGCACCATGGCGTCCACCGCGGCGATGGCGGCCATATAGTTCTCCAGATTGTGGAGGCCGGGCAGCTTGATCTCCTCGGCGGAGAGCACCGGCCGGCCGCCGTGCATGACCATGCCGTTTTTCAGGCAGACGCCCCCCTCCAGCGGCTGGGTGCGGCTGAACAGGGTCACCTCTCCCCTGGCCTCTTTGGCAAAGGCGGCGGTGATCTCGTTGTCCGCGTTGAGCACCACCCGGTCCCCCGGCTCCTGATACGCAAACACGTTCCGCTTGGCGGCGATATATTCCTCCATCCCCTTGTGGATGTCCAGATGGTTGGGATACACATTGGTGACCACCGCGATATTGGGGCTCTGTTTCATGGTGAGCAGCTGGAAGGAGGACAGCTCCAGCACCACCATGTCGTCGGGGCGGATGTCGTCCACCTCGCACAGCAGCGGGTGGCCGATGTTGCCCCCCACGAACACCCGGTAGCCCGCCGCATCCAAAAGGCCGGCGATGATGGTGGTGGTGGTGGTCTTGCCGTCGGACCCGGTCACCGCGATGGTCCTACAGGGGCACAGGGCCATAAAGGTCTCCATTTCCGAAGTGAGCTCCGCGCCCTCCTCGACGGCCTTCGCCAGCTGGGGCAAGTCGGGCCGCATCCCGGGGGTGCGGAAGATCACGTCCACGCCGTCAAGATGGTCCAGGTAGTCCGTCCCCAGTGCGGTTTTGAGCCCCTTCTCCTCCAGCGCCTCGATGAGGCCGTTAAAGTCGGAGCGCTGCCGCTTGTCGCAGGCCAGCACATCCACGCCGCCTTCCAGCAGCTTCTCCACAAGGGGTGTGTTGGACACGCCGATACCAATGACCGCCACACGTTTGCCCCGGAGCGATCCGATGTATTCCTTCAAGGTTGAATTCAAAACAGATGACCTCCTGTCTGTTCACACGCGAGTTATATTATACCCCATGAATCTTCATTTGACAATCACGGAAAATTGAAGTATCATCTTTTTTGCAAGTAAGCTGGACAGCCGCGCGGGCGGGGCGAAAGGCCCGCTTGTGAGGAAAGTCCGGGCTCCGCAGGGCAAGGATAACGGGTAACACCCGCCGGGGGCGACCCCAGGAAAAGTGCAACAGAAATAGACTACCGGCGAACAGCCCGCCCGTTTGGGCGGGTATGCGCCGGGAAAGGTGGAAAGGCGAGGTAAGAGCTCACCCGATGGCGTGGAAGCGCCCATCGCTGTAAACTCTATCCGGAGCAACGCCGTGGAGGGACGCAAGGCCGGCCCGGCCGTCCCGGGGAGGCGGCTTGAGCGCGCCGGCGACGGCGCGTCGAGATAGATGGCTGTCTTAAATGACAGAACCCGGCTTACAGGCTTGCTTGCGCCATACGCGCCCGGTTGAATCAGACCGGGCGCGTTTTTTGGGGATATGCGCGTTTTATGGTTGCGCTCTTCCCCGCTTTTCGTGTATAATATTATGACTTGTTATGAGAGGGGGCGCGGTATGGACCTGCTCATCAAAAACGGACGGGTCGTCGATCCGGCAAGCGGCGTGGACGACACCCTTGACGTGCTGATCTCCGGCGGGAAGATCGCCGCCATTGGCAAAGGGCTGGACGCCGGGGGAGCCCAGGTCATCGACGCCTCCGGGCTCGTCGCGGCTCCCGGCCTGGTGGATATGCACGTCCACCTGCGGGAACCGGGATTCGAGGCCAAAGAGACGGTGGTCACCGGCTGCGCGGCGGCCGCTCATGGAGGGGTCACCACCCTGGTGGCCATGCCCAACACCAGGCCTGCCGCCGACTGCCCGGAGATCGTCCGGCTGGTGCGGGACAAGGCTGCCCCCACCGGGGTGAACGTCCTCCCCGCCGGGGCGGTCACCGTGGGACAGCGAGGCGAACAACTCACCGATTTCGCCGCTCTCAAGGCCGCCGGCGTGCCCGCCCTCACCGACGACGGGGTCCCCATCCAAAACCTGGCCCTGCTGCGGCGGGCCATGCAGGGGGCAAAACGGCTGGGGCTGCCCATCCTGGATCACTGTGAGGACAGGGACCTGGTACAAAACTACGGCGTCAACGAGGGCAGGGTGTCAGAGGCGCTGGGCCTTCCGGGGCGGCCCGCCGTGGCCGAGGAGGCCCAGATCATGCGGGACATCCTGCTGGCGGAGGACACCGGGGCCCACGTCCACATCTGCCACATCTCCACCGCAAAGGGGGTGGAGATGGTGCGGCAGGCCAAAGCCCGGGGCGTCCGCGTCACCTGCGAGACCTGCCCCCAGTACTTCACCCTCACCGAGGACGAGGTGCTGAGACAGGGCCCCATGGCGCGGGTGAACCCTCCCCTCCGCGCCCAGGCTGACGTGGAGGGCATCCTGGCGGGGCTCCGCGACGGCACCATCGACGCCCTCATCACCGACCACGCCCCCCACACGGCGGAGGAAAAGGCCAAGCCCCTCCCCGACGCGCCCAGCGGCATGGTGGGGCTGGAGACCGCTTTGGCTCTGAACTTGACCGGGCTTTATCACTCCGGACTGCTGCCGCTCTCCCGGGTGCTGGAGCTGATGTCCCACTCCCCCGCCGCCCTGCTGGGGCTGGACAAGGGCCGTATCGCTGTGGGAGATGACGCCGACGTGGTGATCTTCGACCCGAATCAGGAGTGGATCATCGACCGGGAGAAGTTCGCCTCCAAGGGCAAAAACACCCCCTTCCACGGCTGGAAGGTCAAAGGAAAAGTGAAATACACCATCGCGAATGGACAGATCATCTATCAGGAGGAGCAATAAACGATGTCATTTGACGTGTTACAGGAGAAGATCAGGGCGAAAAAGAACCCCACCGTGGCAGGGCTGGACACCCGGGTGGAGTATGTGCCCCCTTATCTGCTGAAGGAGTACACCGACAAATACGGCGAGACCCTGGAGGCCGCCGCCGGGGCCATCCTGGAGTTCGACCGGGGGCTCATCGACGCGCTGTGCGATATAGTGCCCGCCGTGAAGCCCCAGGCCGCCTACTTTGAGTGCCTCGGCTGGCGGGGCATGAAGGCGCTGGAGGAGCTGATCGCCTACGCCAAGTCCAAGGACCTCTACGTCATCGCCGACGTGAAGCGGGGGGACATCGGCACCACCGCCACGGCGTACAGCGAGGGCTGGCTGGGGGTCACCAAGGTTGGCTCTGCCGACTGCCCCGTGTTCGACGCCGACTGCGTCACCCTCAACGGCTACATGGGGTCCGACGCCATCAAGCCCTTCCTGGCCGACTGTACCGCCCGGAACAAGAGCGCGTTTGTACTTACCAAGACCTCCAATCCCTCCTCCGTGGAGCTCCAGGACATGGTGGCGGGGGACCGGGTTGTGTACACCGTCATGGGCGACCTGATCCAGCGCTGGGGCGCGGGCACCGAGGGCAAGTACGGCTTCACCGCTCTGGGGGCGGTGGTGGGGGCCACCCACCCCTCTGTCCTGAAGGAACTCCGCCGCCGGCTGGACAAGACCTTTTTCCTGGTGCCCGGCTACGGGGCCCAGGGCGGCACCGCCGCCGACGTGCGCTACGCCTTTGATGAGCTGGGCCGGGGCGCCATCGTCAACGCCTCCCGCTCCATCCTGTGTGCCTGGAAAAAGACGGGCGGGGACGGCCGAGACTATCAGGAGGCCGCCCGGGCTGCCTCCGAGAAGATGCGGGACGAGCTGAAAGAGTATATCACCGTCATGTGAGGGATCATTTGCGATGAAGGTAGAGAGGAACTGCAAGATCGTCCACAAAACACAGATGGGCGGCGCGATCTTCATGGTGCTGGAGGCTGGCGACATGGTCCGCGCCTCCTGGAAGGGCCCCGGCCAGTTCGTCCACATCAAATGCGGGGACTCCCTGCTGCTGCGGCGGCCCATCTCGGTGGCCTCCTGCCAGGAGGACTATCCCCATGACCTGGTGACCATCGTGTTCGAGGTCCGGGGCGCGGGCACCGCGTGGCTGGCCGAGCGCAAGCTGGGCGAGACGCTGGACGTGCTTGGCCTGCTGGGCAACGGCTTCCCCATGAGGCCCGAGGGCCGGTATCTGCTGGTGGGCGGCGGCATCGGGGTGCCGCCCCTGTGGGGCTGCGCCCAGTACACCAACGGCAGATCCACCGCCATCCTTGGATTCCGCTCCAAGGAGAAGGCCATCATGCTGGACCTCTTCCGGGAGGACTGCGCCAAGACGCTCATCGCCACCGACGACGGCTCCCTGGGCTGTCACGGCTTTGTGGACGCCCTGGTGCGGCAGGAGCTGGAACAGGACAGGAATTACGACGCGGTGCTGGCCTGCGGCCCCAGACCCATGCTGAAAAATGTGGCCAAGGCGGCCAAGGAGTTCGGCGTGCCCTGCAAGGTCTCCATGGAGGAGCGGATGGGCTGCGGCGTGGGGGCGTGCCTGGTGTGCGCCTGTGACATGAAGGACGGCAGCCGGAAGCACGTCTGCAAGGACGGCCCGGTGTTCGAC
Organism: uncultured Oscillospiraceae bacterium; assembly: GCA_947585425.1. GTDB lineage: Bacteria > Bacillota > Clostridia > Oscillospirales > Oscillospiraceae > Enterenecus. The sequence continues at coordinate 54,983 of CANPWZ010000003.1, forward strand.
GCGGAGGAGGTGGACTGGGATGCCTGAATTCGACCCTGATCTGGAAAAGGCTCTGGCCCAGTTGGAGCGGGATCTGGCCAATTTGTTCGCCCCGGAGCAGCCGGAGGACTCCCCTGCCGCGCCTGCTGTCGATATGAGTGTGGATCTGGCCGGAATGACTATGAAAAACCCGGTGGTGGTGGCCTCCGGCACCTTCGGCTTTGGCCGTGAATACGGGGAGTTCTACGATCTGTCCGAGCTGGGGGGCATCTGCGCCAAGGGCCTCACCCTCCACCGGCGGGAGGGCAATCCCGCTCCCCGCATCGCCGAGACCCCCATGGGCATCCTCAACTCGGTGGGGCTGCAAAACCCCGGCGTGGACGCCTTCATCACGGAGGAGCTGCCCTTCCTCCGGCAATACGATGTAAAGGTCATCGCCAACATCTCCGGCAGCACCCCGGAGGAGTACGGCATCATGTGCGAAAAACTGGGGTCGGCCGGGGTGGACATGATTGAGGTGAACATCTCCTGCCCCAACGTGAAGGCGGGTGGCCTGGCCTACGGCACCCGGCCGGAGCTTGCCGCCGAGGTCACCCGGATGGCAAAATCCCACGCGGGGAACGTCCCCGTGATGGTGAAGCTCTCCCCCAATGTCACCGACGTCACCGAGATCGCCAGGGCGGTTGAGGGGGCCGGAGCGGACGCCCTGTCTCTCATCAACACCATCCGGGGCATGCGGATCGACGTGAACACCCGGAGGCCCATCCTGAAGATGAACACCGGCGGCCTGTCCGGCCCCGCCGTCCTCCCCGTGGCCGTGCGGATGGTGTGGGAGGTGGCAAACGCCGTGAAGCTGCCCATCCTGGGCATGGGTGGCGTGTCCTCCGGCGAGGACGCGGCCCAGCTCATGCTGGCCGGAGCCACCGCCGTAGCGGTGGGCACCGCCTGCTTTGCCGACCCTTTCGCCCCCCTCAAGGTGCGGGACGGTCTGGCTGAGCTGGCCGTCCGTCAGGGACTGTCCTCCGTGTCGCAGCTCACCGGCGGGGTAAAGCCCTGGTAATTCCACGAGCAAAGAGGTTTCTGCACATATGACGACCATTTATCTCATTCGCCACGCCCAGGCGGAGGGCAATCTCTACCGCCGCTGTAACGGCTGGTACAACGGCATGATCACCGTCACCGGCCGGAAACAGATCCAGCGGCTGGAGGAGCGCTTTCGGGACATACCCATCGACGCGGTGTACTCCAGCGACCTGTACCGCACCATGGCCACCGCCGGCGCCATCTATGGGCCCAGAGGGCTCACCCTGCGGGTGGATCCCGATCTGCGGGAGATCTGCGGCGGCGTCTGGGAGGACCACACCTGGGGCGAATGGCTCCACAAGGACCGGGACAATCTGGCGGCCTTCCTCCGCTATGATCCGGCCTGGTCCGTCCCCGGCGGCGAGACCTTCCCCGCCGTGCGGGAGCGGATGGACCGCGCCATCCTTCGAATCGCCGCCGCCCACCCCGGACAGACGGTGGCGGTGGTGTCCCACGGGAGCGCCATCCGAAACGCCCTGTGCGGCTGGCTGGGGTATTCCCTGGATGAGCAGCCGCCCATTCGACTGGGGGACAACACCTCCGTTGCCAAACTGGAGGTAGAGGCCGGAGCGGTCAATGTGATCTATTATGGCGACAACAGCCACCTGGGGGATCTGGCCTTCGCCCACAACAGCATCGGCAAGTCCGGCGACCCTCTCGCCAATATGGAGGCCAGCTCCGTCTACTTTGAGCCCTTCTCCTTCCCCGCGGACCGGGAAATGTATCTGGCGGCCCGGCGGGACGGCTGGTTGGCCAGCCACGGGACCATGGACGGTTTCGACGGCGCGGGGTTCCTGAAGGTGGCGGAGCGCAACAGCGCTTACGATCCTGACAGCGTGCTGCTGGCGAAGATCGGCGACAGGCCCGTGGGCGTGCTTCAAATGGACTTTGAGGCGGAAGCGGACCGGCTTGCGGGCCGGGTGCCCTTCCTCTATCTCATGCCGGGAAACCGGGCGAAGGGCCTGGGAGCCCAACTGCTGGGGCAGGCGGTATCCGCCTGTCGGAAGCTGGGGCGACGGGTCATCCGTCTGCGGTGCGCGCCGGAAAACGACCATGCCCAAAAGTTCTATCGGTCCCACGGCTTCCGCAAAGTGGGCGAGGAGCCCGGCGGCTCGGGACATCTGGACACCATGGAAAAGTACATCGGGCTGGAGCTGTGAATCTTTATGAAAAAGGAGACCGGGGATCCCGGTCTCCTTTTTGATTGGCGCTTACCGGCCGGTCATAGCGCTGCCGATGGCGCTGCCGGCGTCCCGGATGGCATTGCCGGCGCCCTGGGCAGCGTCGTCCACGCCGTTTGTCACGCCGCCCGCGGCCCGGCCCACGTCGTCCATGATGACGCCGCCGTTGCCGCCGCTGCTGTTGTTGGTGACGCCGCTGTTGGCACCGCCGTTGTTCACGATGCGGCCCTCGTCGTCGATGCCGCCGTGGGCCCGGTCATAGGCCCGGGCCTGGGCCTCGGTCTCGGGTTCGCCGTCATTGTCCACATCGTTGGTGCCGCCGGCGCCGCCGCCGTCCTCGGCGTCGTTCACGTCAGGGGTGTAGGCGGGCCTGGCGCTCGCGCCGCCGCCATTGCTGCCGGTCCCCGCGCCTCCGCGGTCAGGATCGGCGGAGTTGACAGCGGGGCTGTTGTTCGCCCCCATGCTGCCAGAGTTCATGGGCTGGTCGGCGGTACAGCCGGTCAGCGCCAGGGCCAGCGCCAGGGCTGCCACCCAGGCGATCACGCTCTTCTTCATAGTTCTGCCTCCTTTGGGCCACTCAGGGCTTCCTTGTTTTGATTCGCGTTCCCCGCCATACAGTATGCGCCGCCTGTTTTGAAATATGGTTGCCAATCATTTCAATTCGATCGGATTTTCCCGGGTATAAACGCGGCGGTTCGGGGCAAGGTGAGCTTAAATCATTCTTTTTGGAGGCGCTTATGGAGTCCATTTGGCGGCAGACCTGTGACATCGGGCCACGGCCCGGACTTGAGCATGACATCGAGACAGAAGCGGCGGTCATCGGCGCGGGGATGGCGGGCATCCTGACCGCCGAAGCCTTGCGGGCCGCGGGCAAACAGGTGGTGGTGCTGGAGGCCGGTCGCATCGCTGGCGGCCAGACCCAAAACACCACCGCCAAGATCACCTCTCAGCACGGGATGATCTATCAAAAGCTCATCCGCTCGTTCGGCGAATACCGCGCCAGGCAATACGCCCAGGCCAATCAGGGAGCGGTGTCCGCCTTTCAAAGCCTGATCGAGACCCGGCGCATCGACTGTGACTTTGAACCGAAAGACGCATATCTGTACGGAGACGATCTGCTCGCCCTCTCCGCGGAGGCAGAGGCGGCCGCCCGCCTGGGTCTGCCCGCCGAGCTGACCGCCCACACCTCTCTCCCCTTCCCCTGCGCCGGCGCGGTGCGCTTCCGGGATCAGGCCCAGTTCCATCCCCTGAAATTCCTCAAGGCGCTGGCGGAGGACCTTACCATCTATGAGCATACCCCGGTGAAGGTGGTGGAGGGAAACATCCTCAAAGCCGGCGGCCATACCGTTCGCGCAAATCACATCGTGTTCGCCTGCCACTACCCTTTTATTAACTTCCCCGGCCTGTATTTTGCCCGGATGCATCAGGAGCGATCCTATGTCCTGGCGCTGGAAAACGCTCCATCGGCGGAGGGGATGTTTCTCGGGGCCGATGGAGGCGGGTACTCCCTCCGCTCCTGGAACGGCCTGCTGCTGTTTGGCGGAGAGGGCCACCGAACCGGGGACAACAGAGACGGAGGGCGCTATGACGCCCTCCGCCGCAAAGCTGAGACGTTGTTTCCGAACTGCCGTGAGGCGGCTCGCTGGTCGGCCCAGGACTGTATCCCAGCGGATGGCGTCCCCTATATCGGCCTGTACGCCTCTTCCCGGCCCGGCTGGTATGTGGCCGCCGGCTTTCAGAAGTGGGGGATGACCTCCTCCATGGTGGCCGCTCAAATCATCACCGATCTGATCTGCGGGCGGCAGGATCCTTACGCCGCCGCGTTCTCCCCCGCCCGCTTCAGCGGAGCCGCGGCGGGCGGCATCCTCAAAGAGTGCGGTCACTCCGCGAAGGGACTGTCCAAACTTTTCCTGCAAATTCCCTCCGCGGAAGCGGATAAGCTGCTTCCGGGCCACGGCGGGATCGTCTTTCTGGCCGGGAAAAAGGTGGGCGTCTACGAGGAGCCCGACGGTACGCTCCACGCGGTCGACCCGCGCTGTCCCCATCTGGGGTGCCAGGTGGAGTGGAACCCGGACGAGCTGAGCTGGGACTGTCCATGCCACGGCTCCCGGTTCGACTGGGAGGGCAGGCTCATCTCCGGCCCTGCCCAGACAGATCTCAGAGGATGATGCAGATGAGGCCGCCGGAGCCCTCGTTGATGATGCGCTGGAGGGTCTCACGCAGCTTTTCCCGGGCGTCCTCCGGCATCCGCTTCAGTTTGCCGTTCAGGTCCTCCCCCACCAGTTCGTGGAAGGAGCGGCCAAAGATATTGGAGTCCCAGATCTTCGCGGTGTCCCCCTCGAACTGCCGGAGCAGATAGTCCACCATCTCCTCCGACTGCTTCTCGGTGCCCATGATGGGGGACATCTCCGTCCTGATGTCCGCCCGGAGCATATGGATGGAAGGAGCCGAGGCCCGCAGCCGGACCCCGTATTTCCCCCCCTGCTTGACGATCTCCGGCTCCTCCAGGGTCATCTCCTCCGGGTCGGGCATGACGATGCCGTAGCCGGTAGCCTCCATCTGCGCAAGGGCCCCCTCCACCTTCTGGTATTTCTTCTTCATGGCGGCCATCTGGGTGAGCTGGTCGATGAGGTCCCCGTCGTCTTTGATGTCCAGGCCGCACCGCTCGGACACGGTGGAATAGAACAGGCTGCGCGGCAAATCCAGAGCGACCGTCACCACCCCGCTGCCCATGTCCATGCGGACCAGAGAGGCGGAGCCGATCTCCTCCCGGCCGGCCATAGCCTGGACCGCCTTCTCCGCGTCCCGGAGGCGCTCCAGCGCCCCTGTCTCCTGCCGGAGCATGGCGTACAGCCCGCTTTTGATGGGGTGGTCCATGGGCAGCACATCCACCCAGGGCGGCAGGAACACGTCCATCTCCTTCATGGGGAACTCGTGGAGCACTCCCCGGATGATGTCGGTCACCGCCCCCTCGTCCAGGGTCAGACAGTTGACGGCGAGGCAGGTCACGTCGTACCGCTCGGCAATATCCGCCTGGAGGGTCTGGGCCCGCTCCCCATAGGGCTGTGCGGAGTTCAGCAGCACCAGGAAGGGCTTGCCCAGGCTCTTCAGCTCGCCGATCACCCGCTCCTCCGCCTCCAGGTAGTCCTCCCGTGGGATGTCGGTGACAGATCCGTCGGTGGTGACCACGATGCCGATGGTGGAGTGGTCAGTGATGACCTTTTCGGTTCCGTACTCTGCCGCCTGGCTCATGGGGATCTCGTGGTCAAACCAGGGGGTGTGTACCATCCGAGGCAGATCCCCATCCATCTGGCCCAGAGCCCCGGGGACCATATACCCTACGCAGTCGATGAGCCGCACGGAGAACACCCCGCCGTCCTCCATGGCCATCTCCACCGCGTCCTCGGGGACAAATTTGGGCTCGGCGGTCATCACCACCCGGCCGGAGCCGCTCTGGGGCAGCTCGTCCCTGGCCCGGTCCCGTACATACTCGTTTTCGATGCGGGGCAGCACCATGGTCTCCATGAACCGCTTGATAAAGGTGGACTTGCCCGTGCGGACCGGCCCCACCACGCCGATATAGATGTCGCCCTGGGTGCGCTGGGCGATATCCTCATACAATTTGTTTTCCAATCCAATGCCCTCCTTGACCCGTACTTGTTCCATGTGTATGGGGATAAGCCCTCAAATATGCCAAAGGCGGCGGGGAATTGTCCCGCCGCCTTAATGATTCCTATCGCTTTGTGGGGATCAACAGCAGCATCCCTACAACATCCTCATCCGGGGAGAGATCATTTGCGGCGCAGATGTCCGCCACAGTGGAGCCGCAGGCCTTGGCTGCGTCCCAGAGGGTCTCCCTCTCACCCACCCGGCGGATGACCACGGAGGGCCGCTGGATGTCCGCCGGCGCGATCCCCGGCCTCAGTTCGGACACCGCCCAGGCCTGCTCCGCGCCCACCACATTGAACGCGAATTCCACCTCGAATCGGATCTCGATGCCGCCGGTGACGGGTACCGCCGCGGGCTCCCCCACCGCCCTGCACCGGCAGGCACACTGGGCGCCCTCCGGCATATCCACCCGCCCGGTCACGGGAACGGTCACCGACCCGGCGCACAGCCGGTCGTCCTCGCTGAGGTAGAGCACGGCGGCCTCCACCTGCGCGGTGTACTCCGTACCGCCCTCAACGGGCGCGCCCGCCGCCGAGGACACCGCAGCGACGCAGTCCAGCACCTGCTTGGCAGGGATGGCGGACTCACACAGCCTGCGGCCCATCTCCCGGCGGGTGGTGCGCTCCGCCATCGTGCACAGGGTCACGGGGGCGCGCTCCACGTCCACGCTCTCCCCCACGCCATAGGCGTCCTCCAGCACGGTCACCGGCTGGAGCGCCCAAAGCACCGCCTGGATCTGCGCCTCCAGCGCGATCTCCAGTTCTCCGTCCGCAAGCCGGCAATCGGCGGACTTGAGCGCCACTGCCACCTCCGGCTCGGCGTCCTCCGGCACATCTCCCAGATCCACGATCTGGGAATACGGCAGCTCGAACCGGGCGGGGACAAGCTGGCCGCCTCCGCGATACAGAGCGGTCAGCTCCACATCTCCCTTCAGTACCAGCTTTTTGCCGATGAACTTGGCGTCCACAGCGCCGATCTCCGCCCGGCTGTACAGCAGTTCCTCCATCTCCGGCTTTGAGGCCGGGGGACGCAGCACATCGGAAAACGAAAAGCTCTTTTCCCGTACCGCCGGGATGCGCCAGAATTTACGGGGTACAAGGCGCTTTTCCAGACCCTCCCCCGTCGCGTCGGCGGCGATCTCCTGGGCGCCCTCCTCATAGGCCGCGGCCCACAGGGACAACTGGCACCTGGTCAGCAGCTTTCTGGGATTGACGGTCCTGGCGTCCGCTGTGGAGAGGGTCACCTCCGCCAGCACCGGGTCGCCAGGGCGGAGCCTGGGGTCGTCACGGCCGCACTGGAAGGGGATGGTCACCTCCAACGGCCTGGGCGCGTCCTCCCCTTCGGGGATGTACAGCACCGTCACCCTGGCCTCGCCTGTGAGCCGGAGCATCCCCTCCCCCAGCTCGCAGTCCTTCACATAGGCGGCGCCCCGGGCCGCCACGATGCGCTCCACGTCGGGCATGGCGTCGGGTACGATGCTCTCCAGCGTCTCCTCCTGTGTAAAACTGGTATGATAGATGGGCCGGTAGCCCTCCAGGGTGACCCGCTGCAGTTCCATATCCATAAGCTGTCCACTCCTCGTACAGAATTCTATGAGGACTATATGAGGAGGATCGCCGGGATATGCCTTGGTCTACTTCTCACCATCCATGTGGAACAGCTTGCGCAGCAGCCCGCAGATCATCTTCGGAAATTTCACCACCACGATCCGCATGAAAACAGCCCCCTTTCTCATGGCTTTACTCCAGCATATGAGAAAGAGGGCTGTCAAGTGATTATTTTTTTGTCTCCCAGGGTTTGATCTCCGCGGCCTGCTCGCAGAGGCGGACATAGCTCCTGTGCCGGCTGGGAGCTATCTCCCCGGCCCTGACGGCCTCCCGGACGGCGCAGCCCCGCTCCTTCATGTGGGCGCAGCCCTGGAACCGGCATCGGTCCAGATAGGGACGGAACTCTCGAAAGGCGGCGGCCAGTTCCTCCTTTGGGATGGGCTCGGACTCGTCCGCGTCGAAGGAGGAAAAACCCGGCGTGTCGGCCACCAGCCCGTCCCCCACGGGGAACAGCTCCACATGGCGGGTGGTATGGCGGCCCCGGCCCAGCTTTTCGCTGATCTCACCCGTCCGCAGGGCGAATCCCGGCTGGATGGCGTTGAGGATGCTGGACTTGCCCACGCCGGTATTCCCTGTAAAGGCAGATACCTTCTCAGACAGGATGACAGCAAGTTCCGGGATGCCCTCGCCCGTCTCGGCGCTGACCTTCAAGGTCTGGAATCCGGCGGCGCGGTAGAGCTCCACCAGATCCTCCGCCTGGGCCAGATCCCACTTGTTGAAGCAGATGACAGGCTCGCAGCCCTTCCACTCCGCCGCCGCCGTCATGCGGTCGATGAGGAACGGATCGGTGACCGGGACAGCCCCGGAGGCCACGATCACCAACTGGTCGATGTTGGCCACCATGGGCCGCCGGAACTGATTTTTACGGGGCAGGATGGCGTCCACCATCCCGCTGCCGTCATTCAGAGCGGTGATCTCCACCCGGTCGCCCACCAGGGGCGTGATCTTCTGATGCCGGAGCTTTCCCCGTCCCCGGCAGGGGACGGGCTCCCCCGCCCCGGTGTCCACATAGTAGAAGCCGCTGAGCGCTTTGACGATCCTGCCCGTCATATCACTGGCCGTCCCCGTTCAAAGGAGGCTGCTGCTCGCTGGGAAGGGGTTCGGTAGCCGGCAGGGACTCTGTGGGCAGGGCCTCGCTGGGCTCCGCCGTGGGCTGCTCAGGCGTTGGCGTTGGGGTGGGCTCCGGCGTGGGTGTAGGCGTCGAGGTCGGCGTGGGAGTGGGCGTCGGGGTGGGCTCCGGGCCGGTGGATACCCACAGGACGATCCCGTCTCCCTTGAAGGCCTGCTCAGTGGGCTGGATGCTCTGCCAGGTCACGATCCCGGCCGCGTATTCATTGCTGGGGTACTGTTTGACCTCGGTCACGACCAGACCCATTTCCTTGATCTGCCGTTCGGCCTCTGAAAGGCTCATCCCCACCCATCGGATCACCGACACGGGAATACGCTCCGGGCCTTGACTGACCACAAGGGTGACGGTCTGGCCCTCTTCCAGGACGGCGCCCTCCTCGGGATCGGAGGAGATCACATAGTCCTGGGTGATGTCCTGGGAATAATCCTGCTCGATCCGCACCTCCAGCCCCATATCCCGAAGGGACTGCTCGGCGCGGCGGTACTCTTGATTGATCACGTAGGGCATGACCAGCTCGTCCTTGCCGCTGTTCACGTTTACCCGGATGGTACGTCTGCCCTCCGTCACCGTCTCGCCGGCCTCGGGGGACTGGTTGCAGATCTGGCCCTCCTCATAGTCGGCGCTGTAAGTCTCGCTGCCCACCTCATAGGTGAAGCCGTCCAGGATCGACGGGTCGGCCTCCAGCTCCTCCAGCGTGTGACCCAGCAGATCTGGGACGGTGTACTCGGTGGGCGCGGGCGGGTCGATCATATCCTTGATGATCACATTCCACACGAAAACGCCCATGCCGATGATGAAGATGATGACGGCTGCCACCGCCAGATAGGGAGCAAGGGCGGCGATCCTGCCGCCTCCCGCGTCGTCATACTCCTCCTCCGGCTCGGCGCGGCGGCTCTGGTACCGGCCGTCCCGGGCGGGAGTCTGCTCCCGCGCCCGGGCAGGGCGGGACGCCGGCTCCTGAGACGAGGACATGATCATGGTGGGTTCATCCACGATCTCCTCCCGGGCGGGTGGGGCCACCACCATACCGGGATTCCTGCGAAACTCCTTCAGATCCTCCAGCATGACCTCGGCGCTGGGATAGCGCTGGTTCAGGTCGGGAGCCATGGCCTTCAGGGTGATGGCCTCCAGGGCCGGAGGAATATCCGGGTTCAGCTCCCCCGGGGGGATGGGGATGGAGTTGATGTGCTGGATGGCCACGTTTACCGGGTTGTCCCCCTCGTAGGGGAGGCGGCCGGTGAGCATCTCGTAGAGGACCACGCCGGCGGAGTAGATGTCGGTCCGGCAGTCCACGTGACTGCCCTTTGCCTGCTCCGGGGAGATATAGTGCACCGAGCCGATGGCCTCGGCGGTCATGGTGTGCTGGGCGGCGCTGGCGATGCGGGCGATGCCGAAATCGGTGACCTTCACGCTGCCGTCCCGCAGGATCAGCACGTTCTGGGGCTTGATGTCCCGGTGGATGATGCCCCGGCTGTGGGCGTGGTCCAGGGCCCGGAGGATCTGGGTGATGAAATGGATGGCCTCCCGCCAGTTCAGAGGGGCGCCCCGCTTGCGCATATACTGTTTGAGGGTCATCCCGTCGATGAGCTCCATGACGATGTAGTCCAGCCCGTCGGACTGGCTCACGTCGTACACTGAGACGATGTTGGTGTGGGACAGCATGGCGACCGCCTGGGATTCGTCGTGGAAGCGGCGGCGGAAGTCGGCGTCGTCGGCAAGCTCGGGCTTCAGGATCTTCACCGCCACCAGCCGGTTCAGCCGGTGATCCCTGGCCTTGAAGACCACGGCCATGCCCCCGTTGCCGATGCGCTCCAGGATCTCGTATCGGTTATCGAGCATTTTACCTATGTACTGATCCATAGTGTAAATCCTCCTCGTCAAATCTCGGCCAGGACCACGGTGACGTTGTCGGGGGCGCCCCGGTCCAGCGTCATCTCCAGCAGGGCGCGGGCGCACCGCTCCGGGTCGTCCTCCGCGGCGGACACCTCCGCCAGCACAGCGTCATCCAGCACATTGGTAAGCCCGTCTGAACACAGCAGCAGCCGGTCGCCGGGACAGGTATCCAGCCGCAGAATGTCGCAGCCCACCTCGCTGTCCACGCCGACGGCCCGCGTGATCACGTTCCGCCGGGGGTGGCGGCGGGCCTCCTCCGGGGTGAGCTCCCCCCGGTTCACCAGCACCTGCACATAGGAGTGGTCGGTAGTCAGCTGCCTCGCCGCTCCATCCCGAAGGAGATAGCAGCGGCTGTCCCCCACGTTGACGATATACGCCTCGCTGGACAGCACCAGGGCGCCCACCAGAGTGGTGCCCATGCCCTCGCACTCGATGTTCTGCTGGGCCATGTCGTACACCTGCCGGTTGGCGGCCGCCGCGGCCTGGATGAGGATCCGCTCCCGGCCCTCCGGCTCATTGGGCACCCCGCCGGCGCAGAGTTCCTCCACGGCAGCGGAAAAGGCCTCTACCGCCACGGCGCTGGCCACGCTGCCGCCCCGGGCGCCGCCCATGCCGTCGCACACCACAAGGACAGCCGCTTCGTCGTTCATCCGGCGAAAGGCATAGCTGTCCTGATTTTCTCTCCGCACACGGCCCACATCGGTCATACCGCACAGCTTCATACCGTTACCTCCCTGCCTCCATCTGCCTCCGGCGAAGCTGGCCGCAGGAGGCGTCGATGTCGCTTCCCAGCTTCCGGCGCACCGTAACGGTGACGCCGTGGCTCTCCAGCCGCTTCTGAAACTCCCTCACCCGCCGGCTGGGCTTCAGCGGGGACTCGTCGATGTCGTTCAGCGGGATCAGGTTCACGTGGGCCGGCTGGCCCTTCAAGAGGGCAGCCAGGCGGTCCGCCTGCCCGTCGCTGTCGTTGACGCCGTCGATCATGGCGTATTCATAGGAGATGCGCCGCCCGGTGGTCTCAAAGTACCGGCGGCAGGTCTCCATCAGCGCCTCCACCCCCACGGAGCGGTTCACCGGCATCAGCCGGGAGCGGGTCTCGTCGTCGGGGGCGTGGAGGGATACGCTGAGCGTTAATTGTAACCCAAGAGAGGCCAGTTTGTCAATTCTCTTCACAAGCCCGCAGGTGGACAAGGAGATGTGCCGCATCCCGATGTTCAGCCCGTCCGGGCAGTTGACCAGGGTGAGGAACCGCAGCACGTTGTCAAAGTTGTCCAGGGGCTCGCCGATGCCCATCATCACGATGTTGGACACCGTCTCCCCGCTGTCCTTCTGGGTGAAAATGACCTGATCCAGGATCTCCCCCGCCGTCAGGTCCCGCACCTTGCCGCCCAGGGTGGAGGCGCAGAACACGCAGCCCATATTGCACCCCGCCTGGCAGGACACGCACACAGTATTCCCATGGCGGTAGCGCATCAACACCGTCTCCACGCAGTTACCGTCCCAAAGCCGCCAGAGGTATTTGGTCGTGCCGTCGATTTTAGACACCTGTTTCCGCTCGACCCGAGGGGCAAACAGGCGGCACTCCCCCGCCAGCCTTTCCCGCAGATCTTTGGGGAGGTCGGTCATCTCATCAAAGGACTCCGCGCCCTCGTTCAGCCAGCGGAACACCTGTTTCGCCCGGAACGCGGGCTGGCCCAGCTCCTTGAAAAAGGCGGCCAGCTCCTCGGTCGTCATGGATCTCAGGTCTGTCAAGGGGGCTCACCCTCTCTTTCGCAGCTTTGCCACAAAGAAGCCGTCGGTGTGGTGGATGTGGGGCCAGAAGGTCATCATTCCGGGTTGCCTGCCGAACGCGGGCAGTGTGAACGGCTCCAACAAAAAATCGGAACAGCCCGCCAGAAAGCCGTCCACCACGCCCTGGTTCTCCCGCTCCAGCAGGGTGCAGGTGGAGTAGAGCAGCGTTCCGCCGGGTTTGACGTATCGGGCGCAGTTGTCCAAAATGGCCTGCTGGAGGGCTGGCAGCCGCTCCATGGGCTTGGGGTCCTTGTAGCGGATGTCCGGCTTTTTGCGGATGACCCCCAGGCCGGAGCAGGGCACGTCGGTGATCACGGCGTCGAAAGCGCCCTCCCACTCCGGGCGGAACTCCGCAGCGCTCTGGAGGGCGGGCGTTATGATGGACAGGCCCAGCCGGTCCCGGCCCGCCTCCAGCAGCCCGATCTTGTGGGAATGGATGTCGCAGGAGATGATCTCTCCCCGGTCCTCCATGTCGATGGCGGCGGCAAAGGACTTGCCGCCTGGGGCGGCGCAGGCGTCCAGCACCCGCATCCCGGGTCGCAGGCCGGCGGCGGTCACCGCCAGACGGGCCGCCGGGTCCTGGATATAGAACAGGCCCTCCCGGTAGGAGGACAGCCGCTCCAGATCGCCGGGATTCTTCAAGATCAGGCAGCCCGGCAGCCAGGGATGGGGCTCCGTCTCCACTCCGCCGGCGGAGAGGGCGGAGACGGCCTCCGCCGGCGTGGCCCGCGTCGTATTCACCTGAGCGGCGATCGGCGGTTGGTCGTTGTCTGCGGAGAGCAGCCGCTCCGCGCCGTCCTCGCCCAGGCGGGCGATGAACTCCTCCGTCAGCCACCGGGGATGGCTGTACCGCAGCGACAGGGTCTCCGCCCGGTCAGCGCCCGTGGGCTCAGGTAAATCGCCCGCCCGCAGCATGGCCCGGAGCACCCCGTTCACCATCCCCGCCGCCCGGGGGTTCCTGCAGTATTTCCGGGTCAGCTCCACCGCCTCGTTGACGGCGGCGCCGGCGGGGATCTTGTCCAGGAACAGGAGCTGATAGGCGGCGATCCGCAGGGCACACAGCACATTGAGCTCCAGCCGGTCCAGCCTGATCTTGCAGAAACGGGCCAGATGCCAGTCCAGCAGCATCCTGTTCTGGAGGACGCCGAAGCACAGCCGGGTGGCCAGAGCCGCCTCCCGCCGGTCCAGCCCGCCCTCCCGAAGGGCCTTTTTCAAAAAGCCGTCCGACCAGGCCCCCTGCCGCTCACAGGCGGCCAGGGTGAACAGCGCCGCCTCCCGGGCGGACATGGGGCGTTTTTCGCTCATAGCGGCCCCTTCACCGGGTGGCCCATGAGAAAGGCGGCGGCGGACATGGGCTTTTTGCCGTCGGGCTGCAATTCTAAAATCTCAAGGATATTACCGTCCCCGCAGACGATTTTCAAGCCTTTTTTGTCGGCCTGGGCCACTGAGCCGGCGGGTTTCCCGGATGACTCTCCCGTCAGTCTTGCGCGCAATACCTTGCAGCGAACGCCGTCCAGCGCCGTCACCGCCGCCGGCCAGGGGTACAGCCCCCGGACCTGATCGTGGACGCGTCGGGCGGTCTGCCCCCAGTCGATGGGGGACAGCTCTTTGGACAGCATAGGAGCGTAACAGGACTTTGCGTCGTCCTGGGGAACGGCCGAAACGGTCCCGGCGGCGATGTCCGCCACCGTTTTCACCAGCAGCTCTGCGCCCAGCTCAGCCAGACGGGCAGTGAGCTCCTGGGCGTTCTCATCGATGCCGATGGCGGTCTCCCCTTGGGTCAGGATGTCGCCGGTGTCCAGTCCCTCGGCCATATACATGATGGTGACGCCGGTTTTCTCCTCCCCATTCAGGATGGCCCAGTTGATGGGGGCCGCCCCACGGTATCTCGGCAACAGGGACGAGTGGACGTTGACACAGCCGAATTTGGGCAGCGCCAAAATATCCGGCGGCAGGATCTTTCCATAGGCCGCCACGGCAATGAGCTCCGGGGACAGCTCTTTCAGGATGGACAGCGCCTCTCCGTCCCGCAGCTTTTCCGGCTGATACACGGGAATATCAACCGACAGGGCGTATTCCTTTACAGGGCATGGCTGGAGCTTGTTCTGGTGCCGTCCCACCGGCTTGTCCGGCTGGGTGAACACGCCGGCGACCTCATGGCCGGCCTCAACCAGCGCCCGCAGGGAGGGCACCGCGAATTCCGGGGTGCCCATGAACACGATCCTCATGCGTCGCCCTCCGGCTCTTCCTTTGCGCCTTTCTCCTGATGGGCGGCCCGGTAGGCGTCCATCTCCTCGGGGGTGTACAGCCGATCCGTGTGCTCCACGAACAAATGGCCGTCCAGATGCTCCAGCTCGTGGCAGAAGCACCGGGCCACGATCTCCTCCCCGGTGGCCTCGAACCAGTTGCCGTCCCGATCCTGGGCCCGGACGGTGACCTTATAAGGCCGGGTGACGATGCCGTACTGCCCGGGAACGCTGAGACAGCCCTCAAAGTCGGTCTGCTCCCCCTCCTGAGAGATGATCTCGGGGTTGACCAGCTCCAGGATGTGCTCGTTCCCCTCCTCCATCACGTCCATGACCACCACCACCCGGCGGAGGATGCCCACCTGGGGGGCGGCAAGGCCCACGCCGTTGGAGATCAGCAGGGTCTCTTTCATGTCGTCGATGAGGGTGTGGAGCCGCTGGTCGAATTTCACCACCGGGCGGCACTTCTTCTCCAGGGCGGGGTCGCCCCGGGTGATGATGATACGTTCAGCCATCTTTGGTTCCTCCTTGTCAGTCCAGCGGGTCCACGTCGGCAAAGACGGTCACTCCGCGGTTCAGCTTGTCCGCCTGGGCCTGCCGCAGCAGATGGGCCACCAGAAGGCGGATGTCTTTCGTGTTTTTGGTATTCAGGATCAGCCGGTAGCGGTAGCGGTTGTTCACCTTGGCCACCGCCGCGGGGGCGGGCCCCAGAAGCTGCCAGGTCTGGCAGGAATATGGCTCCTGACGCAGCGCCCCGCTGAGGGCGTCCCGAAGCCGGAGGCAGGTCCGCAGCACCGCCGTCTCCTCCACGCCGGAGGCGGACAGCACGAACAGGTCGCTGAAGGGCGGCAGGCACCGGGCCCTGCGGATACCGATCTCCTGCTCATAAAAGCTGTCATAGTCCTGTCTGGCGGCGCAGCGGATGACCTCGTTGTCCGGGGTGTAGGTCTGGATGACCGCCCGGCCCTCCTTGCCGCCCCGGCCCGCTCTCCCCACCACCTGGGTGAGGAGGGAAAAGGTGCGCTCCCCCGCGTGGATGTCCCCGCTGTACAGGGACTGGTCGGCGCTTACCGCCCCCACCAGGGTGACGTTCTCAAAGTCCAGCCCCTTGGCCACCATCTGTGTCCCCAGCAGGATGGGCACCCGGCGGCGGCGAAACTCCTCCAGAATGGCCTCATGGCTGTGGGTGGCGGACACCGAGTCGGCGTCCATGCGGAGGCTCTCAGAGCCGGGGAACAGGTCCCGCAGCTCCTCCTGGAGCTTCTGGGTGCCTGTCCCCACAAAGTTCAGGATGCCGCCGCAGGAGGGACACTCCTCCGGCAGAGGCTCCGAGTGGCCGCAGTAGTGGCACATGAGCCGCCGGTTGGCGGAGTGATAGGTCAGGCTCACCGAACAGCGGGGACAGGTGGGGGTCTCCCCGCACTCGCCGCAGGTGACCATCCGATGGGCTCCCCGGCGGTTGAGGAACAGGATGGCCTGTTCACCTCGGTCCATGGTCTCTCCCAGCTCTTTTGCCAGCAGGCCGCTGACACTGTTCCCGTTGCCCTGGCGGAGCTCCTCCTTCATGTCCACGATTTCCACCCGGGGCAAGGCCCTCTCGTTGAACCGATGATCCAACTGGAACAAGTGGTAATCGCCCTTCTTCGCGTGGTACATGGTCTCCACGGAGGGGGTGGCGGAGCCCAGCACCAGCAGGGCGTTCTCCTTGAAGCAGCGGTATTTGGCCACCTCCCGGGCGTGATAGCGGGGGGTCTGCTCCGATTTATAGGTGGGCTCCTGCTCCTCATCGATGACGATGACCCCCAGATCGGGCAGGGGCGCGAACACGGCGGAACGGGTGCCCACCACCACCCGGGCCTCTCCCCGTTTGGAACGCTTCCACTCGTCGTACCGCTCGCCTGCGGAGAGGGAGCTGTGGAGGATGGCAACCTCCCGGCCAAAATGGGAGGTGAAGATCCGCATGAGCTGGGGAGTCAGGGCGATCTCCGGCACCAGCACCAGGGCGGTCTTTCCCTGGTCCAGCAGGGTGTGGATCAATTGAAGATAGACCTGGGTCTTGCCGCTGCCGGTGACGCCGTAGAGCAGCGCCGCGGCGGGCCTGCCGCCCTCCGCCAGCGCCAGCAGGCCCCGGCATGCCGCCTCCTGCTGCTCATTGAGGACGATGGGGGCCGCCTGGGGCAGCTCGGGCAGATCGGGCCGGCGGTAGACCTCCCGCTTGGAGAGGGTCAGTATCCCCCGCTTTTCCAGCGCCCGGAGGGTAGTCATGGACGCGCCGGTGAAGTAGCACAGCTCTTTGGCGGACACCTCGCCGATGGCGCACAGGGCCTCGGCCGCGGCGTATTGCAGGGGCGCCCTGCCCCGCTTCGGCGCCACCAGCGCCATGGCGTCGGCCGGCGGCATGGCCAGGGCGGCGATCAGCTCCGACTTGTCCCCCACGTTTCGGGCGGTCTGGGTCTCTTTGACAATGATCCCCTTCTCAGCCAGCGCCCTGATGGCGGGGGTGGGATCGGCGGTGCCAAAGGCCATCCGTATCCTGCCCAGCTCCGCCGCCCCGCCGTTGGCAAAGAGCAGCTCCACCAGCCGGTTGGCGTTGGAGGAGCGGCCCGCCGCCTCATAGGCGGCCTCCCGGTCCACGCCGGGGGCGATCCTCCAGCAGTCCATCAGGGAGAACCACAGCCCCGCCGGCAGCATGATCCGCAGCGCGTCGTACACGGTACAGAAATATCGCTCCCGCATCCACAGGGCCAGCCGGAGGGAGCGCTCGTCCAGCACCGGCTGCTCGTCCAGCAGGGCCTGGATGGATTTCAGCTTTGCAGTGTCCTCCCGCTCCCCCAGGGAGAGGACCACCCCGTCCGTCCCCCGGTTGCCCGCGCCGAAGGGCACCGCCACCCGCATACCGGGCAGGACCAGGCCGTCCAGCTCCGAGGGGATGAGGTAGTCATAGGGCCGGTCGATGGCGTAGGGAGCCGCCGACACCACGATCTTCGCGATATTGGCCATGCTCCCCACCTCCCTGACGAAAAACGGCCAAAGGGCAAGCAGGTCATCCCTGCTTGCCCCGTCTCGGATGATTACTCCCCAGTCTCCTCCGGCTGCTCGCCCTGTTCGGCAGACTCGATGGTCAGCGCGCCGCTGGCCACCTCGTTGATGGCCATGGACACCGCCTTCTCCTGGAGGGGCTCCCCCTCCTTCTCCGCCTCGCTGGACAGCTTTCTGGCCCGGTTGGCCACCATGTTCACCAGCATATAGCGGCTGGGGACCTTGTCAAGCAGGTCCCGAATGGCAGGATACAGTAACATTTTCATTTCCTCCTATTGATGCGCTGACGCAAAATCAGTTGGTTTTTGGATCGATAAAACCGGCGGCCAGATGAAGGCGCTTATGGGTCCGGCACCCCTCCGCCTCCAGGATGGACTGGATCTGACGGGCGGCGGACACCACCGTGTCGTTCACCACCAGATAATCGTACCGGGGGCACTCCCGGCACTCCTCCCGGGCCTTTTCCAGCCGCAGGGCGATGACGTCCTCCCCATCGGTGTTGCGGCCACGGAGCCGGCGGGACAGCTCCTCGATGGAGGGCGGGATCAGGAAGATGAGCACCGCCTCCGGGCACTTTTCCTTTACGTGGGCGGCCCCCTGGACCTCGATATCCAGCAGCACGTCCACCCCCCGGTCCAGCTGCTCCCGGATGACCTTGAGGGAGGTGCCGTAGTAGTTGCCCACATACTCGGCGTACTCCAGCAGTTCCCCGTCCCGGATCATCCGCTCAAATTCCCGGCGGGAGACGAAGTTGTAGTTGACGCCGTCCTGCTCCCCCGTCCGGGGAGCCCGGGTGGTAAAGGACACCGAGAAGTGGATGTCCGGCCGGACGCTCAAAAGCTCGGCGATCACCGTGCTCTTGCCCACCCCGGAAGGGCCGGACAGCACGATCAGCTCCCCCCGTCTGTTCTTAAGTTCACTCATGGGCATCTTCCTCCGTATCGCCGCCGTCAAACCGGGCGGACAGCTGCTCGCAGGTCAGGGACGACCAGATCACATGGCCGCTGTCCGTCACCAGCACGGCCCGGGTCTTGCGGCCGAAGCTGGCGTCGATGAGCACGCCCCGCTCCCTGGCCTCCTGCCCCAGCCGCTTCACCGGGGCGGAGTCCGGGCTGACCACGGCCACCACCCGTCGGGGATTGACCAGGTTGCCGAACCCGATGTTCACCAGTTTCATCAAAAGTCCTCCCGGTCATTCCAGGTTCTGGATCTGCTCTCGTATCTTCTCGATCTCCGCCTTGATGTCCACCACCGTGCGGGTGATGTCCAGATCGGAGCATTTGGAGCCGATGGTGTTGGCCTCCCGGTTGAACTCCTGGATGAGGAAGTCCAGCTTGCGGCCCACGGCCCCGCCCTTGTCCAGCAGCTCCCGGAGCTGGGCGATGTGACTGCGGAGGCGCACCGTCTCCTCGTCCACCGCCACCTTGTCGGCAAAAATGGCCGCCTCGGTGAGGATGCGGGCGGGGTCGATCTGGGTGTTTTGCAGCACCTCGTTCATGCGGGCCTCCAGCTTGGCACGGTACTCGGACACCGTCTGGGGAGAGCGCTCCTCCACCCTGCCAACCAGCGTCTCGATGGCGGCCGCACGGTTCAGGATGTCCTCGGCCAGCCGGGCGCCCTCCCTCTCCCGCATGGCGTTGAAGTCGGCGATCGCCAGATCCAGGGCGGCCAGCAGCCGCTCCTTCATCTGCTCCGGGTCCTCCTCCTTCTTCTCCACGGTGAGCACGTCGGGGAAGCGGGCCAGATCGATGACAGAGCACTCTCCCTTGACCAGGATGCCGCCGCCGCTCTCCTTCAGCTGCTCCCAGGCGGCCTCGTGGACCTGTTTCATGGCAGCGGCATAACTTTTCGCCAGCGCCTCGTTGACGGTGACGGCCAGATCGTCCCCGCCGGCGCGGGCGATGGTGACGAACACGTCCACCTTGCCCCGGCTGATGCCCGCCTGGACCCTGGATTTCATAGCGTCCTCAGCAAAGATGTAGCTCCGGGGCATTTTGACGGCGCAGTCCAGGTAGCGGTTGTTCACCGAGCGCAGCTCTACGGTGACGGTCATGTCCTCGTAGGCCTGATCTCCGCGGCCATAGCCGGTCATACTTCTAACCATTTGAGTTCCCTCTCATTCATCAGGGTCGATTCAGCGCAGATTTTTATCCACCCGCGCGATATACAGGGCGATGAGCTCGCTGAAGCCGAAGTCATAGAGCAGAAAAACGATGTTGCCGACGAGATATACGATCCACCAGCCCCTTGACATGAACTCCGGCAGTGAGGCCAGCAGGGCGGCCCCCATGGTCAGCCACAGCACCGTCAGAGCGGCGTTGAAAAACACCAGCTTGACGGCATATTCCAGGGGCTTGGGCCACCGGCGGGCCTCCACGATGGACTTCACCATGGGATAGAGGCCGAACAGCACGGCGAACATCAGGGCGCAGAGCTTATCGGGCACCAGCAGAAAGGCCAGGATGGACACGGCGGTCCAGCAGAGGAATCCCGCACGGAGGCTGACGGAGATTACCGCCCCCGCCATGAGCACCCCCGCCGCCGCTACGATGCCGATGTTCCCTCTCGGCGCGATGGAGCCCAGATACACCAGCACCAGCGCCAAAGCCGCCAGAATGGCCGGATAGGCCACCTTGGCCGCGGAGCTTTTCCGTCTCATATCACCGGCAGCTCCCGCAGAGGCAGTTCATGCACATCATGGTGGTGCAGCAGTCCAGGCTGTCGCACTGGGCCCCCGTCATGCCGGCGGGCTGATAGGAGTAGCCCCCCTGCTGCATCATGGCCAGCGCCTGGCGGTACTCCATGTTCCCCGGCTCCATCTGCACGGCGATTTGGAAATTCTGCCGCGCCTCGTCCAGCCAGCCCCGGCGGTAGGCGATGCTCCCCATCAGGAAGTACCACTCCCCCGACTTGCCGCCGGCCCCCTGAAGAGTCTGCTCCGCGCCGTCCAGGTCGCCGGCGTTGATCTGCTGGCGGGCCTGGGCGTAGGCAGAGTCGGTGGACTGCTGGTAGGAGCCGCTCCCATATCCCTGCTGATAGGCGGAACTGCCATACCCGCCGGAGTAGCCGGAGGAGTATCCGCCCGAGCCGCTCCGCCCCTTGGTGATGGCGTCGTAGGCCTCGTTGATCTCCTTCATCTTCTCCTCGGCCAGGTCGGCCAGGGGGTTGTTCTGATAGTTGTCGGGATGGTACTTCCGGGCCAGCTCCCGGTAGGCCTTTTTGACCTCCTCGTCGCTGGCGCCCTGGCTGACGCCCAGCACCTCATAGGGATCGCGCATGGGGGTCCCTCCTTGTCTTTGTCTTTTGTAGTTCCCTCCACCGGCCCTCCAGCACGGCCTTCTGCACCGTGGGCAGGCCCAGGTAGATCACGTTTTCCACGATGGGAGCCCACTCCCCCAGGAGCATCAGATTGGCCGCCGAGGCCGCCAGACGCGCCGAATGGGTGACAGTGGTCTCAAAGTAGTCCCGCTGTTCCCGCACATCGGCCCCAAAGCGGGCGGTCAGGGGATTGTAGCGGCCCTTTTCCTCGTCCTCCTCCAGGTCGTCCCAGGCGTCCACCAGGTAGATCCACCGGCCCAGATGATAGAGCAGCTGCTCCATGGGCCGCCGGTTGGGATGGTCGTCCGGCAGGCTGTCCGCCGCGGCGGACAACAGCGCGGCGAACACGTCGGCCACCCGGTCCAGTTCGGGGGAACGGGCCTTTTCCATGGCGCCCAGGCGCTCCAGCTCCTCGCGGACACGGCGGTCAAAGGCTGGACGGGCGGCCACCGCTTTGCGGTAGGCCTTTCGGAACACCAGCCGCAGGAGGCGGGCGGGCAGGCCGGCAAAGAAGCCGTGGTCGGCCACATCGTCACACAGCTTGTGCCAGGTGAGGATCATACTCTCGTCGGCGGCCAGGTCCAGGGCGTCCCCTTTCACGCAGGGGCGGGGCTTGCGGATGGGGTGGGCGGGGCACCGCCTGCACTCCGTCTCACAGGGCCCGCCCGCCATCAACAGTATGGCGAGAAAGGTGAAATCGTATTGCAGGGTGAACCGGGACCAGAAGCCGCAGCGCCGCCCAAGGGCATGGCACAGGCCGCAGTAGGCGGACTGATAGGCCTCTCGCTGCTCCTCGCTCAGCCGGTCCAGGGCAGGGCGCACATAGCCGAACATCAGCCCGCGGGCGTGGGGATGGCCATCCGCGACGCGTCTCCCTCCGTCAGGTTGAGGGCGATGCGGTAGTCCCCGCTGAGCACCCCCACCTCCGCGGCGGAGGGCGCGATATTCAGATAGACGTGGACGGTGGCGGTATACCCGCCGGCGGCGGGGGTCACGTCCTGGAGGTCGGCCACCGCCAACAGGCTGTCGTCGGTGATCTCGTCCAGCAGATCGGGCTTGCCGCGGACGGTGACGGAGATCTCCTGGGTGATGACTTCCGCCGTCCAGCCCTCCGGGACATTGATGCAATGGATGTTGCTGACCTTAAAGGCCCGCTCCTCCAGCTGCTTGTTGAAGCGGACCGTCACCGTCACCTCGGTGACGCCGGTGAGATTGTCCAGCTCGTCGGCCAGAGGCACGGGGAACGTCAAAGTCTCCCCGTCGCTGACGGCGGACAGATCGATGGTGGCCAGATTGATGGATCCAGCCGCCTTGACCGCCTCCACAGCCTCGGTGTCTCCGGCCACGGTGATCGACTCGGTGGAGAGCGTCGCGGAGGCCTGATCGGCGCCCACGCCGCCGCCGTCCACAAAGGTAACGGTCAGGGGGATCTCCGCGGTGGCCTGGATGGGGAAGGTGACGTTCACTGTCCGCACATCGCACGTCACGCTCAGATCGGTCAGCTCATTGCCGGCCCGGTCCAGCAGCCGGAAGGGGAATTCCCCGTTGACCGTCTCGGTGAGCCCTTCGTCATCCACGGTGACCACCGCGCGGGCCACCTGGTTCACCTCGTCCAGGCGGCCGCTGACCACCACAGTCTTGGGGGAGAAGACAAAGTCCTCTTTGTCCCCCGCCAGATAGCCCTCGGCAACGCTGCCGGTGAACTCTCCCTCAACGGGCACTTCCTGGCTGCTGTACCGGGCCACCTCAACGGTGATCACGTTGCCATTGACGCCGCTGACCACGGTAAACTGGTTCGTGGACACCCCGGCGGGCGGCACCACGGTATAGCTCACCGTGTGGGTCCCCTCCTCGGCAATGCCGGAGACATTGGCGGTCACCTTCACTGTCTGATTGGTCAGAGACGTCAGCACCGTGTTGGTGGCCTGTACCGTCACCGAGGCGGTATAGGGCCCGTTCACCAGCATCAGGCCGCGCTCTTCCAAAATCTCCTCCCCGGTAAAGGTGACGGGGACCCCGCGGATGGTGTTGCTGTGCGGCGTCTCGTCATTGGCGGCGACATAGAGCCACAGGCCGATGGCGATGAGGATGGACAGCACGATGTACAGAAAACGGCTGTCAAGAATCTTCTTTCCCATTTGCACTGTCTCCCCTAAAGCCCTTGAATACGCTGGTGAGTTTGGCGGCGGAGTTGACGATCTTTCCGCCCTCCTCCTCCGGGATCAGTTCCGCCCGGAGGAGTTCCTCCAGCTCGATGCGGTCCAGGCCCCGCTGGAGCGTCCCGTTGATGGCCAACGAGATGGAGCCCGTCTCCTCGGACACCACGGCCACCACCGCGTCGGAATTCTCGCTGGCGCCGATGGCCGCCCGGTGGCGCATCCCAAGATTGTGGTCCAGATTGACATTGCCCGACAGGGGGAGCATACAGCCCGCCCCCACGATCCGTCCCGCCCGGACGATGACCGCCCCGTCGTGGAGGGGGGCCTTGTTCCAGAACAGGTTTTTCAAAAGCTGAGCGGATACCGCCGCGTCCAGCGGGGTGCCGGTCTTGAGCATATCGTCCAGGATGGTCTTGCGCTCGAATACCATCAGAGCGCCCACCTTTTCAGCGGACATATCCGCATAGGCGGCCGCCGTCTCGGTGATGGCCCGCTCCAGATCATCCCCGCCGCTCTCCGATACGAACAGCTCCTTGATCCGGCCGCTGCCCATCTGCTCCAGGAACCGGCGAAGCTCCGGCTGGAACAGGATGATCAGGGCGATGAAACCCAGCTCTACCGTGCGGTTGAGCACATAGCTCACCACACGCAGCCGCAGCAGATTGGCCAGCACCATGGCGGCGATGATGAGCACCACCGCCCGGACCACCTGCCCCGAGCGGCTCTTCCGGGCGAAACGGAACAGATGATAGACGCCAAAGGCGATCAGCGCCATGTCCAATACGTCAAAGGGTCCAATGAGTTTGAGATATTCCGGCAGCTGCCGCAAAAATTGCAGGATGGCCTCCATTTCTCTCCCCTCTTTCCCCGAAAAATCGACTGAGACAGCCTGTCCGCAGACAGGTTCGCAAAATCATTCAGGGTATTATACCACATATGGGCCGCGGATGGCAAGGGAAACCGCGAAATTTCAGGGGCAAATTCCTAAAAGAAACGCAAAAAGGCGCGGCCTTCACCGCGCCCCTTTGCCCTGTGTTACGATCTGACGGACGATCTCCGCCGCCCGGTCCATCTGCCAGGCGGTGTTGAACGCCGAAACGCTGAACCGCACGGTGCCGCTCTCCTCCGTGCCCGCCGTGCGGTGGGCCAGGGGCGAGCAGTGAAGCCCCGCCCGGACGGCCACCCCGCGCCTCCCAAGGGCGGCCCCCACCTCCTCGCAGTCCATTCGGTCTACGGTGACGGAACACACCCCGCTCTGATCCGCGCCCCGGTATACGGTGACGCCGGGGATGGCCGACAACCGATCCATCAGCCGTCCCGCCAGCCTGATCTCATAGGCGTGGATCCGGCCGATCCCTTTCTCTTTGACAAAGCGCATCCCGGCCAGCAGGCCGACGGCCCCGCACACGTTCTGTGTCCCCGCCTCAAGCCGGTCCGGGAGGAAGTCGGGCATCTCCTGCCGCCGGGACTGGCTGCCGGTGCCGCCGCAGAGCAGCGGCCTGGTCTCTGCCCCGCAGAGCAGCAGGCCGGTCCCCTGGGGACCGTACAGTCCCTTGTGCCCCGGCATGGCCACGAAGGCCGCCCCCCACTGCTTCATATCCACCGGCAGCACTCCGGCGGACTGGGATGCGTCCACGATCAGCGGCACTCCCCGCTCCTTGCAGAGGGCGGCGATGCGCTCCACCGGCTGGACAAAACCGAACACGTTGGACACGTGATTGCAGATGACCACGTCCACCTCCGCCGTCAGCTCCCGGCGGAAGACCTCATAGACCCCATCCCCGTCGAACAGGGGGCCGGCGGCGATCTTGACTTTCACATCCGGGCGGGCGTACAGCGGCCGGGTGACGGCGTTGTGCTCATAGCCGGAGATCAGCACCGCAGCCCCCGGCCTCACCAGCGAGTGGATGGCGATGTTCAGGCCGTGGGTGGCGTTGGAGGTCAGGATCACCTGCTCAGGATCGTCCACGCCGAACAGCTCCGCCGCCAGCTCCCGGCAGCGGTACATGGTGTCGGCGGCCAGGACGCTGGCGGGATGGCCTCCCCGCCCGGGGCTGGCCATGCGGGTCATGGCCCAGGCGGCCGCCGCGGGCACGCTGCGGGGCTTCTCCAGCGTGGTGGCCGCGCTGTCCAGATAGATCATGCGGGCACCTCGCTGTATACCCCCTCGGCCGACTGGAGGAACACCTGCCGGGGCGCCATCCCCTCCCGGCGGAGTACCATCAGCGCGTCGGTGAGTTTCCGCTCCGCCACCCGGACGCAGTAGCCGCAGCCCTCTTTGGAGATGACCTTGGGGGCGCGGATCACAGAGCCGGCGATGCCCGCCCGCTCCAACAGATGGGCGGTGCGTTGGGCGTGGGTCAGCGAGCGGCAAACGATCAGATAGTGAACCATCGGCCCATCATTCCTTTCCTGAATCGAGGGGCGCGAAAACGCTCCCCACAAGGCATTGTATGCCCTGGGGGGAGCGTTTGTGAGCTGTGTTCACTTGTCCGTGATCAGGGCCGCCGCGTGGGCGGCGATCCCCTCCCCGGCCCCGGTGAAGCCCAGGCCCTCCTCGGTGGTGGCCTTCACGTTCACCCGGTCGGCGGGGATCTGCATGACCGCGGCCAGCCGCTCCCTCATCTCCGGGATGAAAGGGGACAGCTTGGGCCGCTGGGCGATGACGGTGGCGTCCACATTGCCCACGGCATAGCCCCTCTCCGCCAGCATCTCCATGACACGCTCCAGCAGGACCAGGCTGGAGATGCCCGCATAGGCCGGGTCGCTGTCCGGGAAGGCGTGGCCGATGTCCCAAAGGCCCGCCGCCCCCAGCAGGGCGTCCATCACCGCGTGGGTGAGCACGTCCGCGTCGGAATGGCCCAGCAGGCCCTTTTCATAGGGGACCTCCACCCCGCCCAGGACCAGCCTCCGCCCCGGCACCAGTTTATGTACGTCGTATCCGTGTCCAACGCGTATCATTGGGCGTATTCCTCCATCAGCGTCCTGGCGACCGCCAGGTCTACGGGAGTGGTGAGCTTGATGTTCCGCTCGTCCCCGGGGATCAGGGTCACCTTCATGCCCAGCCGCTCCACGGCGGCGCAGTCGTCGGTGAGCTCCGCGCCGTCGTCCAAGGCCTTTTGCAGGGCGGCCCGGATCAGGTCCCCGTCGAACACCTGGGGGGTCTGGACGGCCCACAGCGTGGAGCGGTCTGGAGTCTCACACACAAGACCGTCCTCCCCTACCCGCTTGACGGTGTCCTTCACCGGCAGGGCCGGGGCCGCGGCGCCGCAGACAGCGGCCTGGGCGATGGCGTCCTCGATGACCTCCACGGTGACGAAGGGCCGGGCCCCGTCGTGGATGGCGATGAGCTTTGCCTTGCGCTGCACCTCCAAGGTGCCCAGCCGGGCGGACCGGGTGCGGGTCTCCCCTCCCCGGATGACCTTGGTCACCTTGGTGAGGCCGGCCTCCTTGACGAGCCGCGCCGCCTCCCCCAGGGCGTCCTCCCGGACCACCACCACGATCTCATCCACAGAGGGCGCGGCCTGGAAGGCCCGCAGACAGCGGATCAGCGCGGGCTCGCCGCCCACGTCGGTAAGGACCTTGTCAAAGCCCATCCGGGTGGAGCTGCCCGCCGCCACCACCACAGCGGAGCATTGGAGCGGATCCTTTTTCCCCGTCAGCTTTTGCAGCAGTTGTTTCAGCATATCGTAGTCCTCCTTACGCGAAAAAGGAGCCCTCCCGGCTCCTTCCGCTCGATCACTGACGCAGTACGCTGTCCACGCTGGCCTCCACCGTCTCGTACGGCAGGCTCTGAGCCAGGACCAGCTCAGAGATGAGGATCTGCTTGGCCATGTGGAGCATCTTCCGCTCCCCGTTGGAGAGCCCCCGCTGGCTCTCGCGGGCCATCAGGCCCTTGATCACCCTGGCGACCTCCAGCAGATCGCCGCTCTTCAGCCGCACCATGTTCTCACGGTAACGGCGGTTCCAGTTCTGCGTCATGTCCACCTCCAGGTGTTCCATGGCGCTGAGGATGTCCTCCGCCTGATCGACCGTCACCACCGGCCTGACGCCGATCTCTTCGGTGCTTCCGGTGGGGATCATGACCATCATGCTTCCGGCGGAGAGTTTCAGCAGGTAGTAGTCCTGGGTCTGCCCGGCCACCTTGCGTTGGACGATGGAATCGATGATCCCGGCGCCGTGCATGGGATGGACCACCTTGTCCCCGACCTGATACACGTCATCGCCTCCTTTGTCGGGCCCGCACGGACGGTCAGCGGGTCAAACGTGTATAAGAGTCCAAAAACAGTATACATGATATTTGGGACTTTTG
Source organism: uncultured Oscillospiraceae bacterium (assembly GCA_947585425.1). GTDB lineage: Bacteria > Bacillota > Clostridia > Oscillospirales > Oscillospiraceae > Enterenecus. The sequence continues at coordinate 82,389 of CANPWZ010000003.1, forward strand.
CAAGACTTTTTATCATTTTTGTTGAAGTTTTTGAAAGTTTCAACGATTTTTCCCGCTATTTTTTCAAGTTTTATTCTATTTTGACAAAAAACGCCACCTCGAAATCCAAAAATTTCCCCGGCGGAGAGGCTCCTCCGCCGGGGAAAACTGCTCAAATCACGTGGTTGACCAGCACGCCCACGCCCTCGATGTCCACCTCTACGGTGTCGCCTGGGACCATGGGGCCGATGCCCGCCGGAGTGCCGGTGGCGATCACGTCCCCAGGCTCCAGGGTCATGGAGGCGGTGATGAACTCCAAAAGCTTTGGCACATCGGTGATAAAATCGGCGGTGTTCCCCCGCTGGACGGCCTTACCGTTGAGGCGAGTCTCGACGTTCAGACGGGAGGGATCCACCTCATCGGTGACCCAGGGGCCCACGGGGCAGAACCCGTCCATGGACTTGCCCCTCGTCCATTGGCCGTCGTGCTGCTGCACGTCCCGGGCGGTGACGTCGTTGAGGCAGGTAAAGCCCAGCACATAGTCCGCAAAGTCCTTTGCCTTTACATCCTTTGCCCGGCGCTTGATGACCACCGCCAACTCACCCTCGTAGTCCAGCCGCTGGACGAAGGCCGGCGCGTGGACGGCCCCCTCCGGCCTGTTGAGCGTGTTGGGGCTTTTCAGGAACAGCACCGGGAAGCCGGGGGGTTCAGACCCCATCTCTCGGGCGTGGTCGGCGTAGTTCTTGCCCACGCAGACGATCTTGGTGGGCTCGCAGGGGGCCAGCAGTCTGCACCCGCTCAAGGGACGGCTGGCTCCGTCGTACTCGATCCCCTCATAGGGGGCTTTTTTCAGGGTGAGGACGTCCTCCCCCTTCACCACGCCCCAGACGGGGCCATGGATGTCCTCGACGCGCACGTATTTCACAGCGTTCCCTCCACGTGTTCCAGAATGAGGCCCAGCAGACGGTCCCTGCCCTCCCCCTTTTCAGCGGAAAAGGGCACCAGCGGGACCCGTTCCGGTAGCTCCAGCGTCTCGCGGATGAGCGCCAGGTTGCCCTCGATCTCGCTCTTTTTCAGCTTGTCCAGCTTATTGGCGGCCACCACATAGGACTGGCCGGTACTCAAAAACAGGTCGGACATGGTGCGGTCATCGGCGGTGGGCCTGTGCCGGGCGTCTACCACCAGGACGCCCAGGGCCATCCGCCCCGCGTCGGCGAACCACTGCTCCATGAGCCTGCCCCAGCGGTCCCGCTCCGCCTTGGACACCTGGGCGTAGCCGTATCCCGGCAGATCCACCAGGTAGAGTTTTCCGTCGATGCGAAAGTAGTTGATCTGGGTGGTCTTGCCGGGGGCTGCCCCCACCCGCGCGAAGTTCTTTCGGTTCAGCAGCCGGTTGATGACCGACGACTTGCCCACGTTGGACCGCCCCGCGAACACCGCCTGGGGCAGCCCGTCCCGGATGAAATCTGCGGGCTTCGCCGCTGAGCGGACAAACTCCGCCCTGTTCCAATTCACCGCCATAGGGACCTCACTGGCACAGGCCGATGGCGTCCCCGGCGGGATGGGGCTGATCTGCCACCACGGCGGACTGCCCCCTGGGCGCGGCGGGCATTCCGGCCAACGCCTCTGCCAGGGCCTCGTCCGCCCGGCGGATGGGCACGAATCTCAGCGCCGCCCGGACGGTCTGGTCGATGTCGTCCAGATCCTTCATGTTGTCGGCGGGGATGAGCACGGTGGTGATGTGATTGCGCAGGGCGGCCATGGTCTTCTCCCGCAGGCCGCCGATGGCCAGCACACGCCCTCGGAGGGTGATCTCCCCCGTCATGGCCACGTCCCGGCGGACGGGCACGCCCGCCAGCGCGGACACCATGGCCGTGGCGATGGCCACTCCGGCGGAGGGGCCGTCCTTGGGCACCGCGCCCTCCGGGAAGTGGACGTGGATGTCCTTCGTCTTGTAGAACTCCTCCGCCACGCCCAGGCTGTCCGCGTGGGCCCGGATGAAGGACAGGGCCGCCTGGGCGGACTCCTTCATCACGTCCCCCAGGTTGCCGGTGAGGTTGATCTTACCGGAGCCCGGGACCACGTTGACCTCCACCTCCAAAATCTCGCCCCCCGCGGAGGTCCAGGCCAGGCCGTTGACCACCCCCACCAGGGGCTCCCGCTCCGGGGTCTCGTCCAGATAGCGCCGGGGGCCCAGCAGCTCCTGCAAGTCCCCCGCGGTGACGGCGATCCGCTTCTCCCCATCCCGGACGATGCCCACCGCCGCCTTCCGGCAGAGGGCGGCCAGGCGCCGCTCCAGCAGGCGCACCCCCGACTCCCGGGTATACCCGGCGATGATGGCCAGGATGGCCTCGTCGGTGATCTTCAATTTGGCCTTGGTGAGGCCGTGGCGCTTCAGCTCCCGGGGCAGCAGGTGGCGCTTGGCGATCTCCAGCTTCTCCCGGTCGGTATAGCTGGGCAGCTCGATGACCTCCATGCGGTCCAGCAGGGGCTTTGGGATGGTGTCGGTGGTGTTGGCGGTGGTGATGAACATCACGTCGGACAGGTCGAAGGGCAGCTCCAGATAGTGGTCCCGGAAGGTAGAATTCTGCTCCCCGTCCAGCACCTCCAGCAGGGCGGCCGCCGGGTCCCCCCGGTGATCGGCCCCCACCTTGTCGATCTCGTCCAGCAGCAGCACCGGGTTGGAGCTGCCCGCCTGCCGGATGCCGGCGATGATCCGCCCCGGCATGGCGCCGATATAGGTCTTGCGGTGGCCGCGGATGTCCGCCTCGTCCCGGATGCCGCCCAGTGAGATGCGGGCCAGCTTGCGGTTCATGGCCCGGGCCACGCTCATGGCGATGGAGGTCTTGCCCACGCCGGGAGGTCCCACCAGGCAGATGATCTGCCCTTTCAGGTCCGGGGAGAGCTGCTTGACCGCCACGAACTCCAAAATGCGCTCCTTCACCTTGTCCAGGCCGTAGTGGTCGGCGTCCAGGGTTTTGGAAACAGCGGCCACGCTCACCCGCTCCCGGGTCTTTTTGTTCCATGGCAGCTCCAGGCAGGTGTCCAGATACCCCCGGATCACCGCCCCCTCGGCGGAGCCGAAGGGCTGCTTTTCCAGGTGTCTGATCTCCATCTCCAGCTTTTCGCGGACCAAATCGGGCAGATCGGCCTCAGCCACACGTTTACGATACTCGCCGATCTCGTCCTGCTCGCCGTCCTCGCCCAGCTCCCGCTGGATCACCCGCAGCTGCTCCCGCAGGAAATAGTCCCGTTGGCTGGAGGCCACCTGCTCGTGGACCTTGGCGGCAAGCTCCGCCTCCGCCTCCAGGATCTCCACCTCCCGGCCCAGGATGCGGCACAGCAGGCCGATCCGCCGGGCGGGGCGCAACTCCTCCAGCACCGCCTGCTTGTCCTCGAACCGCAGGGGGAGGTTCTGGGCGGCGTAGTCGGAGATATAGGCCGGATCGTCGCTGGCCAGCATCTTCAGATAGACCTCCGGCGGCACCCGGTCAGACAGCTCGGTGTACCGCTCCATGTGGGCATAGACCTGACGGATGGCAGCCTCGGTGCGGGAGGAATTGCCCCGGAGAGTCTTTGGCGCGGGCAGATATTCCACCTCCGCGGTCAGATAGGGCTCGGTGGCCACCAGGCTCGTCATTCGGCCCCGGCTGCGGCCCTCCACCATCACCCGGACGCTATTCTCCGGCAGCCGGAGGATCTGCTTCACGTCGGCGATAGTGCCGACGGTGTAAAGGTCTTTCCCTTCCGGGTTTTCCACGGTCACGTCCCGCTGGGTCACCAGGAAGATGCCCCGGTTCTCCGCCATGGACGCCTCCAGCGCCTTGATGGACGCCTCCCGCCCCACGTCGAAGTGCAGGGTCAGCTGGGGGAACACGGTCAGTCCCCGCAGCGCCAGCGCGGGCATCACGATACAGTCGCTCATACGATTCCTCCTCTATGGGAAAAGAGGGGCGGACAGACGCCCGCCCCTCAGCGTGTTACGATACGTTCCCCTGCGGCGCGGCCTTGCCGCCCTTCTCCGCGTGGAGGTCGGCGCCACCCAGGCGGTGACGGGCGGGCCTCCCCTCCTGGCGGACGACCTCCGGCTGCCCTTTGCCCCGGATGGCGTCGCCGGTGATGACCACCTTCACAATGCTCTCGTCCGAGGGCACGTCGTACATCACGGGGGTCATGGTCTCCTCCAGCACGGCCCGGAGGCCCCGGGCGCCGATCTTCCGCTCCAGCGCCTTGTCGGCGGCGGCATCCAGCGCGTCGGGGGTGAACTCCAGGGCCACGTCGTCGTAGTCCAGCAGCTTGACATACTGCTTCACCAGGGCGTTCTTGGGCTCGGTGAGGATGCGCACCAGCTCCGCCCTGCCCAGGGCGCTCAGGGTGGTGATGACGGGCAGACGGCCCACCAGCTCGGGGATGATGCCGAATTTCAGCAGGTCGTGGGGCTGGACAGATCTCAGCACGTTGGAGTCCTCCCGCTCCTTGGCGGTCTTGACGTCGGCGCCGAAGCCGATGGTCTTTTGATCCAGACGGCGCTCCACGATCTTCTCCAGCCCGTCGAACGCGCCGCCGCAGATGAACAGGATGTTCTTGGTGTCGATCTGTAAAAAGTCCTGGTGGGGATGCTTGCGGCCTCCCTGGGGCGGGACGTTGGCCACGGTGCCCTCCAAGATCTTCAGCAGGGCCTGCTGGACGCCCTCGCCGGACACGTCCCGGGTGATGGAGGTGTTCTCGCTCTTGCGGGCGATCTTGTCAATCTCGTCCACGTAGATGATGCCCCGCTCGGCAAGCTCGATGTCGTAGTCGGCGGCCTGCACCAGCCGCAGGAGGATGTTCTCCACATCGTCGCCCACGTAGCCGGCCTCGGTGAGGGTTGTGGCGTCGGCGATGGCGAAGGGGACCTTCAGGATGCGGGCCAGCGTCTGGGCGAAAAGGGTCTTGCCGCAGCCGGTGGGACCGATCATCAGGATGTTGCTCTTCTGGAGCTCCACGTCGTCCCCGCCGCCGAAGTAGATGCGCTTATAGTGGTTGTACACCGCCACGGACAGGGCCTTCTTGGCGTCCTCCTGGCCGATGACGTACTGATCCAGCACCTCCACCATTTCTTTGGGGGTGGGAATGACGTCTGGCACATCGTTGACCACGTCCACATTGTCCTGGCCCTCGTCCAGGATGTCCATGCACAGGTGGACGCACTCATTGCAGATGTAGGCCCCCGGCCCAGCGATGATCCGCTCCACCTGCTCCTGATGCTTGCCGCAGAAGGAGCAGCGGACGGACCGATAATCGTCTCTTGCCATAAGAATCTTCCTTTCGGGTCAAACGGGCAAAGAGCGGAGGCCTCCTCCGCTCTCTCCCCTGTCCGTTCAGCGATTGGTGATGATCTTGTCGATGAGGCCGAACTCCCTGGCCTCCTCGGCGGACATGAAGTTGTCCCGCTCGCAGGCGGCGGTGACCTCCTCCACGCTCTTGCCGGTGTTGGCGGCCAGGATCTCGTTCATCCGCTTTTTGATGGTCTCCAGCCGCTTCAGGTGGATGGCCATATCGGTGATCTGGCCCTGGGTGCCGGCGGAGGGCTGGTGGATCATGATCTCCGCATTGGGCAGGGCGATGCGCTTGCCCTTGGCGCCGGCGGACAGCAGGAAGGCCGCCATGGAGGCGCACATGCCGACGCAGATGGTGGACACGTCGCACTTGATGTACTGCATCGTGTCGTAGATGGCCATGCCGTCAGTGACCGAGCCGCCGGGGCTGTTGATATAGAACTGGATGTCCTTGTCCGGGTCCTGGGCCTCCAGATACAACAGCTGGGCGACCACCAGGGCGGCGGTGGTGGCGTTGACCTCCTCGCCCAGGAAGATGATCCGGTCGTTCAGCAGCCGGGAGAAGATGTCATAGGACCGCTCGCCCCGGCTGGTCTGCTCCACTACATAGGGTACCAAGCTCATGTGAAAAACTCCTTTCGATGGGAAATGGCGGGGTCATTATACCCCTGTTCTGTCAGGACCTATTCCCACTCTCTCAAAAAGGCGCTTACTCCGCCTTGTCCTCGGCCTTCTTCTTCGTAGCGCGCTTCTTGGGCTTCTCCTCGCCCTCTTCGGCCTTGTCCTCGGCCTTTGCGGGCTTCTTCGCCGCCTTTTTGGTCTCCTTGTCGGCGTCCTTGGTCTCCTTCTTCTCCTCTTTCTCCCCGGCCTTCTCCGTCTTCTTGGCGGCCTTTTTGGCGGCGGGCTTCTTCACGGAGCCCTTCACCAGCTCAAAGGCCTTCTGGGCGGCCAGATCCTTCTTCACGTCCTCGGCGGGGACGGCGGCCTTCACCTGATCGGCCTCCATCTTGTACTGCTCGGCCAGGCGGGCGTACTCGGCGTCCAGATCGGCGTCGGTGATCTCGATCTTCTCCGCGGCGGCCACGGCCTCCAGAGCCAGTTCCCGGCGGACAGCACGTCCGGCGGCGGCCTTGGCCTGGGCACGCATGGTGTCCATGGTCATGCCCATCATCTGGAGGTACTGGTCGAACTTGATGCCCTGGGACTCGATGCGGCCCGCGTAGTCTTCCAGCAGCTTCTCCGCCCGGTAGTCCACCATGGCGTCGGGCACGTCGCACTCCAGCTTGCCGATGAGGGCGTCGGTGACGGCCTCGTCAAAGTCCCGCTCGGCCTGGTCGGCGCGGCGCTTGGCCAGCTTGTCGGCCAGGTCCTTTTTGAACTCGTCCAGGGTGTCGAAGTCGGATACGTCCTTGGCGAACTCGTCGTCCACCTCGGGGGCCTCCTTCTCCTTCACCTCGTTGACCTTCACATGGAACACCACGGCGGCGCCGGCCAGCTCGGGGGTGTAGTTTTCGGGGAAGGTGATGTCGATGTCCTTCTCCTCGCCGGCCTTCATGCCGATCACCTGATCCTCAAAGCCGGGGACGAAGCTGCCGGAGCCCAACTCCAGGCTGTAGTTCTCGCCCTTGCCGCCGTCGAAAGGCGCGCCGTCCTTGAAGCCCTCGAAGTCGATGACCGCCACGTCGCCCTTCTTGGCCTTGCGCTTCACGCTGACCAGCCGGGAGGCCCGGTCGATGTACGGCTTCAGTTCCCGCTCGACGTCCGCGTCGGTGACCTTGGTATCGGGCTTGGCCACGGGCAGACCCTTGTAGTCCTTGACGGAGGCCTCGGGCTGGACGGTGACGGTGGCCTTGAAGGTGAAGCCGTCCTTGCTGACGTCCAGCACCTCCAGCTGGGGATAGGCCACGGGCTCGATGCCGGCCTCCTTCAGCGCTGCCTCATAGGCGGCGGGATAGGCCTCGGAGATGGCGTCCTCAAAAAACACGTTCTCGCCGTAGAACTTTTCCACCATCCTGCGGGGCACCTTGCCCTTGCGGAAGCCGGGGATGGAGATGCTCTTCTTCTGCCGGTTGTACACCTTGTCGATGGCGGCCTGGAACTCGGCGGCCCCCACCTCGATGACCAGCTCATAGGCGCTGTTCTCTTTCTTCTCGTTGCTCTTGATGTTCATGTTTGGTTTCCTCCCAAATCGGCCCTCGCAGAGCCTTCTTTCTAAATCGCCAAGATATTTTATCAGATACCCGGATAAATTTCCACTGTTTTTTTCACTAATCCAGGATTTTTTTCGGACGGAATCCGACATAATCCGCCGAAACGAGCCGGTAGTCCACCCCGTTCTGCTCCCCCTCCACCGCCAGACGGTGGCTGGGGCCGTGGAGATGGCCGTAGCAGCAGGCCCTCACGCCATACCGCTCCAGCAGAGCGATGATCTCCTCGCACCGATAGCCCTTGTACAGGGGCGGATAATGGAGGAAGCACAGCTTGTCCGCCTCTCCCGCCGCCTTGAGGGAGGCCTCCAGCCGGATGAGCTCCCGGTTGAACACCTTTTCCCACTGGGGGGCGCCGTTCTCCTCAAAGAACCAGCCCCGGGTGCCGCAGAGGGCGGTCTCCCCGTAAAAGGCGCAGTTGTTGTGGAGGATGCGGAGTTTCGTGAAGCCGTTGGCGGCGAAAAAGGCGTTCATCTTGGCGGCGGTGTTCCACCAGTAGTCGTGATTGCCCTTCACCAACCACTTCTCCCCCGGCAGGCTGTCCAGAAAGGCAAAGTCCTCCCTGGCCTCCTCCAGATTCATCCCCCAGGAGAGATCCCCGCACAGCACCACCGTGTCGGCCTCCCCCACCTGGGAAAAGCCCTCCCGGAGCCGGTCCACGTAGTCTGTCCAGCCCGCGCCGAACACCTCCATGGACTTGCCCGGCGTGCCCAGGGACAGATGGGTGTCGCCGATCGCGAACAGCGCCATACGATCACCTCACAAACGCGGCGTTACGGCAGGAATGCCTGCACGGGGGCCTCCATGTCCTTCTTCTCCACCAGGTCGGTGAACCGGGGCCGGCGGCCCTTCAGGCGGGTCAGCGCGACGGGGGCCGCCACGCCGGTGAACTCGGACAACTGAGCCAGCCCGTCCAGGCCGCTCCTGCGCTCCTTCACGCCCAAGGCCTCCAGCACGCTGTCGCAGAACTTGAAGGGGCTGGCGGTGGACACCACCACGGCGGGAGCGTCGTCCCCGGTGTCGGCCCGGTACTGGTCCAGCACATGGAAGGCCACGGCGGTGTGGGGGTCGATGAGGTACTTGCGCTCCTCCCACAGCCTGGCGATGGTGGCCCTGGTCTGGTCCTCGTCGGTGCAGCCGGCGTAAAACAGCTTCTGCATCTTGTCCCGGATGAAAGACTCCACCCGGTAGCTCCCGAACTCGCTGAGCTGGGTCATGTAGTCCCGCACCAGCTTATCGTCCCGGCCGGACAGCTCGAAGAGCATCCGCTCCAGATTGCTGGAGATGAGGATGTCCATAGAGGGAGAGATGGTGTTGTAGAAGGTGCGGTTGCGGTCATACACGCCGGTATTGATGAAGTCGGTGAGCACATTGTTGGAGTTTGAGGCGCAGATCAGCTTTTTGATGGGCACCCCCATGCACTTGGCGTAGTAGCCCGCCAGGATGTTGCCGAAGTTGCCGGTGGGCACGCAGAAGTCGATCTCCTGGCCTGGGGCGATGGCCCCGGTCTTCAGCAGGTCGCAGTAGGCGGAGGCGTAGTAGACGATCTGAGGCAGCACCCGGCCCCAGTTGATGGAGTTGGCGGAGGACAAAAACCAGCCCCGCTCCGCAAGGTCCGCCGCCAGCCGCTCGTCGGAAAACAGCTTCTTCACGCCGGTCTGGGCGTCGTCAAAGTTGCCCACCACGGCGCAGACCCCCACGTTGCCCCCCTCCTGGGTGACCATCTGGAGCTCCTGGATCTCGGACACGCCGTCCTTGGGGTAGAACACCAGGATCCGGGTCTTGTCCACGTCCCGGAAGCCCTCCAGGGCGGCCTTGCCCGTGTCGCCAGAGGTGGCCACCAGGATGCAGGCCGACTTCTTCTCGTCGCTCTTGCCCAGGGAGGCGGACAGCAGATGGGGCAGCATCTGCAGCGCCATGTCCTTGAAGGCGCAGGTGGGGCCGTGCCACAGCTCCAGGCAGTGGGTGTTGTCGTCCAGCCGGGTCACGGGGGCCACGTCGGGGTGGCTGAACTTGCCTCCCCCGTAGGCGGATGCGGCGTAGCTCGTCAGCTCCGAGCTGGAGAAGCCCTCCAGGAAGCTGTTGAGGATATACACCACCCGCTGCCGGTAGGACATGTCCCGCATGGTCTCCATGGCCCGGGCGGGCAGGCGAGGGATCACGGCGGGGGTCATCAGGCCGCCGTCGGGGGCCAGCCCCTTGACGATGGCCTGGGCGGGGGTCATCCGCAGTTCCTTGTTCCGTGTGCTCAGATAATTCATCGCGCGGTCACCACTCTCATCAGATTGTTGTAAAAAATATCTTGTACAAGGGTCTCAGAGTACCCATGGCACAGCAGATGCTCGTATAGCCTGGGCAGCGCGTCAACGGCGGGCAGGGCCGGGATGGTGTCGCACCCGTCCCAGTCGCCGCCCAGGGCCAGGGTTTTCTCCCCGCCCAGGGCCAGGATGTGATCCGCGTGGGCCCGGACCGCGTCCAGGTCCAGGCTGCCGCCCACAAATTCCGTGTAGAAGTTGAGGCCGATCACGCCCTGATTGTTTATTATCGCAGTTATTTGCCCATCCGTCAAGTTCCTTGTGTGGTCCCAGACGGATTTTGCGTTGGAATGGCTGGCAAGGAAGGGCCTGCGGGCCTGTTCCGCCACGTCCCAGAACCCGGGCTCGGACAGATGGGACACGTCGATGAGGATATGTAAGTCCTCCATTTTGGCGGCAAACTGTTTTCCCAGGGGGGTCAGCCCCCGCTCCGGGTGGTCACAGTGTGAGCCGCCGAGGGCGTTGGCGTGGTTCCAGGTCAGATTGATCGCCACCACGCCGGCCTCCGCCGCCTGATCCAGACGGGCGGGGTCGCAGCCCAGCAGCTCCGCCCCCTCCACCGACAGGAAGGCCGCCGCTTTGCCCTGGGCGTGGGCGCATTTCACGTCCTTCGCCGTCCGGCACTGGACGATATGGCCGCTGTTCCGGGCCATCTGCTCCTGAAAGCATCCCAGCAGCGCCCGATACTGCTCCTCCACGCCCTCTCCCGTGGCGAACAGGGCGAAAAGCTGGCAGTAGCGGTCAAAGGCGGGCGCCGTCCGGGCCAGGGCCACCATGCCCCCATTGGCGGCCAGACCCTCCCCCGTGCGCAGGCAGCGGGAGATAGTGTCGCAATGGGCGTCGAATACCGATATTTTTCCCATCCTGGTCCCCTCCTAAAAGGCGTTCTGCCAATAGCGTATGACGGGATCGGCGGTCTTGGCCCCGTCGGGGGCGTAGACCTCCGCCACGTCGAACCGGGGCTGGAGCGCGGTGGGATGGGTCGTCAGGTACCACTCCGCCGTGGCCTTCAGCTTCCGCTGCTTGTCCCGGGTCACAAACTCCCGGGCAGCGGCGAAACGGGCGCTTTTGCGGAGCTTGACCTCCACGAAGATGATGTGCTCTTTGCCGGCGGCGATCAGATCGATCTCTCCGAAACGGCTGTGGAAGTTCCGCTCCAGGACGGTCCAGTGGTTTTTCTCCAGGGCCTCGGCCACCAGCCGCTCCCCGTAGTCTCCCTTGACCCTGGCCTGGGCGCCGCCGGTCTCTCTCCTCTCTCCGCTCATAGGTTTTTCAGAAAGGTCCGGCGGTGGATGGGACAGGGCCCATACTGCCGGAGCCGCTCATAGTGGAGGGCGGTGCCGTAGCCCTTGTGCCGCTCGAACCCATATTGGGGATAGAGAGCGGCCATCTCCAGCATATAGCGATCCCGGCTCACCTTGGCCAGCACCGACGCCGCCGCGATGGATACTGACAGGGAATCTCCCTTTACAATACACTCATGGGGCGTGGTGATGGCGTATCTGCCGCCGTGGTCCCGGTTGCCGTCGATGAGGGCCCAGTCCGCCCGGGGCTCCAGGGAGTCCATGGCCAGCTGCATGGCCTTCATCCGGGCGCTCAGGATGTCGGTCTCGTCGATCTCCTCCGCCTCCACATAGGCCACCGACCAGGCCAGGGCCCGCTCCCGGATGACGGGGAACAGGGCCTCCCGTTTCTTCTCCGTGAGCTTTTTGGAGTCGTCAAGGCCGGGGATGTCCAGGTCCTCCGGCAGGATGACGGCGGCGGCGTACACCCGCCCCGCCAGGGGCCCCGCCCCCGCCTCGTCGCAGCCGCAGACCAGGGCAAAGCCCCGCTCCCGCGCCGCCTTTTCCAGTGATCGATCGGGCATTGGACTCCCTCCTCAGCTTTCCGGCGCCTCCAGGGTAAAGCGGCCCAGCTTGCCGGAGCGGAACTCGTCCAGCAGCACCCTGGCCATCCGCCCGGTGTCGGCCTCCCCGCCGGAGATCTTCATGCCGCGCCGGACGGCGGCGGCCTCCAGCAGGCGATAGCCCCAGGCCACGTCGTTCTCCCCATCCTCCCGGGCGGGCAGCTCCTTCAGCTTATAGCCCTCCAGCAGTGCCCCGGGATAGCGCTCCCCCAGCAGGGCCATCAGGTGGCAGCCCAGAGTCTCGGTGTCCATGATCTCATCCCTCACCGCGCCGGTGAAGGCCAGATGGAGGCCGGTCGCCTCGTCCTCGAACTTGGGCCACAAAATGCCGGGGGTGTCCAGCAGCTCCAGCCCGCTGTCGACGGTCACCCACTGCTTTCCCCGGGTGACGCCGGGCCGATCGCCGGTGACGGCGGTCTTTCGCCCCGCCGCCTTGTTGATGAAGGTGGACTTGCCCACGTTGGGGATCCCCGCCACCATGACCCGGATGGGCCGGCCCACTTGGCCCTTGGCCCTCCAACCCTCGATCTTATCTTTCAGCGCGGCGCGGACGGCGGCGGGGAATTGGCTCACCCCTCTGCCCTGCTTCGCGTCGGTCTCCAGCACGCCGAAGCCCCTGGCCTGATAAAAGGCGATCCATCTGGCCGTCATGGCCGGATCGGCCTGGTCCGCCCGGTTGAAGATGATGAGCCGGGGCTTGTCCCCCGCCAAGGTGTCGATGTCCGGGTTCCGGCTGGAGACGGGGATGCGGGCGTCCACCACCTCGCACAGCAGATCGATCAGCTTCAGATCTTCCTGCATCTTCCGGCGGGTGCGGGTCATGTGGCCGGGATACCATTGGATGTTCACAGGCGGACGCCCCCTTTCTGCCCGGTATTATAACACGTTTTCTCCAAAAAGACAGCCCCGGAACGCACAAAAGGAGCGGAAAACCCGCTCCTCCTGTGTTTGAACGCGCTGTTTACAGGTCCTCCTTGACCTTGGCGGCCTTGCCCACGCGGTCCCGCAGGTAATACAACTTGGCCCGGCGGACCTTGCCCTTGCGGACGGTCTCCACCTTCTCGATGGTGGGGGCGTGCAGGGGGAACACCTTTTCCACGCCAACGCCGTAGCTGATGCGGCGGACGGTGAAGCTCTCCTCCACGCCGCCATGCTTCTTGGCGATGACGGTGCCCTCAAACACCTGGATACGCTCGCGGCTGCCTTCCTTCACGCGGATGTGCACCCGGACGGTGTCGCCCACATTGACCTGCGGGGCCTCGTCCTTGGTGTACTTGTCGCTGAACTGCTGCAACAGATTCATGGTCTTTTTCCTCCTAATATCAGGCGTTCATGCGTCCATGCCCTGTGGCCGCGCAGAGGACCGCCCTTACTCAGACTGGGGTAGTATACCATAACGGAAATTGGATTGCAAGCACTTTTTTCCGAAAAGGATCTTTTTTCGCCTAATTTGCCCGAAAGGTCTTGAGCAGCAGCCACAGGGCGGTGAGCAGCAGGGTCACATTGGCGAATTTCGCGGCGGCCACAGCCCCCATCCCCACCAGAGCCCCCACCACGCACCCCGCCGCCGCCGTGGAGACGCGCTCCGCCCAGTCGGCGTCCAGCGTCCCCGCCAGCATGTCATAGAGGGCCCGTCCCCCGTCCATGGGCCGCACGGGGAGCAGGTTGAAAGCCCCGATCCCCAGGCTCAGGGCCGCCGGCAGATACCATCTCATCCCCAGGGCAAAGGCCCCGGTGACCAGATTGACCGCCGGCCCCGCCAGGGCCACCAGGCTGTCCCTGCCGTAAGACAGGGGCCGCAGATAGTCGAAGGTCAGCTCCGCCCCCACGGCGCTCAGGGCAAAGCGCTCCACCCTCCCCCCGCACAGGCGGGCTGCGGCCATATGGCCCAGCTCGTGGAGGAGGCAGGCCAGCAGTCCCCAGGGGAGCAGGCCCACCCCCTCGTCCAGCCAGAAGAGGGCGCCCATCAGCAGCAGGAAGCCGGGAGTGACCTCCACCCTGGGGCGCTCACAGATCCACATAGTACGCCGGGTCCAGCCGGATGTCGTCCTTCAGAATGGTCAGATGGAGATGGGGGCCGGTGGCGTGGCCGGTGTGGCCAGCCAACGCCACCGTCTCCCCGCAGGATACCGTCTGCCCCTTGGTCACCAGCAGCTTGGAGCAGTGGGCGTAAAAGGAGCTTACGTTGTTGGCGTGGTCGATCATGAAATACAGGCCGAACTCGTCGCTCTGGCCCACATAGCGGACGGTACCGTCGGCAAAGGCGGCGATCTCCGTCCCCTCCGGCACGCCGATGTCCAGGGCCAGATGGAACTCGCTGTCGCCGTCGATGGGGTTGTCCCGAAAGCCGAATTTGGAGGTGATCCTACCGTTCACGGGGTTCACCGTCTTGTCCAGTCCCAGCTCATAGTTCACAAAGCTCACCTTGGAGGGCAGCTTGCGGCCCTGGTCGTCGGTGGCCTGGGCCACGGCCGTCACCACCGCGGGCGTGGGCTCGGGCGTCGGCTCCGGGGCAGCCGTGGGAGCCGGCTCCGCAGACGGGGAGGGGGCCGGCTCCTCCCCACCCTGAGCGGAGAGGCCGGCCAGCGCGCCGTGCTCCTCCAGCCAGTCCAGCCCCATGCGTGAGGTCCCGCTCAGAGGGACGATCTCCACATCCTCCGGGACCGGCGCGGGGCCCGGGTCCGGCTCCTCCTTCTGTCCCCCGAATACCGCGACGCAGAGCTCCTGGAAGGCGTCCCGCACCCGCTCTCCCTCCGACACCTCCCGCCCGAACCGCTGGAACGCCTCCTGGAAGTCCACATCGGAGGTAAGGGCGTTCCGCCACGCCTCCACCTGGCCGGGGAACACCCCCCGGCCGATGTACACCAGCAGGAAGAGCGCAAGGCTCACCGCCAGCCGAAGCAGGCGGCGGCCTGTCCGGCCGCTCTCATCCCGGGTCGGAGTGCGTCTCTTTCCGGGGGCGGGCCGCCGGCTCCCCCTTCGGCTATGACTGCGGGATGCGTTCTCCACGTCCATCCCCTCCTTGTCCAATCGTCCACGCACTACTGTATGTGGCCGGACAAGGATTTATGCGCGGGCCTTGACGCCAGGGTGCTCCTCTGGTAAGATACAATAAAAGTACGGCAGGAGGAGAGGATATGAACATTCTCGTCATCGACGGCCAGGGCGGCGGCATGGGCCGGCAGCTGGTGTCGGCGCTCAGGCAGGCGCTGCCGGACGCCGATCTCGTCGCCGTAGGCACCAACAGCGCCGCCGCCTCCGCCATGCTGAAGGCGGGCGCGGACCGGGCGGCCACCGGGGAGAACGCCGTGATCGTCAACGCCCGCCGGGCGGACGTCATCACCGGGCCCGTCGGCATCGTGGTGGCCGACGCCCTCATGGGGGAGATCACCCCCGCCATGGCCGCCGCTGTGGGCGCCAGCGGCGCGGTCCGGGTGCTGGTGCCGGTGAGCCACTGCGCCACCGTGGTGGCCGGCGTGCCCGACCTGCCGCTGTCCGCCCTGATCCAGAGCGCGGTGGAGCGCATCGCCGCCATCGTCAGGGGATAAGCGGCCCCCCGCCCTGACACATGAAAAGGGCCTGCCAAATCGGCAGGCCCTCTTATTATGCCGTTTTCAGCCCAGCAGGAGCTTGTCGTCTGCCTCGTCGGAGCCGGTGGCCTGGCCGAATTTGGCCAGCAGGTCCTCCACGGTGAGCTTTTTCTTATCCTCGCCGGAGATGTCCAGCACGATCTGCCCATCGTACATCATGATGAGCCGGTTGCCGTGGATGATGGCGTCCTTCATGTTGTGGGTGATCATCAGGGTGGTGAGCTTATCCTTGTTCACGATGCGCTCGGTGGCGTCCAGCACCTTGGCCGCCGTCTTAGGGTCCAGGGCGGCGGTGTGCTCGTCCAGCAGGAGCAGGTCGGGCCGCTGGAGGGTGGCCATCAGCAGGGTCAGCGCCTGGCGCTGGCCGCCGGACAAAAGGCCCACCTTGGTGGTCAGCCGGTCCTCCAGACCCAGGTCCAGGATCTTCAGCAGCTCCCGGTAGTTTTCCCGCTCCTCCCGCGCGATGCCCCGGCGGAGGGTGCGGCCCTTCCCCCGGCGGGCGGCCAGGGCCAGGTTCTCCTCGATCTGCATGGTGGCGGCGGTGCCCATCATGGGGTCCTGGAACACCCGGCCGATATACTTTGCCCGCTTGTGCTCCGGCAGATGGGTCACATCCACCCCGCCGATGGAGATGGAGCCCTCGTCCACCAGCCAGGTGCCGGCCACGGCGTTGAGCAGGGTGGAT
Source organism: uncultured Oscillospiraceae bacterium (assembly GCA_947585425.1). Lineage (GTDB taxonomy): Bacteria > Bacillota > Clostridia > Oscillospirales > Oscillospiraceae > Enterenecus. Next base: position 98,389 of record CANPWZ010000003.1, read on the forward strand.
TTGCCCGCCCCGTTGCCGCCGATAACGGTGACGAAGTCCCCGTCCTCCAGGTGGAGGGAGACCCCCCGCAGAGCGGTCTTTTCGTTGACCGTGCCGGGGTTGAAGGTCTTGTAGATGTTCTTTACGTCAAGCATTTGCGGCCCCTCCCCTCTTTACCGGCTTGGAGAAAAATCTGCCCTTCCAGTAGGGTACGGTCAGGAAGATGGCCACGATAGCGGCGGAGATCAGCTTCAAATAGTTGGTGTTGATGTCGCTGAGGCTGATGACCGCCTGGATGACGACGTAATAGATGATGGCGCCGAAGGACACGGCCAGCAGGTTCAGCGCGAAGTTGCGGAACAGCCTGGAGAACACCACCTCGCCGATGATGACGGCGGCCAGACCGATGACGATGGCGCCCCGGCCCATGCTGGCATCCGCGAAGCTCTGATACTGGCTGAGCAGCGCCCCGGACAGAGCCACCAGCCCGTTGGAGATCATCAGGCCCAGCACCTTGGTCACATTGGTGTTGATGCCCTGGGCCCGGGCCATGTTGCCGTTGGCGCCGGTGGCCCGGAGGGCGGAGCCCAGCTCGGTGCCGAAGAACCAGTACAGCACCGCGATGACGGCGATGGTGAACACGCCCACCACTACGATGGGATGCCGGTAGAAGGGCATCTTTCCATCGGCCACCGAGCTGACGAACCGCAGGGACACCCACAGCCTGTTCAAATTGGCCTCGTCGTTCACGTTGATGGACACATTGGCCTTCATCCCCATGATGGCCAGGTTTACCGACCACAGGCCCAGCTGGGTCAAAATGCCGGACAGGATGGCCGGGATGCCGCAGAAGGTGTGCAGCAGACCGGTGGCCAGCCCCGCCAGAAGGCCCGCGCCAAAGGCGGCAAGCAGGGCCACAGGCACCGGGACCTGCGCCGCAAACAGCATGACGAATACGGCGCCGCCGGTGCAGAAGGAGCCGTCCACCGTCAGATCGGCCACGTCCAAAATCTTATAGGTGATGTACACGCCGATGGCCATGATGCCCCAGATCAAGCCCTGGGACACAGCTCCCGGCAGTGCGCCGATAAAACTGCCCATTTCGATTCCCCCTGGTCTGCTCGCGGGTATTCCGCAAAGCGTATTTATTGTTAGAGTCTATCAAAAAACAGCGGAAAAGGGAAGCCCTTTCCCGCTGTTTTTTTTCGTTTAACTGAAATTACTCAGCCGATGGCCTCGTAGCCCTCGGGGGCGGTGAGGCCCAGCGCCTCGCACATGGTGGGATTGTACTTGGGGGTAAAATCGGGGGCGTAGCCGATGGGAGTGGTGGCGATGTCGGCCTCGCCGGTCAGGATCTTGGCTGCCATCTCGCCGGTGGCGTAGCCCAGGTCATAGTAGCTGATCGTCAGAGAAGCCACGCCGCAGCCCTTGCAGATGCTCTCCTCACCGGCGAAGACGGGGATCTTGCCGTGGCAGATGTTGTCCACGATGGTGGTGTTGGACGCGGCGGTGTTGTCAGTGGGGATGTAGATCACGTCGCTGTTGTCAGCGGCGGTCTGGCAAACGGCGGCCATATCGTTGGAGTCGGAGAAGGCGTACTGGGCGCAGGTGTAGCCCATGCCCTCCAGATAACCCTGGACGGTATCCACCTGGTACTGGCTGTTGGGCTCGTTGGAGCAGTACAGCAGGCCAACATTCTTGGCGTCGGGGCACCACTCCTTGATCATAGCGGCCTGCTGGTCCAGGGGGGCCAGGTCGGAGGTGCCGGAGATGTTGCCGCCCACGGTGCCGGAGAAGTTCTCAATGCCCAGGGCCACGCCGTACTCGGTGACGGAGGTGCCCAGGATGGGGATGTCGGCGGTGGCGGCCGCGGCGGCCTGGAGAGCCGCGGTGGCGTTGGCCATGATCAGATCCACACCGTCGGCCACGAAGGCGTTGGCGATGGTGGAGCAGGTGTTGGAGTCATTGGCGGCGTTCTGATAGTCGAACTCCACCTGACCGGGCAGCAGCGCGTTCAGAGCGTCCTGGAAGCCCTGGGTGGCCAAATCCAGCGCGTCGTGGGTGACCAGCTGGGAGATGCCGACCTTATAGGTCTTGGCAGTGGGGGCCTCGCTGGGCTCCTCGCCGGACTGAGAGGGCTCGCCGCCGCTCTGGGATGCGGGGGTCTCGGAGTTGTTGGGGTTCTGGGCGGGGCCGGGGCCGGTCACGGTGTCCCCGCAGGCGCACAGGGCGAAGGCCATGACCAGGGCCAGCAGGAGCGCGATATACTTCTTCATTTCGGTTTCCTCCAATTTCATGCAGTCTTTATCGCTTTGTGCTGTAAAAGCATCAACACTTGTGCAGTATATTCCATCAAAGCGCCGCTGTCAATATAAATCGTCACATTTTTTCCCGGAAAACCCTCCAAAATTCCGTCGTTTTCCCGGATTCCCGGTGTTGCAATCCGAAAAGAATCCCATTATAATAAGTAGCTGTGACTTTTAACAAGATTTGCGAGGAATCCTTATGAAGAACGAGAAATTGCGCAACGTCGCCATCATCGCCCACGTGGACCACGGCAAGACCACCCTGGTGGATGAGATGCTCAAGCAGGGCGGCATTTACCGGGAGAACCAGGCCACCGTGGAGCGGGTCATGGACTCCAACGACCTGGAGCGGGAGCGGGGCATCACCATCCTGGCCAAGAACACCGCCGTCCACTACAAGGACGTGAAGATCAACATCGTGGACACCCCGGGCCACGCCGACTTCGGCGGCGAGGTGGAGCGCATTTTGAAGATGGTCAACGGGGTCATCCTGCTGGTGGACGCCGCCGAGGGCCCCATGCCCCAGACCCGCTTCGTGCTGTCCCGGGCCCTGGAGCTGGGCCACCGGGTCATCGTGGTGCTGAACAAGATCGACCGGCCCGACCAGCGGGTCCACGAGGTCATCGACGAGTGCCTGGAGCTGCTGCTGGACCTGGACGCCACCGACGAGCAGCTTGACTCCCCCATGCTGTTCTGCTCCGGCCGGCAGGGCACCGCCTCCTACTCCCCCGAGGCGGCCGGCACCGACCTGGTCCCCCTGTTCGAGACCATCCTGGACTATATCCCCGCCCCTGAGTGCGACCCCGAGGCCCCCTTCCAGATGCTGGTGTCCTCCATCGACTATAATGAGTTCGTGGGCCGCATCGCCATCGGCCGCATCGAGCGGGGGACCATCAAACAGAACCAGGAGATCGCGGTGTGCAACTACCACTCCCCCGACGTGCCGCCCCGCAAGGCGAAAGCGGTCTCCCTTTACACCTTTGACGGGCTCAACCGCACCCCCGTCACCGAGGCCGCCGCCGGCGAGATCATCGCCATGAGCGGCATCGGGGACATCACCATCGGCGACACCATCTGCGCCCCCGCCGCCCCGGAGCCCATCGAGTTCGTGAAGATCTCCGCGCCCACCATGGAGATGACCTTCTCGGTGAACGACTCCCCCTTCGCCGGCCGGGAGGGCAAATACGTCACCTCCCGCCAGATCCGGGACCGGCTGTTCCGGGAGACCCTGAAGGACGTCTCCCTTCGGGTGACCGAGGTGGAGGGCTCCACCGACGCCTTCAACGTGGCCGGCCGGGGCGAGATGTCCCTGTCCATCCTAATCGAGACCATGCGCCGGGAGGGCTATGAGTTCCAGGTCTCCCCGCCCCGCGTCCTCTACCAGGAGGTGGACGGCAAAAAGTGCGAGCCCGTGGAGCGGGTGGTCATCGACGTGCCCGCTGACAATGTGGGCGCGGTCATGGAGAAGCTGGGCGCCCGCAAGGGGGAGTTTCTCTCCATGAACCCCATCGGCAGCCGCACCAAGCTGGAGTTCCTGGTACCCTCCCGGGGGCTGTTCGGCTACCGCAACGAGTTCTTGACCGACACCAAGGGCGAGGGCATCATGGCCTCTGTCTTTGAGAAATACGCCCCCTACAAGGGGGACATCCAGCGGCGGAACACCGGCTCCCTGGTGGCCTACGAGACCGGCGAGTCGGTGACCTATGGCCTGTACTTCGCCCAGGAGCGCGGGGCCCTGTTCATCGGCGCCGGCGTCCCCGTGTACGAGGGCATGGTGGTAGGCGTCTGCCCCAAGCTGGAGGACATCACCGTCAACGTGTGCCGGAAGAAGCAGCTCACCAATATGCGGGCCTCCGGCTCCGACGAGGCCCTGCGGCTGGTCCCGCCCAGGCAGATGTCCCTGGAGCAGTGCCTGGAATTCCTGGCGGACGACGAGCTGCTGGAGGTCACGCCCGAAAACCTGCGCCTCCGCAAGCGAATCCTGAACCACGACAAGCGGATGAAGGCCCTCATGCGGGGCAAGAACGGCTGAACAAAATACAGACAGAGAGGGCGTCCCGAGCGGGACGCCCTCTTTTCACGCTTTCCAGTTTTCGCCCCAAAGGCGGTCAGCCCGTCAGTAATCGAACAGGCAGTGCCCGCAGGCGTTGATGACGGTGGTCCCTCCCAGCCGGGTGAGCTGGGGGACGTGGATCCCGTAATTTTTGTGGATGTGGCCGTGGATGAAGTATTTGGGATGATACCGCTCCACCAGCCCGCCGAAGCACTCGAACCCCCGGTGGGCCAGGGTGTCGAAGTCGTTGACGTGGCGGGCGGGGGCATGGGTGAGCAGGATGTCGATCCCCCCGCTCCTCCACAGGGCCGGCTTCAGCCGCCAGAGCCTGCGGCGCATCTGTTCCTCGGTGTACATATGCTTCCCGTCCCGGTAGCGGAAGGACCCTCCCAGCCCCAGGATGCGGACGCCATCGTGGACATAGAGCTGGCCGTCCACACAGACACAGCCCTCCGGCGGCGCCGTGTCGAACCGCTCATCGTGGTTGCCGTGGACGTACAGCAGCGGGCAGTGGCTCATGGTCACCAGAAACTCCAGATACTCCCGCCGCAGGTCCCCGCAGGACAGGATGAGATCCACCCCGTCCAGCATACCCGGCGTGTAATAGTCGTAATACTGCTTGGATACCTCATCGGAGACGGCCAGGATCTTCATGCCTGTCCCTTCCTGTCTTTTGCGGCGGGCTTGACGCCCACCTGATCCACGGTGGCTTTGCCCACATCGGTGAGCTGGTCATAGCTGGGGATGGAGCCCTCCACGTTCTCCATCAGCCAGTCCATGGTGATGATCTGCTCCGTGGTGAGATCCCCGCTCATCTCTCTGCCGCCCTGGGCGTAGAGGGTGCCCCGGAAGGGCCGGCAGAGATCGGCGCGGATGCTCCGCTTGAGCAGCTCCGCCAGCTTACGGGTGATGGGAGGCACCTTGTCCGAGCAGGCAAGATCCACCACGCCGGCGGACATGCCCCAGTAGTAGTTGACGGCCCGTTCGGTCTCCTCATACTCCGCCCGGAAGGATTTGTCCTTGATGCGGCGGAGCATCTCCTCATAGTAGACGCCCCAGTTCCACACAGGCACCGCCAGGTTCACCCGGCCGCCCTCGGTGACCAGGGACAGGCCGAAGCTGGCCCAGCTTTCCTCCCCCTTGCGGGTCAGATCCTGAGAGGACATCAGGCGGATGCCCCGGTCGGTGAGGCGCTTCATGGCCGCCCCGGCCCCGTCCACCGAGGTCCACTCCAGATAGACCTTGGCGGTGGGGTTGACCATCTGGACCCCCAGGGCAAAGGCGTTCACCCCGGCGATCTGGCCGTAAATGGGGTAGTCACAGAGATAGCCCACGTCGTCCCGGCCGGCCAGGGCCCCGGCGATGGCCCCCACCACGAATTTCGCCTCGTAGATCCGGGCGTAATAGGTACGGATATACCGATGGGACTGGTTCAGGGAGCAGTTGAGGATGGATACCTCCGGGTGCTCCACCGCCGCCCGCAGGGAGGCGGGCAGCAGCCGGGGAGATGTGGTAAAGAGGATGGTGTTCCCGTCTGCGATAGCCTTTTCGATGACCTCATAGGGGTCGCCCTCCAGGGCGTTGAAATAGGGCGTCGTGTCGATCCTGCCCTCGAACACCCGCTGGACATGGAGCCGCCCCTGTTCATGGCCCCGGGTCCAGGCGGCGGAGGCGGGGTCCTTGTCGTGGATGAAGGCCACCTTGCGGCCCCTGCCCTCCCCGGGGGTGAGCACCTTGGTGATGAGGCCGGGCTTCTTTTCCTCCGGGGCCAGCTTCACGTCGATGGGGGCCTCCTCCTGTTGGAGGGCGATCTCCTCCCACACCTTGGAGAGCATCTTCCTGATCTCCCCCTCGGTGGAACTGCGCAGGGTCTGCCAGCCGTATACCCGCAGGAAGGCCAGGAGGGCGTCCCCCAGAGTGGAGGACAGCTTCGCGCCGCCGCTGGCCTCATAGGCCCGGCGGAAGTAATAGCAGGCGGAGGTGAAAGAGGCCCGCTCCTCCTCGCTCCACATCACATCCGGGTCCCTGCCGAGCAGGGTCAGCAGCTCTGCGGCGCTCCCCTGCCTGGAGAACTCGATGGAGTTGGTGCCGCTGAGCTTGTAGAAGTCCAGCAGCTCATAATACCGCTCCACCTCGGGGGAGCCGTTGCGCTCAGGCAGCACCCGGATCACGTGGGCGTAGACCGTCTCCGCGCCAAAATACTTCAGCACGGAGACCCGCTTGTTCCCCTCCTCCACATAATAGCGGTTCATGTACTCATAGCACTTGATGGCGTCCCGGATGCCCTCCTCCAGGTGGGAGACGCACAGAGCGGTCCACTTGGCGGCAAACTCGCTGTTCACATCGATGATGGGCATGAAATTGCGGGCAAAGGCGCTGGTGCGTCCGCCGGTCAACGTGCCCGCCACAAAGCTCATCGGGATCTGCATGACGCCCACATCCACCCCGCGGTTGAGCCGCTCGGCAGGGACAAAGTCGGACAGGGCGGGCAGGCAGGGATACTCTCCTCTGGCGGTACAGGCGCGGAACTCCCTCTGGCCCAGCTTCAGCGCCTCTTTGTAGTCAGCGTTCGGCATAAATGATCCTCCTCCGGATCGTCACAAAAGGGTTGAAAAACACTCTGAAACCGATGTGATAATACCACGGCGAGGCCGGACGTGCCAGTGTCACCTTGGACAAAAAGCGGCCCGTCCCTCCCCCGCCGGCGGGCGGTTTTGACGGGGCGGGCCTCACTGGTCCGCCACCAGATTGTTCACCCAGCGGCGGCTCCTCACCAGCCAGAAGCCGATGGCCGCCTTGACCAGATTCAGTCCCTCCACCACGGCGTACATGGGCACCACCGGCAGGGCGGTGAACCGGGATAGCACAAAGGCCACGGGGATGCTCAGCACCCAGAGGAAGCAGCAGTCGAAGATGAAGGTGATGACCGTCTTGCCCCCGGAGCGGAGCGTAAAGTACGCGGAGTTGACAAAGGCGTTCAGCGGCATCATGGCGGCGGCCACCAGCAGCAGCCGGACGGCCAGTGTCTTGACGGCGGCAGTGGTGTTGTAGATCTGGGGGATCAGCGGGGACAGCAGCGCCATCGCCGCCCCGACGGCCACGCTGAGCGCCACCGAGAAGGCGATGAGCTTCCGGTCCTCGTCCACGGCGCGCTCGGTCTCCCCCGCTCCCAGCAGCTTGCCCACGATGATGGCCACGGCGTCCCCCATGGCCAAAAAGGCGCAGAAGAACAGGTTGGACACGGTGGTGGAGATGTTGAAGGCGGACACCACCTCCAGCCCCCGCATGGAATAGCACTGGTTCAGCGTCGCCATGCCGCCGGCCCACAGCACCTCGTTGGCCAGCAGGGGCGCGCCCAGGATCAGCACCTGCCGCAACAGCTCCCCCGGCACCCGCAGGGAGCGCCAGGCCCCCGCGATGTAGGGCGGTGCAGATGGGTCCACAGCACCACGATGAGGCACTCCACGCACCGCGCCATGACGGTGGCCGCGGCCGCCCCCACCACGCCAAGGGCGGGAAAGCCGAATTTGCCGAAGATGAGGATGTAGTTGAAGCACACGTTGACCAGCACCGCCGCCACGCCGGCCGCCATGGGCACCACCGTCTCCCCTGTGCTGCGCAGGGTGCCGGCGTACATCTGGGTCACGGCGAAGGGGATCATCTGCCACAGCATCACGTGCAGGTAGTCCATCCCGTGACCCAGCGTGGCGGCCAGGTCCAGATCCTCCTCTCCCTGGTGGAGGAACAGGGAGATCAGCTCCTCCCCGCAGGCGAGGAACAGGGCCAGGAACACCGCCACCGAGGCCATGGCGATGAACAGCTTGATCCGCAGGGTGTCCCGGATGCCCTTGTCGTCCCCCTTGCCGTAGAACTGGGCGGTGAAGATGCCCGGGCCGGCCAGCCCTCCGAAGATACACAGGTTGAAGATGAACAGCAGCTGGTTGACGATGGCCACGCCCGACATGGGCTCGGTCCCCACCTGGCCCACCATCACGTTGTCCAGCAGGCTGACGAAGTTGGTGATCACATTTTGCAGCAGGATCGGAGCCATGACGGCCAGCAGACGCCGGTAAAAAGCCCGGTCGCCGATGAATTTACACAGGACCATGGAAACACCTCACGGGGATCAGATCGGCAAAGCCGATGTTTGATTGTATCGGAATCCGGCGGAAAATGCAACCCCCCGCGTGAAAAAGCCGCTGCCACCGGCAGCGGCTCTTTTCTGATTTCAGGGGTCGGTGCGCACCGCCCCGCACCCCAGGGCCCCCGGCCCCGTGTGGGTGGCGATGGAGAGGGTCAGCGGTTCGCCGGTGACGTCCGGGAAATCAGGAAACGCGGCGTGGACCTGAGAGCGCCAGTCCTCCAGCAGCTCTTTGGACACCTGGCTGCACGCGATCTTGATGGCCAGACGGCCCGCGTCCTTCAGGGGCCTGAGCCGGCCCTCCACATCGGAGCGCAGCCGGCGGAGCATATCCTCCCGGGCGGCCTTCATGCCCCGGACCTTGCCCACGGCGTTGAGCTTCTCCCCGTAGATCTCCAGCACCGGCTTGATGTTCAGCATGGTCCCGGCGATGGCCTCCACCCCGGACACCCGCCCCCCCTTGCGGAGGTACTTCAGGTTGTCCACCGTGATATAGATGGCGGCGTCGTAGGCCTGCTCCTCAAGCGTTTTGCGGATGGATGCGGCGTCCTGTCCAGCCTCCGCCAGCTTCAAAGCGTCCATCACCGAGTGCCGCTGGGTCACCGAGATGCGCCGGTTGTCGGCCACCTCCACCCTGCCGTCATAGTCCTGGGCCAGGATGCAGGCGGTGGCGTAGGAGTTGCTGAGGCCCGCCGTCATGGGGATGTAGACCAGCTGGTCGCTGCTCTCCAGCACCCGGTCCCACAGGGCGGTGATGTCGCCGGGAGCGGGCTGGGAGGTAAAAATATCCGCCCCGGCCTGCTGCTGGCCGTAGAAGAACTCCTGAGTCAGGCCGTCGCCCTCATAGTAGATCTTCCCGTTGATATGCACCGGCATGGGCACCACCGCGACGCCCAGAGCCTTGCCCTCGGCCACAGAGATACCGCTGTTGCTGTCGGTCACGATCGCAGTTTTCGCCATAATAGCGTGCCCTCTCTCTGTTGATGTCAGATCAGCCTCTGTCCCGCCGGATGAGCAGCTTCAGCGCCTCGATCCCCACCCGGATGGCGCTCCCGGTATCCTCGTCTCGGATCTGGTCCAGGCCGGCGGCGTTGCGCTCCTGGTTCCAGATCACATGGAACACCGAGCCGCACCGGACGCCCCGGCGGGCCGCCACGGTGAACAGGGCGGCCGACTCCATCTCGGAGGCCAGCACCCCAAGGCGCTTCCAGGCCTCCCACTTGTTTTGCAGTTCATATGACACCGGCATAACTTCCGGGGAGTGCTGCCCGTAAAAGGAGTCCTTGCACTGGACCACGCCGGCGTGCCAGCGCATTTCCAGCATCTTTGCGGCGTCCACCAGCGCATTGGTCACCGACAGGTCGGCCACCGCCGGGAATTCGATGGGGGCGTACTCCCGGCTGGTCCCCTCCATGCGCACCGCCCCGGTGGCGATGACCACGTCGCCGCTGGTCACGTCCAGCCGGATGCCGCCGCAGGTGCCCACCCGGATAAAGGTGTCCGCCCCCAGATTGCACAGCTCCTCCATGGCGATGGCCGCCGACGGCCCGCCGATGCCGGTGGAGGTGACGGTGACCCTCTCCCCCAGGAGCGTCCCCGTCCAGGTGCAGAACTCCCGGTTGGTGCGGACGTGGACAGGTGAATCAAGGTATCCGGCGATGGCCTCGCACCGGCCGGGGTCGCCGGGGAGGATACAATAGCGCCCCACGTCGCCGGGGACGCAGTCGATGTGGAATTGCCGCTCACTGGCGATCATACCATCACCCACCCTTTCTCCTCGGAGTATTATACCCCTTGTAAAAATAAAAAGCAAGACATAAACCCAAGTTTATGTCTTGCTTTTTAATAATTATGTTGAAAATTATAGAGAATTGTGTTTTAAAAATTCCTATATCTTATCTTATGATATTGAAAACCATTTCGCCCGGTCCACCCGGTCAGCCGGACCGATCCCGCCGCTCCTCCGGGGTCAGGGTGCCCTCCCGGGTGTGGTTCTCATAGTGGACGAACTCCCTGGGCTTCTCCTTCTCCTCGCTCACCTTCTTGCGTACAAAGGTGTAGGCCCCGGCGCCGATCAGCACCGCGGTCCCGCCGCCGGCGGCCGCCCCGGCGAGCAAGCCGCCGCCCTCCGTCTCCGATCCGGCGGAGACGGGCGGCTCCCCCTGCTCCGGGACCGGGGAGGGCGCCGCGGCAAGGGCGGGACAGATCAGCAGCAGAGCCATACCACACGCGGCGAACAGGATCTCAGGTCTTATCCTCGTCATCTTCCTCTTCCTCATCCTCGGAGAGCTTTTCCAGCGTACGGTCCACTTCATTGGGCTTCGCCTCTTCCTGCCTGGGCTTTTCGTCCTCTTTGAGATAGCTGACGGTGATCTGGGGGAAGGGCACGTTGATGTCGTGCTTGTTGAAGATCAGGTAGACCGCCCGGTACAGATCGCGGCAGAGCTGGATGCGGTCGCCCTCCTTACACAGGGCGGTGATCTTCAGATCCACGCTGTTCTGGCCCAGGGCGGACACGCCCTTGTAGAAGGGGCCGTCCAGGATGGCGGGCAGGCGGTTCTTCACCTCGGGCAGCTCGGCGGCCAGCACCGCCTCCACCCGCTCCAGGGACTCGCCGTACTCGATGCTCACGTCCACGGCGGCGTAGGAGGCCTCCTTGGTCATGTTGATGATGCCGGACAGGTTGGAGTTGTTGAACACCTTGATGTTCTTGGTCGGGTCCTCGATCTTGGTGGTGCGCAGGCCGATCTCCAGCACATTGCCCCGAAAATCGCCCACGGTGACGATGTCGCCCACCCGGAACTCGCCCTCGAACACGATGAACAGACCGGCCAGGATGTCCTGGATCATGCTCTGGGCGCCAAGGCCGACGATCAGGGACAGGATGCCGGCGGATGCAATGAGGCTGCCGGTGTCCAGGCCGAACAGGTACAGGGCGTAAAAGATGGAGACCAGGGCCGAGCCGTAGCGCACCACGGAGGACAGCAGGTGCCCCAGCGTCTCCGCCCGGCTGCCGATGTTGGCGGTGGCGGACTCGATGATGAACTCCACCAGCCTGGCCCCCACCAGCATCAGCAGGAGGGTGATGATACAGCGGGTCAGGGCGAAGATGTTGAGCCCCCTGGACCACACGCCGTCATACACATAGTTGACCGCCTCGATCTTGACCAGCCCCAGCAGGGAGGCCACGATGCACAGGAACACGAAGATGGCGAAGGCGCTCAGCACCCCCTTGGCCACGGCGCCGAACTTCTGGTCCGGCGTCATGTCCCGCCAGGCCACCTCCTCCGCGTCCCAGCGGGCGGCGGCGGAGCGCACCCGGCGGGTCTTGCCGGAGGGCATGGTCAGCAGGAAGGGCTCCTGCTCGTTGCGGACGCGGCTGTGGTCCACGCCCTCGTTGTCCCGGTACATCTGCTCCTCCCCCGCGCCGAACAGGCACATATAGAGGGACACTACCAGCAGGGCGACGACGGTCACCTCCACCACCACCGGCAGGAAGGAATCGCCGGTGGAGAACACCGTGGAGGTGGGCACGGCGGCGCCGATGAAGTGCTCCCCCTTCAGCTTGGAGGTGAGCAGATATTCGGTGCCGTTGACGGTGACGATGCCGTTGAACATCTCGCCCAGCTCATTGAACGCCTCGGCGGAGTAGCCGATGCTCAGGGCGGAGCGGCCGATGTCGTTGGGGTCCGGGGAATAAATGCAGATGTGCTCGGGGCTGGTGTCGCAGATCAGGATGCTGCCCGTGCCGTGGACGGTGGTGTGGCTGGCCACATAGGTCAGGGTGGCGGTCTCCATCACGGAGCGCAGCCGTTCCGGCACGATGCTGATCTGGAGCAGGCCCCGGTGCTTCAGGATGGGTCCGCCGGCCCAGCGGCCAGCCAATTGAGCCGCGTAATCCTCTTTGGTCACATAGCGGGTGGAGCCGTCCTCATCCTGGATGGTGTAGTAGTGAAAAGCGGTGCCGATGTACTGGGAGAAGCCTCCCTCGCCGTCCCCGGCGTAGTCCTGGGCGGTGGTGTCCCGGTGCTCGGCCAGGATCTCCCAGAAGGGATAGGACTGGTCCTCGGGATCGCCGGTGATGGTGAAGTACCAGTCCTCCTGGTTGGTGGCCATGATCCGCCCGTACTCGTCAAAGACGGCGATGCGCTCGATGGCGTTGTTTTCACACAGGTTGATCAGGAACTCCTGCTCACTCACCGACCAGCACGGGTTGCCGTACACGTCCAGCCCCGAGACGATCTCGCCTGCCTCGTTCCGCTCCACCGGCTGGGGGTGGACGTTGTCCGCCTCCGTGTCAAACTCCATAATGTACTGGGGATTCTCCTCCAGCATCCGGGCGATCTGCACGCACTTGTCCAAAAACAGCGCCTTGTACTCGGTATTCAGGGTCTCGGCGTCCTCGGTGTTGCGCTCCAGCTTGTTGCCGATCTCGTCGGTGGCCCAGTTGGCCTCGTAGGCGATGGCGGACAGGGAGTTCAGGGTCTGGATGTAGAATCCGATCAGCACCACCGCCAAAATGCCCATGACCATGATGGGCAGCACCTTTTGGGCCACTGTCAGATTGAAATTCAGCAGATTCTTCCGCCTGCCGTCGCTGTCCTTCCCCTTCAGCAGGGTGATGAACCGGGGCATCGTGCCCATGCGCACGTTATCGATGTTGATGATGACCCCGTAGGCGGTGACCAGGCCCACACAGATGATCAGCACAACGGCGATCAGGAAGATGAGCAGGGAATCGTTGGACAGGTTGGTGTCGGCCTTCGTCATGACGAACACCATGGCGTTGTTCCACTGCTTGCCCACGGCGCACCAGGTCTCGCCGCCGAAGGTGAGCTCGCCCTCATAGGTCTCCCGGAGGCACTCGATGGGCACGCCGTTCTGCAGGGCGTATTTGCCGGTGAGGTCGTCGATGGGGTTGTAGAGGAAGGTGTAGTCGTTCAGGGAGATGGCGATGGACACCGTGTCCACGCTGACCATCCCCCGCAGCACCGCCTCCCAGGAGGTCATCCGCTCGATGTTGGCCTTGACCTCCGTCCAGTCCTCCACGAAGACCAGCACCCGGTCCGTGCCCACCTGCAGACCAAAAAACCGCTTGACCCCGTCCTCATACTCGATGCTGAAGGGCTGAGCGGTGGCGCCCGGGACGGATGCACAGGCCCGGAGCATATTGAACCGCTTTAATGTGAAGTCATAGGGGCACTGCCAGGAGGCGTACACCTTCCCGTCACCGTCGATGATGGCGGCGGACTCCACGTCGGCGTACGCACAGATGTCCCTGAACATGGCGTCATCCACATCATTGGCACTCACGCGGCTGTAGTGATAGTCGGTGTTGATCAGCTTGGCGATGTAGATCTTGTCGTACTCCTCGTTGAGGGTGTCCTGCTCCACCACGCCGTCGCCCAGGCCGGCCAGCACCGTGTCGATCCGAACCCAGTTGGTGTCGTACAGGTGCCGCTCGGTGCTGCGCAGCCGCACTCCGGCGATCACCAGTATGGCCAGGGTCACCGCCGCCAGAGCGATGGCCATCACCAGGATGAATCGGAACCGAACATGCCACTTCTGCTTCTTGTCGTCCAGGAGGGACCAGAACAGGCTTTTCTTCTTCGTATTCGTCTCCACCGTCAGTTCCTCCATTTCTGGATCAGCTCATCCATCGTCCCGTCGGACAGGATGGTCTGGACTGTCTTCTCCACTTTGGCGGAGAGCTGGGAGCCCTTGGGGGTACACACCCCGTACTCCTGGGGAGAGAACTCGTCGGGCAGATAGACACGGCTGTCGTCCATATACACGTTGAGGATGGAGCGGTCCGCCGCGAAGGCATCCACCTCGCCGTACTCCAGCGCCCGGGAGATGTCGGCGTAGGTCTCGAACTCCACGAAGGTGACGCCGCCGTCGAAGCCAGCGGGGGTAAAGCTGTCCTCGTCAAAGGCGGGGATAGCCCCCTGCTCCGCCATGTACTGCGCCAGCGTCAGGGCGTTGGTGGAGCCGGACATCACGCCGACGCGGCAGTCCTTCAGCTCGCTCAAAGAGCCGATCAGAGAGGACTCCTCCACCATGACCCCCACATAGTCGGTGTAGTAGGTGGTGGAGAAATCGTATTTCTCCAGCCGCTCCTCCGTCTTGGAGAAGGTGGCGATGACCATGTCCACCTCTCCCCGGTCCAGCATCTCCTCGCGGGTGGCGGCGGTGACCGCTACGAATTCCACACCGCCATAGCCAAGTTTCCTGGCGATGCGGCGGGCCAGGTCGATCTCCATGCCGGAGTACTCCTGGGATTCGGCGCTGTACAGGCTGAAATTGGTGGTGTCATCCTTGACCCCCACCTTGAGGGTGCCGCCCGTGATCCCCCCGCAGGAGGTCAGCAGACAAAGGGCCAGGGCCGCCAGCAAAATGGCCGCCCACCGTCTTCTCTCTCTCATGCTATCACGCTCGCTTTACGCGGAATACCGGCCCCGCCGGCGACGATACTAACTGACATAGTATACCATGTCCCCATCGGTTTTGCAACGGTATTCCGCAAAAAGCGACGCCTTCCCAGCGGTTTTCCCGCCGCCTGGGACGAAAAACGCCGGGGCGCGGCCTGTGGCCCGCCCCGGCGTTTTTCATGTGTCCAGTTCGTAATAGTACAGCGTTTTGCTCTCCCGGTCATACACCGCCAGGGCGCAGTTATAGGAGTGTCGGTCCCCGTCAAAGATGTGGCTGCCGTCGGAGGGGTCGGACTGGTTCTGCTCATCCCGCACCCAATACAGGCCCTCTATGTCAGGCGGGATGGGATACGCGTTATCCTGCGCCATCTGCCGCAGCCGCTCCAGCTCCGGCGGCAGGGGCAATGGCTCCCAATCGGCCAGCTGTTCCTCCAGGCGGTCGTCCGCGAATCGGATCACCACAAAGGTCTCGCCGTCGTTCCCCATACCGCCGTGGGTGTCCCGGCTCTCCGTCACCGTCCCGGCGGACAGGTCCAGCCCCAGCGTCCTGTCGATCCCCCGGAGAGGCAGCTCCCCGATGAAAGGGGACTCGCTCTGGGCCAGAGACCCGCTCCCCCGGACCAGAGGGCCGTGGTACTCATAGATGTGATAGCCGCCGTCCCAGGGGATCCCCGTCTCCACCACCGTCCGGCCCTCGTATTCCCCCACCCGCTCCACTGAGGGCGCTTTGTGCATCACCCAGAATCCCCCGAGGATGGTGCCCATGAACATGGCGGCGGCGAAGCAGAAGATCGCCAGCCCGGTGAGGGCGTCTCTGTGCCGCTCCGCCCGGCGGTAGGTGTCAAGGATGGTAAGGATGCCCGCCGCCCAGCCCAGCAGCCAAAGGAGCAGCGCCAGCGTCCACAGGGGAATGAACCGCCAGGCCAGGCCGGACAGGCCCAGCAGCCACTCCCCGCCGAACAGCAGAGCCGCCACGGCAAACATCACACAGCCCACCGGCAGCAGTCCCCGGCGGCGCTCCGGCGGAAGGCGCTTGAGAGCCAGCGCCCACTGGGCTGTCAGAACGACAAGCGGGACGACGAGCAGCAGGAGCAGCTCCAGATACAGGGAGATCACTCTCAGGGTCAGCATGGGTCAGCCCTCCTCCGGCCAGTCCGGGCCGTAGGTCAGCACGCCGTTGCGGAAATACACGAACCACCGCTCCCCTTCAGCCGGGGCCTCGGGGATGACCAGCGAGGCGATGGGCGCCGCCCCGTCCGCCTCCCGGCAGGCGTTGACCGTCATGGGCCAGCCCGTGTCCCTGCTCCGAAAGGAGAGGCTGTTCCCCGCCTTCAGCGGCGAGCCATCGGCATTCTGGGCGCCGCCGCCGCCGAGATGGCCCTCCACCACGACGGAGGTCACCTGTATCCCGTCCGTCTGGACATAGACCACGTCGCCGCCGTCGTCGCAGCCGCAGGCAGACAGGCCGCACACCAGGGCGGCGAGCAGGATCAGGATCGCGGTTTTCCAAAGCAATTTCATTTTGACAGCTCCTTTTTTTCGGAAAATTGGCAGCAAAAAAGCCGCCCCATGGCCCGGGGCGGCCATGCGGAACCTCCGCTGTGAAGTTTTTACGCCTTACGGCCCGTCGTCGGGCAGGAACTCCAGGATGTCCCCCGGCTGGCAGTCCAGCGCCTTGCAGATGGCGGCCAGCGTGGAGAACCGCACCGCCTTGGCCTTGTTGTTCTTCAAAATGGACAGGTTGGCCAGGGTGATGTCCACCCGCTGGGACAGCTCGCTGAGGGACATCTTGCGCTTTGCCATCATCACGTCCAGATTCACGATGATCTTCATGCCGCCGCCTCAAATGGTCAGGTCGTTCTCGGCCTTCAGCTCCGCCGCCTGCCGGAACAGGGCGGACATGACCATGCACAGCAGCCCGCCCACCAGAAACACCGGCACGAACAGGGCGTTGTAGGTGAACAGCGGCAGGGCGTTCCGATAGTACACGAACTCAAAAATCAGCCTTGCCAGGGCCGCGGCGGAGATCAGCCAGCAGCACACCGCCGCCCGACGGAGACTGGCGGCGTTGGCCACTGTAAAGGGGCTTTCCCTGATGATCGTGTCGAGCACCCGTTTTGCCTGCCACAGGATGACGGCGGTACACACGCCGCAGGCCAGCAGGGACAGGGTGGTGACGGCGAAGGCTGCGCCCGTCCAGAACGGCGGCGTCCAGCACAGGGCAAAGAGGGTCAGCACCCGGAGCGGCAGCTCCCAGGGGCGCTCGTAGGGTGCCAGGTCCCCCAGCGCCTCTCGCAGGCCTCCCGCCCCATCCGCCGCCGCAAACCCCGGCACGAAGAAAAACGCCAGCAGATTGCACACGAAAATGAGGATCACCAGCACCCGCAGCACCCGTGCCAGCTTCTGGACTCCAGTCAACTCCATTTCGACCACCTCTTGGGGACAAGGATAGCACGGGCATTATCGTTTGTCAAGCATTATTTATTGTTTTTCGATAAATTTATAGCTGGGCAAAGGCCGCCCTATCGGGCGGCCTCCGCATTCAATCCTCCCATGGATTTTGTTCCGACTCGAAGTCCCGGTAGAGATAGGTCTCCTCCCCGTCGAACCGCTCCTCCCAGGCCGGCGCCGCGTAAGGGGCGGCGGGGGCGGGAGCGTCCTCCGCGAACACCGGGGCCTCCGGGTGGAAAATGGCCGCGATGTCCCGCCGGCAGACGAAGATCATCAGCAGGCCGAGGACGAACAGGGCCATCACCACCGGCGCCGCCCACTGTTCCCCCGGGAAGAAATGGCTGAGGGTGGTGAATACCTGTCCGATCAGGTTAAAAGCAATGTGAGCCAGGATGGACGGCAGGATGGACCGGGCCCGCAGATCCAGCAGGCCGAACGCCGTCCCCAGCACAAAGGCATAACAGGCCCAGATGAACTGCCCGTGGCAGGCGCCGAAAATGGCGGCGGACAGGAGCGCCGCCGGCCAGGGGGACATGACCCTGGCCAGCCGGGTCATGATGAGCCCCCGGAAGATGACCTCCTCCACGATGGGGGACACGATCACCACGAGGAGAAAGGCGGCCACCCCTACCTCGTCCAGGCTGGAGGCGGCCTCGTTGTAGTCCTCCAACATTCCTTCGGGCAGAAGGGCCATCATCAGGGTCACCAGCATGTACAGGGCCGGGGCCAGCGCCGCGCCCGACCACAGGGCCGAGCCCCTGACGGGCCGCAGCCAGAGGGCCTCCCCCGGCCGCATATGGCGGACGCCAAAGTAGACGATCGCCACGATGGCCAGGGTCAGCAGGCCGGACGCCAGCGTCAGCGGGACGGTGGCGGAGACCACCCGCTCCAGCAAGGCCTCGGCGAGCGCCAGCTCGTCAGTGATCCCCTCCCCCATCAGGCCCATGGTGACGTAGACCATATAGACCATGCTTACCAGCACCTGGCTGCCTAAAAACAGGGCCAAATAGGCCGCGCTCTTGCCCAGGGCGATCAGGACGCCGCCCACGTTCGATCTTCTCTCCGTCATACCCGCAGACCTCCCAGCACCCTGCCCAGGGAGTCGTGGATCACCAGGTCGGCCCGTCCGTCATAGGGGGTGGGGTCACGGTTGATCAGCACAAGCCGCCTCCCCCGGTAGTAGTTGATGAGCCCTGCCGCCGGGTACACCACCAGGGAGGTCCCTCCCACGATGAGCAGATCCGCCCGGCTGATGGCCAGCACGGCCCCCTCCACGGTGTCCTGGTCCAGCCCCTCCTCGTAGAGGACCACGTCGGGCTTCACCCGGCCGCCGCACACGGGGCACTCGGGGACGCCCTCGCCGTCCCGGATGAACTCGGCGGAATAGGCGGCCCCGCACCGCTCACAGTAGTTGCGCAGCACCGAGCCGTGGAGCTCGTACACCAGCCGGCTGCCCGCCTTCTGGTGGAGCCCGTCGATGTTCTGGGTGACCACCGCCTTCAGCTTCCCGGCCCGCTCCAGCTCCACCAGCTTGAGGTGGGCGGCGTTGGGCTGTGCCTCCAGGGGCAGCATCTTGTCCCGGTAGAAGCGGAAGAACGCCTCGGGATGGCTCTCATAATAAGTGTGGCTCAGCATGGTCTCGGGGGGCACGTCGTACTTCTGGTGGTACAGGCCGTCCACGCTCCTGAAGTCCGGGATGCCGCTCTCGGTGGATACCCCCGCCCCGCCGAAAAAGACGATGTTTTCGCTCTCGTCCACCCATTTCTGGAGCTGTTCCAACTTTGTCACAGCGCATCCCTCCCGGCGTCGTTTTTGCCATTTTAGCACGAATAGCGGGAAAAGTAAATCCCCCCGGGCATGGGGGGATTTTGGCAGATTCAGTCCCGCATGAGCAGATAGAGGACGGCCTTCTGGGCGTGGAGGCGGTTCTCGGCCTCCTCGAAGATCTCGTCGGCGTGGGCTTCAAACACGTCGGCGGCGATCTCCTCCCCCTTGTGGGCGGGGAGGCAGTGCTGCACCATGCAGCCGGGGTGGGCGAGCTTCATCAGATCCGCGTCCACGCAGTAGCCGGCGAAGGCCTTTTTCCGGGCCTCCCGCTCCCCCTCCTGGCCCATGGAGGCCCACACGTCGGTGATGACCACGTCGGCGTCCTTAACGGCCTCGGCGGGGGTGCGGACCAACTGGAACTTCGGCCCGGTGACGGTCTTGGCAAAATCCAGCACCCGCCCGTCTGGCTCGTAGCCCTCCGGGCAGGCCACGGACACGTACATGCCGCACTTGAGGCCGCCCACGATGAGGGAGTTGGCCATGTTGTTTCCATCCCCGATGAAGGCCAGCTTCAGGCCCTCCAGCCGGGTCATCTTCTCCCGGACGGTCATCAGGTCGGCCAGCACCTGGCAGGGGTGGCAGAAGTCCGTCAAGCCGTTGATCACCGGGATGGTGGAGCATCTGGCCAGCTCCTCCACCTCCTCCTGGGCGAAGGTGCGGATCATGATGCCGTCGCAGTATCGGGACAGGACCCGGGCGGTGTCCTCCACCGGCTCGCCCCGGCCGATCTGGCTCTCCTTGCCGGAGAGGAACAGGGCGTGGCCTCCCAGCTGGTACATGCCCACCTCGAAGGACACCCGGGTGCGGGTGGAGTTCTTCTCGAAGATCATGGCCAGGGTCTTGCCCCGCAGATAGTCGTGGGGGATGCCGTGCTTCTGGCTGTATTTCATCTGGTCGGCCACGTCCAGGATCTCGTTGATCTCCTGGCCGGTCAGGTCCAGCAGTTTCAGCAAATCTTTTTGCATCGTCTTATCTCCTCTCAGGAAAGGGCCGCTTTCAGGATGGCGAGGCCCTTGTCCATCTCCTCACAGGTGATGGTCAGCGGGGGCAGGAACCGAAGCCCCGGCCCCGCCGTCAGGGACAGCAGGCCGGCCCGGTTCAGCCTGGCGCAGAGGTCCTTGTTGGACCAGCCCTCCGCCACCTCCACGCCGATCATCAGCCCCAGGCCCCGGGTCTTGCCCAGACAGGGCAGGGCCATCTCCTCGATCCTGGAGCGGATGTAGTTCCCCTTCTCCGTCACCTGGGCGATGGTGTCATCGTCCAGCACATCCAGCACGGCGCAGGCCGCCGCGGCGGAGATGGGGTTGCCCCCAAAGGTGGAGGCGTGGGTGCCGGCGGTGAGGACGCTCCGGCACTTCTCGTTCACCAAAAAGCCGCCCATGGGCAGGCCCCCGGCGATGCCCTTGGCGAAGGAGGCCGCGTCGGGCTGGACGCCGTACTGCTGGAAGGCAAACAGGGAGCCGGTGCGGCCCACGCCGGTCTGCACCTCGTCCACCAGGAACAGCCAGTCCCGCTCCGCGCAGAGCTTTTGCAGGCCGTGGACGAACTCCCTGTCCAGCGGCAGCACGCCGCCCTCCCCCTGGACCAGCTCCACCAGCACGGCGCACACGTCGTACCCGGCGGCCTCCTCGATGGAGGCCATGTCGGGATCCGCCCGGCGGAAGCCCTCGGTGAAGGGGAAGAAATACTGGTGGAACACATCCTGGCCGGTGGCGGCCAGGGTGGTGATGGTCCTGCCGTGGAAGGAGCGGTTCAGGGTGAGGATGGTCCCTCTCCCCTCCCCGTACTTGTCAAAGGAGTACTTCCTGGCCAGCTTGATGATCCCCTCGTTGCCCTCGGCGCCGGAGTTGCCGAAGAAGGCCGCCGCCATGCCGGAGCGGGTGCAGAGCTTCTCGGCCAGCCGGACATAGGGCTCGGAGTAATAGAGGTTGGAGATGTGGCCCAGCCTGGCCGCCTGGTCCTCAACGGCCTTCTGCCACGCGGGGTTGGCGGTGCCGATGGACAGCACCCCGATGCCGGCGGCGAAGTCGATGTACTCCTTCCCGTCCGGGTCGTACAGGGTGGCGTTTGAACCGTGGTCGATGGCGATGGGGTTGCGGCCGTAGGTCTGGAGGACGTACTGCCCGTCCAGGCTTTTCAGTTCCTCAAAGGTCATGTGCTCCCCTCCTCAAACGGACAGCATGGTGCCGGCGCCCTGGTCGCTGAGCAGCTCGATGAGCACCGAGTGGGGGATGCGCCCGTCCAGGATGACGGCGCTGGTCACGCCGGAGCGCACCGCCTCCACGGCGCAGTCGATCTTGGGGATCATGCCCCCCTTGACCACCCCGTCCTTGATGAGACCGGGGATCTCGGAGGCCCGGACCGACTGGATCAGAGTGGACTCGTCCGCCGGGTCCCGGAGCAGGCCCCGCACGTCGGTGAGCAGCAGCAGCTTTTCGGCCTTCAGGGCCACGGCCAGCTTGGCGGCGGCAGTGTCGGCGTTGATGTTATAGGCGGGATTGCCGTCGATGCCCATGGCCACGGTGGACACCACCGGGATGTACCCCAGGTCCAGAGCGTCCACCACGATGTCCGGGTCCACCGCCTTGACCTCCCCCACCAGGCCGTACTTTTCATCCAGCCGCTCCGCCTGGAACAGGCCGGCGTCCATGCCGCAGAGGCCCAGGGCGCGCCCTCCCTGCCGGTTGATGCGGGCCACCAGGTCCTTGTTCACCTTGCCGCACAGCACCTGCTGGACCACGTCCATGGTGGCCTCGTCAGTGTATCGGAGGCCGTCCACGAATTTGGAGGGGATGTCCAGCCGGGTCAGCATATCGGTGATCTCCGGCCCGCCGCCGTGGACCACCGCCACCTGGATGCCGACAAGGGACAGCAGGATCAGGTCGGAGATGACCGCGTCCCGCAGCTCCGGGGATACCATAGCGTTGCCGCCGTACTTCACCACCACGGTCTTACCGCTGTACTTCTGGATATAGGGCAGGGCCTCGGCCAGCACCTCGGCCCGTTCGATCATAGAGGACATGGGAAATCAGCTTCCTTCTTTGGAATGTGGTCACAAAACGGTCTCAGGAGCGGTAATCTCCGTTTATTTTAACATAGTCGTAAGTTAAATCACAGCCCCAGCACGTCGCGGATTCGTCCCCCTCGTGGACGGACACGTCGATGGTCACCGCGTCCTGGGTGAGCACCCGCTTGGCGAAGTCCTCGTCAAAGGGGAGGCCCACCCCCTTCTCGCAGACCTTGATCTCCCCCAGAGCGGAGGCGAAGCTGATGTCCACGTACTCGGGCCGGAAGGGGGCCTTGGAGTAGCCCATGGCGCAGATGACCCGGCCCCAGTTGGCGTCGGCCCCGTAGAGGGCGGCCTTCACCAGGGAGGAACCCACCACGGCCTTGGCCAGTCGCTCGGCGCTCTCCTCGCTGCGGGCGTCCCGGACGGTGCAGGTGATGAGCCGGGAGGCCCCCTCGCCGTCGGCGGCGATGGAGCGGGCCAGATGCTCGCACACCTGGTACAGCGCCTGGCAGAACAGGGTGTAGCCGTCATCCTTCCACTCGATGAGGGGGTTGCCCGCCATGCCGTTGGCCAGGACCACGCACATGTCGTTGGTGGAGGTGTCGCCGTCCACCGTCACCCGGTTGAACGTGCGGGGGACGATCTCATGGAGGGCGTCCTGGAGCAGGTCGTGGGCGATGGCGCAGTCGGTGGTGATGAAGCAGAGCATGGTGCCCATGTTGGGGTGGATCATGCCGGACCCCTTGGCGATGCCGCCGACGGTGACGGTCTTGCCGCCAATGGTGAGGGTGACGGCGATCTCCTTCTTTTTGGTGTCGGTGGTCATGACGGCGTTTGCCGCCGCGTCGGAGCCGTCCGTGCTGAGCTGCTCCACCAGGGGGCCCATCCCCTTTTCGATGGCGGCGATGTTCAGCTCCTGGCCGATGACCCCGGTGGACGCCACCACGAAGTCGGTAGGCTTGAGCCCCGTGGCCCCGGCGGCGGCGGCGCACATCCGCTCGGCGTTCTCGTGGCCGTTGGGGGCGCAGGCGTTGGCGTTTCCGCTGTTGGCCACGATCCCCCGGCACACCCCGTCCTCCAGGTTGCCCATGGTGACATAGAGGGGGGCGGCCTTCACCCGGTTCATGGTGTACACCGCCGCGGCGGCGCACTCGCAGTCGGACAGGATCATGGCCAGATCGAACTTGCCGCTGAGGTAGTCCTTCATGGAGGGCACGATGGGCTGGTTGCCGTCCCCCAGGGACATGCCGCTCTTCACGCCGCAGCGCACCCCGGCGGCCCTGAAGCCCTTGGCGGCGCACACGCCGCCGGAAATTTGATTCAGCATGGATACCACTCCTATCTTACAGGCTGAGCCCGGCGGTCTCGCCGAAGCCCAGCATCAGGTTCATGTTCTGTACCGCGGCCCCGGAGGCCCCCTTGCCCAAGTTGTCGAACTGGGCGGTAATCAGGGTCTGCCCGTCGTGGCCGGAGACGGTGAGGGTCAGCGTGTCCTTCCCCGCCAGCTCGCTGGCGTAGAGCCGGGGGCCCTCCCCGCCGAAGGGGGCGACGCGGATCAGCGCCTGATCCTGATAGTAGCCGGTCAGCAGCTCCCAGATGTCCTGGGCGGAGGGCTGCCCGGTCAGCAGACGGTTGTGGAGCATCACGGTGGTGGCCATGCCCTTGTACACGTCTCCCAGCACAGGGAGGAAGGCGGGGGCATAGGTCAGGCCGGCCATCTTCTGCATCTCGGGGATGTGCTTGTGCTTCAGGCCCGTGGCGTAGGAGGCCGGGGAGTCCAGCCGGGGGTCCCGGTCCGGGGCCTCGTACTCGGCGATCATCTTCTTGCCGCCGCCGGAGTAGCCGGTGAGGGACCAGCAGGTCATGGGGTAGTCGGCGGGGAGCACCCCCAGGTGGACCAGAGGGGCCGCGCAGGACAAAAAGCCGGTGGCGTGGCAGCCGGGATTGGCCACCCGCCTGGCGTATTTGACCCGCTGGCGCTGGCCGGGCAGCAGCTCCGGAAAACCGTACACCCAGCCCTCCGCCGTCCGATGGGCGGTGGAGGCGTCAATGACCCGGGTGTTGGGATTTTCGATGAGGGACACCGCCTCGATGGCCGCCGCGTCGGGCAGGCACAGGAACACCAGGTCGGCGGCGTTCAGGAACTTTTTGCGCTCTGTCAAGTCTTTTCGCTTGTCATCGTCGATGAGGAGCAGTTCGATGTCCTCCCGGCCCGCCAATCTGTCGTAGATCTGCAGGCCGGTGGTGCCCTCTTTCCCGTCGATATATACCTTGGGCTTCATGCGCCTCACTGCCTCTCGCTGATAAATGCCTCGATGAGCTCGATCTGCTTTTTCACGCTCTCCTCCGAGGGCCCGCCGTATACTTTACGCCCATTCACGCAGGTTTTCAACTGCAAAGCGTCGTATACGTCCTCGTCGAACAGCTCGGAGATGGCCCGGAAGTCCCGGAGCGTTAAGGTGTCCAGGCTCTCCCCCGTCTTGATGCACATGTTCACCAGCCGGCCCACGATCATGTAGGCCTCCCGGAAGGGCATCCCCTTCTTGGCCAGGTAGTCGGCGCAGTCGGTGGCGTTGATGAAGCCGCCGGCGGCGGCCTTGGCCATGTTCCTGGGCTGGACGGTCAGGGTTTTGAGCATGGCGGCGAACACGGGCACGCACATCTCCACGGTGTCGAAGGCGTCGAACACCGGCTCCTTGTCCTCCTGCATGTCCTTGTTGTAGGCCAGGGGCAGGCCCTTCATCACTGTCAGGAGGGTGACGAGGGAGCCGTACACCCGGCCCGTCTTGCCCCGGACCAGCTCGGCCACGTCGGGGTTCTTCTTCTGGGGCATGATGGAGGAGCCGGTGGAGTAGGCGTCGTCCAGCTCCACATACTTGAACTCCCAGGAGCACCAGAGGATGATCTCCTCGGAGAACCGGGACAGGTGCATCATCAGGATAGACAGGGCGGACAGCAGCTCGATGGCGTAGTCCCGGTCGGACACGGCGTCCATGGAGTTGTCCACCGGCTTGGCAAAGCCCAGGGCCACCGCCGTGGCGAATCGGTCCACCGGGTAGGTGGAGGTGGCCAGGGCGCCCGCCCCCAGGGGGCACTCGTCCATCCGCTCCAGGCAGTCCTCCAGCCGGGTCACGTCCCGCCGGAGCATGTTGGCGTAGGCCATCATGTAGTGGCCGAAGGTGGTGGGCTGGGCCCGCTGCATGTGGGTATACCCCGGCATGACGGTGTTTACGTTGGCCTTCGCCTTGTCCACCAGCACCCGCTGCAGGTCCAGGATCTGCCCGATGACCACCGGGATCTCCTCCTTCACGTACAGCCGGAAGTCGGTGGCCACCTGGTCGTTCCGGGACCGGGCGGTGTGGAGCCGCTTGCCCGTGTCCCCCACCCGCTCGGTAAGCATGGCCTCGATGTTCATGTGGATGTCCTCGTTGTCCAGGGAGAACTCCACCTTATCGTCCTCGATGTCGGCCAAAATGGCCTTCAGCCCCTCGATGATCTTCCCGGCTTCCTCAGGGTCGATGATGCCCTGTTTGCCCAGCATGGCGGCGTGGGCGATGGAGCCCCGGATGTCCTGCTCGTACAGCCGGGCGTCGAAGCCGATGGAGGAGTTGAAGTCGTTGACCAGGGTGTCGGTCTCCTTCTGGAAACGGCCGGCCCACAGTTTCATAATGATCGCTCCTTACTGCTGCCCGTCTCCGCCGCGCCGGGGCGTCCCGGCGCGGCGGAGACTGCAAAATCAACTATTCGTCTTGGAAAAAGCTCTGGAAGGCCCGCTGGGCCAGCCCGTTTTTCCGGGACACGACGAGGGCCACATAGCGGCCCTCCCGGGCGACCACCGCGTCGTCCACCAGCGGGACCTGATTCGGATCGTACTCCTGGAAGGAGCCCCGGCGGGCCTCCAGGTGCCGGCGCAGGGAGTCCATCAGGGCGGCGGCATCCGACTTGTCTTTCAGCCGCACCACCGCCATCTCCTCCGCCGTGCCCGCGTCGGCGCAGGTGTAGCAGTAGGCGTCCACCTTCCCGTAGTCCAGATCGGACAGCCAGGTGAAGCTGTCCCTGGCGGCCTCGTCCCCGCTGGAGCGGGTCACCATCTCCGGCAGGGTGGTATCCGCCGCCGCCATGGCCCGGACCATTTCCACCGGGTCCAGGTCCAGCTCGTCCTCCCCGCCGCCGGCACAGCCGGCCAGGGCCGTCAGCAGCAGGGCCGCCAGCACCAGGCCGAGGGCCCGCGTCAAACGCCGCGCCATCACCAGCCCTCCCCGGTCAGCAGCGCCGGGTCCAGCCCGAACGCCACGGCCACGGCCTCGGCGATCTCTTGGGCCTCGGGGGACTCATTGTCCAAGCCGGGCTCGTCCTGGGAAGCGTAGCTCTCCAGCGTCAGGCCCAGGATCCAGTCGTCCTCCCCCTCGCCGGGGTACCAGGACGCCTGGAAGTAATAGCTCTCTCCGTCCTCCAGATACCCGCCGTTCAGCACCGTCTCCAGGAGGCTGGCCATATAGTCCGCCGCCGTCATGTCCTCGTCGGTCAGCGGCTCCTTGAACTTATAATACAGCACCGCGTCCTTGCCGTCCAGCGCACCGCTCACCGCGGCGGGCACGTCCAGCACCCTGTCCAGCTCCACGGCCTTCTGCACGGCGGGGGTGTATTTCGCGCTCTTCGCCTCCGGCAGGGCGGACTCGTCCCAGGCGTGGTTGCCCCGGGCCAGGGCGTCGGTCATGTTGAAGTTGCCGTAGGGCGTCCTGGTGGAGTCGCCGTAAATATCCACGTGGTACCAGTCCCCGTCCAGCTCCACCAGATCCCAGGAGTGGTATTCGTTGTGGACGATGTGACACTCCAGCCCCAGCATGTTCATGAACAGCCGGAAGGTGGTGGCGTAACCCACGCACACCGCGAAGCGCCCCGCCAGCACGCCGTGGGGCGTTGTGGCGTCGAAGTCTGTCTCCGGGCGGCTGATGGTGCCGCCGGTGCCCTGGCCGATGTTCTTCACCATCCACAGGTAGACGGCCTCCTCCTTTTCATAGTCGGTCATGCCGTCCTCTGTGACCTCATCCAGCACGGCGGAGGCCATTTTCAGGGTCTCCCGCTCCTCGCGGCTGAGCTGGCTGTCGTCCCCGCTCAGGTACGCGTCTGAGATCCGGACGGTGGAGCGGATCTCGTACCGCCCGTCTACCAGGTAGCCGTCCTCGATGTAGGTGTTTTCCTGCTTCTCCTCCTCGGCGATGCGCTCAAGGATGTAGTCCTCGAACTCCGCCGTCTTTCGGCCGGACACCGCCGCCTGATAGATGTTCAGCCCCAGGCTGGCCAGCAGGCACAGCGCCAGCGCCCCCGCGCCCACGGCCTTGAGGATGGCAGGCCCTCTGCCCTTTCGCCCGTTCGTCTTTTCCGTATCCATGGTCTTCCCCCCGCGTGATCGTGTTGGAGGAGATCCTGTTCCTCCCGCCCACACAGAGTGGGCCAAAAACAGTATACCGCGGATGGGGCCCGTTTTCCATCAACAATTAGTTAAAATGTGGTAACAGGCCGGTTACAAGGGGCCAGGTCGGAGAGATTTTTACAGCTTTCCCTGCTCCCGGAGGGCCTGGACCTTGTCGGGCAGGCCCCACAGGTTGATGAAGCCCTGGGAGTCCTTCTGGTCGTAGTCGCTCTCCTCAAAGGTCACCAGGTTCTCGGAGTACAGGGTGTCGGGGGAGGTGACGGAGGAGGTGATGATGTTGCCCTTGTAGAGCTTCAGCTTCACCGTGCCGGTGACATGCTCCTGGGTCTTGACGGCGAAGGCCTGGAGGGCCTCCCGCAGGGGGGTGAACCACTTGCCGTTGTAGATGAGGTCGGCGAAGTCCACCGCCAGCTTGGTCTTCATGTGCTTGGTGTCCTTGTCCACGGTGATCATCTCCAGCACCTCGTGGGCCCGGTAGAGGATGGTGCCGCCGGGGGTCTCGTACACGCCCCGGTCCTTCATGCCCACCAGCCGGTTCTCCACGATGTCCAAAAGGCCGATGCCGTTGGTGCCTCCCAGGTCGTTGAGCCTGCGGATGATGTCGGAGGCCTTCATCTTCTCCCCGTCGATGGCCACGGGCCAGCCCTTCTCAAAGTCGATGGTGACATAGGTAGGGGCGTCGGGGGCCATGTTGGGGGACACGCCCATCTCCAAAAAACCGGGCTTGTCGTACTGGGGCTCGTTGGCGGGGTCCTCCAGGTCCAGGCCCTCATGGGACAGGTGCCACAGGTTCTTGTCCTTGGAGTAGTTGGTCTCCCGGCTGATCTTCAAAGGCACGTTGTGGGCCTCAGCGTAGTCGATCTCCTCGTCCCGGCCTTTGATGGACCACTCCCGCCAGGGGGCGATGATCTTCATCTCGGGGGCGAAGCGCTTGATGGCCAGCTCGAAGCGGACCTGGTCGTTGCCCTTGCCGGTGCAGCCATGGCAGATGGCGTCGGCCCCCTCGGCCTTGGCGATCTCCACCAGCCGGCGGGCGATGACCGGCCGGGCGAAGGCGGTGCCCAGCAGATAGTCCTCATACTTGGCCCCCATCATCATGGAGGGGATGATGACCTCGTCCACCATCACGTCGGTGAGATCCTCCACGTACAGTTTGGACGCGCCGGTCTTGATGGCCTTTTCCTCCAGGCCGTCCAGCTCGGTGCCCTGCCCCACGTCGCCGGACACGGCGATGATCTCGGGGTCGTTGTAATTCTCCTTCAGCCAGGGAATAATGATGGAGGTATCCAGGCCGCCGGAATAGGCCAGCACTACTTTTTTCACTTCTGCCATGATGATTGCTCCTTTTTTCGGTAAAACAGGCCGCGAAACGGCGGTCCAAACCGGATTTTGCCACAGTATACACCCCTTTGTGCCCAAATGCAAGCCCCATTTCGCATAATTATCCGATTTGCTTCCCATTTTTATGGGCTATAATCCACATAATTGAATATTTATTCAATCTAAGCCGGATATTCTTTGTATATTCCTTCGC
Organism: uncultured Oscillospiraceae bacterium; assembly: GCA_947585425.1. GTDB lineage: Bacteria > Bacillota > Clostridia > Oscillospirales > Oscillospiraceae > Enterenecus. Next base: position 127,555 of record CANPWZ010000003.1, read on the forward strand.
CAGTCCGCCCGCCGCGGGATTTTTCATAGAATCCCTATTGACATGATAGGGATTTTGCGGTATGCTCTACTCACCGAAATCCGGGGCGGGCCTCCCCCGCCCGCCGGCCATTTTACACGCAAAGGAGAGATACCTTTGAGGATCTACGCGGACAACGCCGCCACCACCCGGACCAGCGAGCTGGCCCGCCGGGTGATGGCAGACACCATGGACCGATACTGGGGCAACCCCTCCAGCCTGTACTCCTTCGGCCAGGAGGCAGCGGAGGTGCTGTACCGGGCCCGGTGCGACGTGGCCGCCTGCCTGGGCGCGAAGCCGGAGGAGATCTACTTCACCTCCGGCGGCTCCGAGGCGGACAACCAGGCCATCGTCAGCGCGGCCCAGATGGGGAAACGCAGGGGCAAAAATCACATCATCACCACCCCCATCGAGCACCACGCCGTCCTCCACACGGTGGAAAAGCTGGCCAAAGAGGGCTTTGAGGTCACCTATCTGCCCATGGACGAGAGCGGCATCGTAAAGGTGGAGGACGTGGCGGCAGCCATCCGGCCGGAGACGGCCCTGGTCACCGTCATGTTCGCCAACAACGAGATCGGCACCGTTCAGCCTGTCGCCGAGATCGGCGCGCTGTGCCGGGAAAAGGGCGTGGTGTTCCACACCGACGCGGTCCAGGCCGCCGGCCATCTGGCCATCGACGTGGCGGAGATGAACATCGACATGCTGTCCCTCTCCGGCCACAAGTTCCACGGCCCCCGGGGCGTGGGGGCGCTGTACGTCCGCAAGGCCGTGCCCCTGCTGTCCTTCATCCAGGGGGGCGCCCAGGAGCGGGGCCGCCGGGCCGGCACCGAGAACCTGCCCGCCATCGCCGGCATGGCCGCCGCCCTCACCGAGGCCTGCGCCCACATCGACGAGCATTACAAATATGTGTCCTCCCTGCGGGACGCGCTGATCGACGGGCTGTCCGCCATCCCCCACGGGGCGCTGAACGGGGCCAGGAGCCCCCGGCTCCCCGGCAACGTGAACTTCTGCTTCGAGGGCATCGAGGGCGAGTCCCTGCTGCTGCTGCTGGATGACAAGGGGGTGTCCGCCTCCTCCGGGTCGGCCTGCACCTCCGGCTCCCTGGACCCCAGCCACGTGCTGCTGGCCATCGGCCGGCCCCACGAGGTGGCCCACGGCTCCCTGCGGCTGACCCTGGACTACACCAACACCATGGAAGAAGTGAGCGAGATCGTCGCCGCTGTGAAAGAAGTGGTGGACTATCTCCGCAAGATGTCCCCCGTTTGGAAAGAATTGGAGAGAGGAGAGCGCAAGTATGTTATACAGTGAAAAAGTGATGGACCACTTCCGCAACCCCCGGAACGTGGGCGAGATCCCCGACGCCGACGGCATCGGCGAGGTGGGCAACGCCAAGTGCGGCGACATCATGAAGATGTACCTGAAGATCGACGACGGCATCATCACCGACGTGAAGTTCGAGACCTTCGGCTGCGGCAGCGCCATCGCCACCAGCTCCATGGCCACCGAGCTCATCAAGGGCAAGCCCCTGGAGGAGGCGTTAACGCTCACCAACCAGGCGGTGGTGGAGGCCCTGGACGGCCTCCCCGCCCACAAGATCCACTGCTCCGTGCTGGCCGAGGAGGCGGTGCGGGCGGCCATCAAGGACTATTACGACAAAAACAACATCCCCTATAACCCCGCCGATTTCTGCGACCACGACTGCGAACACTGCGGGGCGGAACACTGACCAATACGAAGCGCGCAAAAGGCAGAGGGCGGCCGCCCTCTGCCTTTTCTCATACCTGTTTTTTCTCCGGCCGGAGCACCAGCTTTTCGCCCTCCACGGCCAGGCACAGGGTGTCCCCCGCCGTGACCCGCTCAGACAGCAGCAGATCGGCGGCGGGCTCCTCCACCCGGCGGCGCACCGCCCTTCGGATGGGCCGGGCCCCCTGCTCCCGTTCGCTCCCGGTGTCGGCCAGCATCGCCACCGCGCCGTGTTCGGCCTCCAGCCCCACCCCCAGGGCGGACAGGCGGCCCCGGACGCCGCCCAGCAGCTTGCCGGCGATCTGTTCCAGATCGTCCTGCTCCAGGCGGTCAAACAGAATCACCTCGTCCAGCCGGTTGAGGAACTCCGGCTTGAACCGCCGCCGCAGCTCCGCCATGACCTCCTCCCGGCGCTTCGCCTCCGACTCGCCGCCGGCAAAGCCCATGGGGGGCGCCTTGCTCACCATCCGCCGGGCCCCCACGTTGGAGGTCATCACCACCACCGTGTTGCGGAAGTCGGCCTTCCTCCCCTGGCTGTCGGTGAGCTGGCCGTCCTCCATCACCTGGAGGAGGATGTTCTGCAGATCGTCGTGGGCCTTCTCGATCTCGTCGAACAGCACCACCGACCAGGGCCGGCGGCGGACCTGCTCGGTGAGCTGGCCCCCCTCCTCGTGCCCCACATAACCGGGGGGCGAGCCCACCAGCCGGGAGACCGCGTGCTTCTCCATATACTCGGACATATCGAAGCGGAGCACCGCGTCCTCGCTGCCGAAGAGGGCGGCGGCCAGGGCGCGGCACAGCTCGGTCTTGCCAACGCCGGTGGGCCCCAGGAACAGGAACACCCCCACCGGCCGGTCCGGCTCCTTCAGGCCGACTCTGCCCCGGCGGATGGCGGCGGCCACCGCGGACACCGCCCGATCCTGGCCCACCACCCGGCGGTGCAGCTCGCTCTCCAGCTCCAGAAGGCGTTTGGCCTCCCCCTTGGTGATGGACTCCACCGGGATGCCCGTCCACTGGGACAGCACCGCCGCCACATGATCCCGGCCAAGGCGGCGGGAGGCGCCCCCCTTCTGCCGGCTCTGCTTCCGATCCAGCTCCCGGCGGAAATCGGCCTCCGCGTCCCGGAGGACGGCGGCCCGCTCGAAGTCCTGGCACTCGACGGCTCTGGCCTTGTCCCTGGCGGCCTGCTCCGCCCGGTCGGACAGGGCCCGGAGGGCCGGGGGCACCTCCTCCTCCATCCGCAGACGGGCGGCCCCCTCGTCGATGAGGTCGATGGCCTTGTCGGGCAGATACCGGTCGGGCAGGTAGCGCCGGGACAGCTCCACCGCGGCGGACAGCGCCTCGTCGCTGATCTCCAGGCCGTGGTGCTCCTCGTACCGGCGGCGGAGGCCCCGCAGGATGTCCAGGGCCTGCTCCGGGGTGGGCTCCGCCACCTTGACAGGCTGGAAGCGGCGCTCCAAGGCGGCGTCCTTCTCGATATATTTGCGGTACTCCTCGCTGGTGGTGGCCCCCACCACCTGGATCTCCCCCCGGCTCAGGGCGGGCTTGAGGATGTTGGCCGCGTCGATGGCTCCCTCCGCCGATCCCGCTCCCACGATGTTGTGCAGTTCGTCCAGAAAGAGGATCACGTTGCCCGCCCGGCGCACCTCTCCCAGCACCTGGTTGATGCGCTCCTCGAACTCGCCCCGGTACTTGGTGCCCGCCACCATGGCCACCAGATCCAGCGCCAGCAGCCGTTTCCCCCGGAGGGGCTGGGGCACCGCACCGGCGGCTATGCGCATGGCCAGTCCCTCGGCCACCGCCGTCTTGCCCACCCCCGGCTCGCCGATGAGGGCGGGGTTGTTCTTGGTCCGGCGGGAGAGGATCTGCACCACCCGCGCCACCTCCTGCTCCCGGCCCACAAGGGGGTCCAGCGTCCCCGCCGAGGCCAGCCGGGTCAGATCCCGGGAGTACTTGTCGGTGAGGCGGGTGTCCGGGCTCTCACGGGGCCTGGACCGCTCCTGGTAGGCGGTCTGATAGTCCCCTCCGCCGTATCCGGCCGCGTCCTTTGGGGACTGTCCTCCGCCGTTCATGGTAAAAAAGCCGCGCAGGCGCTGGAAAAAACCGATCCGTTCCATAGGGCTCACTCCTGAAAAAAACATCAATGGAAAGGATGGGAAAAAAAGGCCGGTTTTATACCTCCCGTCCCTGAAAATTCCTTGTTGCATTTTCCCCGGAATTGTGCTAAAGTGAGGTTGTTCCAAAACATAACCTGAGTCCATTTTAATGTTGGAGGTGTAACTACATGGCACACACTGTCGGTTCTGACTGCATTTCCTGCGGCGCCTGTGTGGATACCTGCCCCGTGGGCGCGATCGCTCTGGAGGGCCAGGCTGTCGTTGACGCCGGCTCCTGCATCGACTGCGGCGCCTGCGAGGGCGCCTGCCCCGTCGGCGCGATCAAGGCCGAGTAAGCTGGAACGAAATGAGACGTCCCCGCCCGGTATCGGGCGGGGATTTCTTTTGCTGTTTTTTGGCTCGGCGGATTGCACAGTCAGTGTTGTGAAAAATTTGATTTTTGAAGGATTGATTGGTCAAAACGCCGATTATGTGAAAAAACCCTTAAAATCGGCAAAATTGCCATAACAATTTTGAAAAGGGCGTGGTATACTGCACTCGGTGGAGGATGGCGCTCCACCGGCCGTCCCTTGAAGTTCGCCCACGGGCGCCTGTCAGAGAGGGCAAAGCGCCCGTTTGCCATAAATCCAATAAGGAGGAAGCAGCATATGGAAACTTACGGTCTGGAAAAACTGGGCATCACCGGCATCAAAGAAGTGGTCTACAACCCCACCTATGAGGAACTGTTCGAGGCTGAGATGGATCCCACCCTGGAGGGCTATGAGAAAGGCCAGATGACTGAGCTCGGGGCCGTCAACGTCATGACCGGCGTGTACACCGGCCGGTCCCCTAACGACAAATTCATCGTCATGGATGAGAACTCCAAGGACACCGTGTGGTGGACTTCCCCCGAGTTCAAGAACGACAACAAGCCCGTCACCCAGGAGACCTGGGCGGCCTGCAAGGACATCGCCGTCAAGGAGCTGTCTAACAAGAAGCTGTACGTGATGGACGTGTACTGCGGCACCAACCCCGACACCCGCATGGCCATCCGCTTCATCATGGAGGTGGCCTGGCAGGCCCACTTCGT
>CANPWZ010000004.1 GCA_947585425.1 uncultured Oscillospiraceae bacterium
AAGGAGATCAAGCAGCAGACCATCGACCAGATCATCGACCAGGTGATGGCCCTGCCCGAGGCCACCCGCATCCAGGTGCTGGCCCCCGTCATCCGGGGGAAGAAGGGGGAGCACGCCAAGATCTTCGAGGACGCCCGCCGCTCCGGCTACGTCCGCTGCCGGGTGGACGGCTCTCTGTACGAGCTCACCGAGGAGATCAAGCTGGACAAGAACAAAAAGCACTCCATCGAGATCGTGGTGGACCGGCTGGTCATCCGGGAGGGCATCAACCGGCGGCTCACCGACAGCGTGGAGGCGGCCTCCAACCTGTCCGGCGGCATCGTCATCGTGAACATCGTGGGGGAGGACCGGGACATCCTGTTCTCCCAGAACTACGCCTGCGAGGACTGCGGCGTGTCCATCGAGGAGTTAACGCCCCGGATGTTCTCCTTCAACAACCCTTACGGGGCCTGTCCCACCTGCACCGGCCTGGGGATGCAGCTTAAGGTGGACCCGGACCTGATCATCCCCAACAAGTCCCTGTCCATCCTGGACGGGGCCATCACCGCCTCCGGCTGGAACCACATCAAGTCCGACGGCATCTCCCGGATGTACTTCGACGCCCTGGCCAAGAAGTATCATTTCAAGCTCACCGACCCGGTGCAGAAGCTGTCCGACGAGGTCATGGACGTGATTTTGTACGGCACCAAGGGGGAGAAGCTGACCCTCCAGTACGATCAGCCCCGGGGCAAGGGGGTGCTGTACCAGCCCTTCGAGGGCATCGTGAACAACCTGGAGCGGCGGTACAGCGAGACCCAGTCCGACGCCATGAAGCGGGAGATCGAGGACTGCATGAGCGAGTGTCCCTGCCCCACCTGCCAGGGCAAGCGGCTCAAGCGGGAGGCCCTGGCCGTCACCGTGGGGGGCATCTCCATCCATGAGTTTTGCGAAAAGCCGGTGGACGAGGCCCTGGCCTTCCTGGACACCGTGACCCTCACCCCCACCCAGTCCATGATCGCCGACCAAATACTCAAGGAAATTCGGAACCGGCTGGGGTTCCTCCGCTCGGTGGGCCTCCAGTACCTGACCCTCACCCGGCAGGCGGGGACCCTCTCCGGCGGGGAGAGCCAGCGCATCCGCCTGGCCACCCAGATCGGCTCCTCCCTCATGGGGGTGCTGTATATCCTGGACGAGCCCTCCATCGGCCTCCACCAGCGGGACAACGACCTGCTGCTGGGGACGCTGAAAAACCTCCGGGACCTGGGGAACACCCTCATCGTGGTGGAGCACGACGAGGACACCATGCGGGCGGCAGACTATATCGTGGACATCGGCCCCGGCGCCGGGGTCAACGGCGGCCAGGTGGTGGCCACCGGCACGGCGGAGGACATTATGAACACGCCGGGGTCCATCACCGGGGACTACCTGGCGGGCCGGAAAAAGGTGCCCGTCCCGGAGACGAGGCGGCCGGGGAACGGCAGGAAGCTGATCGTCCGGGGGGCGGCGGAGAACAACCTGCGGCACATCGACGTGGAGTTCCCCCTGGGGACCTTCATCGCCGTCACCGGGGTGTCCGGCTCAGGCAAGTCCTCCCTGGTGAACGAGATCCTCTACAAGCGGCTGGGGGCGGAGCTGAACCGCACCAAGGCCCGCCCCGGCAGGCACGACGGCATCGAGGGCGTGGAGTACCTGGACAAGGTCATCGCCATCGACCAGTCCCCCATCGGCCGCACCCCCCGGTCCAATCCCGCCACCTATACGGGGCTGTTCAACGACATCCGGGACCTGTTTGCCTCCACCCCCGACGCCAAAAGCCGGGGCTACGGGCCGGGCCGGTTCTCCTTCAACGTCCGGGGCGGGCGGTGCGAGGCCTGCTCCGGGGACGGCCTCATCAAGATCGAGATGCACTTCCTGCCCGACATCTACGTCCCCTGCGAGGTGTGCAAGGGCAAGCGGTATAACCGGGAGACCCTGGAGGTCCGCTACAAGGGCAAAAACATCCACGAAGTCCTTGAGATGACGGTGGATGAGGCCCTGCCCTTCTTCGAGAACCTGCCCCGGCTGAAAAACAAGGTGCAGACCCTGAAGGACGTGGGCCTGGGCTATGTGAAGCTGGGCCAGCCCTCCACCACCCTGTCCGGCGGTGAGGCCCAGCGGGTGAAGCTGGCCACCGAGCTGTCCAAGCAGTCCACCGGCTCCACCATCTATATCCTGGACGAGCCCACCACCGGCCTCCACACCGCCGACGTCCACCAGTTGGTGGACGTGCTCCAGCGGTTCGTGGACAACGGGAACACGGTGGTGGTCATCGAGCACAACCTGGACGTGATCAAGACGGCGGACTATATTATCGACCTGGGGCCGGAGGGCGGCTCCGGGGGCGGGCTGGTGGTGTGCGCCGGCACGCCGGAGCAGGTGGCCCAGCGGCCGGACAGCTACACCGGGCAATATTTAAAAAAGGCGCTGGAATGACATCCTCACGACAGGAGGCGGTCTTTTGGATATTTTACAGTGGCTGACCCAGACGAAAGTGGGCGAGTTCGTCTTCACTATGCTGGTGTCCATGATCCCGGTGGTGGAGCTGCGGGGGGGCATCCCCTTCGGGGTGACGGCGGGGCTGCCCGTGTGGGCGGCCTGGCTGGCCGCCATCACCGGCAACCTGATCCCCGTGCCTTTTATCATCGTCTATATCCGGCGGATCTTCCAGTGGATGCGCCGGCGCTTCCCCAAGCTCAACAGCACGGTGGACGCCCTGGAGCGGAAGGCCCACCTGAAGGGCCAGAAGGTGAGCAGGTACAAGTATCTGGGCCTGGCCATCTTTGTGGCCATCCCCCTGCCGGGGACGGGGGCCTGGACGGGCGCCCTGGCGGCGGCCTTCCTGGATATGCCCCTGCGGCGGGCCATCCCCTCCATCGTGGCGGGGGTGCTGGTGGCGGGGACCGTCATCAGTCTGCTGGCCTACGGCGTGGTCAGCCTGTTTTGAGGGGAGGAGCGTATGTATCTGTACCTGGTGCGCCACGGCCAGTCCGTGGGCAATGTGCGGGGGGTGTTTTACGGCTGGTCCGACCATCCCCTCACCGAGCTGGGCCGGGAGCAGGCCAGGCAGGCGGCGGAGGCGCTGAGAGAGGTTTCTTTTACCCGCTGCCTGTCCAGCGACATGAGCCGCGCCTGGGACACCGCCCTTATCTGCGCCGAGGGGAGAGGGGTGACGGTGGAGGCCGAGCCCCGTCTCCGAGAGCAGGACATGGGGGAGATGGAGGATATGCCCTTCGAGGAGGGCTTCGCCCGCTGGGGGGACGACTTCCCCCGCATGCTGGGGGACTGGGTCAACGTGCCCCCGCCGGGGGGCGAGCCGGTGGCCCACATGAAGGAGCGGGTGGGCGCCGTGGTGGACGAGCTGGTGGACCGGGGGGAGGACGCCCTCATCGTGGCCCACAACGGCTCCCTGTCCCTGATTTTGAGCCACTTTGGCCTGGTCAAAGAGAGCGAGCTGATGAACCACGAATACGGCTGGTTCTTCCAGCACGGCACCTACTCCGCCATCGAGGTGACGGGGGACGGCGCCCGCCTGGCGGTATTCAACCGATGAACAAAACCGCCCCTTTGCCCATAAAATGGGCTGGAGGTGGCGGAAATGACGCTGTTTTGGGATTGTTTGATGGCTCTGCTGGCGGCCTTCGGGCTGATCTGTATCGCGTGGCCGCCCCTCCTTTGGGAGAAGCTGGATCGGTACCGCCGGGAAAAACACAAGAGAAACGAGGAGAGACCCATGGAACTGAACGAGGCGCTGGAAAAGCTGGACGCGCTGCAAAAGAAGAGCTACGCCTACGAGGCGGGGCTGTCCGCCCTGTACCTGGACGGGGACACCGTGGCCCCGCCCGACACCGAGGAGGGCCGCGCCCTGGCGGTGAGCGTCCTGGCGGGGGAGTGGCATGAGAAATTCACCGCCCCGGAGACGGGCGCGCTGCTGGACTACCTGACGGAGCACAGGGAGGAGCTGGACCGGGTCCGGCGGCGGCAGGTGGAGGAGCTGAAGCGGGACTACGATAAGGACCGCCGCATCCCGGCGGACGAGTATATGGAATTCGAGCGGCTCACCAGCGAGGCCAACGCCGTGTGGAAGCGGGCCAAGGCGGGGAACGACTTTGGGCTGTTCCTGCCGTACCTGGAGAAGATCGTGGCCATAAACCGAAAGTTCGCGGGCTACTACGACCCCGGCAAGGCCCCCTACGACGCCCTGCTGGACGAGTACGAGCGGGGGACCTCCATGGCCTTTTACGACCCCTTCTTCGCCGCCCTGCGGGAGCGCATCGTGCCCTTGATCCGGGCCGTGGGAGAAAAGGAGCAGCCCGACGACTCCTTCCTCCACCGGCATTACCCGGCGGAGGCCCAGCGCAGATTCTCCGACTATCTGATGGAGGTCATGGGGCTGGACCGGGCCCACTGCACCATCGGGGAGACGGAGCACCCCTTCACCCTCAGCTTCAACAACCGGGACGCCCGCATCACCACCCACTACTATGAGGACGACCTGGCCTCCTCCATGTACTCGGTCATCCACGAGGGGGGCCACGCCAAGTACGATATGGGGGTGGCCGACGACCTCCAGTACACCCGTCTGGCCGGCGGCGTGTCCATGGGCCTCCACGAGAGCCAGTCCAGGTTCTATGAGAACCTGATCGGACGGTCCCTGCCCTTTATCGAGGCCATCTTTCCGAAGATGCGGGAGCTTTTCCCGGAGCAGCTGGCCGGCGTGACGCCGGAACAGTTCTGGCGGGCGGTGAATAAGGCACAGCCATCCCTCATCCGCACCGAGGCCGACGAGCTGACCTATCCCCTCCACATCATGGTCCGTTACGAGATCGAGAAGCGGCTGATCGACGGCGCCCTGGAGGCCAGGGATGTGCCCGGGGAGTGGGACCGGCTCTACAGGGAGTATCTGGGGGTGGATGTACCGGACGACGCCCACGGCTGCCTCCAGGACTCCCACTGGGCCGGCGGGTCTATGGGCTACTTCCCTACCTACGCCCTTGGCAGCGCCTACGGCGCCCAGATGCTGAAAAACATGGAGGCGGAGATCGACGTTTGGAGCCCGGTGGGCCGGGGCGACCTGTCCCAGGTGACCGCCTGGCTGAGGGAGAAGGTCCATCGGTTCGGCGGCCTGCTGGAGCCCGCCGACGTGGTGAAGAACGCCTGCGGGCAGTTCGATCCCGCCGTTTACGCCGACTATTTGACGAAAAAATACAGCGAATTGTATCATCTGTGAGCGCAAAAGGGCGCCCTCTCCGCCGCGGAGAGGGCGCCTTTTTGCGTGTTTTGAGGGGGAAAATCAGGGCTTGCGGATGAGCAGATTCAGCACCAGGGCCGCCACGGACAGGCACAGCAGCAGGATGAAGGGGGCGATGTACCCGCCGGAGGAGGTGAGCAGGGCGCTGGAGGCGGTGGCCATGAAGGAGGCGCCCATCAGGTTGAAGTTCATGATGGAGAAGTTGGTGGGGAAGTACTTGGTGCCGTAGAACGCGGAGGTGAACGCGGAGGTGACGGTGGGGCAGGAGCCGTAGGACAGGCCGGTGAGGCACAGGCCCACGATGCAGAGGGGCAGGGAGTGGATCAGCACGGCGACCAGGGTGATGCCCGCCGCGGCGATGGTGAGGATGTTGGCGGCAAGCATGGTCTTACGGCGGCCCAGGGAGTCGAAAAACGCGCCGGTGAGGATGCGGCCCAGGCCGTTGCACACGGAGAGGACGCCCACCAGCAGGGTGGCCAGCTCCAGCGTGGCCCCCACGGACTGGGACAGCTGGCTTGCGAAGCTGATGACCGAGTTGCCCACGGCGGCCAGGAAGATGATGCACACGAAGGCCATCCAGAAGGAGGGACGGCGGATCATCTCCAGGGTGGTGAAGTCCCGGGGCTCGAAGCTCTCGCCGCCGGCCGCGGCCTTGGCCTTGGGCTGGGGGAACTGGGCGCCCTCGGGGGGCTTGCGGAGGACCAGGCCGGCGATGACCAGCACCACCCCCAGGGAGATACCCAAAAAGCGGAAGGCGAACCGCCAGCCGACGGCCTCGTTGCGGATGAAAGAGCCGGCCAGATTGCCCAGCACCAGGGCGGAGGCGCCGAAGCCCATGAGCAGCACGCCGGAGCAGAGGCCCTTCTTGTCGGGGAACCAGGCGCTGACGGTGGAGAGGATCACGTTGTAGGCAAAGCCGATGCCGGTGCCCGCCATGACGCCGTAGAAGATGTAGAGCAGCACCACGCTGGAGCCGGACAGGGTGGAGGTCAGCACCAGGCTGGCGGCGGCGATGAGGCCGGCCACGATGATGGACACGGCCACGCCCAGGCGCTTGCTCAAAATGCCGGCCAGAAAGGCGCCGATGCAGAAGAAGCACATGGTCAGGGTGAAGTTCAGGGCCATGTTGTTGGCGGCCCAGCCGAACTCGGCCTCCAGGGGGGCGCGGAGGATGGACCAGGCGTAGATGATGCCGGCGAACAGCATGGCGGCCGTGCCGATGACCAGATAGAGCCAGCGGATGGACAGTTTTTGGGCGGAGTTGTTCATAAAAAGCACCTCGTTGTTTGATTTGTCTATGTAAAGGAACGAACGTCCGAATTTCCAGGGTCAGATCACGGGATCAGATGGGCCAGCGCCACCGCCCAGACGGGGATGGTCACCGCCGAGAACAGGGTGGACAGCAGCACCGTGGCCGCCGCCTGGAACTGGCTCTCCCGGTCGGGGTCGTACTGGATGGTGAAGGCCGCCAGCAGGGAGGGCACCGGCAGGGCGGCGAACATCACCGCCACATGGGCAAGCTCCGGGTCCAGCCGGGTCAGCAGGCACAGCCCCAGGGTCAGGGCGGGGAGGGCCAGGTTGCGCACCAGAGGGATGAGGAGATATTTGGGCCGCAGCAGCTTTTTGAACTCATACCGGCTGAGGGAGATGCCGCAGAGCACCATCCCCAGCGGGGAGGCGCAGCCGCCCAGGGAGTTGATCACGCCGGACACCGGCGCGGGCAGGGGCAGCTGGGTCACATACAGGATCAGGCCGATGAACACGGCGATGACCGGCGCGGAGAACCAGCCCTTGATCTGCTCCGCCAGGGTCTTTTTCCGGCGCTCCGCCCCCGGCGGGGAGAGGAAGGGCTCGGCGGAGCTGTAATAGATCATCCGATAGGGCACCAGGAACACCACGAAGTAGAACACGCCCTGGTCGCCGTAGAGGGCCTCCATCACGGGGATGCCCACAAAGGTGAAGTTGGTGTACATGCAGCTGAAGCGCATCTGCCGGGCGGAGGTGGTCCTGCCCATGGCCAGGTATAGCCCCTGGCCCACGGCGAAGGTGACGGCCCACAGGATCAGCGCCAGGATCACCAGCCGGCCGCAGTTGATGAGCTCCTCCCAGGAGAAGTCCCCCAGCATGGAGCGGACGATCATGCAGGGCAGGCACAGCTTCATCAGAAAGGAGGTCAGCGGTTTGTCGAAGTCGGCGGAGACGATCTTCAGGCGGACGGCCAGGATGCCGGCCCCCACCATGAGGATCAGCTGGATGGCCAGGGAGATGGATTGCTGCGCGGCGGCGGACATGGAAAAACCCCTTTCGGGTCAGAGTGAACGGTACGGACAGCCGGGCGGAAAGAAGCCTTCCCGCCCGGCAGTCCCGTATCCAACGAAAGCCAAATGTTCAGTCCTCGACTTCCTCGTATTCGAAGTCGTCCAGGGTGCGGGCGCCGTTTTTCTCAAAGACACCTTCGGCCCCGCAGGCGGGGCACCGGCCGAACTGGTCCTGGAAGTACGGGATGAGATCCTCCGCGTACTTGAACTTTTTGCCGCAGTTCGGACAGTGGTAGTACATCAGGTTGACGCCCCAGCTCATGAAATCACTTCAGGCCCAGGATCTGGCGGGCCTCGTCGGGAGTGGCGGGCTGGCGGCCGTATTCCTTGATGACCCGGACGGCGCGCTCCACGAACTGGGTGTTGCTGTCGGCCAGGACGCCCTTGGAGTACATCACGTTGTCCTCCATGCCCACGCGGATGTGGCCGCCCAGGGCCACGGCGCCGTAGAGCATCTCCATGGCGGAGTGGCCCACGCCGAAGCAGCTCCAGGTGGAGCCCGGGCACAGCTGATCCATGGTCTCCTTCATGAAGATCAGGTTCTTCATGCTGCCGGGGATGCCGTTGGCGCAGCCCATGCAGAACTGGAAGTGCAGGGGGGCTTTCAGCACGCCCTTCTTCAGATAGTAGGCGGCGTTGGCGATCATGCCGGGGTCAAAGGCCTCGATCTCGGGCTTGACGCCCCACTCCTGCATATTTTTGCCCAGTTCCTCCAGGAACTTGGGGGGGTTGAGGAACAGGCTGGTGTGCAGCCAGTTCATGGAGCCGCAGTCATAGGAGCCCATCTCGGGGCGCAGCTCCTTCAAGTGGATCTGACGGGTCTCCTCGGTGGCGTTCAGGTCGCCGGAGGTGGTCATGTTCAGGATGATGTCGCAGTCGGGATGGTTGGTCTCCAGCAGCCGCTTGGTCTCGGCAAACTTGTTCTTATCCATGGTGCCGTTGCCGTTGTCGTCCCGCATATGGATGTGGGCGACGGCCGCGCCGGCCTTCCAGCAGGAATAGATGTCCTCGGAGATCTCGGCGGGGGTCATGGGGACGTTGGGGTTGTTCTCCTTCTTGGGCCACGCGCCGGTGGTGGCCACGGTGATGATGCATTTATTCTTCAGATCAGCCATGGGAAACAGTCCTTTCTGTCAAGTTTCATGGAAGTGCGGGCGCCGAAAAGCGCCCGCACTTCCGTGTGGTCAGACGATCACTTGTTGCGGTTAAACAGCTTCTGGATGTACTCCAGGCAGGAGTCGCCGTTGCCGTCGGCGGTGCCATAGCCGGTGCCGCCGTACTTGTAGGTGCGGGTGGGGACGCCGGGGACCAGCAAGTCCTCGTCGATCTCGGCGGAGCAGCGGGCCATGGAGCCGTCGCCCATGTACCAGCGGAGGGGGAAGCAGTTGAAGCGGAACCACACGCCGGCGGGGATCTTGTCCAGATCGCCGCCCAGGTTCTCCACGCCCACGATGCCGTGGCCCAGCATCTCCTTGTGGCAGGGCTCCCAGGTGCCCCAGACGCCGATGTTCTCCAGGTCGCCGTACAGCTTGTCATAGGCCTCCTGGCCGAAGATGCGGATGTACTCGAACTTGTCGAACTTGGCATAGGCCTCCTCGCCAAACAGCTCCTTGTACTCCTCGGTGATGGGCTTGCCGGTGGCGCCCAGCAGGTTCATGCGGGTCATGCCGTTGTTGCCCATGGCGGTGTGCAGGGGGTGATCCAGCGCCTGGCTGTCCATGGCCACGCACTTGACCTTGTTCTTCACGAACCACTTGCCGGCCTCCACGCCGGTACCGGCGGAGTAGTGATAGTAGGCCTTGGAGTCGTCGAACAGGCGGTGCATGCCGGTGTTCAGGCAGAGGACCTTGCCCTCCAGGTCGGCCTGGTTCACGCCGTACTTGGCGCAGGCGGCGTCCAGGTGCTTGTCGGTGATGAGGCCCCAGGGCTCGATGTCGATCTTCAGCACGATGGCGGTGCCGGTGTAGGCGTCGATGGGCATCTCGTCGCTATAACGGGCGCGGCGGCCGTCGAACTCATACTCCATCACGTGACGGGGGGCGTCGCAGTGGGTGCCGGTGTGCATGGTGCACTTGATGCTCTGGGTCAGCACGCCGCCCTTGGCCATGGAGTGGGCGCCCACGATCTCGGGCTTGTCAAAATAGGGCCAGCGGGGGATCTCGGCGCCGAAGGGGTGGGTCAGGTCAACAAAAACAGTCTTGCCCATGGTAATCGTTCCTCCTAAAAATGTTTTTTGTGTGTCTTACTTGCCGTAGAGCATCCTGATGAGATACTCGTTCAGGTCGGCGTTCTCCTTGGCGATCTGCTCGGGGGTCCACTTCATGAAGCCCTCGCCGGACTTGAAGCCCAGCTTGCCCTCGTCCAGCATCTGCTTGAGCAGGGGGGACGGCTCGTGGGAGTCCTCCAGATCCTTCAGGATGTAGTCGTGGATGTTGTAAGTGAGCTGAGTGCCCACCATGTCGCTGTTGGTCAGCGGGCCCAGCTGGGGCAGGCGCAGACCGAAGGCGTACCGCACGGCCTTGTCCACCGTCTCGGGATCGGCGATGCCCCGCTCCACGATGGAGATGGCCTCGCGCCACAGGGCGTGCTGCATCCGGTTGGCGATGAAGCCGGGGACGTCCTTCTTGCACAGCACGGGCTCCTTGCCCACGCTGGCCAGCACGTCCATGACGGTCTGGGCCACCTCGTCGGAGGAGGCGTCGGACTTGACCACCTCCACCAGGGGGATCAGATGGCCGGGGTTCCAGAAGTGGGTGCCCACAAAGCGCTCCCGGTGCTTCAGCTCGGCGCTGATCTCGCTGGGGCTCATGACGGAGGAGTTGGTGCAGAAGATGGTGTCGGGCCGGCAGCGGGCCTCCAGCTTGGCGAAGGTCTCCCGTTTGATCTGCATGTCCTCGAACACGGCCTCGATGACGAAGTCGGCGGAGGAGACCAGGGGGGAGTCGATGTCGGTGGTGAACTGGATGCGGCTGAGGCGGTCCTCCACGTCGGCCTCGGTGAGGACGCCGTGGTCCACCAGCTGTTTGGTGTTGGTGCGGATGCCGCCGTACACGTCGGTCTGGTACAGGTCATAGACCGCGATCTGATAGGCGGGGTTGGAGGCGAACACGAAGGCGATGTTCTTGCCCATCATGCCGCCGCCGCAGATCAATACGTTTTTGATCTCCATGAAGGGCCTCCCGGATCACACCACCAGGTAGCCGCCGGAGCAGTCGGCGTTGCTGCCGGTGATGAAGTCGGAGGCGGCGGAGGACAGGAACAGCGCATAGCCCACGAAGTCGGCGGGCTCGCCCAGACGGCCGATGGGCTCCCGGTTCAGGAAGTTCTTGTACACGGCGGAGTCGGGGTCGAACATCCACTCGGTCAGGTCGGAGCGGAACACGGTGGGGCAGATGGAGTTGACGTTGATGCCGTACTTGGCGGTCAGGTCGCAGGCCAGGCAGGAGACCATCAGGTCGGCGCCGCCCTTGGAGGTGCAGTAGCCGGTGTAGCCCGCCATGCCGCGCTTGGAGCGCTGGGAGGTGACCACCACCATCTTGCCGCCCTTGCCCTGGGCCACCATCTGGTGGGCCACATACTTGGTGACGATGTAGACGCTCTTGCAATCGGCGTCCATGATGTACTGCCAGTCGGCCACGGACTGCTCCAGCACGTTCTGGGGCTTGTTGAAGCCGTGGGCCACGGCCAGGATGTTGATCTCGCCGTACTTGGCTACGCAGGCCTTGATGAGGGCGTCGACGTCCTCCTCCTTGGCGGGGTCGGCCACGAAATAGCCGCAGTCGATGCCCTCGGCCTTGAACTCGTCCTCCAGGGCCTTCAGCTTCTTGTCGTTCCGGCCGGTCATAAAGACCTTGGCGCCGGCGTAGCCGTAGGCCTTGGCCAGCACGCAGCCCAGAGCGCCGGTGGCGCCGGTGACCAGGGCGACCTTGCCCTCGACGGAGAACATATTTTGAACAAAACTCTTTTCCACGGGAACCATGGGAAATTCCTCCTTTATAAATTAGTTGAGCGGGCGGCTCACGCGTCGGGATAGTTGATGATGACCAGCATCTTGGCGGGCTTGCCGGACTCGTTCTTCAGGCCGCGGCCCTCGTTGGGGGGGAAGGAGATGGACTCGTTGGCGTGGATGACATAGACGTTGCCGTCCTTGTCGGTGACGGTCATCTCGCCCTCCAGGACGTAGTAGACCTTCTCCAGCGGGTTGTCCTCATAGGCCCAGTCGGCGCCGCCGCCCGGCTCGAACTCGGACACGCCGATCCAGAACTTGGTGGCGCCGGTCTCATCCTTGCCGTGATAGCGCTTGCAGGTCACGCCGAAATGTCCGGGGGGAAAGTAGGGCTGGAGCTCCTGATAGGTACGCTTGATCATAGGGGATCTTCCTTTCCTGTATTGGATTTTGGGTGTGCGAGGGTTACAACTCTTATGATGATATGATAAATTTTTTTGGGCAAATTTGCAAGACCTATTGTGGGCTTTCAAGGGGAACACCGCCGGACGGCCATTTCTGAATTTGGAATAGTTTTTTGCAAAAATTCGGGTATTTGCCGGGAAATCCCGGACTATTTCACTGAAATTGTGCAAACAACACAAAAAAGCCCCGTGATTTTCTGTACAATTCACGATGCGCGTTTTTTAAGCAAATCTTAATCGTATCCCGCCGCCCAACTTAAATCCCGCCTGCTACCATGGCGCTATCTTCCCTGAGGAGGTGCGCCATGACCGTTTTTCGCCTGATCTGCCTGATCCTGATGGCCGCGCTCAAGCTGTTCGGCGTCTATTTCACGGCGGCGGCCCTGTTCACCGTGCTGCCCCGCCGGGAGTTCCTCCCCGCCCCCTATCGGACCCGGTTCGCGGTGCTCGCCGCCGCCCGGAACGAGGAGGGGGTCATCGCCGGGTTCGTGGAGAGCGTCAGGGCCCAGAACTATCCCGCGGAGCTCTTCGACGTGTTCGTCGTCCCCAACAACTGCACCGACGGCACCGAGGGTGCCGCTCTGGCCGCCGGGGCGGAGATTATCCGCTGCCGGGGACTCGTGGCCGGCAAGGGGGAGGCGCTGCATCAGGCCTTTGAACAGCTGATGGGCCGGGGGTACGACGCCTTTGTGGTGCTGGACGCGGACAACACCCTGGCCCCGGACTATCTGGCGAGGCTCAACGACGCGTTCGCCGCCGGCGCGCGGGTGTGCAAGAGCCGCATGAGGACGGCCAACCCTCTGGCCTCCCCGGTGGCGGGGTGCTACGCCCTGTTCAACTCCTCCGTGGACCTGGTGTGGAACCGGCCCAGGGCCGCCCTGGGGCTGTCCGCCAAGCTGGTGGGCACCGGCTTCGCCGTGAGGCGGGAGGTGCTGGAGGAGCTGGGGGGCTGGAACACCTCCACCATCGCCGAGGACTGCGAGTTCGCCTCCCGGCTGGCCCAGGCGGGGATCCGGGTGACCTGGGTGCCCGGGGCGGTGAATTACGACGAGGCCCCCACGGACTTCCTGGTCTCCCTCCGCCAGCGGAAGCGCTGGATCAGCGGCATCATGCAGGTGGGAAAGCTCCGCCTGGGGGAGCTGCTGCGGGCGGACTGCCCCGCGCCCAAACTTCGTTTCGACATGGTCATGTTCCTGCTGCTGCCCTTCTCCCAGGGGATCGGCGCCCTGCTGGGGGCCGCCCTGCTGCTGACGGGCGGACCTGCCGCCCTGCCGGCGTTCCTGATCGGGCTGCCCTTGGCGTACCTGGGGGGCGTGGGCGCGGGGGCGGCGCTGGCCCTCTGCGGCGGGTACGATCTGGCCGGGATGGTCCCCGCCATCCTGTTTTTCCCCATCTTCACCGCCTCCTGGGCGCCTGTCCAGGTCCTCTCCCTGTTCCGGGACACCCGGCGCTGGGTCCCCATCGCCCACCGGGGGGCCGTCCCCGCGGCGGTGAAATAACGGAAAAATTTTCCCCGCACCGTTGCCCGCTCCCGTGCATATACTGACCTGTAAGAGGGGAGTGTTTATCCCGAAACAGAAAGCGAACGGAACAGGAGCGGACCATGAGACGATTTTTCCACATGATCCCGGACCCCGCGCCCCAGGACGTGGACGACCTGATCTTCGGTCAGGACGGCCCCAGGGTGAGCGAGCGGTGAGCGGGAGATGAAAGGAGCTGCGAAAGCGGCTCCTTTTTGACTGTCCCGGCAACTTTCTCCTTTACAACCGGCCGCCGGTTCTATATAATATATGGGACAAATCAAGCCAAATGAGGGAAAATCTATGATAGTCCAATTTGAGGAGTACAAGACCAGGCTGAACGCCCTGAAGCCCGAGCTGGAGCTGCTGGGCCAGTCGCTGGATCTGGAGGGGGCCGAGCGGGAGCTGGACGAGCTGCGGGCCCAGTCCGCCTCCGACGGGTTCTGGAACGACGTGGAGAAGGCCAAAAAGGTCCAGCAGCGGATCAGCCGCCTGGAGGACAAGATCGCCTCCCAGCAGAAGCGGCTGGGCCAGCTGGACGACCTGCTCACCCTGTGCGAGATGGGCCAGGAGGAGGAGGACGAGTCCCTGGTGCCCGAGGTGGAGGAGGGCTTTGCCAAGCTGGAGAACGAGATCGCCTCCGCCCGGCTGGACACCCTGCTGTCCGGGGAGTACGACAACTCCCCCGCCATCGTGTCCCTCCAGGCGGGGGCCGGCGGCACCGAGGCCCAGGATTGGGCCCAGATGCTCTATCGGATGTACACCCGCTGGGCGGAGCGCCACGGCTACACCTACACCATCCTGGACTACCAGGACGGGGACGAGGCGGGCATCAAGTCCGCCGCCATCCGCATCGAGGGGGACAACGCCTACGGCCATCTGAAGAGCGAGCACGGCGTACACCGGCTGGTGCGCATCTCCCCCTTCGACGCCAACGCCAGAAGGCAGACCTCCTTCGCCGCGGTGGAGGTCACCCCCGAGCTGGACGACAGCGTGGAGGTGGAGATCCGGGACGAGGACCTGACCCGCCAGGTGTACCGTTCCTCCGGCGCCGGCGGCCAGCACATCAACAAGACTTCCTCCGCCGTGCGCCTCATCCACAACCCCACCGGCATCGTGGTGTCCTGCCAGACGGAGCGCTCCCAGTTCCAGAACGAAGCCACTTGTATGCGGATGCTCCGCTCCAAGCTCATGCAGATCAAGGAGCAGGAACATCTGGACAAGATCTCCGACATCAAGGGCACCCAGCTGAAGATCGAGTGGGGCAGCCAGATCCGCTCCTATGTGTTCATGCCCTACCAGCTCGTCAAGGACAACCGCACCGCCTATGAGACCTCCAACGTCAACGGCGTCATGGACGGGGACCTGGATGGGTTCATCAACGCCTATCTCACCGCCGCGGCCACGGGGACCTGGGCCAGCAAGTAAATACCGGCAAAAAAAGGACGGCCCTCCCGGTTCGGGAGGGCCGTTTCGCGCTATCGTTGGGTGTCCCCGCTCTGTTGAGAGCCGTCCTCCCCGCCCTCCCGGCGGAAGGCAAAGAAGCGCTGGCCGAAGTAATTGAGCCCGGTGTAGAGGCACATGCCCACCAGCATGGCGGCGTTGTCCTGCACCTTCACGCCGAAGCCGCTCAGCGCCCAGCGCACCAGCGGCTTGGCCACGCCGTAGGCGATGACGGCGCACACCGCCACCGTGAGGACGAACCGGGCCACCTGGGCCCAGGAGCGCTCCCTGTTTTGGAAGGTGAAGTACTTGTTGAGAAAGTAGCTCACCACGCCGCCCGTCACATAGTTGGCGCACACGGACAGCCAGTAGGGGGTGCCCGCCAGATTGTACAGGAGGAACATGATCCCCGAGCCCACCAGCGTGTTCAGCACCCCCACCAGCAGAAACTTCAGCATGGAGGCGTCAAACAGCCCGCGCAGTTTTTTCATGGCATACACCACACTTCTCCGTGATGATCCCGCCCGATCTGACCTTACGGATGGCAGATATTCAGGACCTCGGGGGGCACGTCCTCCTGATAAAGGCCCAGACTGTTCACCAGCTCCAGCACCTTCTGGTCGTCCAGCTCGTAGTAGGGGCTGACCCACTCCCCGTCCAGCACGGCGGTGGCGAGGGCGGTGTCCAGATCCATCCCCACGGCCTGGGTGGCGAACCAGACCATCTGGTTCAGTTCCATGTCGGTCTTCACGTAGGAGGAGAGGATGTTGATGAGGTCGGGCACCTTGTCCACGTTGGACAGGGTGACCGTCTGCTTGGCCAGGGCGGTGAGGAACTTCCGCTGGGTCTGGGTGCGGCCGATGTCGGCGTTGGCGTAGCAGCTGCGGCACCGCATGACCCCAAGGGCCTGATTGCCGTTCAGCTTCTGGTAGCCCTTTTTGATGTGGATGTGGAGGTCCTGATAGGGATCGTCATAGTCCATGTTCACGGGCACGTCGAAATAAACCCCGCCGATCTTGTCCACGATGGACTTAAAGGCCCTGGTGTTCACCTCGACATAGTAGTCCACCGGCACCGCCAGCATATCGGAGACGGTGTCCATCAGCAGCTGGGTGCCGCCCAGGGACTCCATGGTGTTGAGCTTTCGGTACTTGCCCTGCACCCGCACCACCGTGTCCCGGGGAAGGGACACCAGAGAGGCGGTCTTGCCCTTGGTGTCGAACACGCCCAGCATCATGGTGTCGGTGCCGCCCATGTCCGCCGAGCCGATGAGCAGGCAGGTGTATACCCCCTCCCGCCGGTGGAGGACGAGCTCCTCCGGCTCCTGGGTGGGCTGGGCGGTGGGCTCAGCGGAGGGCTGAACGCTGGGCTGGGCGCCGGGGGTCGCGGCGGGGCCCGCGTTGGGGTCGCCGGGCCCCTCGTCGGAGGTGGGGTGGAACACCACCTGGTCGTCCACGTCCGGGGCGGGCGCCCAGAGGCGGAAGGCCACATAGCCCACCACGATGACCAGCGAAAAGGCGAACACGGTGATATACAGGCCCCGGAAAAAGCGGAAAAGCCCGGAGCCGCTCTTTTCCCGGCGTTTTTGTTCTCTCTTTGCCATGGTTGGTTCCTCTCTCTTGACCGGGCGGGAGCGCCGCCCGGATTATGTCAACTTTGACCCACACAGTATACAGGGCCCGGCGTGGAAATGCAAGTACAAAGTGTAAATAATTTTGGGCACACTTCCATATTGACAGCGGGGAAAATGACGCTATAATGAAAGTGTATCAAATGATACACTTTGGAGGGATGCCTGTGGAGCCGGATCGGACTGCGGAACACCCCCTGTTCGCGGGCGTGGACGGAGCGCTGCTCCGGGCGGCGCTGGCCTCCGCCGAGGAGCTGTCCCATCGGAAGGGGGAGACTATCTACACCCAGGGACGGTTCCGCCGGTGCCTGGGGGTGCTGCTGGAGGGCAGGGTGCGGGTGGACAAGGGCGCTCTGGCCATGTCCACGCTGAACGCCGGCGACCTGTTCGGGGCGGCCGCGTTGTTCTCCGACGGGGCGGACTACCCCACCACCCTCACCGCCCAGACCGACTGCCGCATCCTGCTCATCCCCCAGGAGGGGGTGCGGCGGCTCATTCGGGAGGACGGCGGCTTTGCCGAGCGGTATGTGACCTATCTGTCCGGCCGCATCCGATTCCTCACCGGGCGGCTGGGGGCGCTGTCCGCCGTCTCCGCGGAGGGCAGGCTGGCCCAGTACCTGCTCACCGCCTGCGGGGAGGACGGGGCCCTCACCCTGTCCGCCGCCCAGCTCTGCCGGCGCATCGGCGTGGGCCGGGCCACCCTGTACCGCTCCTTTGAGGAGCTGGAGGGGGCCGGAGCCATCGCCCGGGAGGGCAAGACCATCCGCGTGACCGACCGGGAGCGGCTCAAGGCCGCTCTGGCCGGCCGCCCATCCCACCACTGAAACGGAAAGGAACGATCGACATGAACCTGAAGAAGCTCACCGCCCTGCTGCTGGCCCTGGCGCTGGCATTCGCCCTGGCCGCCTGCGGCAAGCCCGCCGCGGGCTCCAGCGAGGCCCCGTCCGAACTCCCCAGCGAGGCCCCGTCCGAGGCCCCCTCCGAGGTCCCGTCGGAGGAGCCCTCCGCCGCGCCCAGCGAGGACATCCATGTGGAGCATGCCATCACGCGGCTGGCGGTGCTGTCCGGCCCCACCGGCATCGGCGCGGCCAAGCTGCTGTCCGTCCCCGGGGAGAACGCCCAGGGCTACGAGTATACCATCGAGGCGGACAACTCCGCCCTGGTGGCCGGCCTCACCGGCCCCGAGCCCATCTATGACATCGCCACCATGGCCTCCAACATGGCGGTGAACCTCTACAACAAGACCGACGGCGGGGTGAAGATCATCGCCCTGGGCACCCTGGGGGTCCTCCACATCATGGAGAGCGGCGGCGGCGCCTCCATCAACTCCATCGCCGACCTGGCGGGGAAGACCATCTGGTCCGCCGGCCAGGGAGCCAACCCGGAGTATATCCTCCGCCACCTGCTGGAGGAGAGCGGCGTGGCCGATCAGGTGACCGTCCAGTTCGCCGAGGCCGCTGAGATCCAGGCCAAGCTGCTCTCCGGCGAGATCGAGTGCGCCATGCTGCCGGTGCCCGCCGCCACCGCCGCCATCGCCAAGAGCGAGGGCTCCGTGCGGGACGCCATCGACGTGACCGAGGCCTGGAGCGAGGCCGAGCCCGTGGGCCAGCTGGTGATGACCGCCGTGGTGGTCCGCACCGCGTTCCTGGAGACCTATCCAGACGCGGTGGCCGCCTTCCTGAAGGACTATGAGGCCTCCATCGACTATGTGACCGGCAATGTGGACGAGGCCGCCCAGATGGTGGCCGACCTGGGGATCACCCCCTCCGCCGGCATCGCCAAGGCCGCCATCCCCCAGTGTCACCTGACCTTTATCGCGGGGGCGGACATGCAGCCCGCCGTCTCCGACTACTTCCGGGTGCTGTGGGAGCTGGACCCCGCCTCTATCGGCGGCTTCATCCCCGACGACGGCATCTACTATGTGGGCTGAGCGCCTGAAAAACTGCATGAGGATCGCCATACCCCCGGTCTTTTGGCTGGGGGTATGGCAGCTTGCGGCCTTTTTTGTGGGGCGGGAGCTGCTGCTCCCCGGCCCGCTGGCGGTGGCGAAGGCCCTCTGCGTCCTGGCGGGGACGGGAGACTTCTGGCTGTCCGCCCTGATGACCCTGGTCCGGGTATTTCTGGGCCTTGCCTGGGGGACGGCGGCGGGGGCCGCCCTGGCCTTCCTGACCCATTTCAGCCGGTGGGCGTCGGCCCTGCTGTCCCCGGCTGTGAAGGTGGTCCGGGCCACCCCGGTGGTGTCCTTCATCCTGCTGGTGTACCTGTGGGTGGTCCGGGCGGCCATTCCCG
Organism: uncultured Oscillospiraceae bacterium; assembly: GCA_947585425.1. Classification (GTDB taxonomy): domain Bacteria; phylum Bacillota; class Clostridia; order Oscillospirales; family Oscillospiraceae; genus Enterenecus. The sequence continues at coordinate 18,877 of CANPWZ010000004.1, forward strand.
CCGTCATCGCGGGGCTGATGGTCCTGCCGGTGATCTGGGGGAGCGTGACCGCCGGCCTCGCCGCTGTGGACCCTCAGCTGCTGGAGATGGCCGGGGCATACCGCTTCTCCCGGCTCAGGACCCTGCGGCTCATCTATCTGCCCTCCCTCCGGGGGCACTTCACCTCCGGGCTGCTCACCGCCTTTGGCCTGGCCTGGAAGTCCGGGGTGGCGGCGGAGGTCATCTGCCCGCCCGTCCGGGCCATCGGCTCCCGGCTCCAGGCGGCCCGGCTGGCCCTGGAGACCCCGGAGCTGTTCGCCTGGACGCTGGTGATCATCGCCCTGTCCCTGCTGCTGGAGCGGTTGCTGCGGCGGCTGTTGGAGAGGGGGGAGCGGGCATGATCCAGATCCGGGATCTGACCCTCCGCTACGGGGACAAGACGGTGTTGGACCGCCTCTCCCTGGACCTGCCGGATGAGGGGATCACCGCGCTGTCCGGGCCCTCGGGCTGCGGCAAGACCACCCTGCTGCGGGTTTTGGCGGGGCTCACCCCGTCGGAGAGCGGCGCGGTGTCCGGCGTGGACCCCGGGCGGACTGCCTTCCTGTTCCAGGAGGACCGGCTGCTGCCCTGGCGGACGGTGGGGCAGCACATCGTCGACGTGCTGCCCAAGGCCCGCCGGGGAGAGGTCCCTTCCTGGCTGGCCTTCGCGGAGCTGGAGGGAGAGGGGGGCGCCTATCCCGCCGCCCTGTCCGGCGGCATGGCCCGGCGGCTGGCCCTGGCCCGGTGCGCCGCCCTGGGGGGAGACCTCCTGCTGCTGGACGAGCCCTTCGCCGGGGTGGACGAGGAGCGGGCCGGGCGGATGCTGGAACGGCTCCGGGCGCTGGACGCGCCGGTGATCCTCACCTCCCACCAGACCGCCGTGCTGGAGCGGTGCGATGCCGTTTTCCGGCTGGACGGCCCCCCTCTGCGCCTCGTTTGAACGCGAAAAAGCGCTCCCTCATACGTCGAGGGAGCGCTTTTGGTGTGTTCAGAACCGATCGGCCCAGTTGGCGATGACCAGCTCGGGCACCAGCCAGGCCGCCATGAAGATGAGGAAATTCACCGTGGTCAGGGAGGCGAAGGCGGCGATAGAGGTCAGGTAGAAGGTGATCACCAGCCCCGACACGGCCCCCAGTATCGCAAAGATGAGCCCCCACCGGGCGGCCAGCCGCAGCCGGCGGCCCCCCAGCACCGCGTCGCAGTAGGCGGATATGCCCTCCCGGGCCAGCACCGCCACGGCGGTGGGGTCGTGATCCTGGTCCTTGTCGGACAGCTCCATCCGCCGCTCCACCGAGGGGAACTCCAGCTTGTCCACCGGCAGGCGGAACCTCTGCTCCAGCATGGCGGGGACGATCACCGGGTCCCGGGTGGCCAGCACCGGGGACACGTTTTCCCGGATGAGGGCGGAGAGACTTGGGCTCACCGCGGCGTTGAGGTTGTACCGCAGGGGGAACAGGCCGGCCAGCTGCCCGTCGATGGCGCAGCAGACCGCCCCCCGGACGCTGTGGCCCGGTTTCAGCTCCACGTCCATCATCCGCATGAAATCGGCGGTGCCTACCAACACCTCCTGGTTGCGGATGATGCCGGACACGCCGCCCTCGTGGGCCACCACCCCGGACACCTCCCGGTAGATGGCCCCCTGGGCCCGAAGCAGGTCGTGGAAGGGCCGGGTGAGGCCGCAGTCCAGGGCCCGGAGCAGGGTGGCGGTGTAGGCCACCACCTTCTCGGTGGCCGCCCCGCCGAACACGTTTACCTGGCTCACCGTCACGGAGCCGGTGGGGAACAGGTCGCCGTCGGTCATGATGATGCCGGCGGGGCCGCAGCGGAGCACCCCCGGCCATCCCGCCAGGGCCGCCCCCAGCTTGTCCAGCCGGTCCGCCAGCCTGCGGTAGGGCAGGCCGTACACCAGCAGGGCGGACCAGGCCGCGGCAGCGGTGAAGCAGCAGGAGGCCGCCCAGGGGAACCGCCCCGGCGTCCCCCGGCCGAAGGAGGCCAGCAGGGCGCACAGCAGGGCCCCCAGCGTCAGCAGGGGGGCGGCCACGCGGTAGGCCCGGTCCGGGCCGGTGTCCGCCTGGAGCTGGCTGCCGAAGCCGGTGGGAAAGTCGGACCGCTTGGCGTAGGCGGGCTTGGAGTTCCACTTGTTTTCGTCCAGAGTGACCACGTAGGGGGTGCGGGCCTGGGCCGCCGCCTTGGCGGAAACGCGGCCCGCCGTCTGCTGGGCGTGGATCCCCCACAGGCCGCACACCAGCCCGATGGCGGTGACGGCGGCGCAGGGGAGGCAGCTCCCCCGGTCCTCCAGCCGGCCGGCGGTGAGCCCGTCGATGAGGGTGAACAGCCAGGACAGGGCGGCGATCATCTCCGGGCAGGGCTTCCGGGCCAGGAGCTTGCGGATGGCGTTCGCCGGGACCTCATAGCACAGCGCCCCCTCCACCGCCAGCAGGATGGTCAGGAGCAGGGAACGGAGCTGGAGGGCGGGCAGCGCCCCGCCGGAGATGGCCCCGGCCCACGCCTCCCAGGGGAGGAAGGGCAGATCCAGCGACATCAGCAGGATGACGAGGGCCAGCGCGCCGCCGATGACGACCCGCCGCCCCTGGCTCACCAGGCCCTTCCGCCAGCGGGCGGCAAGGTCGGTGGGGGAGACGTCGGGGGGCAGCTCCTCCGGCCTGGGGGCGGGGCGCTTTTTCACCCGGCGGGGGGCGTCCTCGGGAGGCTCCTCCTCCCGGTCCACCCCGGGCATGTATTTTTCGGCCTTTTTGACCTCCTCGCTGGGCTCCGCCTCGTCGTACATATGGTCGGCAAAGTGGTCCGCCCTCCGCATGAGGGCGGACAGCCTTGCCCCGATGGTACGCCGGAGCCCCTGGGGGACGATCTCCGGCATGGGCTCCTCTGCCTCCGGCTTTGGAGGCGTCTGGATGGGGGTGGGCGGTTTGGGGAGGCCGCTCTCCTCCTCCGGCCCGGGGGCCTCCTCCTCTGCGGGGGGCAGGCCGGAGGGGCCGGGCAGATCGATCTCCTTTTTGGGCCTGGGTCTCGCGGCGGCCTGCTCGGGGAACTCCACCACCTTGGGCTTGTCCTGATATTTGCCGGAGCCGTACTCCGCCAATATCTCGTCCACCGAGTAGCCGGGGCGCTCGTCTCTGCCGTCAGCCATGGGATGCCTCCCTTCCCGCGTCAGCCCCGCTGCCGCACCGCCTCGTACAGCACGATGGCGGCGGCGGCCGAGGCGTTCAGCGAATTGATCTTCCCCTTCATGGGGATGGACACCAGGAAATCGCACTGCTCCCGGACCAGCCTGCCCATGCCGTCCCCCTCGCTGCCGATGACGATGGCGGCAGGGCCCTTCAGATCGGCCTCGTACAGGGAAACGGATCCGTCGGCGGCGGTGCCGAACACCCACAGGCCCCGCGCCTTCAGCTCCTTCAGGCAGGCGGTGAGGTTAGCTACCCTTGCCACCGGCAGGTAGCTCACCGCGCCGGCGGAGGTCTTGGCCACGATGGCGGTGAGGCCGGCGGAGCGCCGCTTGGGGATGATGACCCCGTGGGCCCCGGCGCACTCGGCGGTGCGGATGACCGCCCCCAGGTTGTGGGGGTCGGAAAGCTCGTCGCACACCATGATCAGGGGGGGCTCGCCCTTCGCCCCGGCGGCGGCCAGGATGTCCTCCACCGGCACGTATTCCCGCACCGCGGCCACGGCGATGACCCCCTGGTGGGCGTGGGTGCGGCTCATGCCGTCCAGCTTGCGCCGGTCAGCCTCGGCGACCACGATGCCCCTGTCCCGGGCGGTGGAGGCGATGTGGCCCAGGGTGGCGTCGGTCTCCCCCCGGGCGATATAGATCTTGTCGATGGCCGTCCCGACCCGCAGGGCCTCGATGACGGCGTTGCGCCCCTCGATGAGGCCGTCGGCCTCCGCCTCCTGGGGGCGGGCGGGGCGTTTTTCATCTCGCATGGGGAAAACTCCTTCCCGATCTGCTGCGCTCAGAGCGCACAACTTGTGTATACATAAACAGTCTACCACAAAATAGCGCCGCTGGAAAGAGGAAAAACCGGCCCCGGACCGATTTTGTCATAGAAAATTCACACCCCGTCCACGAACATTTCTTGTTTTTATGAAAAAGGTGTGTTATACTACGCATGCTGGCGGGGTGCGCCCGCCGGCCTCTTTCATGATCTTATCCTTCCGGGGGAGTTCCTCCCGGATGAAAGGAGGCATTTCTCCATGCCCAATCTCAACGGACCGGGCGGAAACAATAACAACCGCAACAACCGAAACGGCGGCGACGACCGCAAGCGCTCCCCGTGGGGGTTCCTCTCCATCGTGCTGTGGGCCCTGCTGCTGGTGATGCTGCTGAACACCTGCAGCAACAGCCTGCTCCAGAACGGCAATGTGCAGGAGGTGTCCATCGACGACTTCTGCGCCTGGGTGGAGGCCGGCTATGTGGACAGGGTGGAGATCCAGAACACCGCCTACTACTTCACCCTCTACCAGGACGCCCCGCCCCTCCAGGAGTACCTGGACCAGCAGGGCGGCTCCATGGGCCACCTGTTCGGCGGCGGCCTTATGGGCGGCGGCGCCGGGGAGCTCAGCTTCGTGGTGCCCGCCTTTTCCAACCCCGACCTGGTGGGCTGGCTCCGAGAGAACGGCGCCCACCCGGACGCGGAGCTGGTCACCGCGGAGCAGCAGATGCTCTCCGCTCTGGTGAGCTATGTGCTGCCCCTGGTCATCATGGTGGTGGCCATGATCTTCGTCTACCGCTACATCTTCTCCAAGATGGGCAGCGGCGGCGGGATCGGCGGCATCGGCGGCGTGGGCAAGGCCAACGCCAAGGTATACGTGGAGAAAAAGACCGGCGTCACCTTCCGGGACGTGGCCGGCCAGGACGAGGCCAAGGAGTCTTTGGAGGAGATCATCGACTTCCTCCACAACCCCGGCAAGTACACCGCCATCGGCGCCCGCCTGCCCAAGGGCGCGCTGCTGGTGGGGCCCCCCGGCACCGGCAAGACCCTGCTGGCCAAGGCCGTGGCCGGCGAGGCCAACGTGCCCTTCTTCTCCATCAGCGGCTCCGACTTCGTGGAGATGTTCGTGGGCGTGGGCGCCTCCCGTGTCCGCGACCTGTTCAAGGAGGCCAGCAAGATGGCCCCCTGCATCATCTTCATCGACGAGATCGACACCATCGGCAAGTCCCGGGACAACCGCATGGGCGGCAACGACGAGCGGGAGCAGACCCTGAACCAGCTGCTGGCCGAGCTGGACGGCTTCGACCCCGGCAAGGGCGTCATCGTCCTGGGGGCCACCAACCGGCCCGAGGTGCTGGACAAGGCCCTGCTCCGCCCCGGCCGGTTCGACCGGCGCATCACCATCGACCGGCCCAACCTGGCGGGCCGTCTGGCCACCCTCCAGGTCCACACCCGGAAGATCCGGCTGGCGGAGGACGTGGACCTGAAGAAGATCGCCCTGGCCACCGCCGGCTGCGTGGGGGCCGACCTTGCCAACCTGGTGAACGAGGCCGCCCTGCGGGCCGTCCGGCAGGGCCGCAAGGCGGTGAACCAGCAGGACCTGCTGGCCTCCTTCGAGTTCGTCATCGCCGGCAGCGAGAAGAAGAACTCGGTGCTCACCGAGTTCGAGAAGAAGCTGGTGGCCTATCACGAGGTGGGCCACGCCATGGTGGCCTACAAGCAGAAGAACGCCGAGCCGGTGCAGAAGATCACCATCGTCCCCCACACCGAGGGTTCCCTGGGCTACACCCTGCTGATGCCCGAGGAGGACAAGACCAACCTGCGCACCCGGGACGAGCTGATGGCCAAGATCACCGTGTCCATGGGCGGCCGGGCCGCCGAGGAGGTGGTCATGGACACCATGACCAACGGGGCCTCCCAGGACATCCAGGAGGCCACCAACATCGCCCGGAACATGGTGGCCATGTTCGGCATGAGCGAGGAGTTCGGCATGATGGCCCTGGGCTCTGTGCGGAACCAGTATCTGGACGGCGGCTACGGCCTGGACTGCGCCCAGGACACCGCCGCCGCCATGGACAAGGCGGTGAAGGCCATCCTGGACGTGTGCTACGCCGACGCGGTGGAGATCCTGAAGAACAGCCGGGAGGACATGGACAAGGTGGTGGCCTACCTGCTGGAGAAGGAGACCATCACCGGCGGCGAGATGGTGGCCATCATCGAGGGCCGGGACCCCGCCCTGGTGGAGGACGCCTACGCCTCCACCCGCTCCAAGCCCAAGCTCACCGGGGATGTGGAGCCCCCCGCCCGGAACATCCACATCGTCAGCCAGCCCATCCCCATGCCGCCCCCGGCGGACGGCGGGGAGGGCACGCCCGGAGAGGACGCCCCCAACAAGCCGGAGGACGCCCCGCCCGCTCCTCCCGCGGAGGACCCCAACGACCCCTCCACCTGGACGGGGGACAAGACCGAATAAGCGTGAAAAACCCCTCTGCCGCGCGGCAGAGGGGTTTTCCTATGCTCAGTGTAAGTTGTCCACGGCCTCGGCCACGCCGCCGGGATCGCCCACCGCCAGCAGGACGGTGCTGCCCGCCCGGCGGATGACGGCGGCCTCCAGATGGGGGATGGCGGCGGGGGCGTAGTTCTCAAGGGACTCGATCTGGTCCTCCACCCGCTGCCGGAACCCCGCCTCCCCGCTGGCGGCGGCGGCCTCGTCGCTGAATACGATGACGGTGATCTCATCGGCGCTCTCGCCGGTGTTGGTGGCCTGATAACTGACGCACTCACGGATGGCGTTCTCATCCACATGGTATAGCATGGAGATGATATAGGTGTCGTCGATCTTCCCCATGTCCGCGCTGAACAGGCCCGTGTCCAGGAGCGTCTGGGCGTCGTCCAGGGTATAGGGGGCGGCGGCCGGCTCTTTGGGCCCGCAGGAGGTCATCAGGACGATCACCACGACGCAGATCAGGACCACAACGACCATCACAGCGCAGGCGATCCATCTTTTTGCGTTCATTGCGCTCCCTCCCGGCTGGCGAAGTACCAGTCCCTGTCGATGATGTGGGTGCGGAGGTAGTCCGCCCAGTAGGGGTACGCGTCGGCCTTGAAGTGGACCCCGTCCCCGCTGGCGTACTCCTCCTTCAGCTGGCCGTCCCCGCCCCGATAGACCTCGGCCACGTCCAGCAGGGCGATGTGCTTCTCCGCCGCCACCCGGGCGTTGATCTCGTTGAAGGCGTCCACATTGGCGTTGGTGTGCCAGCTCTGCTTGGTCATGGATTCGTTCACCGGGGGCATCAGCTCCAGGTAGATGACGGCGTTGGGCTGGGCGGCGATCACGTCGTCCAGGAAGACGCGCAGCTGCTTTTCATACGCGGACGCCGCGTAGCCCAGCTCGTTGAGCCCCAGCATGATATACACCTTGTTGTACTGTTTGGCCCGCAGAGCGGCCATCAGGGTGAGTTTTTTGCCGCCCACCTCCACGGTGTAGCCGCTGTCGTCCGCGTGGAACACGCTCATGCTGGTCTTGCAGAGGTAGTCCCCGGCGTGGAGGCCGCCGTAGAGCCGGAGCCCGTCGGTGCGGGAGTCTCCCACAAAGGCGGCGTCCTCAAAATAGCTGTCGTCGGCCAGAGGGCCGCTCTCCGCCACCGGCGTGCCGAACTGGTAGAGGGGCTCCGGGGTGGGAGTGGGCTCCGGCGTGGGCTCCGGGGTGGTGTCCGCCGGCGTGTCCGGGGTGGGTTCCACCGGCTGGGAGGCCGGGGGGACGCTGGAGGCGGCGGGCTGCTTGGGCCCGCAGGCGCACAGCGGGAGGGCCAGACACAGCGCCAGGAGCAGCAGAATGGATCTTCGCACAGGCAAACCCTTCTTTTCTATATGTTGTGCCACATTCTCAACCATGCTACCACCAACTGTTACCACTGTCAAGAAACAAATGGTTACAGTTATGTAAACTGATCATCCCAGCAGCAGGGCGCAGATCCCGTCGTAGGAGGCGGCGGTGAAGGTGGGGACGGCGGGGCCGGAGAGGGGCTTGCCGGCGGGATCGTACCAGATCGAGTCGATCCCCGCCCGGTTGGCCCCCAGGATGTCGGTCTCCAGGCCGTCCCCCACCATGACGACGGTGGAGCGGTCGGAGACCCCCAAGGCGGCCAGCGCCCGGTCGAAGAACTCCTTTTGGGGCTTTTGGGCCCCCAGCTCCACCGACACCAGCAGATGGGGGACCACCCGGTCCAGCCCGGTGCCCCGGTAGCGGCCCCACTGGGCGGCGGGCAGGCCGTTGGTGGCGATGGCCAGCTCCAGTCCCCCGTCCCGGAGCCTTTGGCAGAACTCCAAGGCGCCGGGGAGGAGGTGGCCCTCCCGGCCCAGGCCCTGCTCGTACTCCCGGTTGAGGACCTCCGGGTCCTCGGAGCTGCCCAGGAGCTTTACCAGCCGGGCGAACCGCTCCACCACCAGGGCGGACTGGGTGGTCTCCCCCCGGGCCATGGCCTTCCACAGGCCGTCGTTGATCTCCGAGTAGGCCGCGATCACCCCGCCGCCGCAGGGCAGGCCGTGGGCGGCCAGCACCTTGGAGAGGGCCTCCCGCTCCGAGCGGTGGAAGTCCAGCAGGGTCATGTCGGCGTCCAGCAGGACGACTTTGTACTGATTCATGGCGCCCTCCTGACCCGCCAGTGGTGGATCACCCGCACGGCGGTGGACACCAGCAGCAGCCCGATGGCCAGGCACCCCGCGATACCGAAGGTGCGGAAAAAGGTGTCCCAGAACAGCCCGGTCTCCCCCCGAATGCCGTAGTCCATGGCCTGGTAGATGGTGAGGCCGGGGACCAGCGGGAACATGGAGATGACCAGATAGGAGGTGGCGGGACACCTGCGTACCCGGGCCATGATCTGGGCGTAGACCGCTACGACCACGGCGGCCAGCAGGCTGGACAGGAACACGTTGCCCATCCAGGCCTGGGCCAGCAGGTAGACCATCCAGCCCAGCGCGCCGCCCACGCAGCAGAGCGCCGCCGCCCAGGTGCGCACATTGTACGCCGGGCAGAAGCCCAGGCAGGCGATGAAGGCGAACAGGCAGTACAGCGGGGGGGCGTATCCCACCGCCTGCCCCCCGTGTTCGGATACATTCCACAGGGCGCGGCACAGCAGCACCGCCATGCCGGTGCCCAGGGCGATGGCCACCGCCGTCAGCACCGCCCGCACGAAGGTGGACAGCCCCGCGATGATGTCCCCGGTGAGGAGATTGCTCATAAAGTTGGTGAACACCAGGCCCGGCACCAGCACCATGATGGCCCCGGCCACCGCGCTGTCGATATTCACCGGCAGCCCCGCCGCCAGCGGCAGCCAGGCCGTCAGGGCCAAAACAAAGCCGGACACCATGGTGGAGATGAAGAAATTGGCCCTCAGGCGGGCCATGAGGATGACGCACACCCCGGCGGCCAGCCCCGCGAAGCCGCCGGCCAGCGCCTCCAGAGGCCCGCCGGAGAAGAACAGGGCGAAGAAGGCCGCCCCATAGCAGTATCCGAACAGCTGGGCGCCCAGGGGGAAGGGCTTGACCGCGTCCCGGGCCCCGCGGCAGCGCTCCAATATCTCGCCGGGGTCGGCGGGGGGATCGGCACACAGCTGCCGGGACAGGGCGTTGAACCGCTCGATGCCGTCCACGTCGATGGAGGACAGGGGCACCCGGCGCATCCGGGTGTGCGCCTTCCCCTCCGGGTCCACGATGCTGACGATCAGGCAGTTGGGGATGGCGAACACCTCCCCCTCCAGGCCATAGGCGGCCAGCAGGCGGTGGATGGTGTCCTCCGCCCGGTGGATCTCCGCCCCGTACCGAAGCAGCTGCACGCCCATCTCGCAGCAGCCCTCCAGCAGCACGTCATAGTCCATGAGCCGACCTCCTGAAAAAATTTGCGGGGAGACAGGATCCGACGCCGTTCCCGCCGCCGCCGTGGTATAGTGAACCTGCGGCCCGGCCGCGGCATGGGGCGATCCCCATGCGGTCATTCCATTCTCCCGCGCAACAGACCCTTTGGCTCTTTTCCGACTCAGGAAAAGAGCCGCTTTTTTGTCCGCAAAAAGAGGGATGCCAAGGCATCCCTCTTGTATGATCATTTCCGGCCGCCTCTGCGGCTGCTCCGCCGCTCGTTCATGTGCAGCTCGGACAGCTTGCTGTCGGAGGAGGCCATGAACTGCTTGAGCTGATCCTCAAAGCTGGCGGAGCCCCTGGGCATGGGGGGGTCGGGCACGAAGTCCGCCCCGGGCGGAACGCGGCGCTCCCGATTGCTCTCGGCGCGGGGCTGGGCGCTCCTGGCCGGCGGACGGCGCTCGGGGCGGGGCGGCGGCGGAGCCGCCTGCTTGATGGACAGATTGATGCGGTTGCTTGCGTCGATGCCGATGATCTTCACCGTCACCGTCTGCCCCTCGGACAGATGCTCATGCACGTCGCTCACGTAGGTATACGCGATCTCGGAGATGTGCACCAGGCCGGAGCGGTTGCCGGGCAGCGACACGAACGCGCCGAATTTGGTGATGCCGGTCACCTTGCCCTCTAAAATCTCGCCAACTTCTAACGCCATAGATCTCTTGTTTCCCTCTCCCTCAGAAATATGTATGCCTATTTGGACGGATCGGCAAACACGATCTCGTCCGGCTCCAGCAGGCCCAGCTTATCTCTGGCGATGGACTCCAGGTACTCCTCGTCGCCGCTGTGGGCGATCTCGTCGGCCAGGGCGGCGTTTGCCTCCTGCTGGGCCTGTACCTGCCGCGCCAGCGCCTCCCGGTCCGCCTGGGCCGCGTCCAGACGGGTCTTGACCGACAGCAGCGCGGCCACCGCCGCGGCCAGCAGCACGAGGATGAGGATCTTTGCGCCTGCGCCCGCCCGTTTGAACTTCATGGCCGGTCTCTCCCTTCTGGTGAAAACTGGAAAAACGGTATACTACGTTCATTTTATACCATTCCAGCCAATTTTGGAAGAGTTTTTTTTGATTTTTCAAAAATTTTTTTGCGCCGCGCCCCAGCCGGCGAAATGGGGCGGTCAAAAAACGCCAGATTTTTTTCAACCCGCCCAGGATCCGAAGGAACAGAGGCAGCGTCAGGCGGCTCAGGGAGAGAAAATAGATCCCGCCCCCCAGAAGGATGGCCGCCCCGTGGAAGATGCGCACCTCCCCCGTGTCCCGGAGGATGGCCAGCAGGAACAGGGAGACCGCCGTCCCCAGCCAGAAGAGCAGATCCAGCAGGACGGCCAGCCATTTCAGCGGCAGGCTCCGCCGGAGGGCGCGCATGCCGTCGTATACCAGGCCCAGCGCCGCCCCCAGCAGAAGGCCCTGGCCGAACACCGCGGCCTGGGCCGCCACGTCCCCGGGCATCTCAGCGCAGCAGCCGGGAGAAGAAGCCGCCCCTGGCCGGCCCCGCGTCCTCCTCGTAGGACACCGAGTCGATGTCCCCCTCCACCTTCAGGTCGCCCCCGTCCAGGGACAGCTTTTCGATGTGGAGGTTTTCCCCAGACACCACCATGGCCCCCCTGGAGGTGGACAGGACGATGGTGTTCTCGTCGAACCGCTCCACGTCCTCCACCCCGGACACGGTGAGGCTTTTCCGCTCCTCGATCACCACATGGTGGGGCGCGCCCGTCCCGTTTTCATACGCCACAAGACCATCTCCCAAACCTTGATGGTCCAGTATACGGGGTTTGTCCGGGAATTAGAACGCTCAGAACTTCGGATGGACGTCGTCGCCCCGGGCCCGCTCCAGATTGACCTGCTTCTTGCGGCCGGCGGCGATCTCCAGCATGGCGGCGAGCTTCTCCCGGTCCCCGGCCTCGATGGCCAGACGGTACTCCCGCATGCGGTTTTCCAGCTCGGTCACCATTTTGGTCAGCGCCGGGGCGTTGAGGGTGAAGAGCTGGGTCCACATGGGCACGTCCAGGGAGGCCACTCTCGTGCAGTCCCGGAAGGAGCCCCCCTCGAAGCCCTGGCAGGAGAAGAAATCGGCCCCGTCGCACACCGACACGGCGATGACGTGCATGAGCTGGCTGGTATAGGCGATGAGCTCGTCGTGGCGCTCCGGGGTGGTGCGGGTCACGTCCCCGAAGCGGCAGTAGGCCGCCATGCGGTACAGCAGGGCGATGTGCTCCTCCGTGCTGTTTTCCCCGGGGGTGATGATGAAGTGGGTGTTGCGGAAGAGGGTGGCCTCGGCGTTGTCGATGCCGGAGACCTCCTTGCCCGCCATGGGGTGGCAGCCGATGAAGTCCACCCCCTCGGGCAGGCATCTGGCCGCCTCCGCGATGGCGGTCTTGACGCCGCACACGTCCATGACCAGGGAGCCGGGCTTGAATCTGTCCCGGTTGTCCCGCAGGAAGGAGATGATCCCCGCCGGGTCCTGGCACAGGATGACCACGTCGGACTGCGGCAGCTCCTCCTCCGGGTGGAAGGTGAGCCGATCCGCCGCGCGGCGGTCCTTTGCCTTTTCATAGGTCCGCTGGGAGCGGACGCCGCCCACCACCTCGCAGCCGTCGAACCCCTGCAGGGCCATGGCCAGCGAGCCGCCGATGAGCCCCAGGCCCACCACCAGGATGCGTTTTACCTCCATGAAGGGCGCCTCCTCTCAGAGTTCCCGGCCCACCGCCGGGGCCAGGACCCGGAGCTTGTCCATCAAAGCCGTGAACTGGTCCGGGGTGATGGACTGGGCCCCGTCGCACAGGGCGTGGGCGGGGTCGTTGTGGACCTCGATGAGCAGGCCGTCCGCTCCGGCGGCCACGGCGGCCAGGGCCATCCGCTCCACCATCCACGCCTTGCCGCAGGCGTGGGAGGGGTCCACCACCACCGGCAGGTGGCTCTGCCGCTTCACCGCCAGCACGGCGGACAGGTCCAGGGTGTTGCGGGTGTAGGTCTCGAAGGTGCGGATGCCCCGCTCGCAGAGGATCACGTTGGGGTTGCCCTCCGACATGATGTACTCCGCGCTCATGAGCCACTCCTCGATGGTGTTGGAGAGGCCCCGCTTCAGCAGCACCGGCTTGTGGTAGCGCCCCACCTTTTTCAGCAGGTCGAAGTTCTGCATGTTCCGGGCGCCGATCTGGATCACATCCACCGTGTCCTCGAACATGGGGAGTTGGTCGGGGCTCATCAGTTCGGTGACCATGGGCAGGCCGGTGGCGGCCCGGGCCTTCTCCAGCAGGTGGATGCCGTCCACCCCCATGCCCTGGAAGGCGTAGGGAGAGGTGCGGGGCTTGTAGGCGCCCCCCCGGAGGGCGCGGGCCCCGGCGGATTTGACCGCCTCGGCCACATCGGTGATCTGCTCCTCGCTCTCCACCGAGCATGGCCCCGCGATGACGGCCAGCTTTTTGCCCCCGATGCAAACCCCGCCGCCGATGTCCACCACCGAGTCGTCGGGATGGTACTTGCGGTTGGCCTTTTTATAGGGCTCGGACACCCGCATGACCCGCTCCACGCCGGGGAGCTGGGCCAGCAGCTCCTGGTTGAGGTTCGCCGCGTTTCCCTCGGCCCCCAGGATGGTGGTCTCGGACCCCTTGGAGATCATGACCTTCACGCCGCCGGCCTCCATGGCCCGGACGGCGTCCTCCAGTTGTTTGTGGGTGAACCCCTGCTTCATAATGACGACCATAACAGACGCGCTCCTTTGTGCAGATGTGATTCGGACATACAAAAAGCGGCCACCCGTGAGGGTGACCGCGCCGCAGGCCGCGGGTGACCGCTCAGGGGCACGACAAAACGCCGCTATCATAATAGCGGTAATAGCCGTACCCGTAGAGCCGGTTCGCCATGCCCGTGGCCTCCTTCCTGTCGTTGACGGTACTTTAGCACTTTTAGTGGTAAAAGTCAAGAGGAAATTTGCGGGGTCACTTCCGCATGAAGATGACCCCCAGGGTGTTGGGCCCGCAGTGGCAGGAGATGGTGCAGCCGGCGAAGGCCTCCGAGACCTCCCGGAAGCCGGCGGCGCGCACCTTTTCCATCATGGCGGGGACGATGGCGGGGTCGTCGCACCGGGAGTGGACCACAAAGGCCCGGCTCAGATCCGCGTCCCCGTGGGAGAGTAGGTCGGCCACATAGTCGTCCAGAGCCTTTTCAAAGGTGCCCCGGTACTTTTTGCCCACGCCCATCCTGCCGTTTGCCAGGACGATGGAGGGCTTCAGCCGCAGCAGATTGGCCCCCATGGCCACCAGAGAGGGCACCCGGCCCCCCTTCACCAGATAGTCCAGCTTATCCACCACGAAGGTGGTGTCCACCTTGTCCACCAGGCTTTCGATGCGCTTTACGATGTCCGGGGCGCTCATGCCCCGCTCCGCGGCCTGGGCGGCCTCCAGCACCAGCAGCCCCTGTCCTGCGGTGAGGTTCCGGGAGTCCGCCACGTACACGTTGGGGAAGTCCTCGGCGGCCACCAGGGCGTTCTGGTAGCAGCAGGAGAACTCCGCCCCGATGGTGATGTGGATCACCGCGTCGTATTTGGGGGAGAGTTCGGCAAACAGCTTCTGGTAGTCGTCGATGTTCACGGCGGCGGTGGAGGGGAGCTGGCCGCCGCCCTCCACATGGCGGAAGATGTCCTCGGGGCCGGCGTCTACACCGTCCCGATAGGTATTGCCGCCGAAGGAGACGTACAGCGGGACGACGCCGATGTCGTACCGGGCCAGAAGCTCGGCGGGCAGATCGCAGGTGCTGGTGGCGGTGATCTTGATGGACATGGGGGATGCCTCCCTTCAATCGATTTAGCGTGCTACATTATATCAACCTCATTCCGCCGGGACAATAGGGTTTTTCGACGGAACTTGAGCACTTTTCCTCCTCATATTTGTGCCAGTTGCGGCATACCACTTACGGAGGTGATGGGACATGGTGGGTCAGATCGTCTGGCGGCGGGAGAAGGGGAGGGGCAGGCCGGAGTTCGTGGAGCAGGGCCGGCTCATGGTCCTCCGCTGGACCCTGTACGAGCCTCCCGGCCTCCCTCGGTGGCGGCTGGAGCGGCGGCTGCGCCGGGCGGAGGGGACCCTCCTCAAGGCGGGCGCGGGGCGGGTGCTGCTGCCGGAGGGCTTCCCCTATGCCGCCATGCTCCGCACCCTCAGGCCGGTGGATCCGCTGCCCTTCTGGCAGGCCGTCGCCGACCGACTGGTCCTCCGGGCCATGGAGCGGGCGGGGGTGAGGCCCCAAAAGGGGCGGGCGGCCCTGTCCGCCCCCCGGCTCAGTCCCGAGCTGCGGCAGACGGCGGAGCGGCTGTGCCCCCAGGTGAAGGGGCTGGTCATCGATGTGCCGGGGGTGGGGCAGGACTACGCCCGGTGGCTCCATCTGCGGTACGGCCTGCCGGTGTCGCCCCCCTCGGCGGGGGCGGAGGTGACGGTGGCCTTCGGCCCCGGCGGGGGACGCTGGGGCACGGCGCTGGAGCTCTACGGGGAGCGGCCGGACCTGGCCGGGCTGACAGTGTCCGCCCCCGGCGTGGATCTGCCGGAGGACTGCGCCGGGCAGATGCTGGCCCTGCTGTGGGAGCAGGGGGCGGTGGACCGGGAGGGACTGGTCATCACGTAAAAAGCGGCGGCCGGGAGGCCGCCGCTTTCGCGTATCAGAATTTCGTCCCGCCGAACTCGTGGAGGGTGAGCTGCCTGTTCCGCTCTGCCGTCCAGCCAATGGACCACTGGGAGGCGAACAGCAGAAGCTGATTGCCCTTGTAGTCCTCCACCAGCATGGCGTCGCCGGGGAGGGTGAGCTGGTCGGCCCGGAGGGGCTCGTCCCCCTCGTACTCCACCCAGCGGAGGTACTCGTAGGGCAGGCCCTCGGAGTAGAGCTCCACCCCGTACTCGTTTTTCAGGCGGTACTCCAGCACGTCGAACTGGAGGGTGCCCACCACCCCCACGATGACCTCCTCCATGCCGGAGTAGGGGGTCTTGAAGATCTGGATGGCGCCCTCCTGGGCGATCTGCTCCATGCCCTTGAGGAACTGCTTGCGCTTCATGGTGTCCAGGGGCCGGGTGCGCTGGAAGTGCTCGGGCGCGAAGGTGGGGATGGGGTCGAACTGAAACTTTTTGCCGGGGGCGCAGAGGGTGTCCCCGATGGAGAAGATGCCGGGGTCGAACACGCCGATGATGTCCCCGGCGTAGGCCTCCTCGATGATCTCCCGCTCGGCGGCCATGAGCTGCTGGGGCCGGGAGAGCTTGATTTTTTTGCCCCCCTGGACGTGGTAGACCTCTTTGTCCGCCTCGAATTTGCCGGAGCACACCCGCATGAAGGCGATGCGGTCCCGGTGGGCCTTGTTCATGTTGGCCTGGATCTTGAACACGAAGGCGGAGAAGTCGTCGTCAAAGGAGTCGATGGTGAGCTCCCCGGCCTGCCGGGGCAGGGGGGCGGTGGTCATGCGGAGGAAGTCCTCCAGGAAGGGCTCTACGCCGAAGTTGGTGAGGGCGGAGCCGAAAAACACCGGGGAGAGCTGCCCGTGGCGCACCCGGTCCAGATCGAAGTCGCAGGAGGCGCCGTCCAGCAGCTCGATCTCGCCCGCAAGCTGGTCCCGTTTGGCCTGGCCGATGAGGTTTGCCAGCTCGGGGTCGTCGATCTCCACCTCGGTGGCGGTGGCGGCCCGGGCGTTGGTGTTGGAGGTGAAGTGGATGACCCGCCGGCGCTCCCTGTCGTACACGCCCTGGAACTCCCTGCCGCAGCCGATGGGCCAGTTGACGGCGTAGGTGTCGATGCCCAGCTCGTGCTCCAGCTCCTGGCACAGCTCGAAGGGGTCCCGGGCCTCCCGGTCCATCTTGTTGATGAAGGTAAAGATGGGGATATCCCGGAGGCGGCACACCTTGAACAGCTTGCGGGTCTGGGCCTCCACGCCCTTGGCGGCGTCGATGACCATGACAGCGGAGTCGGCGGCCATGAGGGTGCGGTAGGTGTCCTCGGAAAAGTCCTGGTGGCCGGGGGTGTCCAGGATGTTGATGCAGAACCCCTCGTACTGGAACTGCATGACGGAGGACGTGACCGAAATGCCTCTCTGTTTCTCGATCTCCATCCAGTCGGAGGTGGCGGCCCGGGCGTTCTTCTTGCCCTTGACCACGCCGGCCTGGGCGATGGCCCCGCCATATAGCAGGAATTTTTCGGTGAGGGTGGTCTTGCCGGCGTCCGGGTGGGAGATGATGGCGAAGGTCCGCCGGCGCTGGATCTCGGATTCGTATTTTGACAAGGGGATGACCTCCTGTGATTTGACTTGTGGGATTGTCCGTCCTGTCTTACATGGGAGACCCTCCTGATTTCAGTTTGCAGGCGCTATTATAGCACGGGGAAACGGAAAAAACAACCGGGAAAACCGGGACTTTACATCTATTTCGGGCTGTGGTATAATCCTCCCGACCGACTCCACTTCGGTCCAACCGGCGGGCAGAGTGCCGCGGGCAGTCGATGCGTGAGACTGCCCGGAAGGGACGCCCGCCGCTGCGCCCCACGCAGGCGCTCTAAATATAATTGGAGGTTTTTTTATGCGCAGATCCACTGTCCGCGACCTGGCCTTTGCCGCAATCATCGCGGCCGTCTACGCCGTTCTGACCCTGGCACTGCCCATCCCCCAGTATCAGGGGGTGCAGCTCCGGGTGGCCGAGGCTCTCACCGTGCTGCCCTTCCTGTTCCCGGCGGCCACGCCGGGGCTGGTGGTGGGCTGCTTCCTGGCCAACTTCCTGGGCTCTCCCATGGCGGTGGACTGGATTTTCGGCACCCTGGCCACCCTCATCGCCTGCCTGCTGACCCAGCGGGCGCCCAACCGCTGGCTGGCCCCCCTGCCCCCGGTGATCTGCAACGCGGTCATCGTGGGGGCGGAAATCGCCTTCTTCTATCCTCTGGAGGGGATGGGCTTCTGGGCGGCCTACGCCCTCAACGCCTTCACCGTGGGGCTGGGGGAACTCATCGTCTGCTATGTGCTGGGCTCCCTGCTGCTGGCGGCGCTGCCCAGGGTGCCCGCCCTGCGGGCCTCGCTCAGGCAGGACGCGGGCTGATCCCGCGAACAATTCATTGATTGGAGGGGGTCCGCCGTGGAGGACCAATATTCCCGCACCCGGCTGCTGCTGGGCCAGGCCGCCCTGGACAAGCTCCGCCGTTCCAGAGTGGCCGTGTTCGGCGTGGGCGGCGTGGGCGGCTACGCGGTGGAGGCCCTGGCCCGGAGCGGGGTGGGGCGGTTAGACCTCATCGACAGCGATACGGTGTCCCTGTCCAACCTGAACCGGCAGATCATCGCTCTGCACAGCACCGTGGGGATGTACAAGGTGGACGCCGCCGCCGCCCGGGTGAAGGACATCGACCCCGCCATCGAGGTGCGGACGTATCGGGTGTTCTACATCCCCGAGACGGCGGAGCAGTTCGATTTTTCCCAATACGATTACGTGGTGGACGCCATCGACACCGTCACCGGCAAGCTGGCCCTGGTGGAGCGGGCCAAACAGGCCGGAGTGCCTGTCATCAGCTGCATGGGGGCCGGGAACAAGCTGGACGCCGCCGCCTTCGAGGTGGCCGACATCGGCAAAACCGCCATGTGCCCCCTGGCCCGTGTTATGCGCAAGGAGCTGCGGAAGCGCGGCATTACTCATTTGAAGGTGGTCTACTCCCAGGAGGAGGCCCTGGCCCCCCTGGAGGAGATCGAAACGGAGGGCCAGCGGCGGCCGGTCCCCGGCAGCGCGGCCTTTGTGCCGGGGGCGGCGGGGCTCATCGCCGCCGGCGAGGTGGTCAAGGACCTGACCGCGGACCAGCGGGCCGCCGCCCGGAGGGAGGAGGAACCATGAGGCACATCCCAAAGAGCGCCACCGGGGTGCTGGAGATCGTCTCCTTTGAGGACGCGCTGAAAGAGGCCCTGGAGCCCTCCCCGGAGTACGATGTGGACAAATGGCTATACGTGCCCAACTCCTACGGCGAGTACCGGTATATCCTGGGCACACGGGGCGTGAAGCCCCTGATCTGCGTGGGGGTGAACCCCTCCACCGCCGCGCCGGACGCCCTGGACCGCACCCTCCAGTCCGTCCAGCGGGTGGCCAAATCCAACGGCTACGACAGCTTCATCATGTTCAATGTGTACGCCCAGCGGGCCACCGTGCCCAACGACATGGACCGGGAGCTGAATCCCGCCCTCCACGCCGAAAATATGCGGGCCTTTGACTATGTGCTGTCCCTGGACGAGGGCGGGCGCCCGGCGGTGTGGGCCGCCTGGGGGGCGGTCATCGAGAAGCGGGACTATCTGCCCCGGTGCGTGCGAGACATGATCGCGGTGGGGGAGAAGCGGGGCGCCCGGTGGTATTCCGCCGGAAAGCGCTCCAAAGCCGGGCACCCCCACCACCCCCTGTACTTAAAGAGCGACAGCCCCCTGGAGGACTTCGACGCAGGGGCGTACCTGGATTCCCTGGACTGACGTGAGCGAGGGGCGGCCTTTGGCCGCCCCTCTTTTCTCAGCCGTCCCCCCGGGTGAGGTTCTCCGCGTAGTCCTTGAGACTCTCAAAGGAGTTTACCCCGGTGACCCGGGTGCTGATCTGGTCCCGCACGTACTGGGGGAGCTGATCGTAATACTGCCGGGCCTCGGGCTCGCTTCGGAGCAGGGCCTCCAAATCGGGATATTTCATCAAAATCACCTCATACTGTTATACGTTTCCTGGGGCTGGGCCAGCCGGTCCACGAACTGGCGCATCTCCTCCCGGGACTTGACGCCGCGGGTCCGGCGGACCAGGGCGGACTTCTCCTCCGGGGACAGGGACTCAAAGTTTTTCATGGCGGGCTCGTTCATGGCCAGGGCCATGGCGAAGCCCAGGGGCAGCTCGCTGTCCATTGTGATCACCTCGCCCACAGTATTTGCGGGATGGCGGGCGGGTATGCGCGGGCGGACGGAAAGAGGCCCCGGCGCGCTGCGCCGGGGCCTTTCGGTGAGTTGATCTGTTATCCGTTCGCGCTGCCCAGGGCATTGGCCATGACGCCGTTCAGCACCAGCCGGATGTCCCTGATGGAGTAGTACAGGGTAAGGTAGTCCCTGTTCATGACCACAAGGTCTTCCAAAGAGGCGTTGGGATATTCACGCATCATGTCGGCAAGCCACGGGTCGTCCGGCTCCCACTCTGTGGGTTCCAGCGTCTCCGGGTCCACGAATCCAAAGGGATACTCCACATCGCTGGTGAGGGTCATCACATAGGAGCCGCCCTCGGTGTGGGCCAGCTCGTAGCCGGGCACCATGGTCCACGATGCGTCATCATCATCCGCCCAGCTCACTGTGAACAGGAGACCCATGATGGGGAATTCGCCGGAGATTTCGTCAAATAAGTCCTCTACGAACAGATTTTCGGACACACAGTAGTCATAGACGGATTTGCAGAAGACGTTATACACGCCACGCTCGTCGTCGCGGACGACGGTGTATTTGTCCTTCCATTCGTCGGGCAAAATCAGAGAGATGCCGATGTCGTCCAGGTCGATGGTCTCGGGCCCGTCTTTGCCGTTCTGCCTCAGCGCGCCCACGATCTTGCCGTCCACCTCCAGCAGGATGTCGGCGATCTGTCCGTCCATCTCCTCGTATTCCTCGGTCTGCGCCACGTACTCCCGCACCTCCGGATCGTCCATGTTTATGGAGTTATAGTCGATGGGGGCCGCCAGATAGGTCCGCACGTCGCTGGGCTCGGTCAGGCCGTAGGTCCCGTCCTCTGTGGACAGCAGAAAAAAGGCGGGCCAGGGGGTACGGCGGTAAAACTCCTCTTTGGTCATGGGTTCGTCGAAGCAGCGATGCACGTAGAATAGCTGGCCCAGGATCGGGCCGTTCTCGTCATGGAAGCCCTCCCGGGCCATGCACCAGTCGTAGATGGATTTGACGTAGACCGTGCAGACCCCGTCTTTCATCTCTGCCACGTATTTGCCCTTCCACTCGTCGGGCAGGATCAGGGAGAAGCCGCCGTCCTCGATCTCGATGGTCTCCTGCTCCTTCGGCACCTCCACCACCCGCTCGGTGGAGAAGGCCAGCGCCCCCACCGCCATGCTTGCCACGCACAGGGCCACCACCGCGGCGATGGCGGCCACCCGCGCCAGGGTAAAGATCTTCCGTTTCACCGGCTTTTTTTCCTTTTTCACAGTCTGCCCCGCGAAGTCCAGCCGGGCGTACACCTGCTCCAGCCGCTCGTCCAGACCGGGGGGCAGGGGGGTATCCTCCTGCCGGGCCATGTCCCGCAGAAGCTCGTCGAACTGTTCGTCGGTGCGTCTCATCATTCATCCTCCTGTTCCAGCCGCATCCACAGCAGCACCCGCGCCCGGCTCAGCCGGGTCTTTACCGCCCCCGGCGTCAGCGCCAGGATGTCGGCGATCTCGCTGATGGGCAGTTCCTCATAGTAGAACAGCGTCACCGGGGCCCGGAGGCCGTCGGGCAGGGCCTTCACGTGGTCCCACAGGCCTATCTCGCCATCCATGTCCCGCCGGGGGGCGGCGGGCTCCCGGGTCAGTTCCTCCAGGGGGACGGTGTCCTGCCGCCGGTACAGGATGCGGTAGGACTCGTTGGCCGTGATCCGCATGAGCCAGCTCTTCACGCTGTTCTGTTTTCGCAGTCCGTCCAGATGGACAAAGGAGCGCAGCACCGCCTCGGAGACCGCGTCCTCCGCGTCGGCGTCGCTGCGGAGGATGCTCCGGGCCAGCCGGAACATGGCGGTCTTGTTGGCCTCGATCTGGGCGCAGAACCAGTCCCGCCGTGGGTCGGCGTCCTGTCCCGCCCGGCCCCGGACGGGGGCCTCCTCCCGGCTGCCGCCGGGGAACCGGCTGATGACCGCGGCCGCGCTCACCTGCCGCGCCGCCGCTGTTTGCAAAGGTCTCACACTTCCACCCGCTCTCGATTTGTTCTGTCCGGACATCCATAAGACCGGCGGGGAGGGGAAAAGGTTACAGGAAAAAGAAAAATTTTCAAAAAAAGTCCGGCACAGTCTCCTGTGCCGGACTTCTCACGCTCGGATCAATAGAACTTCTTGCGGTTCTTGCGGGCGGCCTCGCTCTTCTTGCGCCGCTTGACGCTGGGGCTGTCATAGAACTCGCGCTTGCGGACCTCGGCCAGCACGCCGGACTTGGCGCAGCTGCGCTTAAACCGCTTCAGAGCGTTCTCCAGGGACTCGCCCTCGCGGACATGAACTTCGGACATCTATGTTTTCCCTCCTTCCGAGGGCATCCGGCTCGATCCAGGATGCTTCCAGGCCACTGTACATGGCCCTAACAGCAGTATTATATGAGAAAACTTCTCCGTTGTCAACCGCAAAATATGGTAGTTTTTTTGAAGGGGGACAACAAGGGTCACTGCGGCTTGACGATCAGGTTGACCAGGCGGCCGGGCACCACGATGGACTTCACCAGGCCCATGCCGGCGGTGAACTTCTGCACCTTGGGGTCGGCCTGAGCGGCGGCGATGATGGCCGCGTTGTCCGCGCCGGCGGGGACAACGATGTTGGCCCGCACCTTGCCGTTGACCTGGACGGCCATCTGCACCGTGTCGGCCACGGTCTTGCTCGCGTCGTAGGCGGGCCAGGACTGCTGGCACACGAAGCCCTCGCCGCCCAGCGTCTCCCACAGCTCCTCGCAGATGTGGGGGGCGAAGGGGGAGAGGATGGTGAGCAGGGTCTTCATGTCGCCCCGGGAGCAGCCGTTTTTCTGAAAATCGCCCACTAAGGTCATCATGGCGGCGATGGCGGTGTTGAACTTCATCCCCTCGATGTCGTCCGCCACCTTCTTGATGGTCTTGTGGAGGCCGGCCTCATTGGCGGGGGTGTGGTCCGTGCTGGGGTCGCAGCTCTCGGCCAGGTTCCACACCTTGTCCAGGAAACGCTTGCAGCCCTTCACCGCGTTGTCGCTCCACACGGCGGCCTGCTCAAAGTCGCCGATGAACATGATATACAGCCGCAGGGTGTCGGCGCCGTAGTTTTTCACCACGTCGTCGGGATTGACCACGTTCCCCCTGGACTTGGACATCTTCTCGCCGCCCTCGCCCAGGATCATGCCGTGGGAGGTCCGCTTCTGGTAGGGCTCCTTGGTGGGCACCACGCCGATGTCGTACAGGAACTTGTGCCAGAACCGGGAGTAGAGCAGGTGGAGGGTGGTGTGCTCCATGCCGCCGTTGTACCAGTCCACCGGGGACCAGTAGTCCAGGGCCTCCTTGGAGGCCAGGGCCTTGTCGTTGCGGGGATCCATATAGCGGAGGAAGTACCAGCTGGAGCCCGCCCACTGGGGCATGGTGTCGGTCTCCCGCCGGGCGGATCCGCCGCAGCAGGGGCAGGTGGTGTTCACCCACTCGGTCATCTTGCTCAGCGGGGACTCCCCGTCATCGGTGGGCTCGTAGGACTCCACCTCGGGCAGCAGCAGGGGCAGTTCCGACTCGGGGATGGGCTGCCAGCCGCACTTGTCGCACCACACCATGGGGATGGGCTCGCCCCAGTAGCGCTGGCGGGAGAACACCCAGTCCCGGAGCTTGTAGTTCACCTGGGCCTTGCCGATGCCCTCCTCCTCCAGCCACCTGGTGATGACGGGGATGGCCTGCTTCACGGTGAGGCCGTTCAAAAATTCGGAGTTCACCAGGATGCCGGTGTCGTCCTTGGCGGTGAAGGCGGCCTTCTGCACGTCCTCGCCGCCGGAGACCACCTCGATGATCTCGCAGCCGAACTTCTTGGCGAAGTCCCAGTCCCGGTCGTCGTGGGCGGGGACGGCCATGATGGCGCCGGTGCCGTAGGTGGCCAGCACGTAGTCGGAGATGAAGATGGGGATCTCCCGGCCGTTCACGGGGTTGACGGCCTTCACACCGTCCAGACACACGCCGGTCTTGTCCTTGTTCAGCTCGGTCCGCTCCAGATCGGACTTGGAGGCGGCGGCCTTCTGGTAGGCGGCCACCTCGTCCATGTTTTTCAGGACGGGGGCCCACTTTTTGATGAGGGCGTGCTCCGGGGAGAGGACCATATAGGTGGCGCCGAACAGGGTGTCGGGCCGGGTGGTGAAGACCACGATGTCGTCCCCGGTGGTGGCCTTGAAGGTGACCTCCGCGCCGGTGGACCGGCCGATCCAGTTGCGCTGCTGGATCTTCACCCGCTCGATGAAGTCCACGTCGTCCAGATCGTCGATGAGCCGCTGGGCGTACTCGGTGATCTTCAGCATCCACTGGGACTTCTCCTTGCGGATGACGGGGGCGCCGCACCGCTCGCACACGCCCTCCACCACTTCCTCATTGGCCAGCACGCACTTACAGGAGGTACACCAGTTCACCGGCATGGTGGTCTTGTAGGCCAGGCCGTGCTTGTAGAGCTGGAGGAAGATCCACTGGGTCCACTTGTAGTAATCGGGGTCGGTGGTGTCCACCACCCGGTCCCAGTCGAAGCCGTAGCCCAGCATTTTGAGCTGCCGGGTGAAGTTGGCGATGTTCTGCTTCGTCACGACGGCGGGGTGGACGTGGTTCTTGATGGCGTAGTTCTCGGTGGGCAGGCCGAAGGCGTCGAACCCGATGGGGAACAGCACGTTATAGCCGTCCATCCGCTTTTTCCGGGTGACGATGTCCATGGCGGTGAAGGGCCGGGGATGGCCCACGTGGAGCCCCTGGCCGGAGGGGTAGGGGAACTCGATGAGGCCGTAGAACTTGGGCTTATCGCTCTTGTCTGCCGCGGCGAAGACCTTGGCGTCCTCCCATTTCCTCTGCCACTTGGGCTCGATGGAGGCGAAATCGTATTTCAAAGCGCACACTTCCATTTCGGCGGATATGACCGCAGGATAATCAAGTTTGAATTATAACCCGTCCTTTGGGCTTTTTCAAGAGGGACGCGGGAATTTTTCCGGGAATTTGATGGGTTTACCCTCTTGCAAAAAAGAAAAAGGTGTAGTACAATGCACTCAACGCTTTTATGCTTTAATACATCGAACGAACGAAGCGAACCGGAAAGGTCGGGAGTCCTATGGTTTCAGAGGCCATGCGCCAGCTGGGCGCCACCGGCAACCCCATGCGGGTGCTGTTTGAATACGGGAAGAAGCGGGCCGCCGTGGTGGGCGCGGAGAACGTGCTGGACCTGGCCCTGGGCAACCCCAGCGTCCCCCCGCCCCCTCAGGTGAACGACGTGATCCGGGAGGTGCTGTCCGGCCCCATGGCCGACTCGGTCCACGGCTACACCAGCGCCGTGGGCGATCTGGACGTCCGCTCCCGCATCGCCATCTCCCTGAACCGGCGGTTCAGCGCCGGCTGCCGGGCGGAGGACCTGTTCCTCACCTGCGGGGCGGCCCCGGCCCTCTGCGCCTGCTTCAAGGGACTGGCCTGCCCCGGCGACAGGTTTATGGTCATCACCCCCTACTTCACCGAGTACCGCATCTTCATCCAGGGCGCGGGGGCGGAGGTGGTGGAGGTCCCCGCCGACCGCAGGACCTTCCTGCTGGACATCGACGCCGTCGAGGCCGCCCTGGACCCCTCCGTCAAGGGCGTGGTCATCAACTCCCCCAACAACCCCTCCGGGGTGGTGTACCCCCGGGAGAACCTGGAGGCCCTGGCAAATCTCCTCCGCCGGAAGAGCGCCGAGTACGGCGCCCCCATCTATCTCATCTCCGACGAGCCCTACCGGGAGATCGTGTACGACGGGGTGGAGGTCCCCTGGGTGCCCTCCGTGTATGAGAACACCCTGGTCTGCTACTCTTACAGCAAGGCCATCTCCCTTCCCGGCGAGCGCATCGGCTACGTGCTGGTGCCCCCCGCCATGGAGGACCACGACGCCGTGTTCCAGGCGGTGGCGGGGGCGGGCCGGTGTACCGGTCACATCAACGCCCCCTCCCTGTTCCAGCAGGTGGCCGCCGCCTGCGACGGCATGGTCAGCGACCTGACCTCCTACACCGTCAACCGCAACCGGCTGTATGACTCCCTCACCGCCATGGGCTTTGAGTGCGTCAAGCCCGACGGCACCTTCTATCTGCTGATGAAGTCCCCCGAGCCCGACGCCGCCGCCTTCTCCCGGAGGGCCATGGAGCTGGACCTGCTGTTCCCGGACACCTCCTCCTTCTCCTGCCCCGGCTTCGTCCGCATCGCCTACTGCGTGCCGGTGGAGCGGGTGGAGAAGGCCATCCCCCGGTTCGCCAGGCTTGCCGAGCTGTACGGCCTGAAGGCCAGGACTGCCTGAATATGCCCCCAAAGAGCCGCCCGCGGGCGGCTCTTTTTTTCGCTCTTAATTGTTTTTTAAGGAAATTCCCCCTTGCGGCTTAAGGGGCGGGCTGGTAGGATAAAAGGGACTATAAGGGGGGATCTGCCCGTGAATACCATCCTCATCTGCGACGACGACAGGGACATCGTCTCGGCGCTGAACATCTACCTCACCAGCGAGGGCTACCGCACCGTGGAGGCCTATAACGGGGAGGAGGCCCTGGCCGCCGTCCGGGCGGGAGGGATCGACTGCATCCTCATGGACGTGATGATGCCCAGGCTGGACGGCATCCGGGCCACCGCCAGGCTCCGGGAGGAGGGGGGCAATATCCCCGTCATCCTGCTCACCGCCAAGAGCGAGGACACCGACAAGGTGCTGGGGCTCAACATCGGCGCCGACGACTATATCACCAAGCCCTTCAACCCGGTGGAGGTGATCGCCCGGGTCAAGAGCCAGCTCCGCCGCTACACTACGCTGGGGGGCAAGCCCCGGCCCGAGGCGGAGAGCGGCCTCATCGTCAACGGGGCCCTGGCCATGGACGACGACGCCAAGACGGTCACCGTGGACGGGGAGCCGGTGTCCCTGACACCGCTGGAGTACAATATCCTCCGGCTGCTGATGAAGAACCCCGGCCGGGTGTTCTCCACCGGGCAGATCTACGAGCAGGTGTGGAACGACCCGGCCTACGGCTCGGAGAACACGGTGGCGGTCCACATCCGGCACCTGCGGGAGAAGATCGAGATCGACCCCGCAAACCCCCGGTACATCCGGGTGGTGTGGGGCCTGGGCTACAAGATGGAGAAGATGTGAGATGAAGCTGCGGGAAAATTTCGCGGTGAAAGCCGCCGCCTTCCTGCTGGCGGTGGCGGCTTTCGCCGGGGCGGCCATGCTGGGCTGGTATCAGACCGCCAACGCGGACCTTCTGTGGGGATACAGCGACGACGTCACCTCCTGTTACGAGATCCGCCATCAGCTCTATCAGGACGAGGACGGCGTGGAGATGATGCTGCGCCTGATGGGGACCGAGCGGAGCGGGGAGACCCTGTCCAACGCCGACGCCGCCCGGCTGGAGGCCCTTCAGGAGCGGTTCGACCCGGAAAACTCCAACCTCCGCTGGCGGCTGGTGGACGAGCATGAAAAGACCTTGGCTCAGAGTACTGAGGACAACCAGCGGCTGGACGGGGCCCGGTGGTTCGCCTATTACGACGGGAACTGGGTGAGCGGGGCTTACCATGGCGGGCTGTGGCTGTGGGTGGACGAGGCCGCCCCGGCGGCGGACGTGTACCAGCCGCTGGTCCAGAGGGCCCACGCCATGCGGTATAACTGGGAGGGGCCGGCGGCCTGGACCGCCGTCCTGCTTGTGGTGTTTCTGATTTTGGCTGTGTTCCTGTGCGCCGGCATGGGCCACAAGGCCGGGGCCCCCGGCATCCACCTCCACGGGTTCCACCGCCTGCCGGGGGATGTGCTGTTCCTCCTCCTGGGCCTGGGGCTGATCCTGTGCGGCGTGCCGGGGACCAGCTTCCTGTTTTACCTCGGGAGGGACGCGAGCGCGCCCATGGGCCTGATACTGTTGTTCGCGGGGGCTCTTGGGACGGCGGCGGGGGCGCTGGGGCTCACCGCCCTCACCACCTTCGCCGCCCGGTGCAAGGCCCGCACCCTGTTCAAAGACACCCTCATCTGGAAGGGGTGTGCCCTGCTGTGGCGGGGGGTCAAGGCCCTCGTCCGGGCCGTCCGGGCCGCCCTGGCCGCCGTGCCCCTGGCCTGGAGGACCGTGACGGCCTGTTTGGCCTACGGGCTGTTCACCCTTTGGATGTTCAGCCAATGGCACTATTCCAGCGGGGGCTTCCTCCTGCTGTGGATGGTGGTGACCGCCGCCGGGGCGTTGTATCTCATCGTCTGGGCGGCCCAGTGGAAGCGCATCCGCCGGGGGGCCCACGAGATCATCGGCGGCAACCCCTATTACCAGATCGACACCCGCCAGATGCTGCCCGACCTGCGGGAGCACGCCGGGGAGCTGAACAACCTGGGCCACGCCATCTCCGCCGCCGCCGAGCGGCAGGTGAACAGCGAGCGGTTCAAGGCGGAGCTCATCACCAACGTGTCCCACGATCTGAAAACGCCGCTGACCTCCATCATCAACTACGTGGACCTGCTGAAAAAGCGGCCCATCGACGACCCCGAGGCCAAAGAGTATATCGAGGTGCTGGACCGAAAGAGCCAGCGGCTCAAAAAGCTCACCGAGGATCTGGTGGAGGCGTCGAAAGCGTCCACCGGCAACCTGGCGGTGGCCCTGGCTCCCCTGGACTACGGCCAGCTCATCGACCAGGCCCTGGCCGAGTGCGGCGAGCGGCTGGAGGCCGCCGGACTGACGGTGGTGCGCTCCCTCCCGGAGGAGCCGGTGTGGGTGATGGCCGACGGGCGGCACCTCTGGCGGGTGCTGGACAATCTGCTCACCAACTGCGCCAAGTACGCCCTGGAGAACACTCGGGTCTATTTGGACCTTCGGGTAGGGAACGGCTGGGCGGAGCTGTGGGTGAAGAACATCTCCCGGGACCCTCTGGACGTGCCCCCGGAGCGGCTCATGGAGCGGTTCGTCCGGGGGGACGAGTCCCGCACCAACCAGGGCAGCGGCCTGGGGCTGTCCATCGCCCAGTCCCTCACCGAACTGCAGCACGGGCACTTCTCCATCGACATCGACGGGGACCTGTTCAAGGCGGTGGCGGCCCTCCCCCTGGCGGAGCGGCCCCTGTGACGGGACAAAACGAGAGCCGGCTGCGCGGCAGCCGGCTCTCTTCATGCGTATGTGGGGGACTTACTCGTCCTTCTTGTCGTCCCCGCCGATGTTGGCGAAGGGGTCCTCGGGGATGTTGTGGAGGGCTTCCTTCATCTCCTCCACCTTTTCCTCCACCACGGCCTCGGCGGTCTCCACCGCGTCGCCCACCTTCTCCTTGGCCTCTTCCGCCATGTCCTCCAGATCGGGGCCGCCGGCGGCCTTCATGTCGGCGATGCGCTCGTTGTTATAGGCGATCTTGCCCATGGACTCGGTGATCTTCTGGCACAGATCGGCAAAGGCGGGGTCGGGCTCGGCGCCGTGGGCGGCGTAATACTGCTTGCCCAGCTCGGCGTAGGCCTTGCGGATGGCGTCCTGCTCCACGGAGATCTGCACCTTCAGCTTGCTGATCTCGGTCAGCTCCTTGGCCTTGGCCTTGCCGGTCCCCGCCAGCTCCTTGGCTTTGGCGGCGCCGGTGCCGGCCAGCTCCTTGGCCTTGGCGGCCCCGGTCTGCACCGCGGCGATGACGCTGTCCTTCAAACTCTCAAAATCGATGGCCATAGTTGAATCCTCCTCAATGATTTTTATATGGTTTTTCAGGGCGCGGCCGCCCACAGGATACACTACCTGCTATTGTATGCGTTTTTTTGGAAAAACGCAAGTTATTTTCGCAAAAAATCGACCGTCCGGGAAAGGGGAGAGGCTCAGCTCTCGCTGTCGTCCGTCAGCAGCTCCCGGATGAGGAACCGGGGCCGGCCCTTGGCCTCCAGGTAGATCTTGCCGATGTACTCCCCCACCACGCCCAGGGAGAGCAGGATCAGCCCGCCGATGAGCCACACCGAGCAGGACAGGGAGGCCCAGCCGGCCACCGTGTTGCCGGTGGCCCAGCGGACGATGTTGTACACGATCATCCCCAGGGAGATCAGGAATACCAGGAACCCCAGGGCGGTGATCATGCGGATGGGCTTCACCGACAGGGAGGTGACCCCCTCCATGGCGAAGGACAGCATCTTCTTCAGGGGGTACTTGCTCTCCCCGGCGAACCGCTCCCCCCGCTCGTACTCCACCGTGTCGGATCTGAACCCCACCATGGGCACGATGCCCCGGAGGAACAGGTTGACCTCTTTGAATTCGGCAAGGCCCTCCAGGGCCCGCTTGGACATGAGCCGGTAGTCGGCGTGATTGAACACCGTCTCCGCCCCCAGAGCGTCCATGAGCCGGTAGAAGCTCTCGGCGGTGAAGCGCTTGAAAAAGCTGTCCTTTTTTCGGGAGGAGCGCACCCCGTAGACCACATCGGCCCCGGCCATGTACTTCTCCACCATGGCGTCCACCGCCTCCACGTCGTCCTGGAGGTCGGCGTCCATGGAGATGACCAGGTCCGCCCGGTCCTTGGCGGTCATCAGCCCCGCCAGCAGGGCGTTCTGGTGGCCCCGGTTCCGGGACAGGTCCGCCCCGCAGAAGATGGGGTCCACCTGGTGCAGCCTGGAGACGATCTCCCAGGTGGCGTCCTTGGAGCCGTCGTTCACAAACAGGATCCGGCTCTTGGGGCTGACCGTCCCTGCCTTGACGAGGGCGCGGAGCTTGGCGCGGAGGCGTTTGGCGGTCTCGGGCAGGACGGCCTCCTCGTTGTAGCAGGGCACCACGATATAGAGGATATTGGGTCTGGGCGTCATGCGCTCGCCCCTTTCTGATTGATACTATACAACATATAATATTGGATGTCAACGGAGGTCACAAAATGTTTACATCTTCCCTGTTTGACAAATTATTATAATACGCTTCGGCGCAAAAGTAAAGGCCCCGGAGGGGGCCTTATCTGTCATTGGGTCAATGCCTCCCGCAGGCGCTGGACCGCCCGCCGCTCGATGCGGGACACCTGCACCTGGCTGACCCCCAGTACCCGGGACACCCGGTCCTGGGTGAGGTTTTTGTAGTAGCGCAGGAAGATCACCATCCGCTCCCGCTCGGGCAGCTCGTCGATGGCCTGGCGCAGGGTGAGCCGCTCGATGAGCTGGTCCTCGATCCCGTCGTCCCCCAGCACGGTCTCCAGAGACAGGCCGTCCTCCCCCGTCTCCTCCTGGAGGGAGGCCACCGACAGCGCGGCGGTCTCGGCGGCGGCCACGTCCTCCACCTCCAGTCCCGCGGCGCCGGCCAGCTCGGACACGGTGGGCTCCCTCCCCAGCCGCTGGCACAGCTCCTGGCGCTTGAGCCGCAGGTCCAGGGCCCGCTCCTTCACCCCCCGGCTGATCTTCACCGCCCCGTCGTCCCGGAGGAACCGGCGGATCTCCCCGGCGATCTTGGGCACTGCGTAGGTGGAGAACTGGGTGCCGTAGGCGGGGTCGAACCCCCGGACGGCCTTCAAAAAGCCCAGGCAGCCCAGCTGGTACAGGTCCTCCGGGTCCACCCCCCGGCCGTAGTACCGCCGGGCCACCGACCAGATGAGGCCGCTGTTGTCGATGAGCAGCCGCTCGCAGGCGTCGTTGTCCCCGGCCCGGGCGGCGTCCAGCAGGGCGGGGGCGTCCAGTCCCCGCATCACCCCGCCGCCCCGGTCCGGCGTGAAAACCGCTTGCGCATGGTGACGGTGGTGCCCCTGCCTACCGCGGAGCGCACCTTCAGGCTGTCCATAAAGCTCTCCATGATGGTGAACCCCATGCCCGAGCGCTCCTCGTTCCCGGTGGTGTAGAGGGGCTCCCTGGCCTTCTCCACGTCGGGGATGCCCACGCCGGTGTCTTTGATCTGCACCTCCATCACGCCCCCGGCGTAGAGGCGCAGCCGCATGGACACCTTTCCCAGTCGGTCGGGGTAGGCGTGGACGATGGCGTTGGTCACCGCCTCGGACACGGCGGTCTTTACGTCGGCCAGCTCGTCCAGGGTGGGATCCAGCCGGGCGGCGAAGCAGGCGGCGGCGGCCCGGGCGAAGCCCTCGTTGGCCGAGCGGGACGAGAACACGATGGTGGTCTGGTCCAGCAGTTCCAGTTTCATTATGTAAACCTCCTTTCCCGGTCAGTCCAATGTGATGAGGCGGCCCACGCCGGCGGCGTCCAATACCCGGCGGGCCTGGGTGGGGATGGCGGTCACCCGCAGGGAGCCGCCCAATCGGTCCATCTCCCGCAGGGCCCGCAGCAGCACGGCGATGCCCGAGCTGTCCATGAAGGTGACGCCGGACAGGTCCAGCACCAGGTGCCGGGGCAGGCGGGCGGCGATGAGCTCCCCCAGCTCGTTCATCACGGTCCTGGCGCCGTGGTGGTCGATCTCCCCGGACAGGGCAGCGGTGAGGGAGTTCCCCTGTTCCGTGACGGTGACAGGCATGCTTGTCCACTTCCTTCGGGTAAAAAAATAGGCGCGATATGGAAACTTGTTCCATATCGCGCCTATTATAGTATTTCCGAGGGGTCAGATTTTGTTGAAGGGGAGGGGCAGGGGAAATTTTGTCATCCCATAGCGGCAAGCTGCTCCTGGATCTTGGCGATGAGGGTCTTCAGCTTTTCCGCCCGGTCTTTCTCGGCGGCCACCACCTCGGCGGGGGCCTTGTTCAGGAAGCCGGGGTTGGAGAGCTTTCCCTCCAGGCCCTTCAGCTCGCCCTGCTTTTTGCCCAGGTCCTTATTCAGCCGGGCCTTCTCCTTCTCGATGTCCACCAGCTCGGCCAGAGGCATATACACCTTGGCGTCGTGGGTCACGTCGGCCACCATGCCGGCGGTGGAGGCGGGCTCGTTTTCCCCGATTTCGATGGAGGAGGCGTAGGCCAGACGGGTCAGGAACCCTTTTCCGGCGGCGAACACGCTGGCCTTGGGGGTGACGATGGTGACGGCGGCCTTTTTGGAGGGGGGCACGTTCATCTCGGCCCGGCGGGCCCGGATGGCTTTGATGGCGTCCATGACCGACTCCATGGACTCCTCGGCCTCTCGGAAGTTCAGGGCCTCGTCGTACTCCGGCCACCGCTGGAGCATGAGGAAGTCCCCCTCGTGGGGCAGGGCCTGCCAGATCTCCTCGGTGATGAAGGGCATGAAGGGGTGCAGCAGCTTCAGCGTCTCGGTGAGGACGTACACCAGCACCCGGTGGGCGTTCTCCTTGGCGTGTTCGTCCTCCCCCTGAAGGCGGGCCTTGGTCAGCTCGATATACCAGTCGCAGAAGTCGCTCCAGATGAAGTCGTACATCTTGGCGGAGGCCACCCCCAGCTCGTAGGCCTCCATGTTCTCCGTCACCTCGCGGATGACCTCGCCCAGGCGGCACAGGATCCACTTGTCCTCCTGCTCCAGCGTCTCCGGCAGGCCCAGCTTGTCGGTGGTCAGGTTCATCATCACGAACCGGCTGGCGTTCCAGATCTTGTTGGCGAAGTTCCGCATGGCCTCGCACTTCTCCACGAAGAAGCGGGTGTCGTTGCCGGGGGCGTTGCCGGTGATCAGGTTGAAGCGCAGGGCGTCGGCGCCGTACCTGTCGGCCATCTCCAGGGGGTCGATGCCGTTGCCCAGGGACTTGGACATCTTGCGGCCCTTGTCGTCCCGCACCAGGCCGTGGATCAGCACCGTGTGGAAGGGGGGCTGCCCCGTGTGCTCGCAGGCGGAGAAGATCATCCGGGCCACCCAGAAGAAGATGATGTCGTACCCGGTGACCAGCACGTCGGTGGGGTAGAAGTAGCGCAGGTCCTCGGTCTCGTCCGGCCAGCCCAGGGTGGAGAAGGGCCACAGGGCGGAGGAGAACCAGGTGTCCAGCACGTCCGGGTCCCGCTGGATGTGTTTGGAGCCGCACTTCTCACAGCAGGTCGCGTCCTGGCGGCTGACGGTCATGTGGCCGCAGTCCGCGCAGTACCACACCGGGATCTGGTGGCCCCACCAGAGCTGCCGGGAGATGCACCAGTCGTGGACGTTCTCCATCCAGTTGGTGTAGGTCTTGGCGAACCGCTCGGGGACGAATTTGACCTCCCCGTCGTTGACCACCCGCAGGGCCTCTTTCGCCAGAGGCTCCATCTTCACGAACCACTGGGCGGAGATGATGGGCTCCACGTCCTTGTGGCAGCGGTAGCAGGTGCCCACGTTGTGGGAGTAGGGCTCCACCTTGACGAGATACCCCTGTTCCTCCAGGTCCTCCACGATGGCCTTCCGGGCCTCGTACCGATCCATGCCGGAGTACTTGCCGTAGCCGGGGACCACCACGCCGTTGTCGTCCAGCACCCGGATGGTCTCCAGGTGGTGGCGGAGGCCCACCTCAAAGTCGTTGGGGTCGTGGGCGGGGGTCATCTTCACGCAGCCGGTGCCGAAGTCCAGCTCCACATACTCGTCGGCCACGATGGGCATCTCCCGGCCCACCAGGGGGAGGGTGCAGGTCTTGCCCACGATGTCCTTGTACCGCTCGTCGGCGGGGTTGACGGCCACGCCGGTGTCGCCCAGCATGGTCTCGGGCCGGGTGGTGGCCACCACCAGCTCGCCCGAGCCGTCGGTGAGGGGATAGCGGATGTGCCACAGATGGCCCGGCTTGTCCACGTACTCCACCTCGGCGTCAGAAAGGGCGGTGACGCAGTGGGGGCACCAGTTGACGATCCGGCTGCCCTTGTAGATCAGCCCCTTCTCGTAGAGGGACACGAACACCTCCCGCACCGCCTTGGAGCAGCCCTCGTCCATGGTGAACCGGGAGCGATCCCAGTCGGCGGAGACGCCCAGCTTCTTCTGCTGGGCCACGATGCGGTCGCCAAACTTGTTCTTCCACTCCCACACCCGCTCCAGGAACTTCTCCCGGCCCAGGTCATGGCGGGTCTTGCCCTCGTTGACCCTCAGGTCCTCCTCCACCTTGATCTGGGTGGCGATGCCGGCGTGGTCGGTGCCGGGGAGGTAGAGGGCGGCATAGCCCTCCATCCGCTTGAAGCGGGTCAGGATGTCCTGGAGGGTGTCGTCCATGGCGTGGCCGATGTGGAGCTGGCCGGTGACGTTAGGGGGCGGCATGACGATGGTGAAGGGCTTTTTGTCCGGGTCCCGGTGGCCCCTAAAGCAGCCGTTCTTCTCCCACATCTCGTAGATCTGAGGCTCCACCTCCCGGGGATCGTACACTTTGGGCAGTTCTTTGCGCATGGAAAAATCTACTCCTTTCGGGGCGTAAAAAATCCGCCCCAAGTCTTGGACTCAGGGCGAATCGAACAATCCGCGGTACCACCTGAATTCCCCCCCGGAGAGGGGCCCTTCATTGCCTCTGTAACGGGAGGGCCCGCCGCTCTCTACTTTCAGTTCAAGAGCGGGGCTCCGGGACGACTTCGCCGGGTCTCGCCGCGGCCTCGCACCGAACCGGCCGCTCTCTGAGACGAAACTTGCGGGTACTGCTTCCCTTCCAAGCCTTTTACGGCGCATAGTATAAAGGAAAACAGGGGGTTTGTCAAGGAAAAAAGCCATAAAAAGGCCGGCCCGCGCGCGGGCCGGACTTTTCGCGCCTTATTCCATCAGCGAGCACACAAGCTCCGTGTACGCCGCCGCGTCCTCGATGGGCAGGCCGGCGATGAGCAGGGCCTGGTGGTACAGGATCTCCACGAACTTGGCGGCCTTGTCCTTATCCCCGGCGCCCAGGGCGTTTTTCAGGGCGGCGAAGGGGGCGGCGTTGGGGTTCAGCTCCAGCACCCGCTGGGCCTTCATGGGG
Source organism: uncultured Oscillospiraceae bacterium (assembly GCA_947585425.1). Classification (GTDB taxonomy): domain Bacteria; phylum Bacillota; class Clostridia; order Oscillospirales; family Oscillospiraceae; genus Enterenecus. The sequence goes on from CANPWZ010000004.1 coordinate 54,334, forward strand.
CCCATCATGGGGTTGGACTCCACCCTGGAGAAGTACTTTTCCATCTCCAGGGTCATGGGGCCGTCGGCGGTCATGCAGACCGGGGCGGATTTCAGGATCTTGGACACCCGGGCCTCGTGGATGCGGTCCCCCAGGGTCTCCTTGACGAAGGCCAGCACCGGCTTGGCATCCTCGGCCTGCTTCTCCTGGGCGGCCTTCTCCTCGTCGTTCTCGGGGAGGGCGTCGGGGTCGGCCACCGATTTCAGCTTCTTGCCGGACACCTCCGCCAGGGTGTTGACCACGAACTGGTCCTCTTCCCCGGTGAGGTAGAAGATCTCGTAGCCCTTGTCGGCCACCCGTTCCACCTGGGGCAGCCTGGCGGCCTGGGCCGCGTCGTCGGCGCAGACATAGTAGATGAACTCCTGGCCCTCCGGCATGCGCTCCACATATTCGGCAAGGGAGGTCAGTTTGCCCTCCTTGGAGGAGGTGAACAGCAGCAGGTCCTGGAGCAGGTCCTTCTTGGCGCCGTAGCCCTCCACCACGCTGTACTTGAGCTGGCGGCCGAAGGCGGCCCAGAATTTTTCGTACTTCTCCCGGTCGTCCTTCATCAGCTTGACCAGCTCGTTCTTGATCTTCTTCTCCACCGCCCCGGCGATGACCTTCAGCTCCCGGGTGTGCTGGAGCATCTCCCGGGAGATGTTCAGGGAGAAGTCGGGGGAGTCCACCACGCCCCGGACGAAGCGGAAGCAGTCGGGCAGCAGGTCGGCGCACTTGTCCATGATGAGCACGCCGCTGGAGTAGAGCTGGAGGCCCTTCTCGTACTCCCGGGTGTAGAAGTCGTAGGGGGTGGCGGAGGGGACGAACAGCAGGGATTTGAAGGTGACGGTGCCCTCGGAGGAGGTGGTGATGGTGGCCAGGGGGGCCTGCCAGTCGCCGAACTTCTCCTCATAGAACCGGTCGTACTCCTCCTGCTTCACCTTGGAGCGGGGCCGCTGCCACAGGGGGACCATGGAGTTGATGGTCTTTTCCTCCTGTACCGTCTCCCACTCGGGCTTGTAGTCGTCCCCGGCGCCGGCGGGCTTCTCCTTCTGCCGGTAGTCCTCCACCACCATGCGGATGGGGTGGCGGATATAGTCGGAGTACTTCTTGATGAGCTCCTGGAGCCGGTGGGTCTCCAGGTACTCGCCGTACTTCTCGTCGTCGGTGTCCGGCTTCAGGTGCATGATGACGTCGGTGCCGTCGCTGTCCTTTTCACAGTCCGTGATGGTATAGCCGTCGGCCCCCTCGGACTGCCACATGTGGCCGGTCTCCTCCCCGTGGCGGCGGGTGATGACGGTGACCTTGTCGGCCACCATGAAGGCGGAGTAGAACCCCACGCCGAACTGGCCGATGATGTCGGAGGTGTCCCCCTTCTCCATCTCCTGCTTGAACTGGAGGGAGCCGCTGCGGGCGATGGTGCCCAGGTTCTGTTCCAGCTCGCCCGCGGTCATGCCCACGCCGTTGTCGGACACGGTGAGGGTCCTGGCCTCCTTGTCCGGGGTGACGGTGATGCGGAAGTCCCCCCGCCTGGTCTTGACGGTGTCGTCGGTGAGGCCAAGGTAGGCCAGCTTGTCGATGGCGTCGCTGGCGTTGGAGATGATCTCCCGGAGAAAGATCTCCTTGTGGGTGTAGATGGAGTTGATCATCAGATCCATCAGCCGCTTGGACTCCGCTTTGAACTGCTTTTTTGCCATAGTCTGTCGCTCCTCTGTATGTGAAAAGTTTTTTGAAACAAGATTTAGCACTCTATAACTTTGAGTGCTAACCTATGATAATACCATTTCTCCCCGATTGCAAGCCCTTTCACGGAAAATTCACAATTTCCCTGTATGGGCGCGGCGAGGCACGGGCAGACTATAAATGCCATAAAATGGATATTAAGTGGAAAAACAGCAGAAATATGTGAAGTTTGGGAAACTTTAGGTTGCCTTTTCCCCCATGGGGTGCTATAATACTATCTGAGAATTGAGGGAGTATGCGCAGTCTCAGTTTTATGTCAACCTTTTTCGCCTGTTTGGGCGGTATCAAACCGGCTTGCCGGAGGTTCGAGGTGCAGCCTTGAAAAAGTATGTGATCCATGGCGGGCGGCCGCTCTACGGCCGGATTGAGATCAGCGGCGCGAAGAACGCCGCCGTGGCCATCATTCCCGCCGCCCTGATGGTGGACGGGGTCTGCCGGATCGAGAACATCCCCCAGATCAGCGACGTCGATCTGATCCTGAATATGCTCCAGTCCCTGGGCGCCAACATCCGCACCTTCAACCGCACCACCATGGATGTGGACTGCACTCATATCGTCAACCGGCAGATCCCCTACGAGGACGGCCGGAAGATCCGGGCCAGTTACTATCTCATCGGCGCCCTGCTGGGCCGGTACGGCTGGGCGGAGGTGCCCCTGCCCGGCGGGTGCGATCTGGGCGGACGGCCCATCGACCTGCACATCAAGGGCCTCACCGCCCTGGGGGCGGAGGTGGACACCCGCAACGGCTATGTGTACGCCAAAGTGCCAGACGGCGGCCGGCTGCGGGGGGCCCAGATCTACCTTGACATCGCCTCCGTGGGGGCCACCATCAATATCATGCTGGCGGCTACCCTGGCCGAGGGCCTCACCGTCATCGAGAACGCCGCCAAGGAGCCCCACATCGTGGATGTGGCCAACTTCCTCAACTCCATGGGGGCGGACATCGCCGGCGCCGGCACCGACGTGATCAAGATCCGGGGCGTGGAGAAGCTCCGAGGCGGGGAGTACTCCATCATCCCCGACCAGATCGAGGCGGGCACCTACATGGCCGCCGTGGCCGCCGCCGGCGGCGAGGTGCGGGTGTGCGGCATCATCCCCAAGCATATGGAGTGCATCACCGCCAAGCTCATGGAGATGGGCGTGGAGGTGGAGGAGGAGGGGGACAGCCTCATCGTCCGGCGCAGCGGCTCCCTCCAGCGCACCAATGTGAAGACTATGCCCTATCCCGGCTTCCCCACCGATATGCAGCCCCAGATCGCGGCGGTGCTGTCCATCGCCCAGGGCACCAGCGTCCTCACCGAGGGCGTGTGGGGCAACCGCTACCGCTATGTGGAGGAGTTCCGCAGGCTGGGCGCCAAGATCCAGGTGGAGGGCAAGATCGCCGTCATCGAGGGAGTGGATCACCTCACCGGCGCGCCCATGGAGGCCTGCGATCTGCGGGCCGGCGCGGCCATGGTCATCGCGGGGCTGGCCGCCCGGGGGACCAGCGAGGTGACCAACATCAGCCACATCGAGCGGGGCTATGAGGACCTGATCGGCAAGCTCTCCGGCGTGGGCGCCGACATCCGTGTGGTGGAGGTCCCTGACCCGGAGCGGGCCGCGGCCACCGCGTAAATCAGAGGATCAGCAAGGGGGGCGGCTCTGCCGCCCCCTTTTCATGGAGGGAACACTATGCTTCGAGCGGCCACCCTGGCCAGCGGCTCCGGCGGCAACTGCGCCGTGGTGAGCGACGGGAAGGTACATATCCTCATCGACGCCGGCATCTCCGCCAGACGCATCGCCCTGGGCCTGCGCTCCCTGGGCCTGTCCCCGGCCCAGCTCTCCGGGGTGCTCATCACCCACGAGCACTCCGATCACATCAGCGGCCTGGACGTGCTCTGCCGCCAGACGGGGGCCGACCTCTACACCGCCGAGGGCACCGCGCGGCAGATCTGTTACCGCCGGGCGGGGATGGAGGGCCGCTTCCAGGTGTTCGAGCCGGGGGAGCGGTTCGCCATCGGCGGCCTGGTCATCCATCCCTTCGCCACCAGCCACGACGCCGCCTGTCCGGTGGGCTACTCCATCGAGGGGGGCGGGCGGAGGCTGTGCCTGTGTACCGACACCGGGTACGTCACCCCGGAGGCGTGGGCGGCGGTGCCGGGCTGCCATCTGCTCATCTGCGAGAGCAACCACGACGTGGATATGCTCCGCTCCGGGCCCTATCCCGCCTACCTGAAGGAGCGCATCCTGAGCGACCGGGGCCACCTGTCCAACGAGCTGGGGGCGGAGCTGGCGGCCAATGCCGCCCGGCACGGAGCCCGGCGCGTCGTCCTTGCCCACCTGTCCCAGGAGAACAACACTCCGGCCCTGGCCCTGGCGGCGTCGAAAAAGGCGCTGGAGGCCCTGGGCGCCAGGGTGGGGGAGGACGTGGCCCTCACCGCCGCCCCCCGGAGCGACTGCTCGGGCTGGATGGAGGTGTAGGGATGCTGAATGTGACCCTCCTCTGCGTGGGCAGACTGAAAGAAAAATTCTACAAGGACGCGGTGGACGAGTACGCCAAGCGGCTGTCCGCCTACTGTAAGCTGAACATCCTGGAGCTGGCGGAGCAGAAGCTGCCCCAAAAGCCCACCCTGGGCCAGATCCAGGCCGCCCTGGACAGAGAGGCGGAGGCCATCCTTGCCAAACTGCCCCAGTCCGGCCGGACGGTGGCCCTCTGCGTGGAGGGCACGCCTCTCTCCAGCGAGGACCTGGCCCGGACCGTCGGGACCTGGACGGTGGGAGGGATGTCCTCCCTGACGCTGGTGATCGGGGGCTCCTATGGCCTGTCCCCGCTGGTGAAAAAACGGGCCGACCTGCGGCTGTCCATGTCGGAGATGACCTTTCCCCACCATTTGGCCCGGGTGATGACGCTGGAGCAGCTCTACCGGGCCTTCAAGATCCAGGAGGGCTCCGACTATCACAAGTGATTGACAACCGCCCCCGGCTGATTTATCATCTTAGCATATCCTCTGGAAGGAGACAGACAGATGAAAAAGCCCTTCCTCACCCTGGCCCAGGCCCGGGAGATCAAAAAGACCTATCCCACCCCGTTCCACATCTACGACGAGGCGGGCATCCGCCGCACCGCGCGGGCGCTGAACGCCGCCTTTGCCTGGAACATGGGGTTCAGGGAGTATTTCGCCGTCAAGGCTACTCCCAACCCGGCCATCCTCAAGATCCTGCGGGAGGAGGGCTGCGGCGTGGACTGCTCCTCCCTCACCGAGCTGATGATGTCCGACCGCTGCGGCTTTTCCGGCCATGAGATCATGTTCTCCTCCAACGAGACCCCGGCGGAGGAGTTTGAGCTGGCGGATCGGTTGGGGGCCATCATCAACCTGGACGACCTGACCCATGTGGACTTCCTGTACAAGACCCTGGGCCATGTGCCCGAGACGGTGTGCTGCCGCTTCAACCCCGGCGGCACCTTCACCCTGGGGGAGAGCAAGGAGGGCTTCCAGGTGATGGACAACCCGGGCCAGGCCAAGTACGGCATGACCCCGGACCAGCTCATCGAGGCGTTTCGGAAATTGAAAGCGCTGGGGGCCAAGCGGTTCGGCATCCATGCCTTCCTGGCCTCCAACACCCTGTCCAACGACTACTATCCCGCCCTGGCCCGCATCCTGTTCCAGACGGCTGCGGACGCGGCGGAGCGGACCGGCTGTCAGATCGCCTTCATCAACCTGTCCGGCGGGGTGGGGGTGCCCTACCGCCCGGAGCAGCCCGCCAACGACATCGCCGCCATCGGCGAGGGGGTGCGGAGGGCCTTTGAGGAGGTCATGGTGCCCGTCGGCCTGGGGGAGACCGCCATCTTCACCGAGCTGGGCCGGTTCATGCTGGCCCCCAACGGCCACCTGGTCACCACCGCCGTCCATGAAAAACACATCTGGAAGGAGTACATCGGGGTGGACGCCTGCGCCGCCAACCTGATGCGCCCCGCCATTTACGGGGCCTATCACCATATCACGGTGCTGGGTAAGGAGGACGCCCCCTGCGACCACGTCTACGACGTGGTAGGCTCCCTCTGCGAGAACAGCGACAAGTTCGCCGTCGACAGGCCGCTCCCCAAAATCGACATGGGGGACGTCCTGGTCATCCACGACGCCGGTGCCCACGGCTTTTCCATGGGCTACAATTACAACGGCAAGCTGCGCTCCGCCGAGCTGCTGCTGAAGGAGGACGGCTCGGTGGAGCTGATCCGCCGGGCGGAGACCCCCGACGATTACTTCGCCACCCTGATCTGGTGAGCGGACGAAACGCGCCCGGAGGCGTCATGCCTCCGGGCGGGAAGTGAATACGCACCCGTGGTGAAATTGGTATACACGATGGATTTAGGTGCTGTAACCTCAGTGAAGGTTTTTTGAACAAACAGGGCATGGCCCGTAACAATTGAATACGCGGGCATGGTGTAATGGTAGCCACGGTGGTCTTAGGAGCCACTGGAGAAATCCGTGCAGGTTCGAATCCTGTTGCCCGCACCAAAAGCACCCACTCTCAGCAGGCGTTATTGCCAAACTGGGGGTGGGTGCCTTTGGTGTTAATTTGCTCGATAATAAGCGTCAATTTCACGGGAAAGAGTTTCTTTCAACGCCACCAACTCCCACTTCATGGCCTGCTTATTTGCTGGGCTATATCTGCGATTATCGCTATTATCAATCAATTCCTCGCAGAGCTTATGAATGACATCATTTGCGTGCCGTACATCTTGATAAGGGCTGCCCATTACCATCCCGCATTGAATCGCAGCGGCATAGCTTTTCTTAAGATTATCAAGTTCAGTCATGTTTCTAACCCCACTTAATCTGCTCAAATGGTGATGGTAATTCTTTAACACTGCGAGCTATGGGAAAGGTACGCCCCATTGATAACTCAAACTTCATCGTCCTCAATGTCCTCATCATCAATATAATCCAAAAATACATCTTTTTTAAAGTCGTGAAAAACAACTCGGAAATTGTCCTGAATTTCATCATATAGGTCATATATTTCATCAAAAAGGGGCTTAGCTTTTCTTAACCTTTTGGGTATGTTATCCAAGTTGCTTTTCCGCATCTCGTGTACAGTATTATTTCTGAGTTGGTTAAGCTGCTCAACTTTTTTGATAAATTCTTCTTTGTGATTAAAACTAATAGAGGCATTCAGCATTTTAACATAGTCCCCGAACATTGTCTTACCCAACTTAGGAAAATGGATTGTTTCTGGATATATTGAAAGCTGAATCTGAAAGCGACAGTCCTCAATCAAGTGGTAACACATTGCCTCAACAATTTGGTGATACATAAGAAGTGCAGAAAGCATCCCAGGAAACGTATTTTCCTCATAATATTTGTTGGCCAATTCATTCAAGAGTTCAAGATTATCAGCAAAACCAATACAAGGCCATTTCTCACTATCCATAATTCGATCCAGTATCTCATCCATAGGTTTTCCTCACTTCAACCTCTCGCACACCGCCAGCAGCTCCTCCAGCCGGGTCACGATGCGTTTTTGCTCGGCGAGGGGTGGGAGAGGAATCATTATTCTTGAATAATGAGCATATCCGAAATTGGGTTGCATCCCCGACAATTGTTTCCTTAACTGCTCTTTGAAGAAAGGACTCTTACAAACATAATACAGGTAAGAGTTGTTTGCTAGGTCTCCAAAAAACCGCATTCTTAATGTGCTAGTATTAAGCATTATTATTTTATCAGAATCAAAAAATGCAATTTTCCCCCAACTACCACCTGAACAGGAAGTAACAATATCCCCTTTACATAGAGTTAAGTGCTTGTACTTTTCTTCATATTCCTGAGTAGAAATATACAGCTCCTTCTTTGACAAATCGACAGAATCCTCAAGAATATTAGTAACGCATAAAATCTGAGTACCTTCTGTACGATACTGCCACTTTCTTATGCCAGCTCCTTCTTGAATGATTGATACATCGGATAGCTGCACCCATCTCCAAGTGCTAGGAATGCTATATTCATCAAGTTCTTCTTGATTATAGAACGGTTTTGTCTGAGACTTTTTATAAATCAGTGACTGTTCCAACAGTTCCTTTTTCTTCGCTTTTAATGCATCTACTAATGTTTCAGCGGTGCCCTCCTCGGGCCGCTGCTCCACCAGTTTCCCCTGAATGGCCAGTTGCAAAATGGACTTCTGCATATCGTCCGGGAACCGCCGGTTGAACGCCTCCAGGCGGCTCCACGCCTGCTCGTAGCGGTCAATGTAGGGCAGGAGTTCTTCGATTTTGGCGACGATGCGTTCCTGTTCGGCAAGAGGGGGGAGAGGAAAAACCAATTTATGAATGGCATTAGAAGATAACCCTTGTATCGCAATCCCTTTCCCGCCAATCCATCCTGCATGTTTATAGAGGAAGAAAAGATAATAGAAATAAGTTATGTTGATTTCATAATATGGCCGAAGGCGATGGATGTGGTTTTGTATCCGCATCTCAAAATCAAAGGGCCAAATTGCTGCTCGTCCAATATCTCCGCCCTCACAAACAAGCAAGTCTCCTTTCCGTACAGTACATTTTTGAATTTCATCTTCCGTAAAAAACATTTCCTTGAGATTATCTAATTCAAATCTCGCCCAATATAGATTCGATGTAGTGATGTATTTTAAGCTATTACCTGCCCTATTTGAGGAATTTAAGGCTTTCCCGGTATTGTGTTGGAAAAGCTCTCCAAGTCTAATCCACTTCCAACTTTCCGGGATCTCAAACGGCTTTTCTTCCTCCGTGATCTCCGGCAGGGGCTTTTCCTTTTTGATCTTCCCTGCCTTGATGAGCCGCTGCCTCTCCGCCTGGATCTCCCGGTACAGCTCCTGGGCGGTACCCTCCTCGGGCCGCTGTTCCACCAGTTTCCCCTGGATGGCCAGCTGCAAAATGCTGTTTTTCAACTCCTGCGGGGTCATTGCGCCGTCCCTCCCAGCAGGGCGGTGATCTCCGCCAGCACCCGGTCGATCTCGGCATTCAGGGAGGCCCGCTCCTCCTCATACCGCTGGATCAGGTCCAGCGGGGCCAAAATCTCCTCCTCCTTGTGGGGGTAGCCGCACTGGTCCAGGTTGTAGCCCAGGTCCTCCGCCAGCTCCTTCGCCGTGAACTTCTTGGCCTTGTCGAAGCCGTCCTCGGACAACTCCCGCCGGTCACTCCACCACGCCACCGCCGGGGCGAAGTGTTCCAGCTTCATGGGCTTGGTCTTGCTGAAATGCTTGTACCCCTCTGGCATATCCAGCCGGTAGAACCAAGTCTCCTTGGTGGGGCCGGTGCGGTCGAAGAACAGGATGTTGGTGGTGATGGAGGTGTAGGGAGAGAACACGCTGCCGGGCATACGGATGACCGTGTGCAGGTTGAACTCGGACAGCAGCTTCTTCTTGATGTTGATCTTGGCGTTGTCGGTGCCGAACAGGAAGCCGTCGGGCAGGATCACGGCGGCCCTGCCGCCTTCTTTCAGGCGGTACAGGATGACAGACATGAAAAGGTCGGCGGTCTCGCTGCTGGCAAGATCGTCGGGGAAGTGGTTTTTCACGTCGGCCTTCTCGCTGCCGCCGTAGGGGGGATTCATCAGGACCACGTTGAACTGGTCGTCCTCGGTGTAGTCCAGCACATCCCGCAGCAGGGAGTTGTCGTGGTACACCTGGGGCACGTCCAGGTCATGGAGCAGCATATTGGTGATGCAGAGCATATAGGGGAACTGCTTTTTCTCCACGCCGTAGACGGACTCGCCGCAGGCTTTCTCATCGTCGGTGGTCTTGACCTGTTTCCGCAGCTCCTTGAGCCAGCTGGTGAGGAACCCGCCGGTGCCGCAGGCGAAGTCCGCCATGCGCTCCCCGATGCGGGGCCGGATCATCTGGGCCATGAAGTCGGTGACGGCCCGGGGCGTGTAGAACTCGCCGGCGGACCCGGCGCTTTGCAGTTCTTTCAGGATAGTCTCGTAGATCTCCCCGAAGGCGTGGCTCTCCTCATAGTCGCTGAGGTCCAGCTCGTCGATGACGTTGATGACCTGGCGCAGCAGGACGCCGTCCTTCATGTAGTTGTTGGCGTCGGCGAAGGTGCTCTGCACGATGGCCTTTTTGATGGGGGTGGATGCGTCCACCGGCAGCTTTTTCAGCGTGGGAAACAGGGCGTTGTTGACGAAGTTCAGGAGCTGTTCCCCCGTCATGGCCTTGCCGCTCTTATCGTCATGGGCCCAATTCCGCCAGCGGCAGGGCGTGGGGATGATGGAGACGTAACCCCCGTCGTCCCACTCCCAGTCCTGTTCCTTCGCGTCGTATACTTTCAGAAACAGCAGCCACGCGATCTGCTCGATCCGCTGGGCGTCGCCATTGATGCCGGCGTCGTTACGCATAATATCACGGAGCCGCTTTACAAAGCCGGAGAGATTGCTCATAGTTTATCCCGCCTCATCTTTATATAGTAGGTCTTCTAACTCCTTGACCGCCCTGAGGTAGCCGTCCTTGCCGCCGAAGTACCCGGCGATCTTGGAGGGCTTGCCCATCTTCAGGAAGGGGTCAAGTTTCAGTACCTCGGTCTTCTCGATCTCATAGATGCCGGTGTCCTTGTACTTGTCCAGCAGAGCCTCCAGCACCTCACGGGCCGCGCCGCTGTATCGGCTCAGGAAGTCCCGCTTCTTCACGTTGTTGGCCCGCTCCCGGCGGGTCAGCGGTTTTTTGTCAAAGGCCACATGGCAGATGAAATCGAAGTCGTCCACGTCGGACATGCCTTGTTCCGCCTTCATCGCCTCCAGGTCGATGCCCCGCTCCCGGAGCAGATCCCGGATCTCGGCCTTCTTCTGCCCGGCGGTCCACTTCCGAATGAAGTTGTCCAGGGAGGCGTACTCGCCCAGGATGTTCTCTTTGGTGTAGTCCACGATGCTCTCCTGCCGGAGCAGGCGGCCATTGGCGTCGTAGACCGAGACTGTCTTGTGGATGATCTTCACCGTGCAGCCGTCCCGATCTACAATAGGCTTTTCTGTAGGAGGACCGGGCGGGGTAACAGGATCAGGGCCCGGACCCACCGGTGGCTTGGGCGCGCCTCCGGGCGTATAATTGGGATCGACCTCAAGCGGGCCATCCCAGTCCGGGTCGGCAAAGAGGCGGGTCACGTTGCGGAAGTCCATGACTGTGAAGTGGGTCTTGCCCTCTTTCTCCCGCAGCCGGGTGCCGCGCCCGATGATTTGCTTGAACTCTGTCATGGAGCCGATCATCTCGTCCAGCGCGATGAGCTTGGTCATCTTGCAGTCGGCCCCGGTGGACAGCAGCTTGGAGGTCGTGGCGATGACCGGGTATTTTGCGGAAACGGAGATAAAGTAATCCAGCTTGCTCTTGCCGTAATCATCGCTGCCGGTGATACGGACCACATAGTCCGGGTTTTCCTTGACCATATCCGCGTTGAGGTTGACCAGGGCGATCCGCATACGCTCCGCCGCATCCTCGTTGGCGCAGAATACGATGGTTTTTGCTATTCTGTCGGTGCTTTTCAGATATTTGGTGATTTCCGCCGCCACCTGCTGGATGCGGTCCTCAATGACGATATTATAGTCGAAGTCGCTGTTAGTGTAGACGCGGTCGGGGATCTCGTTGCCGAAAATGTCCCGCTGACCCTTCCGGGGCCGCCAACCATCGGAGATGTCCGTGGTGATATTGATGACCTTGAAGGGGGCCAGGAAGCCGTCCTCAATGCCCTCTTTCAGGCTGTAGGTGTAGACCGGCTCGCCGAAATAGCTCAGGTTGGAGATATACTTGGTCTCTTTGGGCGTCGCGGTCATGCCAATCTGGGTGGCGCCGGAGAAATACTCCAAAATCCTGCGCCAGCGGCTTTCCTCCTTGGCCGAACCCCGGTGACACTCGTCCACGATGATCAGGTCAAAGAAGTCCGGCGAGAACAGTTCGCTGAAATGCTCCTGATCGTCGTCACCCACCAACTGCTGGTACAGGGAGAAGTAGACCTGGTGGGAGGTGATGGTGGTTCTGTCGTCCTTCGCCACATTGATTTTGTGGGTGACCTTCTCCAGCGGGGCAAAGTCCTGCTGGATGGACTGGTCCACCAGGATGTTGCGGTCAGCCAGATAGAGGACCTTCCGCTTCATTCCGCTTTGCAGAAGACGGTAGACGATCTGAAAAGCGGTGTAGGTCTTGCCTGTTCCTGTGGCCATGACCAGCAGGAGCCGCTGCTGTCCTCTGGCGATGGCGTCTACGGTTCGGTTGATGGCGATGCGCTGGTAGTAGCGGGGCGGATAGGTGGTCTGGCTGCTGTAATAGGGTTGGTCAATGATAGCCTCCTGGACCGGAAGCAGGCCGGACTCCGTTTTATAGCGGGCAATCAGCTCCGATTCGGTGGGGAACTCGTCCAAGGTTAGGGTTCGCTCTTTCCCGGTCAGAAAATCGTGTTCCGCGAAGCCGTCGCCGTTGGAACTGTACGCGAAGGGCAGATCCAGCATTTTGGCGTACTCCATCGCCTGCTGAAGGCCAAAGGAGATGCTGTGGTTGTTGTCCTTGGCCTCAATAATGGCGATAGGATTATTTGGACTCAGATACAGAATGTAATCCGCCCGCTTCGGCTTCTCACGGACCACGAGGTTTCCCTTTAGATTTACTTTGCCATCGGTGATCTGCGTCTCCATCGTGATCTTGCCGATATCCCACTTCGCGGTAATGGCCGGGGTAATGTACTGGAGCTTGATATCCTCCTCCGTCATGTCCTTTTTCGGTAGAATTGGGTTCATGCGTATACCTCCCTCGGCTTGTGCATCTGTCCGGGTATCTCCACGGCTGAAAGCAAATAACACTAACTTTTTTCAGTATAGCACAAAATAAGGAATCTTCAAGGAATTCCTTAGAAGATTCCCATAAAAACGATTGATCAGGGCCAGTATTGCGTTATCGACGGCGCGTATCTTATTCTTTGCTACTCCTGATTTTCTCCATTAAGATCTCATCCACCTCCAGCTCCAACTTTTGAATCCGCTGATATAGAAATAAGCGCTTGGCGTCGAGGACGGGTCTCCTCAACGCCAGGCGCTTCTGGTAATCTTTCAGTTTCCGCTGTTCCTGGGCGGCGGCGTCGCGGCAGGCCGTCAGCCTGTCCCACACCAGCCCGTCCAGGACTTCCTCATGGATGCGGTGGGAGGGGCAGACCGCCTTTCCGTGCCGCATGTAGCTCTTGCAGATATACTCCACCCGCCGGCTGCCGTTCCACTCCCGGTTGACGGCCACGAACGGCCCGCCGCAGTCCTGGCAGACCAACAGACCGGCGTAACGATGGCGAGGAAGGTTGCCGGCAGGGTGCTTGCGTTGCCATTGCTGGACAATGCTTTGCGCTCGTTCCCAGTCCGCCCTTGAGACGATAGCGGGGAAGTACCCCTCATGCCGGAACTGCTCCGATTCGGTGATATACCGGGACCGCCGCCCGTTTTTGAATTCCTGCCGGTGGCAGAGCAGGACGCCGGTATAGCTCTCGTCCTGAAGGATATTCTTCACGCTGGTATAAGACCAGAGGAAGCGCCGGACGCCCCGCGTGTGCTTGCCGTAGAATTCGGCCTGCAGCTCCGCGGGTGTCCGGTGGCCCTTTGCGTTCAACGAACGGGTGATGGGCATGAGCCCCATTCCACCGAGATACATTTGGTAGATGGCCCGGACCGTTTCGGCGGCCTCGGCCACCACTTGGATCTTGCCGGTGTTCCTATCCTTCCAGTAGCCGAAGGGCGGGATGATGACCAACCCATCCTTCTGCTTCTGTCGGTACCCGGCGCGGATCTTGCTGCCGATGTCGCGGGCGTAGTAGTCGTTCATCAGCCCACGGACGCCGATGATCAAGTCGTCGCTCTCATTGAGGGTATCGAGGTGTTCCGTAACGGAGAGGACGCAGATGTTCCGTTCCCGCAGATAGTCGATGAACAGGGCGGTCTGCGTTTTGTGCCGTCCCAACCGGGACAAGTCCTTGACCACGACCGCATCCAGTCCCCCACGCTCCGCCGCCTCAGACAGGCGGCGGAGTCCCGGCCGGGAGAAGGTCATGCCGCTAACGTTGTCGTCGCAGGACTCGCCTATGATAGTGAGTCCACAGTTCACCGCGAACTCCCGGCAGATGGCCCGCTGGTTTTGCAGGGAGTTCCGCTCCGGGTCGTCGTCGTTAGACAGCCGGTAGTACAGCCACGCCCTCGTTGCCGTCATTGTCGTCTCCTTTCCAGAAGTCCTCCATCAGGATCGCGCCCAACCGATCCCAATCATAGTCCTGCGAACCCCAAGCCTCTGTGACTTCGCCGTTTTCATAAACCAGCCCGTGAGTCTGGAAAGGCGCTTTGAGGTGGATGTCCACGTCCAGTTTGCCGTTCCGCTCCGCGATATAGATCTTGTCCACCAGCAGCCGCAGGTTGGCCTCGGAGATGGCGCCCTCGGTCAGAATGCTGTCCATCAGCCTGATGTCCCGGCGGAGAGTGGCCTGGCGCTGTTTCAGCGTGTCCTCCAGATTTTCCAGCTCCGCGATCTGCTTTTTGAGGTCGGCGATCTCCGCCTCACGCTTCTGGATCATGCGGTCGTAGTGCTCGGCGTTGGCCTTGTCCCGGATGCGCTCCATAAGGATGGCCTCCATTTCTTCTTCCAATGTGTCGATCCGCTCGGTGAGAGATCTTAGCTTGGTATCCACGGAGAATCGTTGAGGGATCCAGCGGTCGATCAGCTTCTGAAGGCTGTCCCAATTCTGCTGGTACATCCGCTTCGTGTCCCGCAGCTCGTCGATGATGAGTTGATCCAGCAGTTCCTCCCGGATGGCGTGGGAGGTACAGTGTTCCTTGCCGTAGCGGTGGTAGGTGTCGCAGATGTATTCCACCCGGTCCCTGCTTTTGAGCCTGATGTGCTTGCCCACGAAGGTCCTGCCGCAGTCCTCGCATCGCAGCAGGCCACCGTACCGCAGGAGCTTTTTCCCCGGCGCGGCCCGGGCACGGCCCTCTTTTCGCTGAGCTATCAGCGCCTGTACCTGCTGCCATATCTCCTTGGTGACGATGGGGGGGACAAAATTCTCATGGCGGAACTGCTCGTCAGGTTCGGTGAAGCGGAAGGTCTTGTTGATCTTGTTCCGCTCGCTCTTGTGGCAGATCAGCGTGCCGGCGTAGAACTCGTCCTGAAGGATGCGGGACACCATGGTGGCTTCCCAGATATTTTTCTTTCGGATGCTGTCGCGGGTGCTGGGTTCCCGCTTGCGGAGGAGTGCCAACTGCATCTGGGCGGGGGTCCTTCGGTGTTCCTCATTCAGCCTTCGGGCGATGGCCTTGAGACCGCTGCCGTCCAGATACAGAGAGTAGATGAGGCGCACCGTCTCGGCCGCCTCCTCCACAATGACCACCTGCTTGGTGTTCTTGTCCTTGAAGTAACCGAAGGGCGGAATCATCACGATGCCCTCCTTCTGCTTCTGCCGGTACCCGGTCCGCACCCGGCGGCTGCCGTCCCGCGCGTAGAAGTCATTGACCAGACCCTTGAAGCCGATGATCAGGTCGTCGTTCTCATTGAAGGTGTCGATGTTCTCGGTGGCGGAGAGGACGCGCACATTGTGTTCCCGGAGGTAGTCGATGAAGAGGGCGGTCTGGGTGCGGTGCCGCCCCAGCCGGGAGAGGTCCTTGACGATGACGGCCTCGATACGGTCCGCTTCCACCGCCTCGTAGATCCTTTCGATGCCCTCCCGGTTGAAGTGCATCCCGCTGACGTTGTCGTCGAAGGACTCGCCCACGATCTCATGGCCCTGGGCCACGGCGTAGTCATAGATGATCTTGCGCTGGTTAGTCAGCGAGTTCAGTTCCTCATCCTCGTCACGGGAAAGACGGTAGTATAGCCAGACCTTCACCGGCGGCGCCTCCTTTCGCACGACACAACATAGCACACCCGCTTCGGAATAGCTACGAAAAGAACGCGCACGTTTTCAATTTCTACGATAGTGACAATCGTCATCGGCACCGTCCTTTTGATAGGGAAGATCCACTGCCAGGTAATCGTGGATCAGCATTTTGAGGAACTCATCGAACTCCTGGTCCGTGCCGACGTAGGTGTAGGTCACGGAGCCGAGGCGCTCGGCGTATCGGTTTTCAACCATAGTTGTGAAACTCCTTTCAGTACATATTCATGGTGTAGTTTTGCTCGTCCCAGCCGCCGAACTTATGTCCCATGGCCAGCTTCTTCAGCGCCTCCCGCCGGCGCTGCTTGCTGTCCGTCCACACGGGCGGGGAGGGGAGAGACGGCCGATCCGCCATCTGTTCCAGGTGTCTGCCGATCTGGATCAACCCCATGGCCGCCTCGCCCAGCCAACCCATGTCCGGCTCCTCCGTGCCAGGTGTGAACCCGACCGCCTGCCGGTAGGCGAACAGCGCCTCCAGGTTTTCTTTCAGGAACGTCTCGTCGTGGAGGCTGCTGTCCCGGCAGCGGTGGCCGTCAGGACAGAGGAACGTGATGTGCTTGCGGGCGTCCGTCCAGATCACGCCGTAGCCCTCCTGCTCCATGTTCTCGATGAACGTCTCCCGGTCCAGGGCGTACTCCAGCGCCTCGTTGATGGTGTGGATGAGATCCATCTTCCAGCTCTCGCCCCGGATGCCCGCCTGGTACTCTCCCGGCTTCATCCGTTTCTTCCGCTCATGTTTCCTGGGCTGCTCCAAAACATTCAGCCCAAAGGCGAGGCAGATCTCATCGTTGGCTCTGCGGTGCTGGATCAAGTCCTCGGTGTTCTGGTGGAGCTTACGCCCGTCCGCGCAGCTCACGCTGTTGACCACCAGGTGGTTGTGGAGGCAGTTGGCGTCCACGTGAGTGGCCACCAGCACCTCGTAGTCCGGGAACTCACGCCGCGCCAACTCCAGCCCCAGGGCGTTGACCTCCTGAGGCGTGAGGTCGTCGTCCGGCGAGAAGGACTGGACGAAATGGTAGAACTGACGGCCGTCGGTTTTCTTGAACCGCTCCTTGGTCATCTGCATCTCGGTGAGGGCGGAGGCGGGGACGCAGTTGTGTCCGCTGACCAGTTGAGCGCCGTCCCACGAAACTTTTTTCAGCTGTGTGACGTAACTGACCACCGCTCTCATGGTACCGGCGGTCTGCTTTTTGTTTCGCACCGCGGTGAAGGTTGCCATCACTCCGCCTCCTGAATGAGAGCGCGCACTGCGGAGCAGAGCGCGGAGTAGCCGCGGATCAGCTCATCGCCTCGCAGGACAGAAAGGCGGCCCATGTTGGCCAGCGTGGTGAGCTGGTTGAGATTTCTGCCCTGGGCTTTCAACTCAGAGAGTACGGCGTCCAGCCCTTCCACCCGGACGATCTCTTTGCCCAGGGCGCAGGCGGTGAGGTAGTCCGTGACCGTCATGCCGGCGGCCTTGGCCCGCCGCTGGATGGCGTTCTTGTCCGCCGGGGGCATCCTGGCGGTGATGATCGAGGTTTTTCTTTTCTGCATATGTGACCTTCTTTCTCCCCCTTCAGGGGGCAGGGGGTGCCGGGGCTTGCCCCGGCGAGGCGTCCGGCGTATAGCCGGACGCTATGCTTGCCCCACCCGGAGGGTGGGCTTTCCCCGTGTTTGAACCTTCTCTGCTTGCTGGCGAAACCTGCCCTGGCCCAAAAGGGCAACAACGGGCTGTTTTCGGAAAATCGTCCAGGATGGGTAACTACCCCACCCGGAGGGCAGGAGGGCCACAACGGGCCTCAACGGGGCAAACAGGGGCCGTTCCGTGTGATCGTCTCAGCGGAACCGGCAGTGCCGAAAGGGTCGGTGTTTGAGGCACCGGGGGTATCGTCACTTGCGGCACGGAACAGCTCGATCAACCGCTTCCCGTTGCTCCGCCGGACGACGGCATCGATGCCATTTTTCCTTAGAGCGTCAACGGTTTGAAGTACCAGCCCGGAAACTTTTTTGGTGGAAACTGTCTCGCCGGTAACAGTGCCGATGAGTTCTACCAGCTCCGTGGGAGTGCCGGAAAACTTTTCACGGTCACGCATGACCGCGCAGAGCAGAGAGACGATCTTGTTCCCGGCCAGCTCTGGCCGGGTGAGCGTGTCCGCCCGGAGTTCCCACACGTTGTCCTCGCCTCGCTCCAACATCAGCTCCCGGTACTCGATGTCCCGTCCGATACATGAGAGCGTCGCCTGGCCGCAGCCACGCCGTTCCTCCACCAGCGTGAGGCTGCTGTCCACCGCGCCGCTGATAGCGGTCGTGCCTGAGATACGGTTGAACACATCCTCGGCGGGTTCTTTCCGTAGATGGTGGATGAGCAGGATGGCGATGCGGTGTTCGTCCGCGATGTGTTTGAGAACAGAGAGATCCCGGTAGTCGTTGGCGTAGGTGTTGTCGTAGTTGTTCCCTCGGATCATCTGGAGCGTGTCGATGATGACCAGCACGGTGTCCGGGTGGTCGACCAGAAACTTTTCCAGCTGTTGTTCCAACCCTCGCCCCAGGAGAGCGCACTCGGTACAGAAGTGGACGTTGTCCGGCGCGTCCTCGGTGATCTCGAACAGCCGGTTCTGGATTCTTAGGGTGGAGTCCTCCAGGCAGAGATAGAGGGTGGTGCCCTGCCTGGTCTCCATTCCCCAGACAGGTTCGCCCTTGGCTACTGTTACCGCCAGCCAGAGGGCCAGCCAAGACTTGCCCACTTTTGGAGAGCCGGCGAGGATATGCAGTCCCTGGGAGAGCAGAGAGTTGACGATGAAATTGGGCGGACGGAGCGGCTGGTTCATCAGCGTGGCCCCGTCGATGGTTTTCAGGTTTTGATAGATTGCGTTCATAGTGGAGATGTCCTTTCCAAAAAATTAGCCGCGTTTGGTGACGCGGCTTGTGAGAAAATTTTCCTTCTCACTTGATTATTCTACGGTTTTTGATAGAATGAGATTATCGCAAGACAGAACAAAAACAGATATGGGACAGGTGCAATGCAATGGAGTTCGGAACAGATCAGTTAAACTCGTTTGATACGTTTACCTTGGATTGCTGGAACAACCGTGTGTACTATGAGGGCCAGGAATTTCCGGCGGGACATTTCGCAGCGGAGATCCTGAATTACGCGGGCGAGGTCAACGGCCCGCTGCTGGAGCGCATCTCCACTTTGACCAAGCTTGTCAGCCAGACGGCTAAGAAGGGCGGTAAGTTGCTGGTGAAAATAAAACCGCTGATGCAGGAGACGGTCTCCTGGATCTGTACCTGTCCGCCTTTTTGTTATCAAGACAACCAGTGGCAGTGGAGGCAGTTTGCCAGGGCGATGGACGCGGATCAGTTTGAACTGGATCGTGCTGAACTGTCGGAACACCTGCCGCTTTCTTTTCTCTCGTTCAGTGAACACGTTTTGAAAATCCTGGTTGCCATTTATAATTTCTGCCTGCTCACCCGAGCCTTTGAGCAAAAGTATCTCAGCGGATTGGAGAAGCGGACTGAGAGCGCCTTCGCGGAAGCGGCGCACAACTGCTTTGACGAGGACGTTGATTTTATGGATTTGCAAGCGCGGATGCCCTTTGGAGAGATCGAGGAATTTTTCTCTTATCCCAGGTTGATCAACGGTTTTTCTTATATTCAGGATCCCAACGACAAAGGAAGGTGGATCACCGTTCAGCAGGTGATATGCAAGCGCCTCATCGATTTTTATGTATTTGACCTGATGAACGGACTGCAGCACGGTCACGGACCAAGCCGGTGCCGGAACTGCCATCGGTATTTTCTGACGACCACTGCCCATGCTCCCAAGTACTGCGACGGCATTGCTCCGCAAAATCCTGCCATGACCTGCCGGCAGTATGGAGCTATGATGCGGCAGAAGGAGAAGAACACAGAGCATCCCATCTATCAGCTGTTCGCCACCCGCACCAACACCATCCGAAAGCACCATCAGCGGGGAAAGATCGACGGCCCGCTGCGGGAGGCGGCGCTCCGGTTGGCGGGGGAATACCGGGACAAGGCGCTGCTGGACAGGAACTACGCGGCCGACGGTTACGCCCGAGATATGGAGTTGGATCACATATACAGCGAGGCCCGCAAGCGGCTCGGCTGAGGAAGGAGGGCGGGGCCCATGCCAGAGAAGATGTATCATGTGGAGGGGCCCTGCCCAGACAATGAGACATTGGCGAGGGCTCTGCGGGAAGGAAATGAAGACGCGATTCCCATGCTCCTCTCGCGGAACGAGAGTTATTTGGCTGCGACGGCTTCAGAACTCTGCCGGAGATACCAGCTTCCGGATCTTCGGGAGGATCTGATGCAGGAGGGAGCGATTGCCCTCATCAGCGCGGCCAGGAAATTCTCGCCGGACAGTGGGGCGAAGTTGCTGACCTATGCCGGTGGAGCGGTGCGCTCGGCAATGTTGGACTATCTGGCGGAGAGCTCCCTGAGCCTGGGACTGCCGGCGGGCAGATACCATCAACTCCGTCGGGTGGGTTACATTTGCGCTCTGTCAGATGGAGCGACGGATGCTGAGTTGATCGGCCAGATCGTCAGAGAGATGGCGGTATCAGAAAAAATCGCCGGTACCCTGCTGGCAGAGTACCGGACGATTTTGGGAAGTGTTCCTTTGGAGGACGCTACTGAGATCGAGGACATGGGCGCAGACCCCGCCAGGATCTACGACGAGCGGATGCGGCGGATGCTTCTGGTGAAGCTGATGGGCGAGGTGCTTCGACCACGGGAACTGAATATTGTTCGCTGTCACCTGGGGTTCGACCAGCTGGGGGAGCGAGAGATGACCTTCGCGGAACTGGCTGTCTTTCTGAATTACAACGGACCCAGTGCGGCGGAAAAGGCATTCAAGGTGGCCATTCGGAAGGTGCAGGACAGTTTGGCCCAGGGTGAGTACGGAGTTTGGATGAACGCCAAGCGGATGCTGCGGGAGGCGTTGCGGGAGCGGTTTTCTGATTTGGGTTGAATCAGGCCGTGCTCACAAGTATTTTGTTGAATAGGAGTTAGCAAAGCGAAGGGAACTAATCAACTCGTATAAGCAGAGACTTTGTTGATAGATGAAAACCTGTTATAATTGCTATGCAAAATGGAAGAGCTTAATGCTTGTATTTTGAGAAAGAGTAGCTTTTTGCAAGATGTGACCAAGATGTTGTATTCGGAGGAGTTCTTTATGCCTGAGATGAAATTGTATGTGTATAACGCTGGCAAAGGGGACTGCTTGCTTGTAAAATACCTAGGGAAAAGCGAGAAATACCGTAATATTATCATTGATTCTGGGACGGGCAGGTTTAAGGGGTGCCTATCTGCACTGGAACGGGAACTTTCTGCAGCCGGTGAGGGGATAGACCTTGTGGTGTTGACACATGTGGATAACGACCACATCGGGGGACTTCTCGGCCTCGAGAGAACCAATGCGCCGCTTACCGCAGGGGAGTTTATCATAAACCATCCAGATGGTGTTGATATTGGCTCCGTGGCAGGAGACGCGCAACTATCGGTGAAGGGAAATGACGAGCTTTATAAAGCCCTTATTAGGCGCAATGCGACTGTTCACAGTGCAGTTCGCGGGGATATCTTTGAGTTGGACGGAGCGAGGATAAGCATTATTAGCCCGACGCAGGAAAGACTTGACAGGTTATTTACCACTGTGTTGCCCGATACACCCCTTGGCGGCGGCATAGACTGGGCGGCGGAACTTGTCACCCTTATGTCTGCACCGCTAACGTTGCGAGATACGAGCGTAAACAATTTATCCAGCATTATGTTTGTCCTAGAGTACGCCGATGTAAGGCTGCTTTTTACAGGGGACGGTGTTTTTGACGACATTAGGGAAGGCCTCCAGAGTCTCGGCTTTTGTGAGACTGGGAACAGAGGCATTAGATTTGATGCGGTGAAGCTTCCTCATCACGGCAGTGCCAGAAACTTATCTGAGGAGTGGCCAAAGACGATTGATTCTCACCGATTTGTAATTTGCGCCGACGGAGCAGGTCACCCGGATAAGAAGACTATAGCCAAGCTGCTAAAGTGGTACGGCGAGATTGAGATATACAGCGGAACAGACTGGTGGAGCAGAGATTTTTTAACCCGTGAGGACACAGAGAGGTTTATTGCTTCGGGAAAGCTGACTTTTTCAAAAGCAGGAGGGGGGGAACTTGTATGGAAGTCCGAAGCAGCGATATAGAACTGAAGAACAGATGTTGTAGTGTACACATCGCTGATGCTGACGCGAGAGGAGGCCTGGGGAGTGGACTACTTTACTATCCGGGTAGCGGGGACAGACTCTACGTATTTACCTGCGCCCATGTGATAAAAGGTTACAGAAAGATCGAAATAGACATTCTTGATCCCGTAAACACGGAGGAAGATGACTACAATGTTGTTAGACTCGTGGCGCCAGTAAGTCAGGCAGTCTACTCCCCGCTGGAGGTTGTAGAAGAGGATAGACCAGATGTGGCCGTCATCGCACTGCGTCGGGATGAGAATTTGAGACTAGAAAAAACGGCATACCGCCTAGGTGAACCTGAGCGCGACACTGCGGTCCTAACCCTTGGATTCCCCGGGGGATGGCGGTACAACAAAGAGAACCTTCTGATGGCCTTGGATACAATGGAAGGAAGAATTCGCACAGTACCAAAGGGTAGTCCTATATTTGACTTCCGGGTAGGGGATGCCTTCCTTGATAATGGTAATCGGATAGATGAGTTGGGGGGCTTTTCCGGTGCGCCGGTTTGGAGCAATCCAGAGGAAGTGGTCGGCCTCGTGAGCAGCGCAGCCCGCCAAACAGGGTTCAGGGGCAGGGTAAATGCCACAAAGATGCGTTATATCTGGAGTATCATGAAGAACAGCTTCAATATCGTACTTGAGATGGGCCTGAACGGGATTCCAGAGGAGGATGTTGCTGCGGGACAGGAATTGCTTTTTGATGCAGCCCTACCACAGATAGGTAATGACACAAATGAGGTTTGGCTAACGGAACAGTTGCCTGTGATGCGGGCGTATATTGATGACCTGAAGATACAAAAGGCCATGGAACTTGGAGAAGGATTGCTTGCGGACGACAGATACCCGGTTTGCCAAAAAGGAACAAAACTGCTCCTCATGAGGCACCTGGCTTATTGTTATGACATCTGCGGCTTTCATAGGAAAGGAGAGGATTTGGAGTACCGAATGATTCAGGAGGGGCTGATAGCCGAACATGACGCTGATCGCTGGATGCAGAAACTGTTTATGGATCAGAGATATGACGAGCTTCTGGCTTATGCCGCCACAATTGACGAGAGAGACGAGGCCTCTGAGTGGGCCTCTCTGTTTAAGTCCATGGGGGAGGCGTTTGTCCTCCATAAGCCGCCTGAGGAGACAGTGGGACAGTATATTGACGAAAATGAGCGGCTGCGGATTTCGGTAAAGGACGCGGATACAGAGGCCTTTTATCTGCAGATAATAGGATATGTGTACGATCAGTGTTACAGAATCTATGAGAAGGCTATACGATGCATGAACCGCGCATATAGGATAAGCGCAAAGCCCATTATTTTGGAGAACCTCGGCGCATCATATTATCAGCTGGCGATTAGAGACGCAATTGACAAGGAGAGAATTGTTCTTGAAAGGATAAACAGGAGTCATCTGTATAAGGCTCGTACCTGCTTTCTTGAGTTGCTGGAGAAAGAGGAAGAACCATGCCTCAGAGAGGCGGTCAGGCGGATTGGTTGGCAGATGTTCCACACTTTCTCGTATTTACAGGATATGCGGGGAGTGCTGGAGGTCTTTCCTCTTCTAAGCAAATGGTTTGTGTTCAAGACCTCCGTAGACAGAAGAGAAGTGGAGATACAGTACGCCAATGTTCTGACGATGAGCGGGAATATTGACTTTTCCGAGTTTTCTGCGCTCACGGATAATGACAAACTCTTTTTCAGACTGGGTTCCAGATTCAACGATACAATGTCCCATTTTGTGGGCCTCACACCTGGCCGGTATGTAGACCCGGAGCTCGAAGAGGAACTTTGTATATTGATAAAGGAAACAAAAAGCGTTTTGCGGAAGTTTGAGGGAGACATGGCAATGTCGCTGTACCGGTGCCTTGTCATCCTCTACAGCAAGGGCATTCAATTGTTCGGCTGGCGCAGTCAGGAAGCTGTTCGTGAATACGCCACGCATTTCAAGGGTATCGGGAATAAAGCCCTTGCAGTTGAGATTGAGGATATGGTCTTCCGCTGTGATCACAGCTATGAGGAATGCCGCAACTATTTCAAGGGGCTCTTTAGGGAGAACCCGACACATCAGAACTGGTGCCGGTTGTTTGAAACACTCAAGTTCTTTGGCAATCTAAATGAGGCTGACAGATGGTTTCAGAACCTGTTGTACAACCACCGGGAACTGTATGTTGGCGAGCCGGAATTCGCCATTCGAGGATACTTGGACTTTATCAAAGAGTATAAGCTTGATGCAGGCAGTGCCATTAAATGTTTCTTGAAGGGTAAGGACTATTTTGAGGACAAGAGTATCGAGAAATTCTGGGAATCGGAGTTGATGCTTGTAACCACTACGCTTAACGGCCCAGGACGTTTTGAGGAGATTCGCTGTCCGTTTGTAGAGAAAGGACTGGTTCCGGCGGAGAACAATGATCGGGATATTCTATATGTTTATGTACTGAATCTCGAAAGGGACAAGGCAGATGAGGTGTTCGAAAGAATACCAAAGGGGATGCAACTTTCAGAGAGTGAGATTTTCTACATTGTGTGGCGGAAGGGTGCAATGCCGCCCTTCAACGAGAAATGGAACGGAATCGTTCCGGAAAAAATCGAGAATACGTTGTCAAAATACAGATCTTTAGACTACCCTTCAAAATCGGAGAGAGCAAAGACAGCAGAACGTTTGGCTCTTGACCGTGTGTGTTGCCTTGACGCTTGGACGCTGTATCTTCTGGCCGAAAACGATATGCTCGAAGAGCTTGATCGCATGGATCGGGTGTATATCCCGCATATCACAGTGCGGCATATCCTTGATGAGCTACGGTCATGTCCTAACATGGCTCTGCGCGCTGCGCTGGACTATATAAGTGACTGTGGCAACGTGACGATACGATCGGCGGACTTTGAACATCAGTTAAGCGTCAGAGAGCGTGTCAAATATGACGAGCCTGCATGCGTTGTGGCTTTGGCAATGGAGGTAGACGGTATTGCTGTTATCAGCGACCCATGTTCTGATGAAAAGCTTTTGAAGAGTTTTCCCTCGGAAATAGTTTTTTCAACAGATATATTTGAACTTGAATAGCGCATTGACAATGAACATGCGTTGTAGTACAATACCGGTGAAGGAGTGTGATTGAAATGCCCGGCGATTATAATTTGAGCGTACGTGTGGATTCTGCATTGAAAACTCAGGCGGAGGAAGTGCTGTCTGACGTAGGGCTGACCCTGTCCGGCGCGTTTACTATGTTTTTGAAGCAGATCGTTCGGGAGCAGTCGGTGCCGCTCTCTCTGTCGCTGAACTCCAGCAACGCGGTGTATGCCGATCTTCTGGAGGCCCAGACGGAACGAATGAACGGCTACCAGGGGCGCAACGCCAGAGACGTTTTTTCCGACATGAAACACGCCATCGTAGAGGTCGAAACCAGTGAATAAGTATGCAGTGATTGTGTCCCGGCGGGCGGATGAGATGCTGGTCCAGCACGCCAGGTTTTTGGCGAGGGTCAGCGTGTCGGCTGCGGAGCGAATGGTATCGGAATTTGAGTCGTTGCTGGACGCTTTGGAGGACAATCCCTATCAATACCCGGTGGACGACGACTACAATTTGCCGAAAGGCGCTTATCGCAAAGCGCTGTTTTGCAAATGGTACAAGGCTCTGTTCAGTGTGAGCGGCAACAAGGTCTATCTGGACGCGGTTGTGGATTGCAGACAGGGGAAGCCCTTAGAAACAGCCCATTGACAAACACCCTTCACTGAGGTCACATCACCTTTAGGTTCCATTTCGGAGACGAGTAGGGGTTCGAGTCCCCTCGGGTGCACCAGCTCGTCGCAAGCGCCATATCGTTTGCGACGAGCTTTTTCAAGCTCATCGCTCGCTCATTCTGCTGCTCCTCCTCCCCCACAAAGCCAAAGGGCGGCTTTGCGGGGGCCCATTTTTGGGATATTAAGCCAGCAGGACCACCGTACTGATGTACGACAGGGAACGCTGGAGGCTTTAATATCCGCCCATCACGATGTCGTATTTCTCCACGCTCATGAGCACTTTGCCCAGGCACTGGAAGGAGATCCCGTCGGCGGACTGGGGGGTGTAGAAGGTCATGCTCATGACCTGCTCCCCGTCGTTGACGAAGATCTCGGCGCTGAATCGGTCCAGGATGACCCGCAGCTTGATCTCCCCGCCCCGGTCCCGGACGAAACACTCCCGCATATGGACGAAGTCCCGGTCTACGCCGGAGTGCTCCCGGCTGATGCGGAGAATGGAGGTCTGGGGGGTGTAGGTGATGGAGGTGTAGTGCTGGCTGCCGGCGGCCACCTTGATGCGGAACTGGGAGTACTTGCAGTCGGCCAGGGGTCGCACCTTCACCGTCATGTCGATGGTCCGGCCAAACACACCCCGCAGGACGGTCTCCTCCTGCACCGGGATGTCCGTATAGGCGATCTTGCGGCCATGGAGGCTGTCCAGCTCCCGGATGGGGACCTGGATGACCCGCCCGTCCCGAATGGACAGCTCCCGGGGGAGGGTCATCTGGCCGAACCAGCTGGCGCCGCGGGGCTGGCCGCCCACACAGGTGTCCCAGTTCTGCATCCAGGCCACCATGATCCGCCGTCCGTCCGGGGCCAGGAGGGTCTGGGGGGCGTAGAAGTCCAGGCCGTAGTCCACCGCCTGCACGCCCTCCCGCTCAAAGCGGTGCCCGCTTGGGTCGTAGCGGCCCAGGAGGAACATGGTGCAGTCGCCGTTGTGGAACTCCATGCCCACGGCGCTCATGTCCTGGGGGCTGCACATGAGGATCTGCCGGCCGTCCAGGGGGAAAAAGTCGGGGCACTCCCACATGCGGCCAAACTCGTTGTAGCAGCGGTCCAGTACGGTGACGAAGCGCCAGCGCAGCCCGTCGGCGCTCTCAAACAGGAGGATGGCGCCGCTGTCGTCTTCGGTGCGGCAGCCCACCACGCAGCCGTAGGAGCCGTCCTCGTTCCGGAACATCTTGGGGTCCCGGAAGTCGGTGCGGCTGAAGCCGGCGGGCAGGTCGGCGTCCCCCAGTACGGGGTTTGCCGTCCATTTTTCGTAGTTGAGCCCGTCCCCGACGGCCAGACACTGGGTCTGGAGGTCCTGCCGGGCGCCGTCCTCCCGGAGCTGGCGCTGCACCCCGGTGTACATGAGAAGCTGGCGGCCGTCGGGCAGCTCCACGGCGGAGCCGGAGAAGCAGCCCGCGTCGTCGTAGCCGGTATCCGGGGCGATGGCGGCGGGGAGGTACTCCCAGTGGAGCAGGTCACGGCTCACCGCGTGGCCCCAGTGCATGGGGCCCCACTGGATGCTGTACGGGTGATACTGGTAAAAGAGATGGTACTGGCCTCTGTAAAAAGAAAAGCCGTTGGGGTCGTTCATCCAGCCCACCCGGGGGGTCAGGTGGAAGAGGGGCCGGTCTCCCCGGCGGATGTTGCCGCCGAACTGCTCCTCGTATTTCCGGGCCTTTTGCAGTACTTCGCTGATCATGGGCGTCCTCCCATATAGTTGGAATCGGTTTGGGTTCAAGTACAGCCGCATCCCGCGGGATGCGGCTGTACTTGGGATCATCGGATCGTTTTAGGGTGATTTGAGACTTATTGAGCCTCCAGATAGCGGGTGTAGGCGTTCTGGTAGACCTCCAGCAGCTTGCTCATGCCGCAGCTGTCCTCCAGCATGGCCTTGTAGGCGTTCCACTCGTCGTCGGTGGGGCCGCCGTTCTTCAGCCAGTTGCCCTCTTTCTCAGAGACCTGGCTGGTGAAGTCGGCCTTGTAGCGGTCGATGACCTCAAGCTCCTCGGTGGTGAAGGTCACGTCGTTGGGGTAGGCGGCGGAGGAGCCAACATAGGGCATCCAGAACTCGGTCAGTTCCTCCAGGCGCACCTTGGCGCGGTCCTCCATCTCGAACACGTTGTTGTAGTACTCAGGCAGCACCAGGATGGGGCCCAGGGCCTGATACTGGTTTTTCAGCTCGCCGGCGGACTTGCCAAACTTCTCCCGGGCCTCGTCGTCGGTGATGGACTTCCACACGCCGGCGTCGTCCTTGCCGGTGAAGTAGACGTCGATGGGGCCGTACTGCAGCTGCATGGCGATCTCGGGATCATACCACTGGTCGAAGTACTTGCACAGCAGCTCGGGGTTGCCGCAGGCGCTGGTGATGTTCAGGTGGCCGGAGGTGACGGCGGGGGCGGAGCGCATGGTGATGTTGCGGGTCTCGGAATACTGGGTGCCCTCGGGACCGTACATGGGGGGCAGGAACACAAAGTCATCGGCGTGCTCGCCGGCGATCTCGTCGATCTCCCACCAGGTGGTGACGCCTACCCGGCCCTGGGAGACCTTGGCGATCAGCTGGCTGGAATCCTGGGAGAACATCTCCAGATCCATCAGGCCCTCCTTGTACCAGTCGGAGAAGTAGCTGACGGCGTCGCGATAGGCGTCGCTGACGCAGACGAACTCCACGGTGCCGTCGTCATGGGCCAGCAGGTCGTTGCACACGTCGCTGGTGAAGTTGGTGAAGCCGAAGCCGGCGTAGAAGATCTCCTGGCCCCAGCACCACTGGTCATAGCCGGTGGAAAGGGGGATGGTGGAGCCGGCGGCGTTGCCGGCGCGGGTGGCCATGTCGTTCTCCTTGAAGGCCACCAGCACGTCGTGCAGCTCGGTGAGGTTGGTGGGCACATCCAGGCCCAGCTCGTCCAGCCAGGTCTTGTTGATCATGGAGAACTCGGGGATGGAGTGGATGGGCAGATTGTTCTCCGCGCCGATGGCGGCGGTGCCCATGATCTCGCCCTGAGGCAGACCGTAGATCTTGCCGTCGGCCATGGTGATGGCGGAGCGGATCTCAGGGTGCTCGTCCAGGATCTTGCTCAGGTTGGGCATGATCTCGGGGGTGATGTAGGGGGTCAGGTCGATGAAGGTGCCGTCATTGCCGTACTTGTTGATGTCGTTCTGGCTGAAGCCCACGGCGATGAAGGCATCGGGCAGCTGGTTGCCGCCGATGAGGGTGCCCACGCGCTCGCCCAGGGAGTCGCTCATCAGATCCCAGTCGATCTCCACGCCGGCGTTCTCCGCCATCTGGTTCATGACGGGGTTGGAGTCATAGCCGGAGCTCAGGGGGGAGTTGCCGCCCACGATGTAGAAATCGGTCTGGTTGGGGTCGGCGGAGGCCTTGGCGCCGCCGCTGCCGCAGCCGGCCATCAGCCCGCATAGCAGGCCGGCGCACAGGACCAGGCACAGCGCTTTGACGAGGACGTTCTTTTTCATAGCGATTCTCCTTATCAAAAATTTCAGAGGTTGTTAAGACGTTGCCGGTCAGCCCTTCACGGCGCCGGACATGAAGCCCTGCTCAAAGTACTTCTGCACGAAGGGGTAGATGACCAGCATGGGCACCGCCGCTACCACGATGGAGGCGAACTTGATCAGCTCGGCGATGCGGTTCTGTTCGGCGTAGCCGCCGTCCCCGGAGTTGATGTTGGCGGAGGCGTTGATGAGGATGCCGCGCAGCACCAGGGGGAAGGGGTCCTTGGCGTGGTCGCTGAAGTAGATCAGGGCGGTGAACCAGTCGTTCCAGTAGGCCACCATGGAGAACACCACCATCACCGCCATGATGGAGCGGCTCAGGGGGATGACCACCCGCAGGAAGATGGTCATGTTGTCGGCCCCGTCGATCTGGGCGGCCTCGATCATGTCCCTGGGGATGTTGTTCTCAAAGAAGTTCCGCACGATGATGACGTTGCCCATGGCCACGCCGCCGGGGAGGAACAGGGCCCACATGTTGTTCAGCAGGCCGGTGTCCCGCACCACGATGTAGGTGGGGATCAGGCCGCCGCCGAAGTACATGGTGATGATGAAGAAGATGGAGATCCACTTCCGGCCGGGCAGGTCCTTCCGGCTCAGGGGGAAGGCCACGATGTAGACCATCACCACCGAGTAGATGGTGCCGATGACGGTGTACTTCACCGAGTTGAGGAAGCCCTTTAACAGGTCGGACCGGGCGAACACCGAGGTGTAGCCCTCCAGGGTGAACTGGCTGGGCAGCAGGAAGGTCTTGCCGGCGTACACGTCGTAGGGGTCGGACACGGAGGCGATGACCACATAGTACAGGGGGTAGGCGATGATCAGCAGGATCAGGCAGGAGAGGACCACCAGGATGACGTCGCTGGTGCGGTCGGAAAGGCCGTGTTTCTTAGTCATTGCCCGCACCTCCTTACACGAAGCTGACGTCGGCAGCCTTCTTGGCGATCTGGTTGACGACCACCAGCAGGATGATGTTGATGACCGTGTTGAACAGACCGACGGCGGTGGAGAGGCTGTAGGCGTGGTTGACGATGCCCTGTTCGTAGACGTACACCGCGATGACGTCGCTGGTGGCCTTGTTCAGCTGGGTCTGGAGCAGGAACACCTTTTCGAAGCCGACGCTCATCAGGCCGCTGGCGCTCATGATGAGCTGGAGGATGATCATGGGGGTCAGCTCGGGCAGGTCGATGTTCATGATACGCTGGAACATGGACGCGCCGTCGATCTTGGCGGCCTCATAGAGGCCGGGGTCCACGGCGGACAGGGTGGCCAGGTAGATGATGGTGCCCCAGCCGGCGTCCTGCCAGATGCCCGAGGCGATGTAGATGGTGCGGAAGGCCTCGGGCACCGTCAGGAAGTCCACCTGGGACCCCAGCAGCAGGTTGATGAGGCCGCCGTAGGGGGAGAGAAAGATGCGGATCATACCGCAGACTACCATGATGGAGATGAAGTGGGGGGCGTAGAGAACGGTCTGCACCACCCGCTTGAACCGCTTGAAGCGGAGCTGATTGATGCCCAGGGACAGGATGATGGGCACCGGGAAGCTCCACAGCAGGCTGAACAGGCTCAGCAGGATGGTATTGCGGATCATCCGCTGGAAGTTGGGGGCGGTGAAGAACCGCTCGAACCAATCGAAGCCCACCCATTCGCTGCCGAAGAAGCCGCGGCTGGGGACATAATCGCGGAAGGCGATCTGGATGCCCACCATGGGGATGTACTTGTAGATCACGGTGATGACGATGGGGATGACCAGCAGCAGATAGAGCTGCCAGTTCTCCAGGATACGTTTGCCCAGGGACTTGCCGGCCACGGTCCTGACCTGGGCCGGCGCCTGTCCGGAGGCAGCGGAAGCAGATTTGCTCACGCGGGGACTCCCTCCTTTTAATACTGATTGCCCGTTGGGGCGCGGGAGAATGGGACACAGAACTCTCCCGCCCGGGCCCCGCGCTCTGCCGGTCGGGTCACCAACCTGTGCCGGGAACACGGGACGATCGCCGTTGCGAAACGTTATTTCTTGTTCAGGAAGAAGAGTAGCACAGTGAAACGTTCAAGTCAACAAATATTTCAGAATATTTTGAATGAAATATGAACTTTTCGCAAATTGCACAAAGCAAAAACCACAAAAATAGCTATTCTGACGAAGAAAAGGGCTGTCAAACGTTTCATGAAAAAATCAAAAAAGTCGTCATGAACCCCTTTACAAATAGCGATTCATCCGCTATAATGTGAAACAGTACTGATCATTTCACCATCATTTCACAAAACGGAAGTGAGCCTATGTCAAGACAGCAGAGTTCGGCCCCCACCATGAAGGACGTGGCCCGGGAGGCGGGCGTGGCCCTGGGCACCGTGTCCAAGGTCATCAACGGCCTGCCCGTGGGGGAGAGCTACCGGATCCGGGTGGAGGAGGCCGTCAAGGCCCTGAACTACCGGGTGAACAACTACGCCCGGGGCCTCAAGGGGGGGCAGACCTTCATCATCGCGGTGATGGTCCCCAACCTGCTCAACCCCTATTTCTCCCGGGTGGCCCACTGCATCAACCTGGAGCTGGCGGCCCGGGGCTATAAGATGCTGCTGTGCTCCACCGAGTTCGACCCGGTCCAGGAGCAGAACTACGTGATCAGCGCCGAGCAGCAGAAGGTGGACGGCATCATCTGCCTGTCCTACAACCCGGAGCTGGAGGTGTCGGAGGACGTGCCCCTCATCTCCATCGACCGATATTTCGGCGCCAAGATCCCCTGCGTGGCCAGCGACAACTACGGCGGCGGCCGCCTGGCGGCGGAGAAGCTGGTGGAGAACGGCTGCAAAAACCTGGCCTTCCTGCGGATCGGCTCCGTCCTCACCAACGAGCCCAACAAGCGGCGGGACGGCTTCATCAACGGCTGCGAGGCCCTGGGGGTCCCCTATTCCCTGAAGATCGTGGACGACGGCACCCCCTATTCCGAGTTCGAGGCGTTCCTGCGGGAGCATTTCCACGGCGGAAAGCTGGATTTCGACGGCATCTTCTGCGTCACCGACTCCCTGGCCCACCAGATCATCGGCTCCCTGCGGACCATGGGCCTGCGGGTGCCGGAGGACGTGCAGGTGGTGGGGTTCGACGGCATCCGCAGCTTCGGCGATCTGGAGTACACCTGCTCCACCATCGTCCAGCCGGTGGAGGAGATCGCCGCCCAGTGCGTGGAGATGGTGCTGGAGAAGGACCGCTCCCGGCTGCCGGCGCTGGTGTGCCTGCCGGTGAGCTACGCCTGCGGCGGCACCACCAAAGGGTGAGGGACCATGGCCAGCGAGTATTTGAAATGGAAGTACCGGGACGTGAAGCCCGATGGGCCGCCCCGGGAGCGGACGAAGAAAGAGAAACTGGCCAACTGGTTCCACTACAATAAGGGGTGGATCGTGGTCTGGGCGGTGCTGCTGGTCTGCCTGGGCAGCATGGTCTGGAGCGCCCTGGGCGGGAAGGTGAGGCCGGACCACATCTTCGCCTACGTGGGGGAGCGCGCCCTGCCGCAGGACTGCATCGCCGCCCTGGAGCGGGAGCTGGCCGCCCTGGGGCAGGACGTGAACGGGGACGGCAAGACGGTGGTGGAGGTGCGGCAGT
Organism: uncultured Oscillospiraceae bacterium; assembly: GCA_947585425.1. Taxonomy (GTDB): domain Bacteria; phylum Bacillota; class Clostridia; order Oscillospirales; family Oscillospiraceae; genus Enterenecus. Next base: position 87,056 of record CANPWZ010000004.1, read on the forward strand.
ATCCCAGCGGCGGGGACGGCGCCGACCCCGGGGAGGCCATGCAGTACGCCTACGCGTACAGCGCCAAGCTGATGGCCGACCTCAACGAGGGGGAGAGCTACTTCTTCCTGCTGGAGGACCCGGAGGGGTTCCAAAAGGGCTATCAGATCCTGGCGGGGCCGGACGGACAGCTCTCCCCGGAGGGGGACGACAGCGCAGAGGGCAAGGCCGCGCTGTGGGCCGGCTGCCCGGTGCTGGCCGGCCTGGACCTGGGCGGCTATCAGGCGGACGCGCTGAGCGACGGGACCATCATCGGGGACTGCCAGGAGCTGCTGTCCGGGCTGTACCTGGCCCGCCGGGGCTTTTACTATGAGAAACAGGCCGCCAAGCACGAGGCCGACGGAGAGCTGTGGGCCATCCTGACCAAGGGGGCGATTTTTTCGTGAAGAAAATGAAACGTATCATTGCGCTGGCCGCGCTGTGTGCGCTGGCGCTGTCCGGCTGCGGCGGACCCTCTGCGGAGGGCGCCCTGCCTCCGGGCTGGGAGAGGACCTGGGTCCGGGTGGCCGACCTGCTGGGGGTGGAGCCTATGGAGGGCTTTTCCCCCAGTGAAAACATGGACGCCCTGGGAGTGGCAGGGCTGTACTACGCCACCTGGACCGCCGGCGAAGGGGAGACCATCACCAACGACGAGGACGGCGAGGCCATCCTGTACGACGCCCAGATCTACCTGCTGATCCAGCAGTTCAAGGAGAGCGGCAAGGCGCAGGCCGCCCTGGAGGACTGGCAGGACCGGGAGCGGGAGAACTATGAGGCCGGCGAGGCGGTCACCGAGACTCACGCCGGACAGGCGTTCACCGTTCTTCCTCTGCTGGCGGGAAAGGAGAGCAACCCCTACACCCACGGGGCGGCGGCCTTTGCCCTCCATGAGGGGGGCTGGGCCCTCTGCGTGGAGCTGCTGTGCCGGGACGGTTTCGAAGGGGAGCCTCAGGCCCTGCTGGGCGAGTTCCTGGACGGGTTCCACTACAACGACGGATAAGGAGGGACTGTTATGGGCCTGTTTTTCCCCATGGACGACGACCATCTGCCCCCCGGCCGGAGAAAGGGGTTTGCCCGCTACCGGGAGGTCTTGGGCCGGGATTTCAAGCAGTTCTACCTGACCAATCTGCTGGCGCTGGCGTCCTTCATCCCGCTGGGGCTGGGGATCGGTTACGCGGTGCTGTCCCAAAGCGTGCTGGTGCTGATCCCGGTGTCCATCGTGGGCGGGATGATCGCGGGGCAGGGCCTCGCCGCCATGTACGACCTGATCCTCCGCCGGATGCGGGACGTGATGGACGACTGGTGGGTGGCCTTCAAAAAATCCCTGCGGCAGAACTGGCGCTCCGCCCTGCTGCCCGGGGCGCTGGAGGGGCTGTTTTTGGGCTTCCTGGTGTTCGCCGGGGCGCTGATCTGGTGGGGCGGGACCCTCACCATCGGCACCGCCCTGCTCCTGTGCGCCGCTATCCTCATCTTCTGCATGATCTTCTCCATCTGGTGGCCCCAGGTGGTGCTTTTTGAGCAGAAAACGGTCATCCGGCTGAAAAACTGCGCCCTGTTCATCCTCCAGAACTTCCCTCAGGTGCTGGGCGCGGCCGCCATCCAGGGGGGCTTCTGGCTGCTGATGTTCCTGCTGCTGCCCTGGTCCGGCTTCGCGGTGCCGGTGCTGGGGGTGTGGTACATCCTGTTTTTGGCGGTGTTCCTGCTATATGACCGGCTGAACGAGTCCTTTAAGATCGAGGAGCAGATCGGCCAGAAGTTCCCGGAGCAGGTCTCATCTTATAACGACGAGGAGGAATCGTGATGACGGACATCACAGCGGTGGGCGAGATCCTGATCGACCTGACCCAGAGCGGGACCAACGAGCAGGGCATCCCCCAATTCACGGCCAATCCCGGCGGCGCGCCGGCCAACCTGGCGGTGGCCGCCGCCCGGCTGGGGGCCAGGACCGCCTTTATCGGCAGGGTGGGGAAGGACAGCTTCGGAGAGTTCCTCCGGGACACCCTGGCGCAAAACGGAGTGGACGTGTCCGGCCTGTCGGTGGACCCGGTGCAGCACACCACTCTGGCGGTGGTGACGGTGGACCCCTCCGGGGAGCGGCATTTCAGCTTCTACCGGGACCCCAGCGCCGACGTGGACCTGTCCCCGGAGGATGTGCCGGCGGAGACCCTGGCAAACACGGGATTCCTCCACTTCGGCAGCGTGAGCCTCACCGCCGAGCCCGCCCGGAGCGCCACTCTCCACGCGGCCAGGACCGCGAAGGAGCGTGGGGCGGTCGTCAGCTACGACCCCAACTACCGCGCCAGCCTGTGGCCCGATGAGGGGACCGCCGTGGCGCGGATGCTGGAGCCCCTGCCTCTGGTGGACGTGCTGAAGGTGTCCGACGAGGAACTGCCCCTGCTCACCGGCACGGAGGACCTGGAGCGGGGCACCGCCCTGCTGGCGGAGAAGGGCATCGCCCTGATCTTCGTGACCCTGGGCCCCAACGGGGTGTTCTACCGCTTCCGGGGGCAGACCGGCCATGTGCCCGGCGTGCCCTGCAAGGTGGGGGACACCAACGGCGCGGGGGACACCTTTTTCGGCGCGGCCCTGTCCCAACTGGCGAAGCTGGACGGTTTGGACGGACTGACCGTTCCGGAGCTGGAGCGCATCGCGGCCTTTGCCAATAAGGCCGCCAGCATCACCACCAGCCGGCACGGGGCCATCCCCGCCATGCCCACTCTGGAGGAAATGGGCGAAGCCCTTTGATACCGCGCTGATATGCAGAAAAGCCCGCCGGCGGCCCAAAACGGGCCGCCGGCGGGCTTTTCTATGGAAAAGAGGAGGAGAGATCAGAAGTTGTAGCTCTTGCAGACGGGGGCGCAGGCGTCGGCGGACTCCTTGTCGTACCAGATCAGGTTGTTGCCGCTCTCCTTGTCGAAGAGCTGGATCAGCTTGGGCTGGGTGGTGAAGTTCACCGTGGCGCCCTGGGACACATCTACCTTCAAATCGACGGTGGGGATGACCATGACCACCTCGTCCGTCTCGCTGCGGGCGTGGAGGTTCACCTCGCTGCCCAGCATCTCGTTGACCTCAATGGTGGCGGTCAGGTCGCCCTCGCCCACAGAGATGTGCTGGGGCCGGATGCCCGCCACGATGTCGCAGGCCTGCTGGCCGTTGGCTTTCAGCGCCTTCTGCTGGAAATCGTCCAGCTTGATCTTGGCGTTGCGGATCTGGGCGTAGTACACGCCGTCCTCCAGCAGCAGCTTGCAGTTGTCAAAGAAGTTCATGACGGGCATGCCGATGAAGCCGGCCACGAACAGGTTGACAGGCTTGTCGAACACCTCGGTGGGGGTGCCGATCTGATTCACGAAGCCGTCCTTCATGATCACGATCCGATCGCCCAGGGTCATGGCCTCGGTCTGGTCGTGGGTGACGTACATGAAGGTAGTGTTGATGCGCTGACGCAGCTTGATGATTTCGGCCCGCATCTGGTTGCGGAGCTTGGCGTCCAGGTTGGACAGAGGCTCGTCCATCAGGAACACCTTGGGATCGCGGACCATGGCCCGGCCGATGGCCACGCGCTGCCGCTGGCCGCCGGACAGGGCCTTGGGCTTGCGGTTCAGATACTGGGTGATGTCCAGGATCTCGGCCACTTCCTTGACCTTCCTGTCGATCTCGTCCTTGGGTACCTTCTTCAGCTTCAGGGCGAAGGCCATGTTGTCGTACACGGACATGTGGGGGTACAGGGCGTAGGACTGGAATACCATCGCGATGTCGCGGTCCTTGGGCTCCACGTTGTTGCAGAGCTTGCCGTCGATGTACAGCTCGCCGCCGGAGATCTCCTCCAGGCCGGCCACCATCCGCAGGGTAGTGGACTTGCCGCAGCCGGAGGGTCCGACCAGCACGATGAACTCCTTGTCCTTGATGGCAAGGTTCACATCGTGGACGGCGGTGACGCCGCCGTCGTACACCTTTTTCAGATCCTTCAACAACACTTCAGACATGCGTCCTGGCTCTGACAGCCGGGCCTCTGCCCTGCTGCCTCGCGCCGCCCTCTGGGGGCGGACCGCATTACGGCAGGTCTCCACACTGCCGCACCGCGAGCCTGCGGGTTTTGCTAACCTCCTTTTTTGGGTGCGGTCCGGCTATGAAGGTGGAGTAAACAGACCGCCCGTACTGTTATTAGAGTAACACACCGGCCGCGCTTGCGCAAGGGTTTATTTCCACGTTAAATGTAGAAAAAGAAGGCCGGAAATTGGCGATTACGACGAAACGATACACGAAGCAAAGCGACGACACAGGCGAGAAACCCACTCGCAAAATTGCAATATACACAAAAAAGGGGCCCTGAATTTATAAATGATGCCGGTTTTTGATTCCGCATTCAAGTTAGAATTGACAAAAGAAATTGCCGAGCGTATACTTGAGTCAACCATAGGTGCGAAACGTTATTTTTGTTCAAATGGCATATTTCCCATTAACCACCACAACTGATATTCCAGAATGAAAGGGGAAGCGATCATGAACCATACAAAGACGCCGCTGCGGCTGACCGCGATCCTGCTGGCGCTGTGCCTGGCCTTGGGCCTGGCCGCCTGCGGCCAGCAGGGAGGCGGCAGTTCCGCGGCCTCCGACATCGTCAACGGCGATTTTGAGGAGAACGCCAACGGCAAGTGGGTGGGCTGGACCCGCGAGGACGCCGCCTTCAACGCCCGGGGCGTGGTCAACAGCGAAAAGATCAACGGCGCCCCCATGGAGAAGTCCGGCGAGTACTACTTCGCCGGCTCCGAGGGCGGCAACCCCGTCATGCGGGGCACCCTGACCAGCGATGTGTTCAAGCTGGGGGGCAACGGCTTCATCACCTTTAAGATGGGCGCCGGCAAGGACAATGAGAAGTGCTATGTGGACTTCTTCCAGGAGGGGAACGACACCCCCATCGCCCATGTGGTCAATGAGGACTGCGACGGGATGTACATCACCGAGCACCTGATCACCAAGGTGGTGGACCTGAGCCAGTACATCGGCAAGAACCTCTATATCGTGATCACCGACAACGATGACGGCGACATCCTGGCCTACCTGAACGTGGACGCCTTCCACGTCTGCCAGAGCGACGACGAGGTGACCGCCGCCCAGGCCGAGCATGACCGGCAGATCGCCGACTACGGCGAGAAGCCCTTTGAGGAGGACCCCGCCTCCAACGACATCGTCAACGGCGGCTTTGAGGAGTGCGACCTGGAGAACGGCGTGCTCACCGGCTGGAAGCTCCTGGACGGCTCCGCGCTGACCGTGGCCAACGTGGTGCCCACAAGCCAGTACTACTGGGATGACCGCAGCGTCTACGGCGACGGCGAGTATTACCTGGACGGCTCCAACAACGGCGCGACGCCCGAAAACCTGACCGGCGCCATCCGCTCCACCAAGTTCACCCTGGGGGGCGACGGCTACATCTCCTTTATGATGGGCTGCGGCAACGGCGGCTCCTATGTGGCCCTGTGTGACGGCGAGACCGACGAGGAGCTCATCAAGGTGGAGAACACCTACTTCTCCGATCCCGCCCTGGCCCTGACCCTCCTGCGGATGTACATGGACGCCTCCGACTATATCGGCCGGGTGGTCTACCTGAAGGTGGTGGACGCCAACGACGGCTCCAGCGGCGGCTTCGCTTTCATCAATGTGGACGACTTCCGGGTGTCCCTCACCACCGACCAGGTGGCCGAGCTGGAGGTGGCCCAGCTGGAGAAGATCCAGAACGAGACCTACACCTCCGCCTCCTACGACGATCTGGCCACCCTGCTCAACTACTACAACAATTACCCCTATCCCGTGCCCCTGAACTCTCTGGCCTTCACCGCCTACGCCCAGAACCAGGTGGTGGACTGCGGCACCGTGGATGTGACCTCCTACATCGCTGACGCGGCCGCCTCCTTCGGCGGCGAGGCCGTCACCGACATCGCCGTCACCAAGGTAGCCGGTCCCGACGGCGCCGAGATCGCCTCCGGCTTTGACGCCGTGGATATGAGCGCCCCCGGCGCCTACACCGTGACCTACGCCGCCTCCTATGAGGGCAAGACCGCCGAGACCGCCTTCACCGTCATCGCCATGGCGGACCGCAACAGCGTGGCCAACGGCGGCTTCGAGTCCGGCAACCTGGCGGGCTGGACGGTGCTCACCGACGGCTGGAGCGTGGTGGACGGCCAGGCGGCCGGCGTCATCAGCGCCCAGAGCTACTGGGATGAGGGACTGCCCTACAACCAGGCGGGGGACTACCACCTGGACGGCTGGAACAACGGCATCGACGAGGGCGCCACCTGGCAGGTGCGGTCCTCTAACTTCACCCTGGCGGGCTCTGGCTTTATCTCCGTCCGCATGGGCGGCCACGCCGCGGCGGTCCACGTGTACAAGGCCGACGGCACCGAGATCGGGTACTATACCCAGAACCGCTTTAAGGACGAGGGCTTCCCCAGCGTGGCCGTGGGCTCCTGGGCCGACATGGGCACCTATGTGATGGACCTGTCCGCCTACAAGGGACAGGAGCTGTACATCGTCCTGGCCGACGAGCAGGCCGAGGGCTGGGCCCACGCCTTCTTCGACGAGGTGGTCACCTACTATGAGACCGCCCCCGACTACGCCTCCCAGGCCGACACCGTGGCCGACGGCGGCACCGGCGCCGAGGTCCAGATCCCCTGGCAGCTGGCCGAGAACCAGAAGTGATCTTCCCCTGCCGGCCGGACAGCGTTTTGATCCCGCTGTCCGGCCGGCATCCCCTCTTTTGAAAGGAGAATCCCCCATGAAAAAGAGACTCCTGACCGCGGCGGCGGTCCTGCTCCTGGCCGCCGCGCTGGCCCTGTCCCTGACCGCCTGCGGGAACGACGCCCACAAGGACGATCTGCTGCTCCAGCTGTCCTTTGACGAGGGCAGCGGCACCACCGTGAAGGACAGCTCCGGCCACCTCCCCGACACCGAACTGGACTACCAGTTCTCCCACGCCGCCTACATGGACCCCCAGGACCCCCAGTGGCGGAAGGAGGGCATCAGCGGCGGCTGCATCCTGCTGGACGGCACCAGCACCTTTGTGCAGTACAAGCGCAGCGACATCACCGTGGAGGGCCCCTCCCTCACGGTCCAGGCGTGGATCGCCCCCCGGATGTTCGAGTGGGACGACCCCCACGCCGCCGACAACGGCACCGACTCCCTCACCGGCATCATCAGCCAGTCGGACAAGGCCAACAACAAGGGCTTCATCCTGGGCTATGAGCGGTTCGGCCGCCTCAGCTTCCAGGTGGGCACCGGCGACGAGTGGCTCACCGTCTGGTCCAACGGCGACAACCTCCAGAAGTACGAGTGGAACCTGGTCACCGCCACCTTCGACGCCGAAGCCGGGGAGATGTGCCTCTATCTGAACGACACCCTGGTGTCCTCCCGGTCCGTGCCCGACGGGGCGGAGATCGCCGGGGCCGACCACACCACCCTGGTGGTGGGCCGCAACACCGACGCGGAGCGCCTCACCGCCGGCTACCTCAACGTGGCCAGCGGCTACCTGGACGAGGTGAAGCTGTACTCCACCGCCCTTACCTCCGATGAGGTCAGCGGGTACTACGAGAGCGTCACCGTGCCGGAGATCGAATTTGAGGACATCTGGCTCCAGAACATCCTGGGGGATGACTACACCCGCACCCAGTTCCACGGCGGCCCCTATCAGTTCTGGATGAACGAGCCCCACGCCCCCGTGTACTATAACGGCGTGTACCACCTGTTCTACCAGGCCAACATGACCGGCTCCTACTGGCGGAACATCTGCTGGGGCCACTTCGTCAGCGAGGACATGGTAAACTGGAAGCCCATCAAGGAGGCCATCACCCCCACCGAGGACACCGTAGTGCCCGACGGCGTGTGGTCCGGCGGCGCGACGCTGGACAAGAACGGCGTGCCTTTGCTGTTCTTCACCGCCGGCAACGACGGCTTCAGGGACTACGACGGCCTCATCTCCAACCAGAACATCGGCGTGGCCTATCCCGCCGACCTCAGCGACCCCGAGCTCACCGACTGGAACATCTGCGACGAGCTGGCGGTGGTCCAGCAGAAGGGCCAGGGCCGCACCGGCGAGTTCCGGGACCCCTCCATCTGGAAAGAGGGGGACACCTGGTGCATGTTGATCTGCTCCGGCTCCACCTCCTCCCAGGGGGGCTCCGCGCTGCTCTACACCACCGACACCCTGGAGCTGAAGGACGACGGCACAGTGGACCAGAACTGGCAGTATAAGGGCCCCGTCTACGAGATGGAGAACCAGTCCGCCCTGTACGGCACCTCCTGGGAGCTGCCCATCCTCCTGCCCGTCAGCAACGAGGCCGGCACCGTCACCAAGTACTTCTTCTCCATCAGCCCCGCCCCCGCATCTATCGCCGACAACAAGGTGTACTACTGGCTGGGGGACTTCGACCTGGACACCGGCAAATTCACCCCCGACCCTGAATTCGAGGGAGAGCCCCACCTGCTGGACTACGGCGCCAATGTATTCACCGGCCCCAGCTGCATCGTGGACCCGGTGAGCGGCGACATCTACATGTTCTCCATCATGCAGGACCAGCGGGGCGCCGCCGAGCAGGGGGCCTCCGGCTGGGCGCACACCGTGGGCCTGGCCCGGCGCATCTGGCTGAAGGACGACGGATCCGACCTGATGATGGCCCCCATTGAGGCCCTCCATGAGCTGGAGGACGAGACCTACATCGACGAGACGGACCTGACTCTGGACGCCGCAAACCAGGCCCTGGCCGCCATCGACGACGACATGCTGTATATCCGCCTCACCGCCGATGTGTCCGCCGCCTCCGAGTTCGGCATCAACATGAAGCAGGGCGGCAGGTGGGACTGCACCACCTTCCGCTACGACGTGGCCGGGGAGACCATCAACGGCCGCACCGAGAACAAGGGGGAGGGCTGCAAGTCCGCCACCGTGTTCGGGGCCCTGCCCGACGAGGACGGCAAGCTCACCATGGAGATCTACATCGACCGCTCCCTGGTGGAGGGTTTCTTCAACAACTACAAGGCCATCAGCATCCGGGCCTACACCGAGGAAAAGGACTCCCACGGCATCGACCTGTTCGCCACGGGGGACGTGACCATCGACAGCCTGTACGTGGCCTCCATGAGTTCCATTTTCGACTGAGCGGGGCGGATGTTTCATTGCGCAAAAGGGACGGTATGGCCCTTTTACTTACCCCTGCGTATTTTTGATATTAGTAATGAGCCCCCGGCTTCGCCGGGGGCTCATTATTACGCGTTCGATCATGGTATCTGGCCCCCGCCCTTCGTACTGTCTATATAGAGGTCAGTATTGCACAAAATAGCAAAAAATTTTCACGAAAAATTTATGCACACCTATTGAAATTGCAAAAGCTTTGGTTTATAGTTAACTCAAAAAGACAATCAATACAAATTCTGGACGGGGGGTACCCCCCGTCCATCCCTCCCAGCGGGAGGGATGATGTCTTTCTATTTACCTGGCGTATTGTTTATCCGCTTTTGAAGCACTTTTTTCTTAGGGGGATCTGATGATATGAAGGCCAACAGGAATGGAATTTGTATCCGTGTTGTGGCGGCGATGCTTACGGCGGTGCTGTTTCTGTCTCTCTGCCCGGTGATACCGAGCGCGAGCGCGAGCACGGCGGAGGAGTACACGTTGACGTTTGAGGTTGATGATTTAGATACTGAGAGTATATTACCGCCGACAGGGAAATCATATTTTTTCCCATCAACTTCAGTGAAAAGCAAGACCAATTATATAAAAGTTGCAAAGGGCGAAACTGCCCAATTACCGTCGGTCAGATGGTCGGGAGAAGGGAAGGTGCTTGTGTGCTGGAAGGATGAAGACGGAAAGCTGCATCAACCCGGTGATGTTATAACGCCGTCTGGCAATATGAAATTTACAGGCCAGGTCGACAGCAGAATGCTTACTAGTGATTCTGTGCTCTATTATACGGTGACAATTACACCGAACGGCGGGACGGGAACGCAATATATTATAACAAAAAATAAATTTACTGATGAGTTAGAAATTCCTGCATGCCCTGCTGTATTTTCCAAAGCTGGTTGCACCTTCGGTGGATGGAAGGTAAGAGAAACAGGAGAAATCATTGCCGCATCGGAGTTGCCAAAAAAATTAAGCAGCAGTCTCTATGAAAAATATGACCAAAAGATCCTTGACGCCATCTGGATAGATGAGCAGCCCGTTTATCCCGATTATAAAATAACCTATCATTTCAATGACCCTGCCAGCGAGGAAGATATTTCAGCCGGTAGCTATGTGAAATATTCAGATGGTTATCAGGTGACCATAAAGGGTATTGTTGAAGCCCTGCATAACAGCTCAAAATATAATGATGGGGACAGGGTCAAGGGGTGCGTTTTCGACGGTTGGAGCACAGACCCGAAAGGGTCAGTCGTTTATACGGCAGGCAACACAGTTACATTGAGCGATAATCTTGACCTCTACGCGGTGTGGAAGCCAGCGTCCTTCGGCTATACTGTCAAATATCACTTCAAGGACAGTGTCGACGGCGAGGATGTCGAAGTAAAGAACGTGACCGGCAGCGCGGGACTGGATGAGCTGATCCCCTATGATACGGAAGCGAAGACAGATAGCGACGGCAAAGCGTATGCCTTTGACAGCGTCGCGGAGGAAAAGGTCATCACGCAAGTCCCCAGCGACAATGTCATCGACGTATATTATTACATCGACACGCTGAGCGATGCAATGGATTCGAAAACCGACAGCGACGGGATCCCCGATATATACCAGAAGCAGATTACGTATAAGGTGAATAACGGAACATGGGATAATGAGTATTTGGATCAAATCAATGAGATCGTTACCCTGCGGGATGAAAACGGCGCGTTGTCTCTGACAGGCACCGCGAAGCTTGAAAAAGTACCTGACGAGACAAAGGCGTACGGCGATCCGGGCATGACCCACTGCCTGTGGGATACGCCTGACGATACGCGGCCCGCAACGGTGAGCTACAATGACAGCGGCGTCTATATTCTGGACTTTTTCAACGCGGAAAACGCCCTGATCATTTACCCGCAGCCTGTCGTTGCGGATTATGATGGGGAATGGCATACATTTGAAGAGTTTGTGATACATGACTATGCAGGGAACGCGCTCAGTGATGTTACGGTCACGTGGAAAGAGGGCGTTGAGAAACCTGACAGGGCCGGAAGGAAAGACGGGACGCCCGAAGGCGGCGACGAGATCAACCTAGAAACCGTCCTGAACAACGCCGGTCACGGCGGATGGAGGACATACTTTACAATTTTCGGGCCGACCGATGTGGAAACGAAGCATACGATCCTTGAAGGCGGGACAATCACCATCAACCCAGCACCCGTGACGGTGGAACTTCAAGCCGATTCAACAGAGGACTTTACCGCCGGAGTCGATGGAAAAGAAGATGACGAAATAGTCCAGCCCTCCGCCTTTAAATATGATGAGGCGGAAAAGGAGCTTATCGTAGAGTATGTTTTTGACGGCTACACGCATACGGTCGAGCTGGGAAGCGAGGATTATAAAATCGACGGCCTTATCGGCGGGGACCAGGAAGGCGTCGCCGGCGCTGATGTTACCCTCTCGCCCGACGGAGACGTTATTCTGGCGGCAACGTACGTGACTGATATCGGAAGCGAGACGACCATCGATTTAACGGAGGATCTGAAGTTTTATCGGGACGGCGAGGAGACCTCCAGCTATGAGGTAAAGGACGCCGACGGAGGCGGCACGGCGGCAGGAATCATGACAACGGCGATCGACCCCTTGGCTGACGGCGAGGTGAAAGTGGACGGTTCCCTTGCGGGCAAGACGATCAATAAAATAACAGTGAGGATCGTACCGCGACCCGTGACGTACTGGACCTTCGGTGGGACAAGAATCTTTGACGGCTACGGCATACCCCCAGATGATAGCTATGACACGGCACGAATGAACACAAATGAACAGGACCCGGAGAAGAAAGACAAATATCACTATATAGCGGTTCCTAAATATGAGGAGATTGTTGAATACAATGGCAATGCCATCGGCCCGGAGGAAAGAGGATTTGTGGTTAGAGGTACCTCAACGTATGGGGACTATACGACCTTAAATCACCGCCCGTGGGACGATGAAGCTGGAAGCCCAATAAATGCGGGGATCACCAACTGCAGAGAAAGCATCACGAGGTTTGCGGACGGGCACGATTACACAAAAGATTACGCGATCGACTATAAGTTGGGGTATTTCACCATCTATCCGCAGAGCATTACGGACAATAAGGATGCAACATATCACGATGTGACTACGTATATTTCCGACAAGATAGCGGATTATGACCCGTATGTTGTTGAGTATACCTATCTTAACCGTGAAAAAGGGGATGCCCCTGAGAGCGCCGACGAGCTACCCGCCTTTTACACCGGCGTGAAGCTGGTCAACGAGCCACCGGCATCCCATACCGCGCCGTATAAGTTCGAGGGCGAGCTTTTGCGCAACGAGAGCAACGCGGAAGGATACAAGGACCTGAAGAGGGGGACCGACTACACCGTCACGTATCAGCGCCTAAACGCGGCCGGTGAATGGGAAGAAACCGACGACTTCTCGACGCCCGGGACGATCCAGGTGACCTACACGGGGATCGGGAACTATCGCAACAGGATCGTCAAAACATATGAGCTGACCGCAGCCCCCGATCCGGGACCGGGGCCGGACGTGGAGCTGGACGACCATGAGCATTACGCTTACATGATAGGCAAGCCCGACGGATCGATCGACCCGAACGGAAAGATCACGCGGGCGGAGATCGCCACCGTCATCTTCAGGCTGCTCAAGGAGGACGTCCGGGAGCAGTACTGGTCCAAGACCAACACCTTCCCCGACGTGGGGCCCCGCGACTGGTACAATAACGCCATATCGACGCTTCAAAACCTCGGTATCCTGCACGGAGAGGAGGACGGCCTTTTCTACCCCGACGCCCCCATCACCAGGGCCGAGATGGCCGCGATGATGGTAAGGCTGTACGACTACGACATGGATACCGGCGACATACATACGAAGTTTGACGACATAGAGCCCGATGCCTGGTACGCAAGATATGTGGCGGCAGCCGAGGAGCTGGGCCTGTTTTACGGCTCCCCCGGCGACCCCAACTTCTACCCCAACGAGAACCTGACCCGCGCCGAGGCCATGACCGTATACAACCGTCTTCTCGGCCGTAAGCCCCACCGCGACGGCCTTCTGCCGGAAAGTCAAATGGTGCTCTGGCCGGACAACATGAACACGGGCGTCTGGTACTACGCCGACGTGCAGGAGGCCACCAACTCCCACACCTGCGATCTGGACGGGACCCTGGTGGACGGCGAACGCTTTGAGCGCTGGCTCGCCCCTCTGCCGGTCCGCGACTGGGCGGCCCTGGAGCGCGAATGGAGCGAAGCCCACAGCGGTTACGACGGCCACGATGTAAACTGAAAACGCCCCAACACCCGACCCTCCCGGAACCACCGGGAGGGTCGACTTTTGCACCATCCCGAAAACAAATCGGGAAGGGCTATGCCCGTCTATGAAAATCCCCCGGCGAAGCCGGGGGATCTTTCCTGTCCGCGGACAGCGCGCTCACGCCCGCAGGGTAGCGATCAGCTTTTTGAAGTCCGCCTTGCCCCAGACCACGGGGACCGGGTACAGGGGATTGGCCTCCGCCATGGCCCAGGCGATGATCTGGTCGATGTCCTTGTCCAGGATCATGTCCGCACCCACGGGAATGTCCATCTCCCGCTTCATCTCCTCGATCCAGGCGATGAAGGCCTCCGCCTTGGCCTTGGCGTCCGCGCCGCCGATGCCGCACACGTCGGCCAGGTCGGCCAGCCTGTCATACACCGCGGGGCCGAACTGCCGCATCACATGGGGCAGGATGATGCTCATGGCCAGACCGTGAGGCACCCCGTACAGGCCGCCCAGGGTGTGGCCCACCGCGTGGACGTAGCCCACGCAGCCACGGGTGAAGGCCCGGCCGGCGAAGAAGGCCGCCCGCTGCATATTCTGCCGGGCCTCCAGGTTGGAGCCGTCCCGGTAGGCGGTCAGCAGGTTGTCGTGGATCAGCTTCACCGCGTCCTTGGCCAGCTGGTTCTCCAAAGGCGTGTTATAGGTGTGGTTGGTGTAGGCCTCCACCGCGTGGCACAGGGCGTCCATGCCGGTGGTGGCGGTGACAAAGGGGGGCAGCCCCACGGTCAGCTCCGGGTCCAGGATGGCGTACTTGGGCAGGATGGCCGGGTCGTTGATGGAGGCCTTGTGGTGGGTGGCGCTGTCGGTGATGACGGCGGCCACGGTGGTCTCCGAGCCGGTGCCGGAGGTGGTGGGGATGGCGAAGAACAGGGGGATCTTCTTGTGAACCTTCAAAATGCCCTGGAGCTGGGCCACCGTCTTTTTCGGGTGGACCACCCGGGCGGCGATGGCCTTGGCGCAGTCCATGGGCGCGCCGCCGCCGAAGGCCACGAGACAGTGGCAGGCGTTGTCCAGATAGGCCTTGTAGCCCGCCTCCACGTTGTCGCTGGTGGGGTTGGGCGCGATGTCGGAGAACACCGCGTACTCAAACCCGGCGGCCTCCAGGGAGGCCAGCATCTTGTCCAGCAGGCCCAGTTTCAGCAGATTGCCGTCGGTGACCACCAGGGTCTTGCTGGCGCCCTTTTCCTTCATGAACTGAGGAAGCTGGCTGATGCTGCCGGGGCCCTCGATGTACTCGGGCATACGGTAGCCTAAAAAGTAGTTGCCGACCTTCATGACGCCCTGGAACACTCTGCAAAAAACCTTGGAACTCATCCTTGCTCCTCCTTTTTTGTATGCGGACTCGAATACGGCGGCGCCGCCGGGCGGGACCAGCTGGACCGCGTCGATGGGGCAGACGGAGACGCACCTGCCGCAGGCGATGCAGTCCTGCGGCCGGACCAGGGCCGCCACCGTGCGGATGTCCCCGCGGGCCCTGGGCCCGGTGAGGGCCAGACAGCCCTTGGGACAGTTCTCCACGCAGACGGAACAGCCCGCGCAGCGGTTCTTGTCAAAGGCGGGCTTGGGCCACTGGGCCTTGGGCGTCTTTGCCGCCGGGACGCCCTCGTCGGTGCAGACCGCCTCCTTGGGGCACAGCCGCCCGCAGACGCCGCAGCGGACGCATTTCTCCGGGTCAATGGTGTGTTGAGCTTTCAGCTCGCCGGTGATGGCCTTCACCGGGCAGTTTTTCGCGCAGAGGCCGCAGCCGATACAGTCCTCTGTGATCCGATACGCTCCCATGGCTTCAACCTCCGCAAACCGGCGACATCAGGGACACCTGGTCGCCCTCCTTCAGGGCGCTGCTCTTCCGGGCCTGTTTCCCGTTGACCACCACGATGCAGCCGTCGATGTCGGCGGCGGTGATCCTGGTGTCCGGCCTGGCCTTTTTCGCCTCCGCCAGCAGGACGGGATAGAGCTCCTTCACGCTGGACGCCTCCACCTGTAAGGACTTCAGGCCGGTGTCCAGCCGGAACAGGCCGAACAGCTTTACCGTTACCATCTCTCCCGTACCTCCCCTCAGTCGATGATCTTCAGCTTTTTCAGGGTCTTTTGGGTGGGCACGCCGTTTTCGTCCCAGCCCCGGGCCTTGTAATAGGTCTTTTTCATGGCGTCCAGCGGCACCTTGGTCCTGGGGTTTGAGGGGTCCTGGGGGGTGTCCGTCAGGCGCTTGGGCAGGGTGTCGTCCCTGGCGGTGACGCCGAAGCGGGTGTCCAGCCAGCGCTCCATGGTGTACCCCCGCTCCCCGCAGCGGATGAAGCTGCCGAAGGTCATGGGGATGCCCACCGCGTACTGCATCCCCTTGGTGTGGTGGAACACCGGCAGATGGATGGCCAGCGCCAGGGGGAATTTGTTGATGGCCCGCAGCGCCCAGCCGATGAAGGGGATGGCCGCGTTGCAGATCCGGGTGATCACGCCGTTGGGCCGGGTGATGAGGAAGCCGGGGAAGAAGGCGTAGGAGGTGAACAGGCACTGGCCGGTGGCGGAGATCATCTCCATCAGGTCCTGGAACAGCATGGTGAAGTCCGCCTTGGCGTGGGGGGTCTGGGCGTCGGTGTTCAGCCCCAGGCCCTCCAGGATCACCAGGTAGCCGCCGTTCAGATGGCACCCGCCCCGGTTGCTCACCGCGTAGCCCAGACCCTGGCCCACGGCCCGCCGGGGCTCGTAGGCCGCCAGCTCCAGCCCCTTGGACTGGATGGCGAACTCCATGCCGCCGTACTTCTGGGCCAGACGTTTGCTGCCCTGGGCCAGCTCGTCCCCCAGGCCCCGGCGGTAGGCGATGTCCTCGAACAGGGCGCTGAGTCCGTCCGTCTCGCCGAACTTCAGGCCGTTGTCCCAAAGGCCCTTTTCGTTGGCCTCCATGGCGTAGGCCAGGGTGTTGGCGCAGGAGATGGTGTCCATCCCCAGCTCGTCCAGCTCGTTGTTCCAGCGGATGATCTTGGACAGGTCGTTGTTCAGGATGTTGCCGCCCAGCAGGCCCAGGGTCTCCAGCTCCGGGCCCTTCACCGCCCGGCCGTCTACCTCCACGGTGCGGGCGCATTTGATGGGGCAGGTGAGGCAGCCCTTGTTGATGATGTTGTGCTCCTCCGCCAGGGTCTCGCCGTTCACCAGCTCAAAGTCGTCGTAGGTGCCGGCGCTATAATTTTTGGTGGACAGCATCCCCCGCATCTGCATGGAGCTGACCAGTCCGGCGGTGCCCATGCGGGGCAGCTGGTTGCCGGTGAGGGGATGGCGGCGGAGATAGTCAAACCACTTCTGGTTCCACTTCTCCATCTTCTCCGGGTGGGCGCAGCGGAACTCGTGGTTGCCCGTCACGGCGATGCCCTTCAGGTTCTTCCAGCCGAACACCGCCCCGATGCCGGTGCGGCCGGCGGCCCGCTCCCCGCTGAATACGCCGCTGTACAGCACCTGGTTCTCCCCGGCGGGGCCGATGACCATCTGGCCGAAGGCCCGCTTGACGCCCCACTGAGCGGTGAGCAGTTCCTCGATCCGCTCCTGGCACGGGGTGACTTTCAGCCCCCAGAGGCCGTCCTCATCCGCGGAGCGGAAGGTGAACCGGTCGTTCTCGATCACCAGCCAGCTGTGCTCGGGGCACTTGCCCTTCAGGATCAGGGCGTCCATGCCCGCCCGCTTCAGGTAGTAGCCGAAGCTGCCGCCGCAGTTGGAGGAGGCGATGATCCCCGTCTGGGGGGAGAGGGCGGACAGGTCGAAGCGCCCGGAGGAGGGCGCGCCGGTGCCGGTGAGGGGGCCGGTGGCGATCACGATGAGATTTTCCTCGGAAAAGGGCTTCTCGGCGCCGGTGAATTGATCCAGCAGGATCCGATCGGCCATGGTCTTGCCGCCGATGTACAGTTTGCGCTGCTCGTCGGTCCAGGGGTATTCGGAGACCGCCCGGGCGGTCAGGTCCACCAGGACCACCTTGCCCATATATCCTCCAAGTGACGTCGCCATACGCCGCGCTCCTTTCGCCGCGCCCTTAAACGGCGCGCAAGCTTTTTATTCTGCCTGTATCGTACCAGATTATGCCCGCCATTTCAAGAGCGGCCCGTCTCTTTTGACGGCCACGTCGGTATGTTCCATCAGATGGCCGACCATCCCCGCCGGTGTTGCAATTCCCAGCGGCCGGGAGTAAAATCAGGGGGAAGAAATGCAAAAGGGGGCGTATCCCATGCTGGAACGCTATTCCCGCAACATCCCCTCCGTCTCCGAGGCGGAGCAGGAGGCCCTGGCCCGGAAGCGGGTGCTGGTGGCCGGCTGCGGCGGGCTGGGGGGCTGCCTCATCGAGTATCTGGCCCGGATGGGGGTGGGAGAGCTCACCGCCGTGGACGGCGACGTGTTCGAGCCCTCCAACCTGAACCGGCAGATCCTCTCCCGGGAGGACCTGCTGGGCGCGTCCAAGGCCGCTGCCGCCCGGGAGCGGGCCCGGGCCGTCAACAGCGCGGTGAAAGTCCGGGCCGTGGATGCCTTCCTGGACGAACACAACGCGGACGGGCTGGTGCAGGGCCAGGACCTTGTCCTGGACGCCCTGGACAGCGCCGCCGCCCGGCTCATCCTGGAGGACGCCTGCGCCCGCCGGGGAGTGACGATCGTCCACGGGGCCATCCTGGGCTGGCTCGCCCAGGCGACGGTGGCCCCGCCGGGGGCGGGGGTCCTCCACCGGCTCTACGCCGCTCCGATGGCCTCCCCGGACAAGACCAGCCTGCCCTTCACCCCCGCGTTCTGCGCGGCCATCCAGGCCGCCGAGGCGGTGAAGCTGCTGTGCGGCCGGCCCTCTGCCCTGGAGGGGAAACTGCTGGTGGCGGACCTCCGGCAGATGGACTGGGATCTGCTGCCCATTTAGGGGGATCGTCTGCCTCCCGGCGCCGCCCCTCCATCAGCCGCCGATCTGGTTCATATCCCGGACGGACCGGGACCGGGAGGAGGCGGACAGCTCCCCGTGACAGGCGGGCTTGTGCCGGACGGCCCGCTCCAACTGCCGCAGCAGGTCCTCGCCGTGGAGGCCCCGGACGGGGAGTTCCTCCCGGGAGTGGAGGCAGGGCTTGAGCTGGCCGTCGGCGGTGAGCCGCAGCCGGTCGCAGCGGCCGCAGAAGCTGTGGCTCAGGGGCCGGATGAGGCCCACCGTCCCCGCCGCCCCCGGCAGGCGGTACCGCTCGGCCACGCCGCCGTCTCCGGCGGGGACCAGCTGGGGCAGCCGTTCCAGCACCGCCTCGCAGGGCAGATAGGCCTCCGGGCCGAAGCCATCCGTGCCGCCGATGGGCATGAACTCAATGAAGCGCACCTCCACCGGCTCCTCCACCGTCAGCTCCGCCAGGTCGGCGATCTCATCGTCGTTGAAGCCGCCGATAAGCACGCAGTTCAGCTTGAGGGGCGCAAAGCCCGCGTCTTTCGCCGCCTGGATGCCGGCCAACGCTCGCTCCAGACTGCCGCCCCGGGTGATGCGCCGGTATTTGTCCGGGTCCAGGGTGTCCAGGCTGATGTTCACCCGGTCCACCCCGGCGGCCTTCAGGTCCGCCGCCATCTCCGGCAGCAGCAGGCCGTTGGTGGTGAGGGCCAGCTCGTCCAGCGCCGGGATGTCCCGCAGGCGGCGGCACAGGTCTACCATCCCCCGGCGCACCAGGGGCTCACCGCCGGTGAGGCGGATCTTCCGCACCCCCAGGGATACCGCCGCCCGGGCGATCTCCTCGATCTCCTCAAAGGAGAGGATGTCCCGGTGCTCCAGTTTTTTCGCGCCCTCCGGCGGCATACAGTAGGCGCACCGCAGGTTGCACAGGTCGGTGAGGGAGATGCGCAGATAGGTGATCTCCCGCCCCAGCGTGTCTTTCATAGGCCGTGTTCCTCCCGGTCGGCTGTCTCTCAAAAATGCTGCCGCACCGTCCCCGGATGTTCCAGCCGGTAGCCC
This sequence comes from uncultured Oscillospiraceae bacterium, assembly GCA_947585425.1. GTDB lineage: Bacteria > Bacillota > Clostridia > Oscillospirales > Oscillospiraceae > Enterenecus. The sequence goes on from CANPWZ010000004.1 coordinate 106,513, forward strand.
CCCAGGGCCTCCAGCCGGGCCCGGAAGTCCTCCCCCCGCAGCACCTCCAGCAGCCGCTGGACCATAGGGGTGTCGAAGGCCTCGTCCGGGATCAGCAGGTCGTACTGCTCTACGCAGACGGGCAGAAAGTCCAGCCCATAGAGCCGGGCCGCCGAGCAGATGCCCATGCCCGCGTCGGCGGTGCCGGAGGCGATCTGTGCGGCCACCGAGGTGTGGGTGAACTCCTCCCGGTCATAGCCGTAGATCATGGAGGGGTCGATCCCCTCCTTTTTGCACAGGTAGTCGATGAGGATGCGGGTGCCCGATCCCTTCTGCCGGTTCACATACCGCAGGCCAAGCCGGGCCAGGTCCTTCAGGGAGCGGATGCCGGCCGGGTTCCCGTAAGGCAGCATCAGCCCCTGGGTGCGCCCCACGCACTCCACCAGGCGGACGCCGCCCTGGGGGAAATATTTTTGAATGAACGATGTGTTGTAGCTGCCGCCCCGCTCGTCCAGCAGGTGGACCCCGGCGATGTGGGTCTCCCCCCGGCGCACCGCCATGATGCCGCCCATGGAGCCCACATGGGTGGAACTCATATGCAGGGAGGGGTCCGCCAGGTGGAGCAGGTCCGCCGCCTCGTCCAGCAGGGGGTCGTGGCTGCCGATGGCCACCAGGGTGCGGGCCAGCTCCTCCGCCGGACGCAGCAGCCGCACCTGAACGGCGCTCCCGGCGGCGTAGCCCTCGGTGCCCTGGGGGATCTCCAGGATGCCGTCGGCCTTCATGAAGGAGGACACCACGCCGCTGCCCCGGCCCAGGGGGGAGGCCATCAGCCTGCTCCCCACCTGGCCCAGCCGCACCCGGACGAACTCCTGATACTTGAGGCCGGAGACCACTGCCCGGGCCAGAGTGGCCTCCCGGTACTCGCCGGGGGCGGGGGCGGCGTGGAACCAGTCGTCGATGAGGGGCTTCAGCAGCTCCGTCAGCACCAGGATGCCGGACACCGGGTAGCCGGGGACCCCCAGGATGGGCTTCTCTCCCCGGCAGCCCAGGATGGCGGGCTTGCCGGGCTTCATGGCGACGCCGTGGTACAGCACCTCCCCCAGCTCCCGGATGACGGAGACAGAATAGTCCTCCCGCCCGGCGGAGGACCCGGCGTTCAGCAGCACCATGTCGCACTCCGCCAGCGCGGTCTCCACCGCTGCCCGGATGGCCTCTTTCTGATCCGGCACGATGGGGAAGGTCCTGGGCGCCGCCCCCCACTGGGCCAGCATGGCGGAGAAGATGGAGGAGTTGAACTCCACGATGTCGCCGGGTTTCGGGTCAGCGGTGGGCGGGACGATCTCGTCCCCCGTGGGGATGATGCCCACCACCGGGCGGCGCAGCACCGACACCTCCAGCACCCCGGCGGCCAGCATGGCCCCAATGGCAGCGGGAGAGACGGCGGTGTGGGAGGGAAGGATCATCTCCCCGGCGCAGATGTCCTCGCCGACCTGACGGATGTGCTGCCAGGGGGCGGCGGGGGCGTACAGGCGGACGGTCCCGTCCTCCTGCCGGATCACATCCTCGATCATCACCACGGCGTCGCACCCAGCCGGAATGGGGTCGCCGGTGTCCACCACGGTGAAGTCCTCCGGCCGGAGGGTGACTGGAGTGGTCTCGGTGGCGCCGAAGGTGACCTTCGCGTCCAGGGAGATGCCGTCCATGGCGCTGGCGGGGTAGTGGGGGGCGCAGATGTGGGCGTAGACCGGCCCCGCGGTGATCCGGGAGCAGGCCTCCGGCACGGGGACGGTCTCCGCGTCCGCCCGGAACCCCCTGGCCCGGAGAAATTCCCGGTACTCCCGCCGGGCCTGGTCCAGGGGGACGTTGGTCAGATACTGAAACGACATAACGACACTTCCTTACACGAACGGCGGCGCTGAGTCAATCGACGGCGTAGAGGAATACATCGACCGTCGCGCCGGCGGCCATCCCCTCGCAGTCCCGGGGGATGCAGAACCAGCCGTCGGACCCGGCCAGGGTGGTGATGAGGCCGGATTTGCCCCGAATGGGCCGGGCGTATCGAACGCCGTTTTCCTCGGAGAGGAACACGCCCATATACTGGGCCCGGCCGTGGTTGGCGCTGACCGCCTCGGTGAGGACGGCGGGCACGGCATAGGACCGGGGCTCCCGGCCCTGCAATCGGTCCAGCAGGGGCCGGACGAACAGCTGGGACACGAAGAAGGCCGCCACCGGGTGGCCCGGCAGGCCGAACACCGGCTTGCCGCCGACGGAACCTAAGATGGCGGGCTTGCCGGGCTTCATGGCGATGCCGTGGAAGAGGATGTCCCCCCGGGCCGCCAGCACCCGGCAGGCGGCGTCCTTCACCCCCACCGAGCTGCCCCCGGAGATCAGCACCACATCGCACTCCGCCAGGGCCCGGTCCAAGGTATTGCCCAACAGGTCCTCGTCGTCCCGGAGGATGCCGTAACACACGGCCTTCGCCCCGGCGCTCTGTGCCAGGGCCCGCAGCATGGCGGAGTTCACGTCCCGGACCTGGCCCTCGGCGGGGACGGCCTCTGCGGGCACCAGCTCGTCGCCGGTGGAGAGGATGCCCACCACAGGTTTGGCGCAGACGGGCACCTCCGTGACCCCCATGGCGGCCAGGGCCCCGACGTCCTGGGCCGTCAGCCGCCGCCCGGCGGGGAGCACCGTCTGGCCGGGGCGCACGTCGTCGCCCCTGAAGATCAGGTTGGCCCCCGGCGCGGCGCTCTTGCAGACGCCGATGGTGCCGTCGCCGTAGTCCTCGGTGTACTCGATCATCACCGCCGCGTCGGCCCCCGCCGGGATGGCCCCGCCGGTGGGCACCGCCACGCAGCAGCCGGGGTCCAGGGCCGCTCCAGCCCCCTCCCCCATGGCGATCTCCCCCCGGAGTGTGAGGATGGCGGGGATGGCGTCGGAGCAGCCGAAGGTGTCGGCAGAGCGGACCGCGTAGCCGTCCACGGTGGAGCGGTCGAACCCGGGCACGTATTCCGACGCGGTCACCGGGGCGAAGAGGACCCGGCCCGAGGCCTCCTCCAGCCCCACGGCCTCCGGCCGGGGCCGGGGCGGGAACGCCTCCCGGATGACGGCCAGCGCCTCCTCCGGCGTTTTGACTGTGAGCACAGCGACATCCCTCCCGTCCGAATCATTCGGACTTGCAATTGATGGCAATCGGGATTATAATAACTGTCAACGCGGCTCTGGCCCAGGGCCCGCGCGCTTTTTGCCGGAAACGCGGCAGATCTCGTTTATTATACTCTTACAGACGCCGAAACGCAATAGAAACTGGAACATCCCGCCTCTTGACGGGCTGGTTTTATGTTTTTACGAACCTGGAGGAATGGAACATGAAAAAGTTACTGGCGTGGACCCTGGCGGCATGTATGCTGCTGTGTCTGCTGGCCGGCTGCGGCGGCCCCGCCGCCGGCGGGAGCCAGCCGCCTGAGCAGTCCGCCGCCCCCACCGATCCCCCCATCGATGAGTCTCAGCCCCCGGAGGAGCCGGCCGGGGTGGACACTGTGATCCTCAAGGAGCAGGACGACAGCATGATCAACACCTACACCCTGCTGGCCGTGAACCCGGACGCCCCCTTCACCGACGAGGACGGAAACCCGGTGTCCGATGTGGCGGTCAACACCGCCGGGGCCGAGGCCCTGATCCAGTGGATGCTCTCCGAGGGGTTGGACATGGCGGTGCAGTACGGCCAGGCGGAGTACGGCGACAGCCTGTTCTATCTGCTGGACGGCGCCCCCCGGTATGAGGGGGAGATCGCCGCCGCCGCCGATGAGACCAGGACCATCCGCCTGTCCACCACCACCTCGGTCAACGACTCCGGCCTGCTGGGGGCCATCCTGCCCGCCTTTGAGCGGGAATACGGCTACACCGTGGAGGTCCAGTCCGCCGGCACCGGCAAGGCCATCGCCGCCGCCAAGTACGGCAACGCCGACCTGATCCTGGTCCACGCCAAGAGCCAGGAGGAGCAGTTCGTGGCCGACGGGTTCTCCTACGTGCTGGACGGCTTTCAGTCCGAGCGGCTCAGCTTCCTCTATAACTACTTCGTCCTCTGCGGCCCCTCCGACGATCCCGCCGGCGTGAAGGATATGGACAGCGTGCTGGACGCCTTCGCCGCCATCGCCGGGGGCAAGTATCCCTTCATCTCCCGGGGCGACGGCTCCGGCACCCACACCAAGGAGCTGGCCCTGTGGCCGGAGGAGCTGGGCATCACCGCCGAGGCGGAGAGCTTCGAGGGCTACACCGACTGGTACACCTCCGCCAACGCGGGCATGGGCGCCTGCCTGGTCATGGCCGAGGAGACCCACGCCTACATCCTCACCGACAAGGCCACCTTCTTGACCTTCCAGGCCAACGGTGGTATCATGGGGTAGTAAGAGACAAAAAGCGGCAAAGGCCGGGGGAGAGCGCCGCTCTTCCCCGGCTCTTTTTCAGGAGGGCCTATGTGGACGGCATTTCGAAAAGCCCTGGCGCTGATCCTCAGCGGGGATCGGGAGCTGGGCAATATCCTGCTGGTGACGGCCCGGATGAGCCTGTCCAGCTCCCTCATCGCCCTGCTCATCGGCGTGCCCATCGGCCTGTGGCTGGGGTCGTGCCGGTTCCGGGGGCGGCAGGCGCTGGTGGTGGTCAACCGCACCCTCATGGGGATGCCCCCGGTGGTCTGCGGCCTGCTGCTATATATGCTGTTCTCCGGCGTCGGGCCCTTCGGGAGACTGAGGCTGCTGTTCACCGTGGAGATCATGATCCTGGCCCAGGTGCTGCTCATCACCCCCCTGGTGGCGGGGAGCCTGGAGACCTACGTCTCCGGCATTGCCCAGCCGGTGCGGGAGACCGCAAAGGGGCTGGGCCTGGGGGCGGGAAAGACCTTCCTGCTGCTGGCCAACGAGTGCGTCTACCCCATCTTCTCCACCTACCTGCTGGCCTTCGCCCGGGCCATCGCGGAGGTGGGGGCGGTGTCCATGGTGGGGGGCGCCATCGCCTGGAAGACCAACGTGATGACCACCGCCATCATGCAGTACACCAACCGGGGGGACTTCTCCCTGGGTATCGCCCTGGGGCTGATCCTCATGGCCGTCTCCCTGCTGGTGAACATCCTGGTGTCCCTGCTGCAAAGGAGGCTGAGCCGGTGAGAACGGAAGCCTGCGCCAAGACCTTCGGCGGCCGGACGGTGCTGAGCCTCCCGGCCATCGAGCTGGCCCCGGGCCGGATCTGCGCCGTGGTGGGGGCCAACGGCAGCGGAAAGTCCACCTTCGCCCGGCTGCTGGCCGGCGTGATCCCCCCCGACGGCGGCGGGGCCGTCCTTCCCCCGCGGGCGGAGGTCCGATATATGCCCCAGAAAAGCTACCCCTTCCGCCTGTCCACCCGGGCCAACATCCTGCTCTCCGGCGGCGGGGAGGAGCGGGCGGAGGCGCTGATGGAGGCCCTCCAGATCGGCCGTCTGGCCCGCCGGCGGGCTACCGGCCTCTCCGGCGGAGAGACGGCCAAAATGGCCCTGGCAAGGGTGCTGTCCCGGCCCTGCGGGCTGCTGATCCTGGACGAGCCCACGGCCTCCATGGACATGGAGGCCGCCATCCTGGCGGAGGGGCTGATCGAGACCTATTGCAAAGAGACCGGCTGCGCGGTGCTGCTCATCACCCACGACCTCCAGCAGGCCCGGCGCATGGCAGGGGACGCCCTGTTCCTCTACCAGGGGCGGCTGTGGGAACAGGGCCCGGCGGAGCGGGTGCTCTTTGCCCCGGAAAGGCCGGAGACCCGGCGGTTTCTGGAGTTCTACGGCGGCGCGTGACGGAACATCACACAAAAGAGCGGCGGGGTGCTCCCGCCGCTCTTTTCAATACAGCTCTGTCTCGGACACGCATTCGCCCTTGATCTTTCCCACCAGGAATTGGAGGGCGTCCACCGCGTGGGGGCGGATGTCCCCGCCCACCAGCACGAGCATGATGTCGTCGCCCACCTTCAGCTCGCCCTCGTTGAGCCAGACCTTGACGTAATGGACGCCCTCCATCTGATAGGTATCCCGGACGGCGGCGTCCACTTTCTCCCGGTCACAGGAGAACACCATCCCCCGCACCGGGGCCGCGCCGGCGTCGCCCTCCCGCACCGCCGACCGGGCGGTGGATCGGACCACGCCGTTGTGGGTCAGGTACATGCCGATCTTCCCCGCGTCGGGGGAGGCCTTGGCCTCCCGCAGCCACTGATCCAGAGAGGGCGTCTGTTCGCGGCGGTGAGGATGGGGCTCCGAGGCACAGTCCGCCGAGCCGTCGGACAGCAGCATGTCCACGCCGTGGCCAATGGGGTCCAGCACCGCCAGCAGGTTCTCCCGGGCGGCCTTTTCGCTGCCGGGGAGGTTGACGATCAGCGTCCGCCCACGGATGCCCGCCGCGCTCCGGGACAGGCACCCCCGGGAGGTGATCTTCATGCTCTCCGCCCGCATGGCCTCCGGGATGCCGGGGGTGGACCGCTCCACCACCGCCAGGGTGGCCTCCGGCGTCACGTCCCGGGGAGAGAAGCCGGTGCCGCCGGTGGTGAGGACCAGATCCACCTTCCGCTCGTCGGCGCAGCGGATGAGCTCCGCCCGGATCTGGTCCCCCTCGTCGGGCAGGACGGCGGTGTGGACCACCTCCCAGCCCGCCTCCTTCAGAATGGCGCGCAGGGCGGGGCCGCTGGTGTCCGTCCGCTCGCCCCGGGAACCTTTGTCGCTGATGGTAATGACCGCCGCGGTCCTGCTCATGTTTTCCCGTCCTCCCTTCGGAAATCGCCGTGGACGCCGCCGGTCTTTTCCAGCAGCCGGACGTCGGTGATGGCGATGTCCCTCTGTACCGCCTTGCACATATCGTAGACCGTCAGGGCGGCGGTGGACGCCGCCGTCAGGGCCTCCATCTCCACCCCGGTCCGTCCGTCGCAGGAGACGGAGGCCCGGATCTCCACGGAGCAGCGCGCCTCGTCCAGGGTCAGGTCCAGGTCGATGCCGTTGATCTGGACCGGGTGGCACATGGGGATCAGCTCCCAGGCGCGCTTGGCCCCCATGATCCCCGCGATCTGGGCGGCGGCCAGGACATCCCCCTTTTTCATCCCGCCGCCGCGGATGAGGTCAAAGGTGGTCCGATCCACCAGCACCCGGGCCCCCGCCCTGGCGGTGCGGCGGGTGGGGGTTTTCTCCCCTACGTCTACCATCCTGGCCCGGCCCTGTTCATTGAAATGGGTGAAGTCCTCCATATCGTTCCCTCCCGCCTGGGGCTGTGATTTTTGATGTTTACAGTATACCGGCGTTTCGGGATAAAGTCAACCGGCACACGGTTTGGAGGGCGCCTCGCTTTTCATTGACAATCGTGCTGACCTGATGTATACTGTACTTGCCAAAAAATGTTTTGGCAAGTTGAAAAAAGAAAGAAGAGAGGTAAACGATATGTTGAATCTAATGCTCACCTCGGCGGCTCCTGACGCCGACGCGCTGCAACTCCTTGTCCAGCTCCTGCTGGGCTCCTTCCTGGCGCTTGGCGTGATCGGCATCATCTGGTATATCCTCCTGGTGATCGCCGACTGGCGCATCTTCACCAAAGCCGGTGAGCCCGGCTGGAAGAGCATCATCCCCGTGTACAACACCTATGTCATGTACAAAATCGTCTGGAAGCCCGTCTTCTTCTGGGTGAACGTGATCGCGGCAGCGGCGGTGTTCATCGCCAACGCCTTCCTCGTGCCCGCGGGCAGCAGCAATGAGGTCAATCCTGTGGCGGCGATCGTGGTCTGCGTGGGGATGATCGTGTCGGCCGTGCTTTACATCATGCTTTGCAACAAGTTCTCCAAGGCCTTCGGCCACGGCGTCGGCTTCACCCTGGGCCTGATCTTCCTCAACCCCATCTTCCTGCTGATCCTGGGCCTGGGCGGCTCTCAGTATCAGGGCGCCGACCGCTGAGCCCATGCCCGCGATCCACGACCTGCTGATCCGGGAGGACGGCTACGCCCAGTCCATGGAGACCGTCGTCAGGCCCTTCTTGGACGGACGCCGGACCGAGCTGTGGCCGGAGCGCCTGCCGGGGAAAAAGATCCATCTCATGCGCTACCGGGCGGATGATCCCAAAGCCGTGGTGGTATTCTCCCACGGCTTTACCGAGGCGGAGGAGAAGTACGCCGAGCTGATCTACTACTTCCTGAACATGGGGTACGCCGTGTACTTCCCGGAGCATTGCGGCCACGGGTACAGCTACCGCATGACCGACGACGACTCCCTGGTCCACATCGACAGCTTCGACACCTACATCCAGGACCTGCGCTTTGTCTCCCATCTGGCAAAGACCGAGAATCCCGGCCTGCCCCTGTACCTGTTCGCCCACTCCATGGGGGGCGGCGTCGGGGCCGCCGCCGCGGCCCGGGAGCCAAAGCTCTACGACAAGGTGCTGCTCCACTCCCCCATGATCCGGCCCCTCACCGCCGGCATCCCCTGGGGGGTGACCAAGGTCATCGTGGCCCTCGCCACGGCGGTGGGGATGGGGAGGCATTACATCTTCGGCAGCAAACCCTACGGCGGGATCGAGGACTTTGACACCAGCTGCGCCATGTCCCGCCCCCGGTTCGACTGGTACCAGAGGAAGCGGGCGGACGATCCCCGTCTCCAGACCAGCGCCGGCTCTCTGAACTGGCTCAAGGGGACCATGAAGCTGAACCGAGAGCTGATGGAGGAGGACTGGCAGACGATCGAGGCCCCGGTGCTGCTGCTCCAGGCGGAAAAGGAAAACATGGTGTCCACCGAAGAGCAGGAGCGCTTCGTGGAAAAGCTGAAACAGTCGGGCAAGGCCCCGGTGGAGTTCGCCGTCATCCAAAACGCCAAGCATGAGATCTTCAACAGCACCGACGATGTGCTGGAGCCCTACCTGGAAAAGGTGTTCGCCTTTTTCGGAGCGTGACCCTGCCAATGGGAGAAGCACCCTTCACGGTCCCGTTTTTGCGCGGCGTCAGCCTGCGGCGGGGTTTTCGATTAACAACAAAGGAGCGCCCAGCTCTGTGTGAGCCGGGCGCTCCTTTTGGCGCCGGGAGATTTGGCCGTGCCGGGTCCTTCCCTGTCACCAGGTCAGTTCCAGATACAGATCCCTGTACTGCTCCGCGGAGCGGTCCCAGGAGACGTCCTTGTCCATATCCCGCTGGACCATCTCGTCCCAGCACCAGCGGTTGGTGAAATACAGGGTCTTGGCCCGGTTGACGGCGTCCAGCAGCAGGCCGGCGTCGTACCGGTCGAAGGTGAAGCCGTTGCCCGTGTTGGCAAACTGGTTGTAGGGCTCCACCGTGTCCTTCAGCCCGCCGGTCTCCCGGACGATGGGGATGGTGCCGTAGCGCATGGCGTTGAGCTGGGTCAGGCCGCAGGGCTCGAACCGGGAGGGGACCAGCAGGGCGTCCGCGCCCGCGTAGATCCGGTGGGCCCTCCCCTCATCGTACATGATGCTGGAGGACACGCTGCCCTTGCAGGCGTTCTCGTAATAGCGGAAAGAGTCCTCGTACACCCTGTCGCCGGTGCCCAGCACCACGATCTGGGTGTTCCCGTCCACCATCTCGGGGATGATGGCGTTGACCAGATCCAGCCCCTTCTGGTCGGTGAGCCGGGAGATGAGGCCGATGACGAATTTCCCGTCGTCCTGCTCCAGGCCCAGCTCCTCCTGGAGGGCCCGCTTGTTCTCCTTCTTCCGGTCCAGCACGTTGGTGATGTCGTAGTTGACGAACAGGCTCTTGTCCGTCCAGGGGTTCCACATATCACAGTCGATGCCGTTGACGATCCCCCGCAGCTTGCCGGCGTGATACCGCAGATGGGCGTCCAGCGTCTCGCCGTATTCCGGGGTCTGGATCTCCCAGGCGTAGGTGGGGCTCACGGTGGTGATGGCGTTGGAATAGGCCAGTCCGCCCTTGAGCATATTGGCGTCCACCCAGTTGGTGGTGAGGGCGTCCTTGTTGAACACATAATCCGGCAGGCCGGACCAGTATTTGATGTGAGGGATGCTGTAAATGCCCTGGAACTTCAGGTTGTGGATGGTGAGGATGGTCTTTGCGGAGGCCAGCTTCGTCTCCGCGAACAGGGTGCGCAGGTACACGGGGACCAGAGCCGCCTGCCAGTCGTGGCAGTGGATGATGTTGGGGATCCAGTCCAGATAGTTCAGCGCCGCCAGCGCCGCCTTGGCGAAGTAGCAGAACTTGGGAATATCGTCCACCAGATTGGTGTAGGGGCTGCCCCAGCTGAAGAACTCCTCGTTGTCGATGAAGTCGTAGACCACCCCGTCCCAGACGTACTCCATGATGCCCACATAGTAGGACCTGCCGTCGGCGCAGAGATCCATCTCAAAGGCGCCCCGGTAGACCATCTTCTCCTGATACTCCCAGGGGATGCACTTGTAGCGGGGAAGGATGACCTTCACATCGCAGTTCTGCCTGACCAGGGCCCTGGGGAGGGCGTACATCACGTCGCCCAGGCCGCCGGTCTTGACGAAGGGATAGCACTCCGAGCCGATAAAGGCCACGCTGCGCCGGGGGGTGGGATAGGCCGGCTCGGCCGGGGCCTCCTCCACGGCGGGGGCGGGGGCCTCCTCCACGGCGGGGACGAAAGGGGCCGCCTCTTCCGCGGCGGGAGCGGCGGGAGTTTCCTCCACGGGCTCCGCGGGGGCGGCCTTGGGCTTCCGCGTCCTGGGCTTCTTCACGGGGGCGGGCTCCGTTTTTTCGGCTTTGGCCTGTTTGGGCTCCGCTTTTTTCTTCGCGGGGGCGGGCTTGGGCTTTTCAGCCTTGGCTTTTTTGGCGGGGGCGGCCTTTGCACTGGCCGGGGCCGCCTTTTTTGTTTCGGCCTGGGGGACGGCCTCGGCCTTGATCTCCTCGGCGGCCGCTTCCGGGACCGCTTTCTTCCTGTCCTCTGTCTTTCCTGCTTTGCTTGCTGACATAATGGCACCTCCATAATCAATCTTTTGTATCGCCACGCGTAAGGTCGCAGACCCCCGGTCCTCTTTGACGGTTTCATCAGGGTAAAACAGCCTCTCCCCTTATTCTACCACACTTCCGTTCGGAATACAAGTTTTGGACACGATCCTGCCGATCCCCTCCCGGCATAAAAAACGAGCGTCCATAGGTGAGATCCCCTATGGACACTCGATGTGGTGCCGGTGGCCGGACTCGAACCGGCACGCCTCGCGGCACTTGATTTTGAGTCAAGCACGTCTACCAATTCCATCACACCGGCGAGCGCAAGGGAATTATACAACGGCTCCCGGCAAAAAGCAAGCCTAACCTTCCGATTTTTCTGGGGACTCCTCCTCCAGGTCCAGATCCTCCACGGTGAGGGCCATCAGGTCCTCCCTGGTGGGGGAGGGCATGGCGGCCACCCGGTCGGCCTGGCGGGCCACGGCGTTTTCGAACACGTTGCGCACGTCCCGGGCGTTGCCGAAGTTTTCGTCCCGGCGGTCATACATCACCTGGAAGGCCTCGGCGGCGGCCCGGTCGGTGGATTCGTCCAGGGAATAGCCGTTCTTTTTGCACATGGAGCGGAAGATGGCCGCCAGCTGCGCCCCGTCATAGTCCTCGAAATAGAAGTACTTGTTGAACCGGCTCTCCAGGCCGGGGTTGGAGTGGATGAAGTTCCCCATCAGATCGGTATAGCCCGCCACGATGACGATCAGGTCGTCCCGGTGGTCCTCCATGGCCTTGAGGATGACCTCGATGGCCTCCCGGCCGAAGTCGTTGGGGGAGTCCTGGTTGGCCAGGGCGTAGGCCTCGTCGATGAACAGCACGCCGCCCAGGGCCCTGTTGACGGCCTCCTGGGTCTTGAGGGCGGTCTGGCCCACGAAGCCCGCCACCAGGCCGGAGCGGTCCACCTCGATGAGCTGGCCCTTGGACAGCACGCCGATGGCGTGGTACAGCTTTGCCAGCAGCCGGGCCACGGTGGTCTTGCCGGTGCCGGGATTGCCCATGAACACCAGGTGGAGGGACATGGGGGGCACGGGCAGGCCGGCCTCCCCGCGGAGCTTGCGCACCTTCACCAGGTTGATGAGGCTCTTTACATCGGCCTTCACTTTCTCCAGGCCGCACAGCTCGTCCAGCTGGGCCAGCAGCTCCTCCAGGGTCTCCTCGGGCGGGGCGGGAGGCTCCTCCCGCTTTGGCTCCACCGCCGGTGCGGGAGACGCCGCGCCGGGGGAGGGCGCCTCGTCCTCCGGACGCCCGGTGGGGATGGGCTCCCCGTCGGTCTTGCGGGCCACAAAGTCGTTCACGTCCAGGGGGGACTTGGCGCCGGGGACGCCCGACTGGTCGCAGAAGCGGGAGAGGGAGTCTGCGCAGCGGTTGACGAACCCCGCCTCCGACTCGCTGACCTTGCCGTCCACCGCCGCGAACAGCAGCAGCATCAGGGTGAAGGTGTCCACGAACCGGCGGCTGGCCCTGGTGCCATGCTCCAGATCGGCCTGGACCAGCCGGCGGAAGAAACCGGGCAGCACGAAGCCGGGGTAGTCTTGGACGGCGGAGCCCAGCTCCCAGTAGAGGGCGGTGGGCACCGGGCTGCCCTTGGTGTAGATGGCGTTATAGAACTCCACGTGGAGGGGGGTGACCCCGGCCTGATCCGCCCGCCACACGCCGCAGGCGCACTCCCGCATGAACCCGTCCGACTCCCGGGCGAAGGCGATGCGGGCGCCGCCGTCGCCGAGCTGGCGGCGGAAGGCGGTCATCCCCTCGTCGTACTGCTTGTGGACGGCTGCGGGGGTCATGGGCTGAGACATGGCGGACACGCTCCTTTTTCTCTGTTGGCAGTATTATACTCCACGGAGCGGCGCCCCGCAAGCGGAAAAACAGGAGTAGACATAATTCTCTTGTGGTTGACAAATAAACGCAAACAGTGTACTATAAAAAAGTGTTTTGAAACGGCTCCCATTTTGACAGGAGGAGATAAGCATGGCGTCCAGACCGTCACAGGAAAAGCTGATCCGCTGCGCCCACTGCGGCGAGGATTACAGCCCCACATATAGAAAATGTCCCTTCTGCGGCATGCGGAACGACCCCCGCACCGCCCAGGTCCAGGGGACGGACCGCCCCTCCCGGCCCGTCGACTCCGAGGCCGATCCGGAGCTGACCCGCGTCGTTCCCCGGGTGGAGGACATAGAGGACGATCCTGAGGCCGGCGGGCTCTCCTCCCCCCGGCGCGACCGCCCCCAGGAAGAGGAGGACGACGGCTACGTGTTCGACGGGCAGGACCTGTTCGACGACGAGGACGACTATGAGGACGATTACCGTCCCGCCAGGGGCGGAAAGCGCCTGGCGGGCGGAAGCGGGAGCGGCAGAGGCGGCCGGGGTCCCCGGCCCGCCTCCGGCAAGGCGGCCCCGGCGGCGATCAACTGGCCCAGGGTGATCACCTTCCTGTGCTCGCTGATCATCATCATCGCCGCCATGGTGATCCTGTTCACCATCATCTACCCCCAGCTCCACAAGAACCCCAACCCCCAGACCAGCGCCCCCGGCGGCAGTGAGACGCTGGAGCCCTCCGGCCAGGTGGAGCCCAGCGAACAGGTCCAGCCCTCCCAGCCCGCGGAGCCCTCCGCCGATGTGAGCGGCCAGCCCGGCGCGCTGATGGACCTCTCGGTGGAGACCGGCCAGGTGGATCTCCCCGTGGGCGGCACCTATCAGTTCGTGCCCCTCTTTGAGCCCGCCGACTGGAGCGGACAGGTGACCTTCACCTCCAGCGACCCGCAGGCGGCCACTGTGGACGAGAACGGCGTCGTCACCAACGTGAACACCGAGGCCGGCACCGTCAAGACGGCCACCATCACCATCTCCGCCGACGGCCTGGAGCTGCCCTGCACGGTGAACTGCGCCGGGCCCGCGGCGGTGGAGCCCACCGCGACGCCCACCGCGCCCCCCGCCGGCGGCGAGATCGCTCCGGGCACCCGGGGCGTGATCGCCGGCGCCAGCGGCGGTCTGCGGGTGCGGTCCGGCCCCGGCACCACTTACAGCCAGGTGACCAGCCTGAAGAACGGCGACGCCGTCACCGTGGTATCCTACGCCGGGGACGGCTGGTATGAGATCACCTACGCCGGCTCCGGCGGCCAGCCCTCTCCCGGCTATATCCTGGGCGAGTACATCTCCGTCGGCTGAAACGCGGAAAACGTCTCCCGGAGCTCTTGAACCGGGAGGCGTTTTCTGGTATGATGGAAAAAACGGAAAGGGAGCGAGGCATATGCTGAAGGCGGAGCGGATCAGCGTCATGAACCTTGAGAACGCCATCCGGGGGGCCAGGAACCCTCTGAACAGCTGGGCCAGGATGGACAGCTATTACAATGAGAAGGGCGAGTTCGTGCTGGGGGAGAACGATCTGTCCCTGGCCGTCCGGCTGTGTTCCGCCGGCAGCGACCACCGGAAGTTCATCCGGCAGATCCTGGTGTCCATGGACATCACCGCTCCCATGTACTGGTGGAAGGAGTTTGACACCTACAAGGTGGGCACCGTGGCCAACTCCACCTCCACCATGCACAAGATCCACGCCAAGCCCTTTTCGCTGGCCGACTTCTCCACCGACCACCTGACCCCCGCCTCCCTGGCGGAGTTTGAGAAATACGTGGCCTATCTGGAGACGGTCCGCCTCCGCTATATGGAGAGCAAGGACAAGGCGGACTGGTACGACCTGATCCAGCTGCTGCCCTCCAGCTACGACCAGATGCGCACCGTCACCCTGAACTACGAGGTGCTGGCCAACATCTACTATGCCAGGCGGAGCCACAAGCTGGACGAGTGGCACACCCTCTGCGACGCCATCCTGGAGCTGCCCTACGCCAGAGAGCTCATCGGCGCCTGCGGGAAGGAAGCGTAAAACGGACCCCCGGCCTTAAGCCGGGGGCCTTTCATATATGTGTACGTACTCGTTCAAAAACTCGTCCACCGCGGACCAGTACAGCTCCGGGTCGGCGCCCACCGCGGCCACATGGCCCGCCCCCGGCACCCACAGGAAGCGCTTGGGACAGGCGGCGGCCTGGTACAGCCGGCCCATCATGGGGGCGGGGACGAAGTTGTCCTCCACGCCGTGGATGAACAGGGTGGGGGTCCTGGACTGGCGTACCGCCTCGATGGGGGAGGCGTTCCGCAGATCGAAGCCGGCCCCGTGCCGGAGCGCGGCCCCCCGCAGGGAGGCGAACAGCAGCCCCGTGGGGGCGGGGAAGGGCAGGTCGGGGACCAGGGAGCTGGCGTGGGTCTTGATGAAGTGTTTGGCCTCCTCCTCGAAGGTGGTATAGGAGCAGTCGGAGACCACCGCCTTCAACTGCCGGGGCACCGGCCCGCCGGTGACCATCAGCACGGTGGCCCCGCCCATGGACGCCCCGTGGAGGACGATCTCGGCCTCCGGGTCCCGCCGGAGGATCCAGTTGACCCAGCCCAGCGCGTCCAGCCGCTCCAGATAGCCCCAGCCGATGCACTCCCCGCCGCTTTTGCCGTGGGCGCGCTGGTCGGGCATCAGCACGTTCCAGCCGTGGTCATGGTACCAGAGGCCCTGGGCGCCCATGGCCTCGTAGGTGTCGGCGTAGCCGTGGATGCAGATGGCCCAGCGGTGTTCGTCCGGGGCACCGGCCCGGCGGACCGCTGCCCACAGCTTCACCTGGTCGGTGGCGGTGAGGGAGGCCTCCTCAAAGCCCTCCATGCTCCGGGCCCACAGCCGGCCCTCCTGCTGGACGGGATTGGCCTCCTCCGTCTCCGGGGTGCGGATGGGCGGGTGATTGATCTGCTCCAAGAGATAATTGCCCAGAGCGTGGTTGCCCCCCACGGCGCCCGCCACCGCCGCGGCAAGGCCCATCAGGCCGTACATGGCGCGCTTTTTCATGGCGTACCTCCTCAAAGCCGTCCTCATGGGGCGGCTCTTTTTTTCTGCCTCCATTGTACCCCCCGGCGGAAGGGCAGGTCAACCCCGAACCTGTAAATCATTTGTAAACAGCGGCTTCGGGACCGGCGGCGTGCAACAAGGGGGGAGAGGCTGTCCGATTTTTGGGGCGGTTTCCAAAAGTTTAGGTGGAAAAAACCGGGGCCAGGGGCTTGACGAACGTTTGTTCCAGTGGTATGGTATGGGAGTGGATAGAACAAGTGTTCTAATAGTGGGCAATAGAAAATCGGCAACCCCCTGCGGGGGTCACCGATTTTCTGGTGGAGGAGGGTGGATTCGAACCACCGAAAGCGAAGCTAACAGATTTACAGTCTGCCCCCTTTGGCCACTTGGGTACTCCTCCATATTCAGTTTTGGTGAAGAGGTGGAGCTGGTGGACGGATTCGAACCCCCGACCTGCTGATTACAAATCAGCTGCTCTACCGGCTGAGCTACACCAGC
>CANPWZ010000005.1 GCA_947585425.1 uncultured Oscillospiraceae bacterium
GCTGATCTCGTCGCCGCTGATGTCGGCCACCGTCTCCTTGCCGTTGGGATCAATCACGGTGAACTTGCCGCCCTCATCGGTCTGGGAGAAGTAGTAGGTGAAGCTGATCTCGTCGCCGCTGATGTCGGCCACCGTCTCCTTGCCGTTGGGATCAATCACGGTGAACTTGCCGCCCTCATAGGTCCATGTACCGCTCTCGCTGACGCCGTTGGCGGGCCAGGCGAAAGTATAGGTTCCGTCAGGATAGACCGTGAAGGTGATTTCGGGATTGGTGCCCGGCGTAAAGTCGTAGCTGTCCCCCGCAGGTGCGCTGCCGCTTCCGATGACGGCCTCCAGAGCGGCCACAGAGCCGGTGTAAGCCTGGTTCAGCTGATCGGTCTTGGAAAAGTAGTAGGTGAAGCTGATCTCGTCGCCGCTGATGTCGGCCACCGTCTCTTTGCCGTTGGGATCGATCACGGTGAACTTGCCGCCCTCGTAAGTCCAGGTGCCGCTTTCGCTGACGCCGTTGGCGGGCCAGGCAAAGGTGTAAGTGCCGTCGGGATAGACCGTGAAGGTGATCTCCGGGTTGGTCCCTGGCTTGAAGTCGTAGCTGTCCCCGGCGGGTGCGCTGCTGCCGCCGATGACGGCCTCCAGCGCCGTCACGGAGCCGGTATACGCCTGATTCAGCTGGTCATTCTGAGAGAAGTAGTAGGTGAAGCTGATCTCGTCGCCGTTGATGTCGGCCACCGTCTCCTTGCCGTTGGGGTCGATCACGGTGAACTTGCCGCCCTCGTAGGTCCAGGTGCCGCTCTCGCTGACGCTGTTGGCGGGCCAGGCAAAGGTATAGGTGCCGTCGGGATAGACCGTGAAAGTGATCTCCGGGTTGGTGCCCGGCGTGAACGCATAGCCGTCCACGTCCGGATTTTCGGGAGGATCGGTGGGAGCGGGTTCCACGGTGCCGCTGGGAGAGGTGAAGGTAAAGGTGCCGTAGTCATAGGTCCCCAGGGTGACCACCTGCTCCGCGTTGCCGTGTCCTGTGGCCACGATGTAGGGCCCCACAAAGAAGTCCACCACCAGTTCGCCGTGGCAGGTGCCCGCCTGGGTGGTCAGATCGTCAGTCTCGGTAAAGTCGATCGGGAAGCTGCCCAGATCATACCCCACCGTCATGTCGAACACATCCACCTCCACGGCGATCTTCGTGCAGGGAGACAGGGTGACGGTCACGCCGTCATCCGCAATGGTATAAGTGCCGTAATACGTGTAGGTGTTGAAGTTCCTGTCTGCCACGCCGCCGTCGGAGCTCCAGCGGTCGATGGACGCCTGATCCGCCCCCATCTCCTTGGTCAGGGCGTAGGTACCGTCGTCATTGAGCACCAGGGTGTCCTTGGCGTAGGCTCCAACTGTGCCGGTGGTCCGCCAGAGGGCGGCGTCCACCACATTGTCGTACCAGAACTCGTCGAACAGGGCCACATCCAGGGTATAGGTGCCGGCAGGCCCGTCTCCGCTGGGGCCGTCCGGGCTGGAGGGCGTTCCCTGCAGATTTTCCAGGGCGGGCAGCAGGATGCTGCACCCGGACAGGACCGCCAGGGACGCCGCAAGTGTCAGGCACAGCAGAAGTGCCAGCACTTTTTTGATTGGTCTTTTCATTTTTCCTCCTTTTCTCGCAGCATGGTGAGCATATGTTGATTTCAGAGCGCCGCAATAAATCGGGGCTGTCTTTTATATTCCATTACTTTTTCCTGCCGAACGGCTTATACCGCTGGGGATTCTTCTTTTCGTCCAGCGTGCGGATCACGATAAAGACCACACCGAGGACGATAAGCAGACCGATCACCACATCCGCGGCGATCAGCGCGATCCGCCAAGGGGACATGGAGTAGTAGGTGTAAGAGCCCATGGCCAGCCCCTGCATGGCGGCGGAGTTGGCTATGGTGTAGCAGACATCGTGCAGGGCCCGGCGCATCACGTTGTGGATCGTGGGGCTGCTCTTATCCACGATACCGCTCATGGCCTCAAAGGTCAGGAAGGTGTCGCTGCCGGCGCGGAAGGTTAGATCATACATATTCTTCTCTCCGGCCCACACATACATATCCGTGTGTACCAGGCCGGTGAAGCCCCATTCGCCCCGGAGCAGAGAGGTCAGCAGCGCGTAGTTGGCGTGGGCGATGGTGGCCCCGATATTGTTCTGGGATGCCATCACCGCGGTGGCGGCCCGCATCGTCCTCTGGGCGGTGTTGCCGTTGGCGTCGGCAATGTAGCTGATGGTCATCCGGGCCTCCTTGAAGGGGATCTCAAAGGCCTTCAGATACAACTCGCGCATGGTCTGTTCGGTGGCCCAGGTGTGCAGGAAGAACTCGCGGTTGGTCTCCTGGTCGTTCAGGGCAAAGTGTTTGATGTAGCAGAACATCCCCGCGTCTCCTGCGCCGCTGACGACAGACGCCGTGAGCTTACCGGTCAGGACGGGGTCTTCGGAGTAATACTCAAAGACACGGCCGGAGAAGGGAGAGCGATGCAGGTTGATGGCGGGAGAATACCAGCCGGCGATGCCGGTCTCCATGGCCTCCTGGCCGAACATCTTACCCACCTCATACATCAGTTCCTTGTTCCAGGTGGATGCCATCAGAGGGGCGTAGCCATAGGTGGCGCTCATCCCCATGCCATCATCCGTCTTGACTGCCTTGATGCCGTTGGCGCCGTCCGCCTCGACGGTGGGGATCAGGCCGATGGCTTCAACAGGAGTGGTGGCGTAGTTGGAGCCGGTCATCAGAGAGACGATCTGGGCAAGGACAGTTTCGTTGCCGTAGTCCACCTGATCCAGGAAGTCCTCCCAAAGGGGATCATAGTAATCCAGGCCGCGCATATTGGAGAGCATCAGCCCGCTGTCCCGGACCTGGGGATCAGTTTCCGCATAGACCACGCTGCCAGACACATTGCCCAGCATGGGGTCGTTTTCCACGTCGAAGGTCTCCTCGATGCCGAAGGAGGCGACTGTTTTTTCGGAGGCTTCCTTCTGATTGCCCTCGGGGCGGGCGGGGAATGTGCCCGTCCAGTTGGAGCGGCTCAGGATCGTGGCCTCTTCGTTCATGTAATCGCTGCTGGCGGGGAACAGATTGGCGGCAGCCTGATAGCCGGCGTCTTCGCCCTTCGCGGGAACGTCAAGGAGATTACCGTTCTCATCCATGGCGGACTGGGCGTCGATCTCGGACTGGCGGGGATTGGTGCTGTCGTACCAGACAGTCTCGCCGTTGCTCCAGGTGCGGGAGTCGATGACGGTGTGGCTGTTGGCGCAGAGGCTGATCTGATAATCGCCCTCCTCCAGCATATAGGCGCCGGTGGTCCCATCGCCGTTGTCCCTGGTGTAGCAGTAGGAGGCCATATCCTCCTTGGGGAAGGAGATCTCGATCTCCTGGCTCTCACCGGGCTGGAGGACGCCGGTCTTCTCAAAGGCGATGAGCTGGGTCACCGGCTTCTCGACCTTCATATCCTTGTCCATCTGGGTGTAAGGAGCGGAGAAATAGATTTCAACGACCTCCTTGCCGGGGTTGGAGCCGGTGTTCTCCACCTTTACCTTGAGCGTGATATTGTCGCCGGAGTCGTCATAGGAGGTAATGGTCTGCGTAAAGGTGGTGTAGCTGAGGCCGTAGCCGAAGGGATAGGCCACCGCGCCGGGGGTCACCACGCCGCCCATGCCGTCCAGTTCACCATAGACGAAAGAGGGGTCCTCTACCGCCGCAGTCTCATAGTAGCGGTAGCCCATGTACATATCCTCTTCGTACTCGATGAAGTAACGGCTGAAGGTCCCGTCGCCCCGGTCAGAGGAGGGGGAGCCGTATGCGTGGCTCTTGAAGGTGGCGTTGGTATAGGTGAAGGCGCCGAAGTTCTGATAGGTGGGGTCCTTGGTAAAGTCGGTGGGCCAGATGTCCACGGTCCTGCCGGAGGGATTCACCTCGCCGCACAGGATCCTGCCCAGGGCAGCAAAGCCCTTCTCGCCCACATGGCCCACCTGCAGGATGGCGTCCGCCTCCAGTTCGCCGGACATGATGGGCCCCAACTCCATGGCGGCGGAGGTAGCCAGCACCACGACCACCTTTCCGCAGACCTCCTTGGCACGGGCGATGGTATCCTTCTCCTTCTGGGAGAGGGCCAGGTAGTGGGGAGTGCCGTCCTCATACCCGTCATACTTTTTGTCGGAACCCTCCTGGCCGGCGCGGGAGATGACCACAATGGCCGTGGTGCCGGACAGGGAGGAATCCAGGCTGCCGTAGATGGAGGCGTCATACTCATAGATCTTGCTGTCGCCGCCCATCAGGTCGTTGAGTGAACCTGCACTGAGGGTGCCGGGAGCCTCGACGATGGCAGCGGGCTCACCCGCCTTCTTCATCAGATCGACGGCGGCGTTATTGATGGTGAAAAAGTCCTTCAGACCATCCTCCGGGGTGACAGGGGAAATGGTCCACTTGGCGGAGCCGCTGGAGGACACCTGCCCATAGATGGGGTTCAGATAGCGGTATCCGAAGGGGGTCACCTCGCTGCCTTTTTCCAGCGGAAGCACGCCGTTGTTTTTCAGCAGTACGGAGCCCTCCTCCTGGACTCTTGCGGCCAGGAGATAGGACGCCGCCTTGGATTCTTCCATACCGGCGTACAGATCCTCATAGTAGTTCGTGTCCCAGTCTTCCGAGCCGTCCGCCGTGACCTGTTTCATCTCGCCGCGGCCGAGGTAGTCGTCCATCACCGAGGCGAACATATTCATCCCGATGTTGGCCGCGATGGCGATCACAAGCACAACTGCCATGATCGGGATCAGGATCAGGCGAAGTTTCTTGCTGCTCATGCGAAGTTTACCGTTGCTTTTCATTGTTTGCTCCTCCTTTTCATTGTTTGCCGTGTATCGTGAAGCTGTGGAAATTCACAGCGCCTGAACCCCGGTATTGGAAATAGAGCGCCTTGATGCCGGCGCCCAGATCCAGCTCGGCGGTAAAGGTTTGCCTGCCGCCCTGCACGTCCACCTTGACGCTGATCCCTGTGGCGAATGTGGGTTCGTCAGAGATCTCGAAGGTCCCGGAGCCTGTTCCGCCCAGCTCTACGGTCACGTCCACGGGCCCGTCCAGCTGGAAGTACTTGAAGCCGGCCACTGCTCCGTCACGCATATTGGCGATGTACTGATCGCCGTCCGATTCCCGGTCCTTCCCCGTCTGGGTGAAGTAGGGATGGGCGGCCAGCCGCTTCCGAGGGCTGGATCCGTCGTACCGGCCCACGCCGTCTTTGCTCCAGAGGTTGCAGGCGATGCGGGCCTCATAGTGTCCCTCGCCCTTCAGCGGGCCGTCGTTAAGCCCGCAGGAGGTGACCTCCGCCTGCCGGAAGGAGCCGTCGGGGTTTTGGATCAGCTTCTCCGCGCAGGCCTGCCGGGAATAGGAGTGCCGGTTGGTCTGTCGATGGTAGAAGATGTACCACTGATCCCCCAGCTTCAGCATCCCGCCGTGGGTGTTGCCCAGGTAGTTGAGGGCCTTGCTTTCGTCCTCGTTGCCGTCCAGGAACATATCGCCCTGATCTACCAGGGTGCCGCCGAAGGTGAAGCCGCCGTCGGGCCGGTCGCTGACGGCATAGCACAGCTCGTGATTGTGCCGGGAAGAATACACGAAGATGTACTTGTCCCCATCCTTGCGGATGGAGCTGGCCTCAAAGAATTCGTGGTTGGGGAAAGACCCCGGACCCTCCTTGGGAAAGATGACTTTGGGTTCGGTCTTGATGGTCACCATGTCCTGTTCCAGTTCCACCACCACGCCGCCGTCGTTTTTCAGCTTTTTCCCGCCGGTGACGATGGCCGGGGTGGGGGTGTAGAAGCCGGAGTACAGCCAGATTCGCCCGTCGTCATCGCAGAGGACGCCGGGGTCGAAGGGGAACTGGTCCCCCTTTCGGCGGCCCCAGATGGTGCCGTCCTTGTAGTGGACGTGGCCCAGGAACTCATACTGGCCCGCCGGGGTGTCGCACACCGCCACGCCCATGATCCCCATGAAGTCGAAGGCGTAGTAGAGGTAGTACCGCCCGTCGGGGCCCTGGCACACGTCCGGGGCGAACAGGAGGCGCAGACCCAGCTTGTTCTTGGGGTCCTGGTTCTTGCGGAAGATGACCCCCTCGTTGCGCCAGTCGCTGAGGTCGTCCACCGGGGCGGACCAGCACACATAGTCGTTGACGCAGAAGATGGGGGCGTTGAACTTGTCGTGAGAGCCGTAGACATACACCCGGTCCCCGAACAGATGGGGTTCGCCGTCCGGAATGTACTCCCAACTGGGGAGGTAGGGGTTAAAAACTTGCTGCTTCATCAATGTCCCTCCTTTTATCACTCAGTGATTTTTAGTTGGGAAACGACCTCCACGATATGCTCCGCGCTGAGACCGAACCGCTTGAGCAGAGCCGCCGCCGGCCCGGAGTGGCCGAACTCATCGTTGACGCCCACCCGCTTCACGGGTACCGGGTGCTTCTCGCTGAGCAGGGCGCACACCGCCTCGCCCAGCCCGCCGATGATATTGTGTTCCTCGGCGGTGACGATCTTCCCGCACATCTTTGCCGCTCTTAGCACCAGCTCCTCGTCCAGTGGCTTGACGGTGGCCATGTCAATCACCATGGCGGAGACGCCCTGCTCTGCCAGCATCTGTCCCGCCTTCACCGCCTCCGGCACCAGCAGCCCGTTGGCGATGATGGCCACGTCCGTGCCCTCCCGCAGCACCTCGCCCTTGCCAATTTCAAAAGTGTAATTGTCCGGGTCGTGGACGGCGTCCATCCCGAAGCGGCTGAAGCGCATATACACCGGACCCTCATGCTCATAAGCGGCCTTTACCATGGCCCTGGCCTCCACGTCGTCGGCGGGGCTCATCACCACCATCCCCGGGATGGACCGCATCAGCGCGAAGTCCTCGCAGCACTGGTGGCTGGCCCCGTCCTCGCCCACGGAGATGCCCCCATGGGTGGCCCCGATCTTCACATTCAGATGGGGGTAGCCGATGGAATTCCGCACCTGCTCAAAGGCCCGGCCCGCCGCGAACATGGCGAAGCTGGAGGCGAAGGGCACCAGCCCCATGGAGGCCACCCCCGCCGCCACCGCCATCATGTTCCCCTCGGCGATGCCGCAGTTGAAGTGCCGGTCCGGGTATGCCTTCTGGAAGGTGTTGGTCTTGGTGGCGTTGGACAGGTCCGCGTCGAACACAATCACGTCGTCGTGGGCGGCGCCCAGCTCTTTTAGCGCGTTCCCGTAACTGTCACGGGTGGCGATCTTTTTCACGTCCGCCATCTCACTCCGCCTCCAATCCGGCCAGTTGGGCCCTCAGCTCGCCCATGGCCTGCTCGTATTCCCCGTCGTTGGGGGCCTTGCCGTGCCAGCCCACCTGGTTCTCCATGTAGCTGATCCCCTTGCCCTTGGTGGTCTTCATCACGATGGCGAAGGGCACCCCCTTGGTCTCCTTCGCCCTGGCGAAGGCCGCCTCCATCTGGTCGAAGTCGTGGCCGTCGATCTCGGCCACCTCGAAGCCAAAGGCCCTCAGCTTGTCCGGGATGGGATAGGAGCTCATGACCTCTGTCACGGGCCCGTCGATCTGGAGGCCGTTGTTGTCGATGATGACGCACAGATTATCCAGCTTGTAGTGGTGGGCGAACATCAGGGCCTCCCAGACCTCGCCCTCCTCGATCTCGCCGTCCCCCAGCAGGGTGTACACCCGGCAGGACTTGCCCATGTGCCTGGCGGCCAGGGCCATGCCGCAGGCGGCGGAGATCCCCTGACCCAGGGAGCCGGTGGACATATCCACCCCGGGGACCGTATTCATGTTGGGGTGGCCCTGGAGATAGCTGCCGATCTGCCGCAGGGTCTTCAGGTCCTCCACCGGGAAGAAACCCCGGTTGGCCAGGGCGGCGTACAGGCCGGGGGCGGTGTGGCCCTTGGACAGCACGAACCGGTCCCGGTCCGGGTTTTTCGGGTCCGCCGGGTCGATGTTCAGCTCTTTGAAGTACAGGTAGGCGAACAGGTCTGCGGCGGACAGGCTGCCGCCGGGATGGCCCGCCTTGGCCGCGTGGGTGCCCTCGATGATCCCCATGCGGATCCGGCAAGCGGCGATTTGGATCGCTCTTTTCTCGTTTGCAGTCATATGATCAACTCCTCAAGTCCAAGGATTCTCGGTGGGATAGGGCAGGGATTTCGGCTGGTTGTAGGCGATATCCTTCACACCCAGGAACTTGAACACCTCGAACAGCGCCTTGCCGTAGTGGCCGAAGGCCACCGCCCCGTGGTGGGGATACCGCTTCTGGATGAGCACGTGGCGGTAGAACCGGCCCATCTCCGGGATGGCGAACACGCCGATGCCGCCGAAGGACTGCGTCGCCACAGGCAACACCTCCCCCTGGGCGATGTAGGAGCGGAGAGTCCCCTCGCTGTCACACTGGAGGCGGTAGAAGGTGATGTCGGAGGGCGCGATGTCCCCCTCCAGGGTGCCCCTGGTGAAGTCGGGCTCGCTACCCTTGGGCTCCAGCAGCCGGTGCTGGATGAGCTGATACTTCACCGCCCGGTCGGCGCACAGCTTGCAGGATGGCGTGTTGCCGCAGTGGAAGCCCATGAAGGTGTCGGTGAGGGCGTAGTCATACTTGCCCTTGATACTTTCCTCCCACATTTGCGCCGGGACGGAGTTGTTGATGTCCAGCAGGGTCACGGTGTCGCCGGACACGCACATGCCGATGTACTCGCTGAGGGCGCCGTAGATATCCACCTCGCAGGCCACGGGGATGCCGCGAGAGGCCAGGCGGGAGTTGACGTAGCAGGGCTCGAAGCCGAAGGCCTCCGGGAAGGCGGGCCAGCACTTGTCGGCGAAGGCCACATACTTCCGGCTGCCCTTGTGCTGCTCCGCCCAGTCCAGCAGGGTCAGCTCGAACTGGGCCATCCGGGCGGACAGCTCGGGGTAGTATTTGCCCTCGCCCATCTCGGCGGCCATCTCGTCGCAGATGCCGGCGATGCGGGGATCCCCGGCGTGGGCCTTGTAGCTCACCAGCAGGTCCAGCTCAGAGTTCTCCTCGATTTCCACGCCGATCTCATACAGCCCCTTGATGGGGGCGTTGCAGGCGAAAAAGTCCTGGGGCCGGGGGCCGAAGGTGATGATCTTCAGGCCGGCCACGCCCAGCAGGCCACGGGCCACGGGCACGAAGTCCGCGATCATCCTGGCGATGTCCTCTGCTGTGCCCACGGGGTACTCGGGGATGTACGCCCTGAGGTGCCGCATGCCCAGATTATAGGAGCAGTTGAGCATGCCGCAGTAGGCGTCGCCCCGGCCATTGATGAGGTCGCCGTCCCCCTCGGCGGCGGAGGCGTACATGACGGGGCCGTCGAAGTTCTTGGCGATCAGCGTCTCGGGTGTCTCCGGGCCGAAGTTGCCCAGGAACACGACGAGGGCGTTGCAGCCGGCGGACTTGACCTCCCCCACCGCCTTCAGCATATCCAGCTCGTTCTCCACGGTGGTCTTACACTCGTAGAGGTCCAGGCCGTTCTTCGCGCAGGCAGATACGATGGCGGCTCTTCTGCGCTCGGCCAGGGAGATGACAAAGCAGTCACGGCTCACGGCGATGATACCCAGTTTTACCTCGGGGATGTTGGTCAGCATGATCCTTTCCTCCTCATATATCGTTTGCGATGTCGATATTGACGCCCTTCAGCCCGATGTGGGCGCCGCCCTTCCCCTCATCGGACTCAGGATGGGCCAGCAGCCATTTATTCCGGGCGGTGAGCCAGGTGTCCTCCTCATTGACCGGCTTCGCGCCGGGGACGGCGGTGTTGGTGCCCCTGGGCAGGACCACGGCGACCCGGAACCCCTCGGCCTCGCTCACATGACAGGGCGCGTAGTGAAGGGTGGTGGCGTAGACCTCTACCGGAACGCCGGCGGGCACCCGGAACGCCTTGACGCGGGAGGTGTCCAGCACGCCGTCCACGATCTCCTCCTGTCTGGCCAGCAGCAGGATGAAATCCCCCTCGCCCACGTTGACCTCGCTGTCCCGGTGGTATTCCAGGCAGTTCAGCCTGGTATTGCGGCCCCAGCACATACCGATCTGGATGGGCATACCGCCGTAGGCGTTGTCCCGAAACTCTCGGTAGACAGCGCAGGCTTCCAGGGACGCGATGTCCGGCTCATATTCTGTACCGGACTCCGGCAGGGGGATGTCATTCATCGCCCGCACCAGAGCGGAGGTGTCGTAGCCCTCCAGCACCTTGCCATAGGGCTTGAACGTCGGGTCAAAAACCGTTTTGATTTCCATAGTGTGTCCCCCTTACAGTGTTGCCAGGGTGTGGAAGCTGTCCCGCAGCGTGGGATACAGGTTCCGATAGAGCTGGTAAAACGGCTCGTATGCCGCGGAGTTCTCCGCCTTTGGCTGCTGGATCTCTCCCGCGTGGACGGCCACCTTGCAGCCCTCCGCTACGGAGGAGTAGAGCCCCGCGCCCACACCCGCCAGGATGGCCGCGCCCAGCGCCGGCCCCTGCTCGGAGGCGATGGTCTTCACAGGACAGCCGTACAGGTCGGCCAGTATCTGCCGCCAGAAGGGACTCCGCCCGCCGCCGCCGCAGGCGGCCATGTCGGACACGTCCACCCCCATCTCCCGGAATACGTCCAGGCACTGCCGCTGGGAGTAGGCCACTCCCTCCATCACCGCCCGGATCATGTCGCCCTTGGTATGGATGTTGGAAAGGCCGATGAACGCGCCCCGCGCGTCGGAGTCCAGCAACGGGGACCGCTCCCCCATGAGGTAGGGCAGGTAAATGAGCCGGTTGGCCCCGATGGGGCTGCGGGCCGCGCTGTCGGTCATCAGCTCGTATACGTCCCGCCCCTGGGCGGCGGCCAGTTCCCGCTCAGCGCCGCAGAACTGGTTGCGGAACCACTGGAGGGACAGTCCGGCGGCCAGGGTGCAGCTCATCACCGTCCACGCCCCCGGTACGGCGGAGCAGAAGGTGTGGACCCGGCCCTTGGGGTCGATGGTCACCTGATCCGCGTGGGCGAAGATGACCCCGGAGGTGCCCAGGGTGGTGAAGGCTTTGCCGGTCTCCACCACGCCGGTCCCGATGGCAGCGGCCGCGTTGTCTCCCGCCCCGCCTGCCACGGTGGTGCCCGGTGCCAGCCCGGTGACCTCGGCGGCGGCCAGGGTCACCGCCCCTGTGACCTGGCAGGATTCGTACATCCGTCCCAGCAGGCCGGAGTCGATGTCCAGGGCGGACAGGACTTCGCCGCTCCAGCGGCGGTTCGGCACATCCAGCAGATTCATGCCGGAGGCGTCGGACACCTCGGTGGCGAACTCGCCGGTGAGCTTATATCTGATGTAGTCCTTGGGCAGCAGGATGTGGCGGCACTTCTCATAGACCGCCGGCTCGTTCTCCCGCACCCACAGGATCTTTCCGGCGGTAAAGCCGGGCAGCGCGGGGTTGGCGGTGACGTCGATCAACCGCTGTCCCAGCGTCCCGGTGATCTCATCGCATTGCTTTTGGGTCCGTCCGTCGCACCAGAGGATCGCGTTACGCTGAACGTGACCCTGGGCGTCCAGCATCACCAGCCCGTGCATCTGGCCGGAAAGCCCCACGCCTTTGATCTCCTCCGGCTTGGCGCCGCTCTTGTTCAGAACGGTCCGGACGGTCTCCTGCACCGCTCCCCACCAGTCGTGGGGGTCCTGTTCCGCCCAGCCGTTTCGGGGCTGATGCAGCGGATACTCCACGGTGTGGCTCGCCACCGGCACCCCGTTCACGTCGAACAGCACTGTTTTGGTGCCCGAGGTGCCAAGATCGATACCGATCAGGTATTCCATGCTCTTTCCTCCTGTCCTGTTGCTATTGCAAGGGGACCCTGTATGTTCAGTTAAAATACTTAGAATTGTGCCAGCACGTCCTCAATCAGGCGCACAGGGGTACTCCTTCATGGCTTCGTCCAGGCTGGCGCCCTGGGCCACAGCTTCCTTCCGCCGGGCGTTCACCGCCTGGATCTCCTTCATCTTCTCGCCGGTGAGCGAGTAACCCTTCATGGCAACCAGCGTGGCCGCCCAGGCGATCATGGGGATCACGCAGAACATGATGATCACCGCTACCCTGATGCCCGGGGAGTACGGCGTGGCGTCGTTAGGCAGCTCGTTCACCCCGGTGGCGATCAGGAAGATGATGGCCACCAGCGTTTGCGCCAGGGAGGACACCAGCTTATCCACCAGGGAGAACAGGGTCCCCATGATACCGGGGATGTACTTGCCGGAGCGGTAGGTCTCGTAGTCGGAGCAGTCCGCCACCATGGGGATGGGCATATCCGCCGTGGCGTAGTACGCGCCGTAGCCGATGCCGAAGAACACGATGAACAGGATGGTGTACAGGTTGACGGCGCCGCCGCCGTTGAACGGGAAGGACAGGGTGGTGGCCGGATCGCCGTGGGAGTTGATCAGCAGCAGGGCCAGCACGCCCACATAGCAGATCAGGGCCACGGAGACATAGCGGATCAGAGAGGCCCGCTGCCCCTTCTTCTGGGAGGTCCGCATGGACAGCAGGAAGAACGGCACCGCGCACACATAGCCCAGCACCATCATGGGCAGGTACAGTGCGTTGTAATTGCCCATCACGATGCCGTACAGGGCCAGCAGGACCGTGGTGTTGGTGGCGATGGCCAGGGCCAGCTTGCACCCGCCGCCGGCCACCATCAGCCGCTGCATGGGTTTGTTGTTCTTGATGATCTCCACGTACTCGGAGATCTTCACCTTCTCCTGCTTGCCGCCGATGCCGTAGAACTCCGGCTTGTCCTTGGCCGCGATGCCGATGATGGCCAGCGCGGTGAGGGCCACGGAGATGACGATGCCCACGGGGGTGATGATGCGCCACACCACGGGGTTGGCGATCCCGGAGACGTCGAGGATCTTTTTCCCCGCCTCGTCCAGGATGAAGTTCCCCGCGGCGTCCACTTTATACACATCGAACGCGGCCTTGACCTGGGGGATGAGGAACTGCATCACGCCCATGCCCAGCAGGGAGCCGATGGTGTTGAAGATGGTGAACATGGGCCGCTGGTTGGGGTCGTTGGTGAGCACCGTCTGGCCGGCGCGGGTCACCGAGGTCTGGAAGGTGTAGCCGATGACCCAGATGAAGTAGATCACCACGAAAGCCACATACCGCAGCCACATCATGCTCTCCGGGATGAAAGGGGTCAGGATGTAGAGGGCGATGACCGACACCGCCATGATGGCGGAGCCGATGATCATGAACGGGCGGAACTTGCCGATGGGGGTGCTGGTGCGGTCCATCATCGCGCCGATGATGGGGTCGGTGACGGCGTCGAGCACACGCATGACGGTGACCATCAGCGAGGCGAAGATACCCAGGTGCAGGATGTTGTCGCCGAACTGGGCCACATAGGCCAGGATCAGCACAAAGTAGACGTTGGTGGCGCCGTTGTTCATGGGGAACAGCGCCAGCTGATACATTTTCGCCCGGTTGGTCACAGCGCCCGCGGGGGCCTCGTTGTTTGCCATTTTGACTCCTCCCTCTCTCTTATACCCAGTTCCGGCCCTTGCCCTCGCCCTTCTTCAGGACGTAGTCGGGGTTGGGCCTGTCCACATAGCGGATCACGGCCTTGTCGGTCAGCTCGCCGGACCGGGCCTCCAGCTTCACCTCGCCGCTGAGCGGTACCTGGAAGGTGAACACGTGCTCGCCGGTCTGCTCGCCCACCTTCTCCCCGTTGGCGTACAGGGCCACGGTCTTCTGATTGGAGTAGACCTTCACGGTGGTGACGGTCTCATTCCGCTCCGCATACCGTTTGGAGCAGATGTGGACGAAGGGCTCGTCGCTCCACCGGGCCTTGTAGAGATAGAAGCTGTCCTTCTTGATCTTCCGGTCGAAGGTCACCAGCCCCTTGTGGTTCATCCCCGGCTCGCCGCCCTGGTCCCGGGCGTCGGCGGCGAAGTCGAACATGTTCCACACGTGGGTGGACCACATGAACGGGCGCTTTTCAAAGCACTTCAGCAGATACTCATGGTACACGCACTGGTATTCCTCCGTCTGATCCTCCCGCTTCGGGTGGGAGGAGTGGAGGTTGGTCATGGCCTCGCAGCCGTACTCCGAGTAGCCCAGGGAACGCTTGGGGTACTTCCAGTGGAAGAAGTCGATCCACAGGTCGTTGAGGAACAGCCCCGGCACATACCAGCCCAGATACAGGTTCCAGCTCACCAGGTCGCTGATGTGGGCCACCTTGTTGAAGGGGCCGCACATGGCGTAGCAGGCCAGGGTGGTGGGCCGGGTGGGGTCCATCCGATGTACCAGGTCGTTGAGGACATGGTGGTTGTCCAGCATGTCGGCCTTGTCCTTGGTGGAGATGGTGATCTCGTTGGACAGCCCCCAGGTGACGATGGATGGGTGGTTGTAGTTCTGGACGATGAGCTCCTTCATCTGGGTGATGGTGTTCTCCCGGCCGTTGGGCATGTGTTCCGAGATGTAGGGGATCTCCGCCCAGACGATCATGCCGTATTTGTCGCAGAGGTCGTAGAAGTATTGGTCGTGCTGATAGTGGGCCAGGCGGATGGTGTTCACGCCCATCTCCCGGATGAGCTCCATGTCCCTGTCGTGATGCTCTTTGGTAAGGGCGTTGCCAATGCCCTTCCAGTCCTGGTGGCGGGAGACGCCGTGGAGGGGATAGGGCCTGCCGTTCAGGAAGAAGCCCTTGTCCGGGTCCACATGGAAGGAGCGGACGCCGAAGGTGGTGCTGATCTGGTCCGTCACCTTGCCGCCTACGATGAGGTCGGCCTCGCAGGTATACAGGTAGGGGTCCTTCACTCCATCCCACAGATGGACGTTGGGGATGGTGAGGGTGACGTCGGTCCCCTCGTCCTGGGCCGCCACCGCGCCGGAGGCGTCCAACAACCGGACAGCCACCTTGCCGCCCTCGGACTTGTGGAAGGTCTCCACCCGGACGGTGCCGTCTTTGCCGGACACGGTGGGGGTGACCTTGATGCCGGGACCGCCCCAGAAGTCCAGGTCGAAGTGGTCCTTATTCACCACGATGAGCCACACATCCCGGTAGATGCCGCCGTAGAAGGTGAAGTCGGCCTTCTGGGGATAGACCCGGTCGTTGACGGAGTTGTCCACCGCCACGGACAGGTCGTTGGAGTCGGCCAGAACATCGGTGACGTCCGCCCGGAAGGTGGAGTAGCCACCGTCGTGGGTCATGACCTCTCTGCCGTTGAGGGCGACGGCGGCGGAGGCGTTGACCCCCCGGAACTCCAGATAGACCCGCTGGGTCTGGGGGTCGAAGTCCGGCCTGGGGAAGGTCCTGCAGTAGCGGCAGGTCCCCCGCCAGTAGTCATTGCCGCCGTCCTGGCCGTCCACCGCGTTCCAGGTGTGGGGGAGGTCTACCGCCTGCTCGCTGCCGTCTGGGCCGGTAAAGGTCCATTTTGCGTTAAGGTTGATGATCGTTCGCTGATCCATGGGTTGTTCACCTCTTTTTCATGTAATGTACCGCGCTCCGGTATCGAATTGCGAGATCCATTTCCGTTATGTCATGTGCTACCGACAGGGTGAGCGGCGGGCCGCGGCGCACAATGCGCCGCAGCCCACCGAATAATGGCCGCTCAGCCGTTCTTTGCCTTTCTCTTGCTGCGGATCAGCATGAACACGCTGCCCGCCGTGAGGACCGCCATTACGCCGGTCACCACATAAAGCGTCATCTGCCACCAGGGGGTGATGGGAACGATGGTGGCGTTGCCCACATTCATGGCGTGGGAGTGGGTGATGGAGTAGGCGACGCGCTTCATCGCCGTCTGGCAGGCGGAGACGATAACGGGGTCATTGTCCAGCCCGTCCAGGGTGGCCATCCGCATGCTCAGACCGTCCCAGATGTCCTGGCCGGCCAGCAGGCCCATCCGATAGTCCATGTACAGGGCGAACATGGAGCAGTCGGTGATGGCCGCGCCCTTCATGCCCCACTCGTCCCGGAGGATGCCGGTCATCAGGCCCCGGTGAGCGCCGGACCAGACAACGCCCAGCCGGTTGAAGGAGCTCATCACGCCCATGCCGCCGCCCTTGACAACGCTGCCCTCAAAGCCTTCCAGATAAAGTTCGCGGATGGCCTGCTCGTTGCTCCAGGTGGAGATGCCGTAGCGGCCTTCCTCCTGATCGTTCAGGGCGAAGTGCTTGGTGAAGACATAGACGCCGCGGTCCTGGATGGCGGTCACCTCAACGGCGGCCACCTCGCCGGCCAGCCAGCCGTCTTCGGAGTAGTACTCAAAGTTCCGGCCGCAGTAGGGGGTGCGGTGGATATTGGCGCCGGGCCCGTAGATGCCGGAGTAGACCGTGCCGTCAGCGCCCGCGGCGTGGAGGAAGTCCTCGCCGATGCACTTGCCCATGCTCTCGATAAGCTCCCGGTTGAAGGTGGCGGCCATCACGTCCT
This sequence comes from uncultured Oscillospiraceae bacterium, assembly GCA_947585425.1. Lineage (GTDB taxonomy): Bacteria > Bacillota > Clostridia > Oscillospirales > Oscillospiraceae > Enterenecus. The sequence continues at coordinate 16,398 of CANPWZ010000005.1, forward strand.
CAGAGGTGTAGGCCATGGCGGAGGCGCCGCCGGTAAGGCCCATGGTAAAGCCCTGGGGTCCGTTTTCGTCCAGCGTGCCGGGGAGAGAGATGGAGGGCGCCGCCATAGTCTGATGGAAGCCGTTGTAGATGATCTGGATCATTTCGCTGTACGGGATCTGCTGGACCAACTTGTCCCAGTCGGGATCGCCGGCGTCCTTTTCGGCGAACGCGGCGGCGCTCTGCCCGTTGGCCGCGCCCAGGGGAGGCATGGAGGTCACGTCGGACCAGTAGAGGCCCTTCATCTTCTCGATGATGGCGGTCCTGCCGCTCTCGTCATGGGTGAGGCCGTCCGCCCACATCTGTTCGGTGATCTTGAGGGACACGGTGGAGGGCCAGGTGCCCTGCCAGTCGGAGCGGGACAGATAGGTGATGTCCTGGCCGTCGTCGCCCTCATACTTGTTCAGGTCGGCGTTGTCAAAGAGGTTGGTGATGGGATTCCCCGTGACGGAGGACACCGCGTAGGTGGTCTTGTCGAAGGTGGGGTTGTTCCACTTGGCGGCCAGAGAGCCGTCGCCCTCGCCGGTCATGCGGCCGGCGTCCGCCCCCTTGGCCATCAGGATGTTGTTGACGGCGTTATGGGCGTCGGAGCCGACGGTGAACCAGTAGTCGCCGTCCTCCAGGATATAGGTCTTGGCGTTGTTGGCGTCGTAGGAGGTCAGATCCTCCTTGTCCACGGTGATGGTGAAGTGCTCGGTGTCTCCGGCTGCGATCAGCTTCTTGTCAAAGCCGCACAGCTCCACGGCGGCCTTCTCCACCTGGTTGTCGATGTCGTACTGGGTGTAGGGGGACTGGAAGTAGATCTGCACCGTGTGCTTGCCGTCCACAGAGCCCACGTTCTTCACATCCACTTCGACCTCGAAGGTCTCGCCCTTATCGGCGACGGAGAAGTTGGAGTACTCAAAATCGGTATAGCTCAGGCCGTAGCCGAAGGGGAAGGCCACATCGGCGTCGTAATCGTAATCACCGGCGTTGCCCCGGTTCAGCACATAGTCCTCATACCGGGTCTCATAGTAACGGTAGCCGACGTAGATGCCCTCCTGGTACACCACGTAGTCCTGATTGCACTTGCCGATGCCGGGATCCGTGTTGTTCTGGGCGGTCTCCACCCCATAGTCGGCGCCGTTGGTGTACTTGTACGCGCCGAAGTTCTGCATAGCGGGGGCGGAGAGGTTATCCTTCAGGAAGGTGTCCACGATGCGGCCGGAGGGATTCACGTTGCCGGCCAGGATGTCGGCCACGCCGAGGATGCCCGTCATGCCCACGTCGCCGATCCACAGCACCGCGTCAATGCCGTAGCTGTCCACGAAGTCCAGCTGGAGGGCGTTGGAGGAGTTCAGCAGTACCACGATCTTCTTAAAGACGCCCTCGGATTTCAGCTGCTCCAGGTTCTTAAACATCTCCACCTCTTCCTCGCACAGGCGGAGGTAGTTGCCGTCGGTCATGTAGCTTGTCAGCGCGCTGTTGGTGGAGGGCAGATCGGCACCCTCACCGCCGGACCGGGCCAGCACCACCAGGGCCACGTCACCGTAGCCGGACCAGGAATTCTTGGCGGCATCGGTGTACTTGTCCCAGGGCACCTCATTGATGCGGTACTGGGACTGATTGCCGCCGGTGGTGTCGGCGTTGACGCGGCTGTAGCCGCAGTTGGCGTAGAAGTTCCACTGATCGGGATTGACGGTGCCTGCCCCGAACACGTTCTCAAAGGCGTCCTTGAGGCTGATGGCATCCTCAGCGGAGACCTGGCCGGAGCCGGTGCCGCCGTAGAGCAGATTGTAGCTGGACTGGGAGAAGGGGGTGAACTTGGTCCCGGCCGCCAGGGGCAGGGTGTTGTCTCTGTTCACCAGCAGCGCGGCGCCCTCGGCCTCGATATCGTGGCACAGCTGCTTCTCATAGGCCACCAGCTCATCTTCGCTGTCGTAATCGCTCCAGAAATAAATGGTGGCGTCCGGATCGGGAATGATCTTCTGGGTATCTGCCTTCAGGGCGATATTGATGCTGGTGGCCAATTCGGCCGTCACCGGGATGGCCACGATGCAGATCACCAGCAGAACGGCGAATACTGCGGTCAGTATGGCCCAGAGTTTACTTCCTTTTTTCTTCATCGCTCATCTTCCTTTCAAAACTGTTGATATATGGTTTCGTAACAGGTCGCTGCAGGGGTTAATATTTGCGCTGCTTCCACTTCTCGGCGGTGGAGATATCCTTCTCCACCTCGGCGGTGAGGGCGTCAGGATCGGGCTTGGAGAAGAGTCTGCCGCACTGCTGGGGGATATACTGCTCGTCGAAAAGGGCGGCAAAGGTCTTCCAATGCTCCAGCGCAGCCTTTAGATGTTCCACAGCCGTGGTCTTAAAGCTCTCGTCCTGTGTGTCGTTGAACTGCCGCAGGGCGATGACGCCCTCAAACTTCTCCGCGTAATAGAGGGCCAGATAGGCCGTGGATTCCTGATCCTTCAGTACGGAGTAGAAATCCTTTTGCTGATAGGTGAGTTCAGCGGGCTTGTTCGCCTCCAGCTCTGCCACCAGTTTCAGGACTTCTTCTCCCCATTGGCGCAGGTTTGCCGCCGACTCAGCCGGGGTCTGGAGTTCACTGCCGGACTCGCCGCCGGCCAAATAGTCCGCGTAGGCGGAGAAGGACATGGTGCCGCTGTCGGGCATAGGCTGGTCGTTGTTGATATACCGCTTGACGTCCAGGTAGCCAAAGGATCTGACCTCAGTGAAGTTCATCTCCGGGTACCAAAGGTCGGTGTCGAACCAAATCTGCCTGTTCACCTGGGGAATGACTTTGCTGGCGACGGAGACCGTCTCAAAGAGCTTGTCAGCATCCGCCCGGCTGATCTCGTCATAATGGGCGGCGTAAATATCTCGGAAGCGGTCGGTGGTGAGAGTCACGTCATAGCCCAGACGGCCCAGGAGGGTATACTCATACCAGTGCTTGTCAATGTGGAGCCGGCCCTGGAAATCGCTGTCCTTCACCGCGTATTCCCGGCCAAGCACGTAGCCGTCCGCCCCGTACAGGAACCCGCGGACACGGCTCTCATCGGGCATCCCGGCGATATACTCCCGCACAAAATCAGCGTCTCCCCAACGGAAGTCGTAGCCGTCATCGCACCGGACCTCAAGCCACAATCTGTCGTCCTCCGGCATGACAGCCAGCGTGCTGTCGGCAAAAGTGGGATGGGTGCTGGAGTGCATATGGGCAAAGGAGTATTTCTCCGAGAAATCCACCGTGCCCTTGAAATCCTTCCAGATCTCCTTGACAGTGTCGAACTCGGCCAAGTGCAGGCGGTGATAGACCGTGAACTCACGATCCGGCTCCTCGGCAAGGGCGTCATTGATGCCGAGCCCGTAAGTCTCCCACAGCCACTCCTCGTTCTTGTACTCCTCGCCGCTGACCCACTCCATATTCTCGCCCGCGGTAAAGCCCAGGCCGGCCAGAAGCGGATAGGTCTTCACCAGTTCCCGGACGCTGCAGCGGTAATAATCCCGAGTGACCTGGTCGTTCATGTCCGAGGTGATCCCGTACTTGCCATGCTCGCCGTAGGTGTAGATGTTCCAGGTGATCACATAGAAATCAATGCCCCGGTCGGCGGCATACTGCATGACCTCGCGCCAGAAGTCGATCTTCTCGTCGATGGTCATGGTCTTGATGATCTCGTAATTCCCCTCCTGCCAATGCTCCTCCCGGACCATGTTGGTGGCGGTACCGTTATAACTCTCATCAAAGGGGATGGTGGTGCGCCACACATCGTCCAGAGCCACATCGGGGTACTCGGGGACCTTTACCATGGAGGGAAACGGATTCAGGTTCCAAAGGGTAAACGTGTTCATGCGGGCTCTGGCCATATCGTCGAACTGTTCCTTCCAGAACTCCATGTCCCACATGGACTCGATGTTCCACTGAGCGGCGTCGCCCGCGTCGGTATAGCTGGGAGTGCGCATATCCAGGGGGGCGTTGAACTTGATCCCCCGGTTCAGGATCGTGGGAGAAACGGTAGAGCTGGTTATGCCCTCGACCCCGTAAAGCGCCAGCTCCTCCGCGACCTCCAGACCGCCGTACATCAGGCCGTTCTCGTCGCCGCCCTTGATGGAGATGGTCTTATCGCCGACGGTGACGGCGTAAGCCTGTTCTTCCAGCGTTTCGTCGATCCCGTCGAAGGAGACGGTCCAGGCGTCCTCAACGCCCGCCTTCTGTGCGGCGGCCATGATCTCCTCCTGGGCAAAGCGGGTCATGGGTACGTCCGCCCCGGTGACGGTGAGGTTGCAGGGTTTGGGCGTGGCAGGCGGCGAGGCGTCAGGGGGAGAAACCGGGTCGGTCACCGGTATATTTGCGGAAGCGTCGGGCGTTGGGGTGGGTTCGCTGCCAGTGGGGCCGCAGCCGGCCAGAGCGCCCAACAGCAGAAGCAATGCCAAAAAGCCGCTGAGAAATCTCTTCATCATTTAAGCCTCCATAATCCAAATCATATCGATAACGCCGGGGCCGGAACGAAGCCGGCCCCGGCGCACGCTGGGTCTTTGTCGAATCAATTACAGGGGGCCGCCCACAAAATCGCTGGTGGATCCGCGAACCTCAAAATGGACCGTCACCTGGAGGTCGTCGGTGATCGTGCCGGTCATCGTGCCGCCCAGGCGGGTCACCTCGGCGGTGATGGTGCCGTCTTCAGTCACAGTGCCCTCAAAGGCGGTCATACCGGAACCTTCCACAACGCCGTGGACGGTGCCGTCCTCGTCGATGATGAACTCCTCGCAGTACATATCCTTCTCTTCGCTGTAGAGGTCGTACTCGCCGGCGAACCGGGCGACGCCGGTAGCGGAGCCACCCTCGCCGCCGCCTTCGCCGACGGGAACGGCGGTGGCGGTGCCGTCATCGTTCAGGGTGAAGGTGTTCTTGGACAGGCTGGCCCAAACCTGGGCGTTGCCATCGGTCTGTTCTTTCACGGTAAGAACATTGCCCACCACTTCGCAGGAACCCTTTACGGTCATGCCCATGGCGTCCACGGTGAGGGACTTCTGATCGGCGGAAACGGTGAGGGTCACATCGGCGTCGCTGATGACGGTGGTGTAGACCTTCTCGCCGCCCTCATCGGCGCCCCCGACGGGAACGGCGGTGGCGGTGCCGTCGTCGTTCAGTGTGAAGGTGTTCTGAGCCAGGCTGGCCCAAACCTGGGCGTTGCCTTCGGTCTGCTCTTTCACGGTCAGAACATTGTCTACCACTTCGCAGGTGCCCTTCACGGTCATGCCCATAGCGTCGACCTGGAGAGACTTCTGGTCGGCGGAAACGGTGAGGGTCACATCGGCGTCGCTGATGACGGTGGTGTAGACCTTCTCGCCGCCCTCGCCGCCGCTGGGCGTCTGCGCCTCAGAGGGAGGGGTGGACTCGGTGCCGGGGTTGCTGGCAGGGCCGGGACCGGTCTGGGTTTTGGGGCCGCAGGCGGCCAGGGCGAACACCATGACCAGGGCCAGCAGCAGTGCAAACAGTTTCTTCATTTCTTTTCCTCCTTAAAATGATTCGATACGATCATACCCATTTGCCTGTTTACAGGACGAGCAAATGAATCATCTGTACAAAACATACAAAAATGCGTGGTCCCCCGCAAGGGGAACCACGCAAATTGCTGTTTTAATCACCTATTTTAGTATCAAGATTGCCCGCCATACCCGCTTTACAAAAACCTGCTTGACAGTGATGAACATAGGTACGCATTTGACATCGCACAGCTCGCAAATGAGATCATCGAAGTGCCCGAGAAATGGCGTTCATCTTTTTACTTGCCCTCCAAATCATATAGATCGCCATGCAGATCACAATGGTGCAGACGACTCCCCCTGTCACGCCGGTAATGACCCGGCGGAACATCGGATCGTCGTCCCCGCCGAACTGCGCCAGCATGGCGGTCTCCAGCGAGAGGATGGACACCAGCGCGGCAACGAGGTTGATGGCTTCGGTCGCTGAAAGGATGGGGCTTTTGTGACGGCGGGTCTTTACAATATTGATAATTGCGATGGTGACGGCGTAAAAGGAATAGGCAGCCATAGCGTAGATGAGAGGTCCAGGATAGGCAAAGCCCTGGTTTTGATGGACAATGAAGACAACGATGCCGATGAGGGCCTGGTTCATTAAGAGAAGCATGATCCCGCACAGCCGGTAACGGCGCAGCTCCGCAGCCTCGTCCTGGGCGTTTAAGCGCCGCGCCAGTAGAATGCGCATCACGGCCAGCAGGACGTAATAGACCGCCAGGGCGATAAACCATGCGGAACGGTACACGATGCCCGACACCAGTTTTATGACGATATACAGCAGATTGATGAAAAAGCCTTGATACAAAGAGACGCCTGCCCGGAAACGCACGTCGGTCATGTATTTTTCCACCACCGCGGTGGAGCGGATTTTTTCTATCAGGTTAGGGTTTCTTTTGCGTTTCCTCATCTGCCGTCCTCCTATCGCTGCCTTTCATTGTGGCGCCTCCATTTTTTCAGCCTGTTTCGTTTTGCAGCCACGCCGCTGTATCTGCCAAAGTCTGCTCAAGTGGCCGGACGGTGTAGTCCAACTCTCTGTCCGCTTTTTCATGGCTGAAATGCCCGTTGCTGCCCAGTGTATACAGGGAATACGGCGTAATCAGCCTTGGCAGACTCAGCCAATTCTCCACTCGCTCGATCAGCGGCGCGAAGGGCGTCAGTAGTTTCAAGGGAACAGTCCTGTATGTCCTGGGCGCCCCCTTGAACCGGCTGAGAGCCTCGAACATCTCCCTTACGGTGATATATCGGTTGGACAGGATATAGGATTCTCCCGGCCGGCCACGCTCCGCGCATGAGATGATCCCCTCCGCCACATCCCTCACATCCACAAAGTCATAGCCCCCGCCTACGGCAACGGGGAACCCTCCGCGCAGAAACGCTCTGATCGTCTCCGTCATATAGCCGCCGGACCGGTCTCCCGGTCCAATCATCCCGGAGGGATGCACTGTCATCGCGTTCAGGCCACGTTTTGCGGCTTCCAGCACATATGCTGTTGCTTCCGCCTTGCTTTTCCCGTATAGCCCCACCACGCCGTCCGGAGAAAAATCAGACGGTTCCCTGATCATCACCCCGTCCGGCTTCTCCCGGATCGCGTGTACGGAACTGACATAGATAAATTTGTCGATCTTTCGCCGGAGCGCTGCATCAATGACATTCTTAGTTCCCTCCACATTGACCCGCAGTATCTGTTTTTCCTCACCCGATCCAATCGAGACGATTCCGGCGCAATGGACCAATACTGTCCGCCGTTCCCCGGTATGATCAAAGAAGCCATTGAGCGTATTCGGCTCAGTGACGTCCCCGATTTGGTATTCCACTCCTGAAATCGGTTCGCTCTGGTCATGGGGCAGACGCAGCCCGACCACCTTTTTCCCTCTGGTGAGAAGCGTCTTTGCCAGCGTACCACCCAGGAAGCCCGTCGCGCCGGTGATCAAAAACAATTCCTCCAATGGAATACCTCCCATTCAGCGCAATTCTCCAACGGGTGCAAAGCGTGCGTTAAAAATAGCCCTGTTATGTTTAAAAATGTTAGAAAACCGTTTAAGATGATTAAATAACTCTTTACCGGATACGGCAGAGGCCGGGGCCAAGTGGCCTCAGCCTCCCCGTTTGGAAAGGAAGAGGTATCTCAACTCCGAGAGAGTCTCAGAGCGGACTGTCAGTTGGTTTGCTTCCGGGCGGCAATGGCCTTCTGCTCCTCCGGCAGATTCTTTTCCACCGTCCACAGGAAGATCAGCAGGGCACACACGGCGTAGGCAATGGTTTCAACCCAGATGTAGCTCACCGTGATGGCGGTTTGGGCGGCGGCGGACTGCCCCGCGATGTTCAGGGCCACGTCAGCGCTCTGGTCGTATCCGCTGGCGTTGAGCAGGGCGCTGAAAATGGCGTTGCAGATTGGCGTTCCCGCCACCATCAGGGAACTGTAGATGGACATGGTCAAGCCGTCGGTGCGGATGTTGTTCTTGAATTCGATGTGGTCGATGACGTCGGCCAGCATAGCGAGGATCAGATAGGCCGCCGGGGAGGAACCCAGGCATTTCAGCGCCACGCCGATGGCCACCGGGATGATCTGCCCGTTGCCCAGGCCCGCGATGACGCCGCCGATCACGCCGACGACCATGCCGATGAAGGTCACCATCCGCTTGCCGAACTTATTGGACAGTGGCACCACGAACACCGCCGCCACCGCCATGGGGATAGCGCCCAGGATGGCCAGTAGCGATTGAGACACGCCCCAGGCGTCCCCAAGAGCCATTCCGAAGAAGGAGTTGTCCATCACCCACTGGCAGAAGAAGGTCATGGAGCCGTTCTTCATGGCCCCGGACCACTGGAAGCACAGATAGAAGATGATAACCAGCCACCACATCTTATCGCCGGTGACCGCTTTAAGCTGCTGCCCGATGGGGGGAGCGGCCTGGTGTTCAGAGCTGTCGCCACCCTCCTCGGTCACCCGCTCACGGGTGAACTGGAACTGGAGCAGGATAGTGAGGGCGGTGAAGATTCCCACCGCCAGCATGGCCACGAACCACAGATTCTGGTCCTCTTTCAGCGCCATGGAGACCAGGCTGGGGAAGATCATGGAACCCACGCCCATGACGCCCAGACCGGCCACGTTGGTGAAGGAAGCAAGAGCGGAACGCTGTTGGCTGTTCCGGGTGGAGACAGGGATCAGGGTGGAGTTGGCCGTGTTGTAGATGGGGAAGGCCACGGCGTAGTAGAGGTTGTAGGCGATGGCGATCCACACCATCCGGGCGACCTCGTCCCTAAAGGGCACAATGAACATGAGGACACTGGCCACCGAGAGGGTCAGAGCAGACAGGAGGACCCAGGGGCGGGCTTTACCGGCCAGCGTCCTGGTGCGCTCGATGAGCTGGCCCACGATGAGGTTGGCTGCCACGATGAGGATGGTGGAGAACAGCTGGAGGCCGGTGAGGAAGGCCAGATCCAGCTTGAGGACGTTGGTCAGGTAGTTTTGCAGTTGGCTGGTGAAGATGCCGGAACTCAGCAGGGCCCCGAAGGGGCCGATGAAGTAGCCGAACAGCATCTCGGCCAGCTTTACATCGGGGGATTTGATGCGGGACTGGGCGATGGGGGAACCCCAGATGCCCTTCTTTTTCTTGTCCATAAGGACACTCCTTTCTCAGCTTGTGGATCGATTACAGCAGATGATCGTTCAAGAACACCTCAAGCTGCTCTAACTCTTTGTCGGCATACAACCCGTCGGCGGCGTGGCCCATGCCGGGTATCAGGCGGTACACGACCCGATCCGTGCCCAGGAACTCCGATAGCATCCTGCACAGGCGGTCGGACTGGGGATATGGCACGGTAAGGTCACAGTCCCCGTGGACGAGCCATGCTGACAGATCGCTGTCTGCGGAAAGATTATTATTGATGTAGGCATAGGGGTCGGAATACGCCAGTTCCTCCGCCGTCATCTCGGACACGTTCTTCCGCAGCCAGAAAGATTCCACATTCTCATAGCCATGGAGGACATCACCACTGATCCAGCTGTTTGCGATCTGATAGATGAATTTTGGCACACCGATGGCGGCCAGGTCCTTCTCCATATCCTTTTCCACCGCGCCATAGTAGTCCACCAGCACATCCACTTTGGCAGACACATCGCCCAGCCAATCCTGCCCGATGAAGGGCAGGGCGTTGAACTCATGGTCGCCGGTCACCGCGCACATCACCGCCAGATACCCTCCGGCAGACTCTCCCCAAACCGCGATACGTCCGGCGTCATAGCCGTACTCGTCCGCATGGGCCCGGAGAAAGCGGATGGCCGCCTTGCAATCCTCCACCGCACCGGGGAAGGGAGCTTCCTGAGCCAGCCGATAGTTCACCGAGGCGCAGGCGAAGCCGTGATCCCGGAAGAAGGAATACATCAGTTGTGACTGTCTGTTCTGGGAATCCCCAAAGACAAAGCCTCCGCCGTGAATCAGGACAAGCAGCGGTGGTCTTTCCTCCGAGCGGGGCACATAAAGGTCCAGATAGTCGGATGGGGAGATCTCCGCGTATTGGATGTTCCGATAAGTCTCCCCACCGGCCCAAGGTTGATCCGCATTCAGCGGAACGGTCTGGGCGGTCAGGTTTCGAAATACCGCGTATGCCGCTCTGGGCCATACCGCCGATGCGGCCAGGACCGCAGCCAAGGGCACACCCACCAGCGCCGCCGCGCAGCCCAGAATAATGCGCTGTCTTTGTTTCCGCATATCAAAGCCGCCCTTCTTATGCCGACGTGATCACCCCGCTGGCAATCGTCTGTCCCAGCAGTTTGAAGGATACCAACTGTCCGCCCAGCCGCAGATTTACCGGCAGTGGTTCCTTGCCGCCGTTGAACAGCACCAGGGCGATGGCGCCGTCTGGGTTTTGAAAGGCGGCGGCCTCCAATCGGTCCGTGTACTTGCTCAGTCCGATCCGCTTCGCCCCCGGCTGGATGAAATGGGAGAAATGCCAGTAGAATTTCTGGAGCAGATTGGTTTGCAGTTCCTTCTTCTTGCAGTCATACATGAAAGCCGCGTAGCACCAGTTCCCCACATGGTTGGGTCCGCCCTGTTCATCCAGCAGGATGTTCCAGTCGTAAAAGGCGTTCACGCCGTGGTTCAGGTCCCCCATCAGCTCATGGGCCAGACGGGCGCAGTTGCCGATCTCGTCCTCCGGTCCGTAAAACCGGTACTCGATGCAGCTCTCCGAGGTGATGAACTTCAAATCGGGGTACTGCCGTCGCACCAGATCCAGGGTGTCGAAGTGGTCACCGCTGTACCAGTGGAAGGCCGCGCCGGCCACCATGCCCTTTGTAGACTCGTCCACCGTGTCCCGGACCCGCTCGTAGAGCCGTTCCTTGTTGTGGTCCCAAATGAACACCTCCACGTTCTCCAACCCATGCCGGATCAGCGCCGGATGCAGATGGTCCCGGAGGAAAATCTTTTCATCCTCAGCTGTGAAAATGCAGGAGTCCCAGGTCTGGACCGCTTTCGGCTCGTTCTGGAGGGAGATACGCTGGACACGGAAGCCCCGCTTCTGGAATTCTTCGATATACCGGCAGATATAGTCTGCCCAGAAGTCCCGGTACTTCGGCTTCAGCTTGCCGCCGTCCGCGCGCTGGCCGTTGGTCTTCATAAAGGCGGGCGGCGACCAGGGGGACAGCATCAGGCGCAGAGGCTTTCCCGCCGCTCTTTGGGCATCAGTCAGCATGGGCAGGATGTACTTCTCCGTCCGGGCAAAGGAAAAGCTCTTCAACTCCCGGTCAGTTGGATCTGACATGGCCTCGTACATCTCCGTGGAAAAGTCGCAGCTGTCCATGTGGACCCGGACCAGCTCATAGCCCATGTTCTCCGGGGAGAAATAGGTATCGATGACCTGCCTTTTCTGCTTGTCGTTCAGCAGGGAGTACACATACCCCGCCGCGTCGGTGATGGCCCCGCCAAAGCCCTCAAAGGTCTGGAAGGCGATCTCCGGATACAGATTTACAACCTGGTTCTCCACCCCCTCCGCATCCGGATGGAAGGGAACAGCCAGAACAGATGTATCCAGGCCTGTGGCTGTTCTATACAGTGTGAGTTTCATCAAATGGCCACCTCGCCGCGTGACACTATGATTGATAGTCCAGCCAGTCGTTCAGCAGGCACCGGGACAGGTCCCAGCTCTCCTTCCACCACTCGTCTGGCTTTTCCGTGCGGCTGCGGAGCAACTGGTAGTTCCAGTAGATGTGCCCCGCCGCCCTGCTCCAGGCGTCCAGCTGGAGGGCGGACATCTCCCGGTAGCGGTCGTGGCGAACCTTGTCTGCCTCTTTGGCCAGCATGACGGGCCTGGGCTGCTTTTCAGCGTACTTGTTGCAGATGCACCACTCCCCCACGATGACCGGGGTGTGTCTCTGCACCTTGTCGATGAGCCGCTTCTGGGAGTCGATGTAGATCTTATAGACCCAGGGCTTGTGGATGGGCACGAAATTCTCCATGGCGAACACATAGATGTGGGTGTCCAGGGCCACGTTCTCCATGCCCTCTTTTACGAAGAAGTCCTTCCAGGCTCCCAGTCGGAACCCGTCGTGAAACACGATGACTTTCTCTTTAGGAAGGATTGCCCGCAGCCGCCGGTACACATCCCGGTAGAATTGCTTGAGGAAAGGCATGGGAACGTGCCCGGAGCCCTTGGCCTCCTCCTTGTCCTCCGCCTTGCCGGTGGAGGGGGCGGTGATATACACCAGCCAGCTGATGGGCTCGTTGAGGGCCTCGATACCATAGAGGCCGGGCCGCTGCCCGTACCTTTGGGCCAGCCGCTCCAGCACGGTAATCTCGAACTCCACCTCGTCGGAGTTTTTGCACCACTTGCATACTCCCGTCAGGCCGCCGTTGTCGTATCCGTTCTGGCTGCCGGGGCAGGTGTGCAGGTCGATCAGGATCTGCAATCCGTACTTTTCCGCCCAGTCAAATGCCTTATCCAAATACTCCACACAGCCGGGGTACGGAGGCCGGTCCCCGAAGATGAAATAGGGCACGGGGATGCGCACCAGGGTCAGCCCGTGGGCCGCGATGAAGGCGAAGTCCTCCTCGGTGACATAGGTGTCCCGGTGCTCTTTCAATTTCGCGGCAAGCTGGTCGGCGGGCAGCTTCCGGCCCAGCCAGATCTCATCCTCTGCGCCGGTGCCCTCAAACAGCTTCGGGTTCATCCATTTCTCCAGGACCAGCCAGTTCCCCAGATTTGTCCCTTTGATTTTTTCCATAGCAGCCTCCATATTTAGTGAAACGGCCCTCCTCCAACTTGTGAAGGAGGGCCGTTTGACGCTTGATTTACGGCATATCAGCCGCAGGGATGGTGAAGTCACCCACCAGCTGGTCGCTTACAGAACTGACATAGTGGAGCTTCAGGGGATCGCCCTCGGCGGTCGCAGCAACGCTGTTGGCGTTGGTGACAGTGAGCACGCCGCCCTCGTAGGTGTAGGTGCCGGGGTCCTCCACGCCGTAGGATTCAAATTTGAACACATAGGTGCCATCGGCGTTGAAGGTAATGGTGGTGCCGCCGTCGTCGCTGGTGAAGGTCACGCCCTCGCCGGAACCACCCTGGCCGCCGCTGAGGACAGCTTCCAGATCGGCGGCGGCGATGGTGAAGTCGCCGGTGAGTTGGTCGCTCATGGAGCTGACGTAGTGGAGCTTCAGGGGATCGCCCTCGGCGGTCACCGCATCGCCGTTGGCGTTGGTGACGGTGAGCACGCCGCCCTCATAGGTGTAGGTGCCTGGGTCTTCCACGCCGTAGGACTCGAACTTGAACACGTAGGTACCGTCGGCATTGAAGGTAATGGTGGTGCCGCCGTCATCACTGGTGAAAGTCACACCCTCACCGGCTCCGCCGCCCTGGCCGCCGCTGAGAGCGGCCTCCAGATCGGCGGCGGCGATGGTGAAGTCGCCGGTGAGCTGTTCGCTCATGGAGCTGACGTAGTGGAGCTTCAGGGGGTCGCCCTCGGCGGTCACAGCATCACCGTTGGCGTTGGTGACGGTGAGCACACCACCCTCAAAGGTGTAGGTGCCGGGGTCCTCTACGCCATAGGACTCAAACTTGAACACATAGGTGCCGTCGGCGTTGAAGGTGATGGTGGTGCCGCCATCGTCGCTGGTGAAGGTCACACCCTCGCCGGAACCGCCCTGGCCGCCGCTGAGCAACCCTTCCAGGTCGGCGGCGTTCACGGTGAAGTCGCCGGTGAGCTGTTCGCTGACGCCGCTCACATAGTGGAATTTCAGCGGATCGCCCTCGGCGGTCACAGCATCGCCGTTGGCGTTGGTGACGGTGAGCACGCCGCCCTCGTAGGTGTAGGTACCGGGGTCTTCCACACCGTAGGACTCAAACTTGAACACGTAGGTGCCGTCGGCGTTGAAGGTCATTGTGGTCGCCCCGTCATCGGAGGTCACAGTCAGGCCATCCGCAGCGGGAGGCTCCTCGCCGCCGTCCGCCCTGGCGTAGGTGACGATGGCTCCGTCGGCCAGGGTCCACACGGTTTCAGGCACAAAGTCCAGCACGGCGGGCTCGGTATCGCTGTCGTACACGCCGTCGTCGGTCTTGCCGTTGACGTTGGCGCCCACGGCGTCCTTCAGCTGGCCGGAATAGGTGTCTGTCTCCATGGTGAACACCGCGTGGGTGGGCACGGAGGTGGTGTATGCGCCGTCACCGTTGTCGGTGTAAGTGCCCACGGCCTCCATAGTCAGGGTCTGGCCCAGGCCGGAGGGATCGCCCAGCTCCACCCGCTTGCCGTTTTCCACCACATAGCAGTCGGAGAACAGGGTGTAGTTGCCGCCGCCGTCCAGAGTCAGAGTGACATCCACATACAGGCGGCTGTCCACCTTGGCGATGCCCAGGAAGTTGGCGCCCAGGAATTGATAGTCAGGCGCGTCTTCCAGGTTGCCGTTGTTCTGGTTGAAGGAGATGGTATAGGTCCCGCCACCGGCGCCGGCCTCCCGGTAGGTGACGATGGCGCCGTCCCCCAGGGTCCAGACCGTCTCAGGCACGAAGTCCAGTACGGCGGGCTCAGTATCGCTGTCATACACGCCGTCGTCGGTCTTGCCGTTGACGTTAAGACCCACGGCGTCTTTCAGCTGAGCGGAATAGGTATCGGTCTCAATGGTGAGGACCGCGTGCGCGGGGGTGCCGGTGGTAACGGTGCCGTCGTCATTGGCGACATAGGTGCCCGCAGCCTCCATAGTCAGAGTCTGGCCCAGGCCGGAGGGATCGCCCAGTTCCACCCGTTTGCCGTTTTCCACCACATAGCAGTCGGAGAAAATGGTGTAATTCCCACTGCCGTCCAGGGTGAGGGTCACATCCACATACATACGGCTGTCCATTTTGGCGATGCCTAAGAAGTTAGCGCCCAGGAACTGATATTTGGGGGCGTTGTCCAGGTTGCCGTTGTTCTCGTTGAAGGAGATGGTATAGGTCCCGCCGGCGCCGCCGGGAGTCCTGCCGCCTGCGCCCTTCCAGGCCAGGTTATAGGTGGGGATGAGCACCGCCAGCAGCACCGCCAGCGCGGTGACGCCGAATCCGGCGCTCCGGGCGATAGCCCTGCCCTTGGCGGGCTTTTCGCCCTCAACGACGGGTTTGTCCTTAGCGAAGGAGCCAACGATGATGTAAACGGCGGAGACCAGCATGAGGATGCAGGAGGCCAGAGACATATAGATGGCTTCCTCGCCGCCGTGGCCGGAATCGTAGTCGGAGACGATGCAGTTGCCGATGCCCTCTACACGGTCGCCCAGCAGCAGAGCGGCGGCCCCGGCCAGACAGCCGATGGCCACAAAGGGCAGGAACTTGGGCCAGAGGGCGCCGGGGAACTTCGCCCGGAGGATCAGGGCGGCGATCTCCACGACGATGGCCCCGGCCAGCAGGCCGGTGATCAGGGTGGACTGCATCTGTCCGTAGGTGTAGTAGCCGGTGGTAAAGTTCAGGCCGAACAGCACCGCAGCGGCCGCGGCCAGGATCAGCGCGACAATGCCGGCGGTCAGCTCAAATCCGTTCCGTTTGGTCATGGTCACTGCCTCCTTTCCTTGCGGTCAAATACAATGAACAGCACGAAGAACGCCGCGAAGCCTATAAGGGTCAGCCCGCCCGCGATTTGGAGGATGGTCACCCAAATCACTTGCGCGCCGCTGGCGGCGGACTCGGGAGTGATGCCGTTCATCAGGACGCTGTTGGCATAGTAGAACAGCTTGCGGTGGAAGGACTCACGCAGGGCGGACTGGAGGAAGGGGTCCTTCCCCACTTCTTCCGCGGTCATACCCCACAGCTTGCCGTTGTTGGAGCCGCCCAGCATCATGTCGGTGCCGGCCTCCGCGCACTCGCGGGCCAGGAAGTAGGAGGCGGATTTCACAGAGTCGGTGATCACATAGCCCTTGAAGCCCCACTCACCCCGGAGGATGCCGTTGATGAGGCCGGGATGGGCGCCGGCGTGGATGCAGCCCACCCGGTTGAAGGCGGTCATCAGGCCGTGCATATCGCCGGCCCGGATGGCGATCTGGAAGCCGCGCAGCTCGTTCTCACGGGCAGCCTGCTCAGACATAAAGGCGGCGAGACCGTCACGGTTGGTCTCCTGGTCGTTGAAGGCAAAATGCTTCACGTTGGTGTTCAGCCCCTTGGAGGCCAGCCCCTTGTGGACGTAGGTGGATGTCATGCCGGTGAGAACGGCGTCCTCGGAATAGTAGCCCACGTTGCGCCCGTTGTAGGGGGTGCGGTGCAGGTTCATGCCGGGGGCATACCAGGTGGTGAAGCCGGTCCAGAGTGCGTCGTTGCCCACCAGACGGCCCTCCTCCTCCTGGAGCAGGGGGCTGAAAGTGGCGGCCACCACCACGGGACTCACGTACACGTTGGTGTAATGGCCCTTGGCCGGGTCGCCCTCGGCCACGGCGTAGATGGAGTCCTGAGTGCTCTGGCCCACAGACCCGATGAGGCCCAGAGGGGAGTCGGCCAGGATTTCCAGCGGCATGGCGATGCCGGGCAGCTCCACCTTGAAGCCCAGGTACTGGTTGATGAGGTCCTCCAGGGTCATCTGCTCGATGACCTGCTCGAACAGAGGATCGTCGTACTCCTTGCCGATGAGGTTTGCCATCTTCAGGCCGTTGTCCGCGCCGTAGGTGAACTCGGTGGGGCCGTCATAGCCGGCCAGGGCCGCCTCGGGATCGTAGGTGGCGTTGCGGAGATAACGGATCATTTCTTCTGTGGCGGTGAGGGAACTCACACTCTGGGGGAAGGTGCCCGCCCAGTCGTTCCGGGTCAGGTACTTCACGGTGGTCCCGGTGTTCCAGGCGTTCAGGTCCGTACCGCTCAGCTGATTCTGGATGGTCACGCCGTTAGACTCGGTGAGATAGGTATCAGAGGCCAGATGCTCGCTGTGGACGTCGCCGGTGGGCTGGAGGGTATCGGCCTTCTCCGGATTCATAGCGGCCAGAACAGCCTGCACCGCGTCGTGGGCGCCGTTGCCGGTGGCGAACCAGTAGTCGCCGGCGGACAGCATGTAGGCGCCGGAAACGCCGTCATGCTCATAGCCCATGTCGTAGCTATAGATGTCCTTAGCGTTGAAGGTGATGGTGACCTCCTCGGAGGCGTTGGGCTCCAGCAGTACCACGTCGGCGTAGCTCTGCTCGCCGGCCTCGCCGGTCTTGGCGTAGCCCACCAGCTGGATGGCGGCCTTCTCCACGCCGTTCCGCCTGTCGTTGTCGGTGTAGGGGACGGAGACATACAACTGCACCACGTGCTTGGCGGCCGCGGAACCGGTGTTGGTCACCTTTACGGTGACAGTGGAATCGGTCTCGCCGGTCCAGTCGATGTTGGCGGCGGTGATCTCCTCGGAGAAGGTGGAGCCCTCCACGCCGTAGCCGAAGCTATAGGAGACCTCGCTGTCATAGTTCCAGGTGCCGCCGGTGGTGCTCTCCCCGTGGGCTGCCTGGGATGCGTTGCCCTGGCCCAGCACGGAGTCGAAGTAACGGGTCTCATAATACTTGTAGCCTGTGTAGATGCCCTCCAGCTCCACCAGGTACCAGTCGCTGCGGAGCGCGTGGTTGGAGCTGGTGTCGATGTCGGCGGCGTTGGCGAAGTTGTAAATGCCAAAGTTCTGGGCCGCCGGGGACAGGGCGGAGTTCACCGCGAAGGTGTCGGCCAGGTGGCCGGAGGGCAGCACCTCGCCGGAGAGCAACTTGGCGATGCCGTAGGTGCCATATGCGCCAGGGACGCCGATCCAAATGATGCTGTCCACGGCGTCGTCCTTCTTCAGCTCGTCGATCTCCATGGAGGTGCCGGCGTTCAGCAGCACCACGATCTTGCCGAAGCCCTGGCCCTTGACCCAGTTCAGCAGATCCCGCTCGTCGTTGGACAGGGACAGGATGTTGCCGGTGGGACTGTTGGAGAACTCAGCGGGGTTGGCCAGGCCGTTGAGGCCGGGGTAGAAGCAGCAACTCTCGCCGGCGTCCCGGCCGAAAACGATGACGGCCGCGTCCTTGTAGTTCCCCAGCTTGCCCGCGTCATACTTGCTGGCGGGCACCTCATTGACGGTGGCGCCCTGGTCCTGATAACTGCTGACCACGTTGCCGCCGGAGCCCTTGCCGGGGGCGTAATCCCCCTCCATGTCCTGATAGAACTGGACCATGTCGGGGTTGACCTCAAAGCCGTTGGCCCCCATGGCGTCCGCCAGGGTGACCACGTTGGACGGGTCGATCAGCTCGCCCATGGAGCCGCCGAACTGCATCTTCGCCCCGCTGCGCATCCCAAACAGAGTGACCTTGGTGCCGCCCAGGGCGGGAGTCCCCTTCAGCACCACGCTGCCCTCGGCGGCCAGGCGGGTGTTCAGGGCGATCTCCGCGTCGATCAGGGCGGAACCGCTCTCAAAGTCGGACTGGTACACATAGTCCGCCGGGTCATCGCTCCGCTGGATGGTGGAGGCAGTGATGCCCAGCAGCTCGTTGACCTTGGAGGACCAGCTGTTGGCCACCGACGCCACGATCTGCACAAGCACCAGCAGCGCCAGGAAGATCCCGGCGATGCCCCGGAAAATGTGGCTCTTGCGTTTCATAACATACCCCTTTCTTTCCCATATATCGTGCAAAATGGGGAATTTGCGCTGCGCAATCCTTTCCCCATTGATAGTACATTGCTACAAGATGAACGCCGGGGCCGGAACGAACCGGCCCCGGCGTGTGCTGGATTTCACGCAAATTCGATTTTACTGGATAGCTGACAAATCGTGCACCGCTCGCGGTTCTTTCGCGCCGTTGATGATACGTATGTGATCAGGGCGTATAGGTGCCGGAGGCGCCCAGAGCCGGACCCCAAACGCTGGAGGCAGCGGTGAAGTCTACGACCAGCTGGGAATTGATCAGGGCGGTGAACGTGAACTTCAGCGCGTTATCATCCGCCTCGTCCACAGCGCCGGTCATCTCATTGCCCTCAGCGTCGATGACGGTGAGCTGCCAGTTCTCCCACTTCCAGGTGCCGGACTCGCTGACCGCGCCATCCATATAGCTGAAGTCATAGGTACCGTCCTTGTTGAAGACGAGAGTGGCATAACCATCCCAGGCGAAAAGCTCTTCGCTCTCACCGGCCTCGCCGCCGCCTTCGCCTGCGGGAACGGCGGTGGCAGTGCCGTCGTCGTTCAGGGTGAAGGTGTTCTGAGCCAAGCTGGCCCAAACCTGGGCGTTGCCTTCGGTCTGCTCTTTCACGGTCAGAACATTGCCCACCACTTCGCAGGAACCCTTCACGGTCATGCCCATGGCGTCCACGGTGAGGGACTTCTGATCGGCGGAAACGGTGAGGGTCACATCAGCGTCGCTGATGACGGTGGTGTAAACCTTCTCGCCGCCCTCATCGGCGCCCCCGACGGGAACGGCGGTGGCGGTGCCGTCATCGTTCAGGGTGAAGGTGTTCTTGGACAGGCTGGCCCAGACCTGGGCGTTGCCTTCGGTCTGCTCTTTCACGGTCAGAACGTTGTCTACCACTTCGCAGGAACCCTTCACGGTCATGCCCATGGCGTCGACCTGGAGAGACTTCTGGTCAGCGGAAACGGTGAGGGTCACATCGGCGTCGCTGATGACGGTGGTGTAGACCTTCTCGCCGCCCTCGTTGCCGCTGGGCGTCTGCGCCTCAGAGGGCGCGACGGACTCAGCGGGAGGGGTGGACTCGGCACCGGGGTTGCTGGCGGGGCCGCAGGCGGCCAGGGCGAACACCATAACCAAGGCCAGCAGCAGAGCAATCAGTTTCTTCATTTCTTTTCCTCCTTAATATTGTATTCGTGCGATCATACCCGCCTGTTCACTATGCGTAAACAAGTGGGTCAGTCTGTCTAAAACATACAAAAATGCGTGGCCCCCCGCAAGAGGAACCACGCAAATTGCCGTTTTTATCACCGATATTTAACCTGTGCCCACAAAACGGGTGGGAGTTTCGTCCCTTGGATCGACCAGCAGGATGTCCAATGTGAACATTCCGCCGTGCTGCGCCGCGGCGAGAGAACCGCCATATTTTTCGGCCACTCGCTCCATGCTCTTCATCCCGAAACCATGATAATCCTTATCCCTTTTCGTGACCGGGAGCCCGTCCTGAAAGGCCAGCTCTTCCACACAGGGATTCTCAATGTGGATGAGGATCATATGTCCTGTGCGGGAGACACTGAGGGCGATAAAGCGATCCATACCTTCCGGGAGGCGGTTCACCGCCTCGATGGCGTTGGTGATGGCGTTGCTGAACAGAGCGTAGAGATCCAGCGTTTCCACGAAGCCCAGATCGGAGCCGTCCATCATGGTGGTGATGCGAATGTCGTTCTTTTCGCAGAGGATCCGTTTTTCGGTGAGAAGCACGTCCAGCACCTCGTTGCCGGTGTGGAGATACGCACCGTATGCCGATACGCTCTTGTCCAGCTGTTCCAGTTCCTCCGCGGTGATCCTGCCCTGGAGCGAGCCGATCATCTGCTTGAGGTCGTGATACTTCTCATTGAGAAGCTGTGCGTTCTCCTTACTGGCTTCATACTGGATGCTCTGGGCCCGGACGACCTCCTTCATGGTATCCACATCATGCCGCGCCTTCAACTGCCCAGCTATGCCTCCCTGAAGGGCCAGCAGCAGGGCACCCGACCCGATCAGGTACACATTGTCCGCCAGATTGGGAAGGAGTTTTTCGGCGGATACGTCGTAGCCGCGGGTCATGGAACTCATGCCGATGCAGATGAGAAGGGCCAGCACCGCAGCAAAGACTTTGTAATGGTCTCGCAGATAATCAGTCCGCCGTACACGTTTCCGAAGATAGAGGAACAACGAAAGGTAGGCCGCGCCATACGAGATAAGGTCCATCAGCAGAACGCCCAGCGGGTCGAACGCCACATCCTCCAGCACGGGGAACAGCAGGCGGAGGCTGGTCTTGAACGCGCCGGCCATCTCCTGCATGAGATAGCCGTTGGCCGCGGCCAGGACAGCGGTGCAGACGGAAACCCGATGGAGGCCGAGGACAAAGAGTGTGGCCAAAAAGTACATGGTGAAGTTGATGACCATGTAGTTGCAATAGAACTTGCCGTCGTGGTATTCCAGGCAGACAATGAAAAAGCTGGCGGCGGCGCACAGGAGGGCCCCCAGCCAATGGAGCCATCTGGACCTGATCCGTCGGGGCATTTGGTAGACCATGATCAGCGTCGCCAGAAGGATCTGGAGCATCATGATCGGGTAGCGCAGATTCTTATACCATACAGGCATCGCCCATCCGCCGAACATTATCTGCTCCCCCCTTTGTACTGGGCCACCGCCCGCAGGAACTCCTTTCTCTTGGGGGCGCTGATCTTCAGAGGGATACCTTTCAGGATGACACAGTCACCCTCCACGCTCTCCACATATTTCAGATTGACCAGGTAGCCGGAATTGCAACGGACGAAATGATCGTCGGCAAGTTCCTTCTCAAAGGTCCCGAGACTGCCCCACTGTTTCAGCGCGGTGCCGTCGGTCAGGTGGAAGACCAGGGTGTGGTTGACTACCTCGATATAAGTCAGCCCTGAGGAGGGGAATCGGTGGATATCGCTCTTGGTTTTGATGCTCACCATGGTCCCCTCCGCTTGGCGCTGTCTCACCATCCGAATGGCGCGGGCCAGCTTCGCGGAAAAAGAGGCATAGGAGATGGGTTTCAGGATATAATCCATGGCCTCCACGGAATAGCCCTCGATGGCGTACTGCGCAAAACTGGTGAGAAACATGATGATCACGTTCTCATCCATCTCGCGGAGCCGTTTGGCGGCGTCGATCCCCAGCATATCGGGAACCTGGATGTCCAGCAAAAGGATGTCGGCGTCACAGCGATAGTTGTCCACCAGGTCGATGGCCCTGTCAAACCGCTTCACATCAAACGGGTCTCCGTTCTCCTTTTCGTAACGGCGCAGGAAGTCCATTGTCCGGGCCGCCTGCTGTTCTTCATCCTCCAGGATAACGATCTTGATCATCGGACTTTGGCTCCTTTCGTTCAGTTGGGCAAACGCAAGAAGAAAGTATATATGATTATAATATATTATGGTTAAAAAGTCAAATCAAAGCAACAGGGCAGTCTGCACGGCAGCGAGAAGCGCCTCAATGGTCCAAAGTCAAAAGATTAAGTGGCAGAAAGGGCAATTTGCGTGGTTCCTCTTGTAGGGAGGCACACATTTTTGTATGTTTTATACATAATTCCCGTCATAGCGTATTCTCAAAAAGTAGGCGGGAAGGAGACCCCGCAGCGAAACAACGACAATTGTTTGAAGGAGGAAAATGAAATGAAGAAGATCCTTGCGTTTATTCTGGCCTCGGCCATGCTGTTGGCTCTGGCCGCCTGCGGCCCCAGCGGCGCCCAAGGCTCTCAGAATCCCAGTGAAAATCCCGGGCAGTCCGGCGGCTCCACCGATGTGGTGGGGACCTATTCCGTCGTATACGGCACCCAGGAGATCTCCGGCAACGTGCGCCATTCCGGCTACATCACTTCCCTGAATGGCCAGGAGAAAAACACGCTTGAACTCAAGGCGGACGGAACCTATGTCTACACCAAGCTGCTGACCAGTGACGAGTCCCTGATTTCCGGCTCCGGCGCGGCTCCCACCGCGGCCTCTGTCCCCGAAGGCGGCGCTCCCCATGTCGCGCTCCTCTCCGCCGCCGCTCCGGCAGCGGGCGCCGATGTGCTGTTCACCTGGGAGCCCAACAACGAGGGGGATGACAAGGGCACCTGCACCCTGACCTTCTTCAAGGACGGCACCTATGAGTTCACCTTCCCTGAGTACAGTGTGAAGGAAAACGGCACCTGGACCTGGGAGAACTGGACCATGACGGTCATCAAACCCAGCGGCGCCACGCTGGCCGTGGAGATGAACGAGGATAACGCGCTGTACTTTGACTATGTCTCCGATATCAACGAGGCTCTGCACCAGAACTTTATCGCGGAGACCTCCGCATGGGGCGTGGCCCTTGGCCCGAGCGGCAGCTATACCCCCGAAGCCGGCGGCTCCGGCGGCGCTCAGAGTGGCCTGTCCGTAGCCCACTATTTCACCGGTAAGGGCACCCGGCAGACTGCCGAGGGCCTCGATTATGAGGTCACCCTCCATCTGTTCCTGCTCAGCGACGGCACCGCTTATATCGCCGAGGCCAACGACAATAACACCGCCGTGACCCTTGGCACCTGGAGCGAGGACGGCGGCGCTGTCACCGTGACCGACGGCACCGATCAGGCTGCCGTGGAGGGCGACGGGCTCACCTGGAAGGAGATCGCCGCCAGTAAGAGCGATGCGATCCCCGCTGACTACGCGGACGCCGACTGGGCCGCTCTTGTGGAGACCGCCAAGGCGCCCCCCGCCGATGGGCCCATCGTCCTCACCTATACCTTCACCGGCACCTACACCGTGGACGGCGACACCGTTACACTGAATCCCGCGGAGGCCTGCACCTGGAGCGAGGATTGGGGCGCCCTCCAGAATTACGGCTTTACCAATGTCAGCGGCAACGAAAATGACCGGGTCTACCCGAAGGGCCCCACGGGTGAGTCTTATCTGCCCTTGGACCACTTCTCCGGCAGCTATCTCTTCGCGTTCACCGACCCGGAGACTGTCACCAACAATTTCGCGGTGAAGGTCTCCGTCGATCCGGCCAGCGGCTCCTTCACATACATCGTGGAGAGCGCCTTCGACTGATAAAACCGGCTGAGGGCAGGACAGCTCCTGCCCTCAGTTCAAAAAAGGAGGGTTATCATGGCAAAAAAGGGCATAGGAAAGAAGACCTTTATCGGCGTGTGGACGGCTGTGTTTGTGGTGATCCTTGCGGTCATGATCCTGCTGACGTCGGTTCTGAACCGCTATGATTCGGTGATCACTCAATTCCTCGGCTCTGTCGGCGGCGGCATCACATCCACCGGCAGCGAGGGAACGGACACGCAGTATTTCAAGCTGGACGACGATTACAGCACGGAGACCCAGGATGCGCTCAACAAGCAGATCGCGGACGAAGCGATAGTGCTTTTGCGGAACGAGGGAGGCAAGCTCCCCATCACGAAATCCAACCCGGCTGTGACGTTGTTCGGCATGGCCGCCTCCGGCGGCACCTCTTCGGGCACCGGTTCCGGCGAGTCCGCCACCACGGGCGCGTCTCTGGCGGAGTCCCTGAAAGCGGCGGGCTTTGCCGTCAATGAGCGGGTAGTGGAACACTACCGGAACAACAGCACGGCCCACGGGAAGGGCACGGCCGCCGGCGGCGGCGGCGACAAGGGCGACTGGTCCCTGGGTAAGGAGGCGGATTTCCCCACCGGCGATCTGGCCGCTACCTTTGCCGATTATAGCGACGCCGCCATTCTGGTCCTGAACCGCAGCGGCGGCGAGGGCGGCGATCTGGCCCGCACTATGGACAACCACGGGGGCGCCCATGAGGAGAGCTATCTGCAGCTGTCCCCCTCTGAACGCGCGACCCTGAAAGGCATCAAGGACAGCGGCGCTTTTGATATGGTCATTGTCCTTGTTAACTCCGCCAACGCCATGGAGCTGGGCTTCCTGGATGAGTACGGCGTGGACGCCTGCCTGTGGTACGCCGGACTGGGTACCAACGGCATCGCATCCGTGGGTGAGGTCCTGGCCGGTAAGGTGAACCCTTCCGGCAGGCTGGTGGATACCTATGTGTACGACAACTTCTCCGCGCCCGCCATGCAGAACATGGGCGACTACCGGTTCCTGTTTGACGGAAAGCTCTCGGATTACTCGTACACCAACTATGCGGAGTCCATCTATGTGGGCTATCGCTACTATGAGACCCGGTATGAGGACGTGGTCATGGGAACGCCCAATGCCGGTGAATACGACTACAGCAAGACCGTGATCTATCCCTTCGGCTACGGACTGTCCTACACCGACTTTGAATGGAGCAATTACTCCGTTGCCGTAGAGGGCGATACCGTCAAGGTGAGCGTTGACATTAAGAATAACGGCTCCATGGCGGGCAAAGAGGTCGTTGAGGTCTACTTCCAGTCCCCCTATACCCAGTATGACATCGACAATCGGATCGAGAAAGCCGCGGTCAATCTGGTGGCCTTCGACAAGACGGATATGATCCAGCCCGGCGACACCGCCCATATGGAGATCACCTTCCCGCTGAGCGATATGAAGTCCTATGACGCCTACGGCGAGTATAAGACCTATTTCCTTGAGGCGGGCGATTACTACATCACCGCCGCGAAGAATGCCCATGAGGCGGTCAATAACATCCTGGCCGCCAAGGGCTACACCGATCTGGTGGGGAATGGCGACGCGGCTTTTGCTGGCAAGCACACACAGGCCGAAGCTCTTGTCTGCGACGAGAGCGCAAATGAAGATGTAAAGATCACCAATCAGTTCGATGACGCCGTGCTGGCGGCTGACACCTATCTCTCCCGCAGCAACTGGTCCAGGATGGACGGCGGGGCCGGCTCCGCTTACGCGGACGTGCTGGGCGCGGGCAGCCTTTCCACCGCCACAGGTCAGCAAGGGGGAGCCTCCAATACTATGGGAGCCAATGGAACGGTAGGTACCCTTGAGGCCCCGGCGGATGTCCGTGAAGCCGTTGTGACGGAGGGATATGAGGCATCCGGCAATCCTACCCCCATCGACTCCTATACCGCCAACCGCACCTACAGCGAGGAGAACGGCCTGGAGCTCGTGGATCTCCGCGGGGTCGAGTATGACTCTCCCGAATGGGATCTGCTGCTGAACCAGATGAAGTTCTCCGAGATTTATGAGCTCTTCGGCCACGCCGGTTACGGCACCATCGAGGCCGCCACCATCAACAAACCCAAGACGCTGGAATACGACGGACCTACCGGTATCAACAGCTTTGTCAATGATATGTCGGGATACAGCTTCCCCAACGAGATCTCGGTGGCAGCTACCTGGAATGTGGATCTGGTCATTGAAGAAGGCCGCATGATCGGCAATGATATGATCAAGATGTCCGAGGGACAGTACAAGGTCTCCGGTTGGTATGCCCCCGCTGTCAACATCCACAGGACTCCGTTCTCCGGGCGGAACTATGAATACTACAGCGAAGATCCCATCCTGTCCGGCAAAATGGTGACTGCGGTGATCCAGGGAGTGCAGTCCAAGGGCGCTTACGTCTATCTGAAACACTTTGCCCTGAATGACCAGGAGACCAACCGCTCTGTCAATGGCCAGGTATCGACTTTCTCCACCGAGCAGGCCATTCGTGAGATCTACCTGAAACCCTTTGAGCTTGGCGTAACAGCGGGTGGAGCCAAGGGAATCATGACGTCGATGAACCGTGTGGGCACCTGCACGGCCGCCGGAAACTATGCCCTGATCACCTCGGTCCTGAGAAACGAATGGGGCTTCCACGGCGCTGTCATTACCGACTACAGCAGCAGCCTCAGCCCGGCCGCGGCCGACCAGATCCTCGCCGCGGGAGGCGACCTCATAATGTGCAGCGCCTGGAATGCACAGACCGGCGCGCTGTCTGACTTCAACGCTGAGTGGATTCGTTCCCTTCTGCGCGGCGCGATCCATAACGTCCTGTACGTCCAGGCCAACAGTCTGGCCATGAACGGTCTGGCACACGGTGCGGTCTACGACCCCGGCTTCCCGGTCTACAAGATCATCCTGATCGCGGCCTGGGTGCTGGTGGGTATCGGGATCGTGGTAGGCGGCTTCTTCGTCTATCGGACGATCCCCTGGAACGAGGATCGCTGGTACGGCAGAAAACGCATTACAAAGAAAGGCTGGATCATCATCGGCTGTGTTGCGGCGGCCATCGTTGCGGCCATCGTCATCGCGTTCTGTGTGCTGATCCTGCCTGAGTTGACCAAGGCGCTTGTCATGTGAGCAGGCTGCCTGCCCCGCTTCTTTTGAGCGCGGGGAGAACTGATCTGAAGAAACCGCGTTAAGCGCGTTTCCTCCTACTTTTCCAAACGGCAGAGGCCGGGCCTGAAAAGGTCCGGCCTTTGCCGTGAATTACGCATAAGTCCATATTATCAAAATCCTGTCATACGAGGCTTTAGCGTGGTAGTTTTTGCTGCCACACCCCGCCAGCATGGTCTAGGAGCAGGTGCAGCCTCTGTCGGATCGTTGCAGGGTCTATAGGCGCGTCCTCCTTCTTGCTGGAAGGAAACATCCATCTGGAATCGATTCTGTCCTTGTATCTCTTTAGGACCTCTGCCACCATACCCGGTTTTTCAGCATTTGCCAACTGAATTAAAAAGCACCTATATGTATCCATTCTCCCGCAGCACCCGAACCGCCGCCCCGAATTTCATCCGTTTGACATCGACCGTCGGCCCACAAACCCGGCGCATCATCTCCTCCTGAAAATCAAAGCAATACACTGTCCCCTTGACCTCTAGAGTCTCTATGCCCCAAACAAACCGCCTGATCCGGGGCATATCGCAGGTATAGCCGAACAGCACCAGCCCGCCGTTCCCATCAGCGGCGTCACACTCGATTCTTTTGGAACTTTCGGGGATCAGGGTCAGTCCCTTCAACAAAATGCTGTCGATAAGCTTCTTCGCGCTCGGGTTGCATAGTATATTGAGGATTATTTCGCCATGATAGTCGCTTGTCAGGTAATGAAAGTGTTCAAAATCATCCAGCACCGTTTGGTTGCGGCCTTTTTTCTTTCCGCCGCGCATCAGGACTTCCATCTGGCCCATGTCCGAGGCAAACATGATGGCGTCTGGCCTTTTCATCAGATAGCGGCCCGCATGCTCGCAGTTGCTAAGATCGTAGGTGATAAACACCCTAAGCCGCGCTTCAGAGTCGGAATCCCACTTCATTTCCGATGACCCGGTATTGAAGATGAGATAGATGTCGTCATAACAGAACAAAATGCCGGTGGCCCGGGAGCCGGTGAACTTTCTGCCCTCGTCTCCACTGCCCTTGACCTCCAGCGAGGTGTAGTAAGCGGGGTATCTGATAGCCGAGAGCGCTGTCCCGCCGTTCTCTCGAAAAATATCGGACTTTTCCCAGGGGAACACATAGAATCCGGCGTTGAACATGGTCACAAGCACCTCTGCCATACGGTGGAGCCGGATCCGTCTCGCGGCGGCGTATTTGGGGGCGTTCAGTACGGAGTCGCCGGCGAGGATACTGCCATATCGATCCGGCTGCCGGGTGAGCAGCAGGTCTTTCGCTTTTGATGTCAGCCGCAGTCCGTGCAGCCCGTCATGGCTGTATTTATAGATCAGACCCGCCTTCTTCATCTGTGTGATGGCATTACGTTTATAGTATTCTGAATAGGGCAAACTGCTCACCAGAGCGGAGGGAAACTCGCCGGACAGAGCGATCAGAATGAGCAGCAGATCGGGAAATGTGTTCGGCGTCGGCAGAGATACATTGTTCATTGACAGATCGTCTCCTTCCCATGGGCTAACGCCCATGCTCAGTCGACTTGGGCGTATCCTTTCGGTTAAAGTGTTCCTGAAAGCGTGATATTGCAACGGTTCCCGGCTTCGGCTGGGATGCGGAAAAAATTTTTGCGAAAAATGGCTCAAATTCCATGTGGTTTTTGTGTCGGATAATGGGGATTCAGCCCTCGATTTCCTTGTGGTCTTCCCGCTCCTGAAGCCACCGTGGGAAGCGGTCACGTTCCATAAAATACATCTCAACGGTATGGCGATTGCCCAATTCCACCGAGTGATAAACATCGATGTACTTCATGCTGTCGTCAACCAGCAGATACGCCGCAGCAGCATCCAGATACAACTTCAGTTCCAGGTTGTCCGCGTCAGGGATCACCCCTTTGAACGTCTCCTGGTCATAGGTAAGGATGAAACTGACGACACAATGGCGGCGATACCGCGAAAAGCGGTGTTCTTTACAATACGCCTCCAACGAGAAGAATAATGGGTCATACAGAAATTCAGAGGGCCGTTTCTTGCTGTTTCCCGGAGCGATACCCGGCAAGGTGATCTTGAAGATCCCGTCCTGTTCACAGAATTTGATCCCCATTTCCTCCGCTGCCCAGAGCAAATATTTATACTTCCTGATCGATGTTGTCTCGTAGAGCAGATGCCGGAGCCGGCAGGCCAGCCATTCGGCTCGCCGCTGGGCCTCCTCCTGGCAGGTCACATACTCGTCCGGGAACCGCTCGATATCGACAGTGTCCATGGCACGGACTGTCTCTTCAAGGCGTTCTGCATCCCGTGTGATACTTTTGATCCTTTTGTCCAGTTGTTCCTGTGTCATAATAAACCTCCATTTTTTGTAGTTGAGTTACCGATAGCAGAAAAGTATCGCTCTGCTGTCATGTCGTTTGCATATTGGAATTCTGATAGCAGAAGCGGTCCTATCTCATATCAGCCGGTTCACGCATCCGATAGCAGACCGGGCCGCTTTTGCTATTGCTCAGAGGCCGTTGATAAAATCCAGCGCCGCGTCAAAGTCCTCCGTCGATTCCGGTGAGGGGGCGGGTGGGGATGTGATCGGCGCCGCCGCGGGAACAGACCGCAGGCTCTGCTCGATGGTCTCCTGCACCCGCCTCAGGAAAGCGTCCTCCTTCTCCCTCGTTTCGAGGTACGGGTCGGCGGCAAGACAGGACTTTCGGAGGAAATGATCGTTGACCGCCGCGACGACCGCCTTGTTCAGCGACTTGTACTCCTCTTTGCCAATACCCTGTAGATACTCAAGGGCCGTCCGATCGCCGGGCCTGTCCAGATTGAAGCGAAGTATTGTGGTGTAGACGCGGCTCATACCACGCCCCCAGAGCCGCCCCGGAGCTTGTACTTTGCCAGAACCTCATAGCCCTTCGCCGTAGCGTGGATGTCGCTGTTGATCTCCACCCGCTCCGGGTCATACCGACCGAAGTTCCGAATAAGACAGCCTCCGCCGCCCAAAACGTAGAGCTTCATCAGGCCGGCGTCGTACTCATGCTCCCGCAGGCGGCGCATGATGCCGGCGGCATATTCGGAGGCGCTCTGCCGGATCACGTCCAGATAGCGTTCGTCGATGTCAGCCGTACCGTACCGAAGCACCGCCTCGATAACAGAGTCATCCGCCGCTGTACCGAATTTTTGCATCAGCTTTTCCCGCGCCGCCAGCATGCACTGGTGGGTGCCGTACTTCTCCGTGAAGCATTTGGAGGGGACCGGCTTTCCGTTGTTGATGTACATGATGTTCATAGTGCCGTTCCCGATGTCGCAGAGCATATTGATGCCCCGGAACTCGCGCAGCCGGTTCGCAACCGCTGAGAAGTCCTGGGGAAAGATATCAGCCCCCGCGAACTCCACATGGCAGGCCCTTCCCCGAAAGGTGAAATCTGCCGCGTCATTCTGGAGCAGATATGCCTTGAATACGTCCTTCTGCCCGCTGACCCAGGTGAGGGGCAGCCCCGCCGCCAGGTGGACGCGGGCGGAAGTGAGATCCATGATGTGCATCTCGCGGGCAATGGCCGCCAACGTCAGGATATAGAAATCCATGTCCTGGATCTTGTCCGCTGTAATTTCCTTGTGCCCGTCCCCCACGGTATAATAGCGGCCGCCGTAGACGAGCAGATTGCTCTTGAAGGTGGGTTCCCGGTCATAGGCGGTCACGCCGGTCTGGAAACAGGTGTGGGCGGTTTTGATGTTCCCATAGCCGTGGTCGATCCCAATGATGACAGGCTCCTCAAAATGAAAGCTGTTCATGATACTCTCCTCTCACCGTCCCCGGTTTCCCCCGGCTGGGCGCCTAACAGTTTGATGAATCGCTCCAGGCTGGCAGCCGCTTGCGCCGCGAACTCCACCAACTTTTTTTGCTGCACGGTGGACAGTAATTCAAAATAGGTCTCTTGGCGTTCCTGAACCAGTCCGGTCAAATAGCAGATCCGCATCGCGGCCTCCTCAAAGGTTTGCGTATAGAGGGCGGCGCTGTCATAGCCGGCACTTTTATCTTTCCACTGGTCTGGCTGGATACCGTACTGGTCTATTGTTTTGATTTTCCCTCTGGCGAGCAGGCCGGCCGCTTCCTCCTGCTGTTCGGGGTCCAGACGGGCAAGCTTCTCCAAGGTCTGCTGCGTGACCCCGCCCTCGATCCCTTTCAGGATATCGCGCGTTTTGTCCGTCAGCCTTTCCGCGATCTGGACACGCCGTTCAACGGTCCGCGGCGAGACGCCCAGCCGTTCGGCGGCATCCTCCGCAAAGGACTTGACCTGACCATCCCGACAATTTGGCGGCTTGACCGCCGCGCTCCGCCTATCGCCCCCGTGCCTTTTCTCCGGGTGGAGCTCCTCGTAGAGCTTTTTCCTGCTTGCAAGCAGTTGACCCAATTCCAGATCGGAAGGCGAGGTGCGGAACAGGTTTTCGTCGATCTCCATGATTTTCGCCTGCACCGGATCCAGTTCCAGAACAGAGCATTCAATCTCCGTCCATCCAAGCAGCTTTGCCGCCTCCAGACGGTGCAGGCCGGCCACCAGGCGATACCCTGCGTCCACCGTGATGGGGTTCGCCAGGCCGACCTCATCCATGCTCCCCGCGAGCTTTTCCACTGCCTCCGGCTCAACTTTCCGCCGGCCGGGCGGGACCTTGATTTTTTTGATGGCTATTTTCATAAATGTCTCCTTATAATTTGATTTCAACTATTGCCTCCGGCGCCGGGTATCGGTCCCCGCCCCGTGGTCATCCGTTTCGTCCAGGTTCAGCTGCCTCAACAGCTCAGGAACATTGATGTAGTAGGTCGAACCGCTCTTGACGTGCGGAACCGTCCCGTTCTTGCAGCCCTTCCGGAGAAAGTACTGTGACAGGCCCGTCGTCCTGCAGGCATCCCCAATTTTCTGAAATGGAACCGTAGACATCACCTCCCCTCGTTCAAATTTCGCATTTTAGCGTTATCTATTATATTTATCGCTTATTTGCGATAACTGCATCATACATCATCTTCCTTATTTTGTCAATCACTATTTTACAATTTCTAAAATCTTTCTTTTGCGCCCCATTCTATTCTTGCATTAGTGCGACAGCCGTGCTATAATAAGGCTCACCTTAACGCAAGGAGGGCGGATCATGACGACAGGAGAAAAAATGCGCGTCCGGCGCAAAGAGCTGGGTATGAGCGTGGATGAACTGGCGGCCAAGGTGGGCAAGAACCGCGCCACCATCTACCGCTACGAGAACGACGCCATCGAAATGCCGGCCAGTATGCTCAAACCCCTGGCTGACGCGCTGGACACCACTCCGGACGACCTGATGGATTGGAATATGCTGCTCAAAGAAATCGCAGAGCGCGACGCAAAGATGGATAGCGTACTTCCCCTCATCGAAAACGGTGTCTCCGTTGGAGGCGGCGCCCACAGCTACATTCTGCTCAAAGCGCTCAACCGCGGGGGGCATCTGGGGCACGATCTCCAATCCCTGCTTGACGTACTGTACCGGCTCAACTCGGCGGGCTGCGACGTGGAAATGCACGGCATCCGCATCCTGGCCGAGCTGGCGGCTTCATTCGACCAAAAGTCCCTGGAGAATTTGATCTCTTACGCCGAGTACCTGGACGTAAAACACCAGGAGAAGATAGGAGAATCTATCACCCATCCCTATCAGCTTGAACGCTCCGATGCACTTCTGTTGGACTAAAGAAAGGAACTCATATGGCATCAACACGCAAACTTACCACAAAAGACGGCCGCGTTTTTTATGAGATCAGCGTCAGCCGGGGCCGGGGCAAGTCCCGTCTCACCCGCCGCTGGTATCCCCCGAAGGGTTGGAGCCGCAAGGCTATTGAGCGGGAGTTGACAGCTGTAGCCGCCGAGTTTGAGCGCCAGAGCGACGCCGGCGAGGTCGTCAGCCGGGCGGAACACCGGGAGCGGGAGGCCCAGGAGGCGGCGGAGGCGGCAAAGATCCTCACCTTCCGGCAATATGGGGAACGGGTCTTTATGCCGGCCAAGACGGTCACCATGAGCGAGAACAGCCGCGCCAACTACCAGGGCTATTTGGACAAGAAGATCTATCCGGCCCTTGGCGACATCAAGCTCCCGGAGATCACCCCAGCACAGATCACCGCCCTGCTCTTGGACATTCAGACTGAGGGTAAAGCACACAGCACGGTCCTCAAGGTCTACACCATCCTGCACAGCTTTTTCAAAATGGCCTACCTGGGAGACATGATCCAGCGCAATCCGATGGACAAGGTAGAGCGTCCGAAGCCCAGAAAAGATGAGGTCAAGCCCGCCGAAGTCAGCGCCTACACCGCTCAGGAAGTCCAGCAGATCATAGCGGGGCTGAAGGATGAGCCTCTAAAATGGCAGGCATTGATTCATCTGCTGATCGACACTGGTATCCGGCGAGGTGAGTGCTGTGCCCTCCAGTGGAAGAATATCGACTTCAAGACCGGAGCTGTCACTATCTGTGGGAATCTCTGCTACACCAAGCAGAAAGGCGTCTATCTGGACACCCCCAAGAACGGCCGCACCCGCACCGTTTATGCGGGTGATGATACTGTCGCCCTGCTCCGTCAACTCCGAACCGAACAGGCCAAGAAGGCGCTCAGCACTTATGTATTCACTCAGGAGGGAAGCCCGGAGCCGATGCACCCCCAGAGCCCCACAAGGTATTTGAAGAAGTTTTCAGAGCGATGCGGCGTCCCTGGCCTGCATCCGCACAAGCTCCGGCACACCTTCGCCAGCGTGGCCATCATCAGCGGTGCCGATGTAGCCAGCGTGTCTGAGGCCCTGGGGCACAGCGACAAGGCCGTGACCCTGCGGATGTATACCCATGCGGACCAGGAGAGCATCAGCAAGGCCGCTCAAATCTACCGGGAGGCAATAAAAAAAGCCGGGCAGGGATGACCTGTCCGGCTTGCTTTTTCATGTCGGTGTCGGTTTCTGTGTCGGTTTCTCTGAAAAACCGGATTTCGGCAAAACAACGAAAATGTCAAAAAGTTGTAGTCTAAAAACAAAAGGCACTTAAAACCGAAGTTTTAAGTGCCTTTTGTTGGAGCTGCTAGGCAGATTCGAACTGCCGACCTCATCCTTACCAAGGATGCGCTCTACCTACTGAGCTACAGCAGCGGATGGCGACGCGGATGGGACTTGAACCCACGACCTCCGGCGTGACAGGCCGGCGTTCTAACCAACTGAACTACCGCGCCATCTGCTGTACAGGTCTGCGGATGCGCCGTCCGGCGGGCGGCGTCTGCATCAACAGAACGTGCTGATTATACTCTGCCCAGCGCCGTTTGTCAATCCTTTTTTTCGGATATTTTTGACCGCCCGCCCGTCTATCAAGGCCGCCGCAGCATGACAACGGCACCCCCCCCGCCGGCGTCAACAGAATTTTTATGCCGCCGCCCCATCTTTAATACACATTTAATGAAATTTATGTTATAATATGTGAAATCAAACTGGGGAGGTGGGGAGATATGGGTATGTTGGAAAAGCGCCTGAGCACCTCCCAGCTCATCATCCTGGGCTTCGCGGCGCTGATCCTGCTGGGCACGCTGCTGCTCATGCTGCCCTTCGCCTCCGCCGACGGCAGGGCCGCCCCTCCGCTGGAGGCGCTGTTCACCTCCACCTCCGCCGTGTGCGTCACCGGGCTGGTGGTGCGGGACACGGCCCTGTCCTGGTCCCCCTTCGGCCAGGCGGTCATCCTCTGCCTCATCCAGATCGGCGGCATGGGGGTGATCACGGTGGCCATGGCGGTGTACACCGCCGCGGGCAGCCAGGCCAGCCTCAAGCAGCGCTCCACCATGCAGGAGGCCCTCTCCGCCCCGCAGCTGGGGGGCATCGTCAGGCAGGGGAGATTTTTCATCAAGATGACCGTCCTGTTCGAGCTGCTGGGGACCCTGGCGCTGGCCCCGGTGTTCTGCGGGGCGTTCGGGCCGGGGAAGGGGCTGTGGTACGCCCTGTTCCACTCGGTGTCCGCCTTCTGCAACGCCGGGTTCGATCTGATGGGGACCGCCGCCCCCTACTCCTCCCTGACGGGGTATACCGCCCAGCCGGCGGTGAACCTGACGGTGATGGCCCTCATCATCGTGGGCGGCATCGGCTTTCTGGTGTGGGGGGATGTGCAGGACAACGGCCTCCGCCTGAAAAAGTACCGGATGCAGACCAAGGTGGTGCTGGTCACCAGCGCCCTGCTCATCGTCCTCCCCGCCGTGTATTTCTTCTTCGGGGAGTTTGGCGCCCTCCCCCTGCCGGAGCGACTGTGGGCCTCCCTGTTCCAGTCGGTCACCGCCCGGACGGCGGGCTTCAACACCGCCGATCTCACCGCCATGAGCGGCCCGGGCCAGGCGGTGATGATCCTGCTGATGCTGGTGGGCGGCTCCCCCGGCTCCACCGCCGGCGGCATGAAGACCACCACCCTGGCCGTCCTGCTGGCCACCGCTCTGGCCGTGTTCCGCCGCCGGGAGAACACCCAGTTCTTCGGCCGCCGGCTGGCGGACGGGGCCGTGCGGCAGGCCGTGGCGGTGCTGACCATGTACCTGACCCTGTTTCTGACCGGGGGCTGCGTCATCAGCCGGGTGGAGGGCCTGCCCCTGTCCGTCTGCCTGTTTGAGACCGCCTCGGCGGTGGGCACCGTGGGGCTGACGCTGGGCGTCACCCCGGCCCTGGGCGCCCTGTCTAGGGTCATTCTGATCCTGCTGATGTACTTTGGCCGGGTGGGAGGGCTCACCCTCATCTTCGCGGCTCTGTCCGGCAAGCGGAGCGCCGCCCGCCTGCCCCAGGAGTGGATCACCGTGGGCTGATATGGAGAACAGGAGGTCACCATGAAAAGCATCCTTTTGATTGGATTGGGACGGTTCGGCAGCAATATCGCCGCCAAGCTCAATGAGTTGGGCCATGAGGTGATGGCGGTGGACAGCTGCGAGGATCGGGTGAACGCCGTGCTGCCCCTGGTCACCGCCGCCCAGATCGGCGACAGCACCAGCGAGGAATTCCTCTCCTCCCTGGGGGTGCCCAGCTTCGACGTGTGCATCGTCGCCATCGGGGACGACTTTCAGAACTCCCTGGAGACCGCCTGGCTGCTGAAGGATCTGGGGGCGAAAAAGGTCATCGCGCGGGCCTCCCGTGGGATGCAGGAGAAGTTTTTGCTCCGCAACGGCGCCGACGAGGTGGTCTACCCGGAGAAGCAGCTGGCCGCCTGGACCGCCATCCGCTGCACCTCGGAGCACATCCTGGACTACACCGAGCTGGACGACGGCTACGCCATCTACGAGCTGTCCGTGCCGAAGTCCTGGCTGGGCAAGACCATCCTCCAGCTGGACGTGCGGCGGAAGTACGACATCAACATCCTGGCCGTCCGGGAGAACGGACGGCTGAACATGAACGTGGGCCCGGACACCCTGCTGGACAATGAGCGGTCCATCCTGGTGCTGGGCCACGAGACGGCCATCCAAAAGTGTTTCAAGCTGTGACGCTGGATTTTTTGTCCAGGGTGTGGTATCATCCCAGCAGAGCTCTGTGAAAGGGGATTTCCATGAAGATCATCCATTGTTCGGACCTGCACCTGGACTCAAGGATGGAGACAAATCTGCCTGTTGAGAAGGCGCTGCTCCGCAACAATGAGATCGTCAACACCTTCTCCAGGATGGCCGCGTACGCCCAGGAAAATCAGGTCCGCGCCGTTCTGATCTGCGGCGATCTGTTCG
This sequence comes from uncultured Oscillospiraceae bacterium, assembly GCA_947585425.1. Classification (GTDB taxonomy): domain Bacteria; phylum Bacillota; class Clostridia; order Oscillospirales; family Oscillospiraceae; genus Enterenecus. Next base: position 52,989 of record CANPWZ010000005.1, read on the forward strand.
ATACCCGGCGGGTGACCGGCAAAACTGCGGATCTCGTCCTGTCAGCGATCGCGCGGGCGAGCGGCGTCGACTTCCTCTATCTCCGGGGCAATCACGACGAGAGCGAGCGCGCGTTTGCCGGTAGGGCCCTCCCGGAGAATCTCAAGCTGTTCTCGGAGGGCTGGCGGTCCTACCGGTACGGCTCTGTCGTCATCGCCGGCGCCGAGCTCAGCCGGGACAACGCCGCGGACATCTACTCCGGGCTCTCCCTGTCCGCAGAGGACACGAACATCGTCATGCTCCACGGCCAGATCTCAAATCAGCGCGGGGACGGCCTGGTCTGCCTCCCCATGCTGCGGGAGAAGAACATCCACTACCTGGCTCTGGGGCACCTTCACAGCTACCAGGAGGGCAGGCTGGATCTGACCGGCAGGTATGCCTATTCCGGCTGCCTTGAGGGCCGGGGCTTCGACGAGTGCGGGGAGAAGGGGTTTGTCCTGCTGGATGCGGGAGACCGCAGGGTGTCCGCTCAGTTCGTCCCCTTTGCCTCCCGGCAGCTTTATGACATCCCCGTAGACATCTCCGGCCTGCGGACCATCAGCCAGATCCGGGACGCCATGGAGCGGGCCGGCGCCGGCGTAGACGCCAGACATCTGGTCAAGTACACCCTGCGGGGCACGTATACCCTGGAGACCCAGAAGGACCTCCCTTACCTTCTGAAAAGCGTGGAGCCGGAGTTCTTCTTCGTCAAGATCAGGGACGAGAGCCGGCTGGCCATGGACAGCGGCAATTACGAACACGATATTTCCTTAAAGGGCGAGTTCATCCGCATGGTGATGGCGTCCGACAAAAGCCCCGAAGAGAAGGAAAAGATCATCTGCATGGGCATCCAGGCCCTGAGCGGAGAGGCGGTCATCCTGTGAAGCTCATAAGCTGCCACATCATAAACTTCGGCGGGCTGGCAGGATACGACTGCCGGTTCGACCCCGGGCTCACCGTGCTGATGGAGCCCAACGGGTCCGGAAAGACCACCCTGGCCGAATTTATCCGCGCCATGTTCTACGGATTCCCCCGCGCCAGCAGGGATCTGGAGAAGAACCGCCGGAAGAAATATCTGCCCTGGCAGGGCGGGACATACGGCGGGAACCTGGTCTTTGAGCACGAGGGGGTCCAGTATCGCATCGAGCGCGCCTTCGGGGAGCGCCCCGCGTCGGACACGTTCGCCCTTTACGATCTGAGGACGAACCGGCGGTCCGACCGGTTCAGCGAAAACATCGGGATAGAGCTCTTTCAGCTGGACGCGGACTCCTTCGAGCGCAGCACCTATCTGCCCCAGCTCCGGTCCGACATCGCCTCCCTCTCCACCGACAGCATCCAGGCCAAGCTCGGCGATCTGGTGGACGACACCAACGACGTCAACAACTACGAGGCCGCGCGGAACGTCCTGCTGCGGAAGCGGAGCGCCCTTATCCCCTTCCGGGGCGCGGGCGGCCTGGTCGAGCAGGCATATGCGAAGGTCTCGGAGCTGGAGGAGCGCATCAGCGCCGCCAAGGGCGGGAGCGAAACGCTGGCCGCCCGGCGGGACGCCCTTTCCGCCGCGAAGGAGGCGCTGGATCGGAAAATCGAGGAGCGCGACGGCATCCTGGAAAAGATCAGTCAGGCGTCCCAGGCGGCCGGCCGCAAGGGAGTCATGGACCGCTGGCGGCAGCTCCGGGACGAATTCGACCGGGACCGCGCCAGGGAGAGACAGCTTGCGGAGCGGTATCCTGAGGGCTTCCCCGGCGCGGAGCAGGTGGAGCTGGCCGTCCGGGCCGTGGACGGCGCGGCGGAGCTGAGCGTCCGGCTGGAGCCCTCCCAGGAATATCTGGCCGCAAGATCCCGGCTGGACGCTGAGACGCGGTTCGCGTCCGGGGTCCCCTCCGAGGACGACTTTCAACACTATCAGGCGCTCTGCTCCACCTATGAGGAGACCAGAGCGAGCCTCCGGGACGCCGCCCTTCCGGCGGAGGATGCGGACAGGCTGGCGCGGCTGGAGGAGCTCTTCTCCCCCGCCGTGTCCCGGGAGCCGCCGCCGAAAACCGGCTGGGCCTCCCTCGCCGTGCTGATCCTCGGCGTCCTCTCCGCCGCCGCCGGCGCGGTCCTCCTCTTCCTGCGCTTCTACGCGGCGGGCGGCTGTCTGGCCGGCCTGGGGGTCATCCTCCTCATCGCCGCCGTCTATCTCCGCCTGAAGGATATGCTGGGCCGCGCGGTCACGGGATCCGACCTCGCCGTCAAGCGGCAGCAGTACGCGGATCTGAAAGCGCGCCGGGACGCGGCCGCCCGGCGGGCGGAGGAGCTGACGGAAACGCTCGAAGCGCTGGGCGGCGACATCGCCGCCTTCCTGGCCCCCTATGCGGGCAGCGTCGCGCCGGATGAGTTCAGGCCACAGCTCAACGCCCTGCAGGTGAGCTGCGGCAGCTACCTGCGCGACAGGGAGCTGGTCTCCGGCCAGGACGCCCAGCGGAGGGAAAACGAGCGCTCCCTGCGCGAATGCCGGTCCGTGCTCTCCGCTTTTTCCCAGCGGTACGGCCTCTCCGGCGATCTGACCCGCGACGCTTTGCAGGGGATAAAGGCAGACATCCGTGAGCACGCCGCCCTGGAACAGAGCCTTGAGAAAAAGAAGCGGGAGCTGGGCGCCTACTATCGGGAGAACGAGTCCATCCTCACCCTGCCCGAGGCGGACGAGGGGTATGACCTCGATGAACTGAAAGCCGCGGAAGCCCGGTCGAACGGCGAGATCAAGGAGCTGTCCAGCCGGATCTCCGAGCTGGAGCGGTCCATCCGGGAATTGCAGGAGGAGGCCGATCAGATCCCGGCCCTGGAGGACGAGCAGGCCGGCTGGATCGTGAAGCTTGACGAGGGCAGGAAAAACGCCGCCCTGCTGGACGCGGCCATCGGCTTTCTGGAGAGGGCAAAGGAGAGCCTGTCGGCCAGCTATCTCACCCCCATCCGGCAGGCGTTCGACGGCTACCTCCAGCGGCTGACCGGCGAGTCCGCCGGGCACGTCAGCATCGACCCGGCGCTGGACGTCACCATGGAGCGCGGCGGGGCGGCCCGCGAGATCAAATACTTCAGCGCGGGCCAGTCGGACGCCGTTATGCTCTGTATGCGCCTGGCCCTGGTGGACGCCCTGTTCAAGGGCGCGGAGCCCTTCCTCATCCTGGACGACCCCTTCGTCAACCTGGATGACGAGCGCACGGCCGCCGCCACCCGCCTCTTAAAGGACCTGGCCAGGGATCGTCAGATCATCTACCTGGTCTGCAACAGCAGCCGCGGCGTATCATAAGGCGTCCCGCGCCCCCGCCGGTCACCGATCCCCCGGCGGCCGCCCGTGGGCCCAGGCTGTCATACATCGATCAAAACAAGTACAGGAGATGGAAGCATGGCAAAAAAGCCCGTTTTAGTGGTCATGGCCGCCGGCATGGGCAGCCGATACGGCGGATTGAAGCAGATCGACCCCGTGGGAGCGCACGGCCAGTTGATCATCGACTATTCGATCTACGACGCCCTCCGCGCCGGTTTTGAGACGGTGATCTTCGTCATCAGCCGCCGCATCGAGGAGACCTTCAAGGCCGCCATCGGCGACCGGCTGTCCAGGGTCATCGACGTGAAGTACGCCTTCCAGGAGCTGGACGACTTGCCGGCGGGCTGCTCCGTGCCCGCGGGCAGGGTAAAGCCCTGGGGCACCGCCCACGCCGCCCTGGCCGCCCGCCGGCTCATCGACGGCCCCTTCGCGGTCATCAATTCCGACGACTACTACGGCCCCCGCAGCTATAAAATGATCTACGACTACCTCTGCGGCCATCCCGACGGGGACCTCTATGAGTACGCCATGATCGGCTATCTGCTGAAAAACACCGTCACCGAGCACGGCACCGTGGCCCGGGGGGTGTGCGAGGTGGACGGCGGCGGCTATCTGACCTCCGTGGTGGAGCGGACTAAAATCGCCAAGGACGGGGACGACGCCCGGTATACCGAGGACGACGGCGCCACCTGGACCCCCCTCTCCGGCGGCACGGTGGTGTCCATGAACCTGTGGGGCTTCCACCGAAGCTTTCTGGACGAGGCGTGGGCCAGGTTCCCGGCGTTTTGGGAGGAGACGATGGCCAAAGACCCGGAAAAGGGAGAATATTATCTCCCCACCGTGGCCAGCCAGCTCACCCATGAGGGCAAGGCCCGGGTGAAGGTGCTCACCAGCGGCGACAAGTGGTACGGCGTCACCTACAAGGAGGATAAGCCCGCCGTGGTGGCCGCCATCGCGGACCTCACCGCCCAGGGGCTCTACCCCGACGCCCTGTGGGAAGGAGCTCAAAAGGGCCGGGGCTGAACAGACACGGAGAGAGGTGCCGGTGAGATGAATCATTTGGCCGTGACGTCCATGCTCATTGCGGTCACGCATATTCTCTGGTTTGCCGCCATGACCGAGCGGAAATACTCTGTGAGAAAAACCGCGTTGATCTACGGAGCGCTTGTTGTGTTCTTTATCGTCTGGGACCTGCTGATCTATGCGCTGCTCGGCATCGACTCGCCGTACTTCGTGTCCGCCATGTTTTCCGGCACGATCATCGTTTCGCTGTTTGTGTTCCTCATGACCTCGTCCGACGCGTTCTGCAAAAAGCTGTTTATGTTCCTCAGCTACGCGAACCTGTTTTGTATCTTTTACTGCGCGTCCGCTCTGATATGCGGCGCGCTTTTCCCCGCGCTGTCCGACGCCGGGATGGCGTACGCGCGGACGCTCACAAGGACGCTGCTATATATCCCCACGATCGCGGTATACCTCAGGTTCCTCCGCCCCTATGTGCGCACGGTGCCGGGAGAGCAGAAAAGGACCTGGTATTCCATTTTGCTGGTCTCAGCGTTGTTTCTGATCATCAACGCGATCTTTGTGACCGTGTTCTTCCTTCCTTCTACGCACACGGCCCCGTCCGTTCTCCTGTTTATCACCTTTACGCTGGTCTATTGCGCCGTGCTGTGGGTCATTTTTGATATTATCCGGCAGATACGCGCGGAAAGCCAGCGAAAACTGGCCGTCAAAAATGTGGAGTATCTGCAGGGGCAGCTGGTCATGGCCAGAGAAAACGCATTGGCGACCAAAGCCATGCGCCACGATTTCCGGCACCATATGCAATATATCGACCGGCTCCTGAAAGGGGAGAACGTGCAGGAGGCGACGCGTTATATCGAGGAGTTTATCAATGGCCTGGACGCGGCGAGCCAGCTTGATTTTTGCCCCCATATTACGGTCAACGCGATCCTGAACAGCTTTTACAACAAAGCGCAGAAAGAGGGGATCTCTATTTCTGTGACGGCCGATCTGCCGGAGCATACGGCGATCGCCGACATGGATTTTGTTGCGATCCTCTCAAACCTTCTGGAAAACGCGGTAAACGGATGTGTGGAATGCGGCTCCCACGGCGAGATCAAGGTAAATATCCGCACGAAAAAGGGAAAGCTTGTGATCGTGTGCAGCAACCCCTGTAAGCCGGACCTTGTGATCGAAGACGATATGATCAAGCCGAAAGGGACGGGCATCGAAAGCGTCCTGATGGCCACCGAGAAATACGATGGGAATATCCGTTACCAGCTGGAAGGCGGGATCGTGACGGTATGCGTCGTCCTCAACTGCTGAACAAATACATGATGATCGGATCGACGGGAAAAAGAGCGGCCAACGTCGCCGGCCGCTCTTTTTTGTGCCCGGGCCGGTCCGCTTATCCTGCTGATATACGAAATGCTCCCCGCTGTATTTCACGCAGAAAAAAGAGTGTTTCACGCAAAAAGCGGCCTTTCTGAGTGTTTCCTCTTATAATCAATCATTATTTGGAGGTGCCTGATATGGACATCAACAAGACGACCATTCTGGATATGTTTGAAGCGACCGGCTTTATCGCCATACTCGCCGTCGAATGAAGCGGGAAACGAGCATGAAACTGCTGGAGCAGACTGCCCGGGAGGCAAAGGCGGACAGGCGGCTGGAGGACGTCGCCGTTTTACATATCAACCACTGCATGGACAACACCTTCTCCTTCAACGATGTACTGCGGAGCCTGTTTGGCCATGTGACGCTTGTGACGCCGCCTTACAGCAATCAGGATATTCCCGAAGGATACCCGGGGCCATGCTACCACGGCATGCGGCAGGGCGGCGTCTATCGCCTGATGAGGAACCAGGCGGAGCTGGGGCGCGGCGGCATGGGATTTCAGGAGGCCGCCCTGGCCTTGATGGAGGAGGCGTTCCGGCGGGAACTGATCCCTCTGCTGCGCGGGGGGAAAAAGCTGCTGATCATCGAGGACGGCGGCTATCATTTTGAGGCGCTGCCCCGGGTGAAGGAACTGTTCCCGGATGTGGAGAGCAGGATCATCGGCGTAGTGGAGCAGACCACCTCCGGCACCCGCCGGAGTATGAGCCGGCAGGGATACCAATACGCCTATCCCTGTGCCAGCGTCGCCCGGTCGGACATCAAAATGAATGTGGAGTCCATTTTCATCGGGCAGCGGATCGTGGAGGAGCTGGGGCTGATGCTCTATGCGGCGGACGCCTTTTCCCCTTCCACTCCGTACTGCTGGTAGGCTATGGCGTCGTGGGGCGCAGCTGCCGCATGGCGCTGGAGGGGCGGTTCTGCCGGATAGAGGCCTACGATACCGATCCGGGCGTCCTGAGGGCGGCGGAGAAAGACGGCCTGCGCGCCTATCCCGACCCGGATCCGGCCATGTTTTCGGGGGATACCATCGTGATCGGATGCGTGGGCAGGCCCTCTTTTGGGGAAGGGCTGTTCCGCGCCTTTCTTGACGGACAGGGGACAAATCTCTATCTGGCCAGCGGCTCCTCTAAGGACGTGGAGTTTTCCTGGCTTTTGCGGTACCTGGCGGGAAAAGAGGCGGAGATCCCCGGGCTTTCACTGGAAGCGCAGGAGGCGGCGGAGTGGCATACCTGTTACCGTTTCCGCTATGACGGCGCCGAAAAAAATGTGTATATCATGGCGGAAGGGAAGCCGGTGAACTTTTACCGGGAGGGCGTGATCAGCCTGACCTACCGGGTGATCGACCTGGTGTTCACAGAGATGCTTCAAATGGCGCTGTACCTGTGCCGTGACCGGGACCTCCCCCCTCGGCTGTATATCCTGGGAGAGGACAACGCCATCACCAGGGCGGTCTCTGAAAAGGAACTGCTGGACCGATGGTTCCGGGAAAACCGCTTTTGGCGCCAGGGGGAGCTGGAAACATTCCTGCGGCCCCATCCCCTGGCCGCTGAACTCAGGAAAACCACATGGGAGAAAGAGCATGGAGAAGATCATTAAACGGACATTTTTCAGATTCTTCGGCCCTACGTTGGTGGCGTCGCTGGCGTTGGCCGTCGTCTCTATGACCGATCTGATCGTGGCCGGCCAGCTTCTGGGCGGCAGCGCGTTTACCGCGATCAGCCTGGCGCTGCCGGTGACCATATTTGTCCAGATCATTGCCGCTGTTTTCGGAGGCGGCGCGGGGATCGTGCTGTCCAACCTTTTAGGCCAGGGGGAGCGGGAACACTGCGACCGGGTGTTCACCGCCGCGCTGGTCTCGGCGGCGGCCATAGGCGTCGCGGCAGCGGCGCTGGGCCTGCTGTTTTTAGACCCGCTGATCCTGCTGCTGGGCGGCCAGCCCGGGGCGGGCATGGACGCCGCCCGCCAGTATATCGGGATCCTGCTTCTGGGGCTGCCCTTTTTGATCCTGGCGCCGGTCCAGCTCACCTTTCTGCGCAATGACAGCAACCCTCGGTACTCTATGTTTTGCGTGCTGGCGGGCGGCGTGTGGAACCTGATTGCTAATCTCTCTCTGGTGCTGCTGTTCGATCTTGGGATCGCGGGCATCGCGGTGGGTACGGTCACATCGCAGCTGCTCAGCTGCTTCCTCTCAGGCCGGAAGCTCTACCGAAAGGGCAGCAGCTTCCATCTGACGGGAAAGCCCTGCTGGTCCTTTTCCGCCGTCCGGGAGATCGCCTTGCCCGGCCTGCCCGCCGCCATGATCTTTTTCTTCCAGGTGGTGCTCACCGTGGTGATCAACCGCACGCTGGCTCTTACCGGAGGCGACAGCGCGGTGGGGGTATACGCGGTGGTGAAGTACCTGATCACGTTCCTCTACGCCTTTTATGATGGCGTTACCGGCGCTGTTCAGCCCATGCTGGGCGTCTACCGGGGCGAAGGAGAGATCGGCAATCTGCGCCGCACGGTTTCCGTGTCCTTTCGGATCATGCTGCTGATGTCGGTGGGGATCACCCTGCTGCTGGAATTGGGCGCCCCGCTGTTCTGCGTGATCTTTGGCGTGGAGCAGGAGATGCGGGAGATCACGATAACAGCGATCCGGATCCAGGCGCTGTTTTGCATCACCGCCGGGATCCTGGCCTATTTGGGGGCGTTTTACCGCTGCACCGGCCATGCGGGCGTGGCGATGGTCATTGCCGCATGCGACAACCTGATCTTCCCGGTGTCCATTATCCTGCTGCTGGCGAATTTCACGCCCCTGGGCAGCAACAGCGTCTACTGGGGGCTGGTGTTTGCGGATTACGCTACGCTGCTGGTCCTGTTCTGCGCCTTGCCCGTCTCCCGCAGGGAGGGAGAGTCCCCGCTGCTGCTGGTCCCCGTTCAGGACGTCCAGGATGGAGCCGTGTTCCAGGTGCTGATCCAGGACAAATATGAGGACATTCCCAAAATTTCTGCGGAAATCGACGATTTCTGCGAGGAACACGGCGTACCGATGAAGAAACAGTACACCATATCCCTGTGTATGGAAGAACTGGTGGTCAACGTCATCCAGATGGGATTTCGCAGGGAACAGGGCAACTACATCGACATCCGGGTATCGGTACTGCCTGACCAGCGGGTGGTCCTGCGCATCCGGGATGACGCGGTGGAGTTTGACCCCACCCAGTCCCATGAGGCGTCGCTGGACGACCTGATGGACGGCTCCCACCAGGAGGATCACAACGAACTGGGTCTGCTCATGGTAAAAAAGATGGCGCAGTCCTATTCGTATAAACGTACGGTTGGATTTAATGATTTTATGGTGGTGCTTTGACCTGACCGCCGGAAAGGATGGAAACCATGAGGGAAATATTTACTGTTTTCCGAAAGAAAGAGACCTGGGGGCATATGCTGCTCAGCGCCGTGGTGTTTTTCGCCATCGCCCTGCCGTTCCGCAGCCTGTTCACCCTTCTGCCGGGCGTGACGGAAATCCGGCCGGCCAATATGGTCCCGATCGTATTTGGGATCCAGTTCGGCCCCGCGGCCGCCTGGGGCATCGCCATTGGGAACCTGATCTCCGATTACCTGTCAGGCTCCAACCCTTTCATCTGTATCACAGGGTTTTTGGTCAACTTTTTTTATGCCTACATCCCGTATAAGCTGTGGTATACCCTTCGTATCGGGAAGGAGCCCATCCATCCGGTGCGCCTGAACACGGTGCTGGAGATCGTCAAATATATCCTGGTGGTCCTGATCGATTCCTTCATCACCACTGTGTCCCTCTCTCTGATCTTCGAGGCGGCGGGGTTCCAGTCGTTTTCTTCTTCGTTCCCGCTGCTGTTTTTCAACAATTTCGATTTCGCCATCATTTTGGGCATTCCGGTGCTGTCTTTTTGGAACAAGACCCATCTGCGTTCTGTGGTGCCGGAGTATCGGGAGGACGCGACGCCCCGGCGCGGCGTCCATTGGCTGGATCTGCCTCTAATCGTCATCGCCGCCATCGGGGCGGGATACTTCTTCTATTCCCTCCTCCGGGGCGGCGCTGTGATGAACAGCTCCCTCGCATTGGGATTCCTCTGCGCGGCGCTGGCAGGACTGCTCATCTACGCGTTCCGCCCGGCGGGGAAAGTGGAGCCTCTGCCCGCCCGCAGGGAGGGCGTCAAGATCTCCATCAAGGCGAAAGTGACCATCGGCTTTCTGCTGATGACGCTGATCTTCCTGATCCTGCTGGCGATCGTGTCCTATACCGCGCTGCAGGTCGGGGGCGAGCTGAACCGCCTGGAGGTTTGGAACTATATCTATCTGGTGCTGGGTATCACCATCAATCTGCTTTACGGTGTCGCTATCCTGTTTTTGTGGTATGTGGAGCGGAATATCACCACCCCTGTGGAGCGCCTTTCCGACCTTACGGAACTGTACGCCAGGCAGGAGCATAAGCACGAGAAAAACCTCGCGCAGAGCCTGCAGCAGCTGGCGGACACCATCCCCCAGGGGGATGAGATCGGCGCGCTGGCAGTGTCCTTCCGAAACATGGTGGGCGAGCTGGATGAATACATGGTGAACCTGGCCGCCGTAACGGCGGACAAGGAGCGCATCGCCACGGAGCTGAATGTGGCCACCCAGATCCAGGCAAGTATGCTGCCCTGCATTTTCCCCGCCTTCCCGGGCCGAAAAGAATTTGACGTTTACGCTACCATGACGCCGGCGAAGGAGGTAGGAGGAGATTTCTACGATTTCTTCCTGGTGGATGACGACCACCTGGCTTTGGTCATGGCCGACGTATCCGGCAAAGGGGTGCCGGCGGCGCTGTTTATGGTCATCGCCAAAACCCTGCTGAAAAATGCCGCCCAGACCGGCATGTCTCCCAAGGAGGTCTTGGAGAAGGTCAACAACCAGCTCTGTGAAAACAATGAGGCGGAGATGTTTGTCACGGTCTGGCTCGGGATCTTTGAAATTTCCACAGGAAAGCTGACGGCTTCCAACGCGGGCCACGAATATCCGGCGGTCAGACATAGGGACGGGAAATTCGAGCTGTATAAGGACAGGCACGGCTTTGTGCTGGCCGGTATGGAGAACGCGCGCTACCGGGAGTACGAGATGGATCTGGGCGCGGGAGACACCCTGTTTGTGTATACCGACGGCGTGGCGGAGGCCACCGACGCGGAGAATACCCTGTACGGCACGGATCGGATGCTGGCAGCGCTCAACCGGGACGAGGACGCCGAACCCGAAGCGCTGCTGCATACCGTGAAAGAGGACATCGACGCGTTCGTGGGCAGAGCGCCCCAGTTTGACGACATCACCATGCTGGCGCTCAAAATAAAAGATGTCCCCTCCAAAAAGATGAAAAAAATGGATGTGGCGCCGCAGCTGAGCAGTATCGACGCCGTGATCGCTTTTTTTGAGGAGTGCCTGAAGGAACAGGGCGCTCCCACGAAGGTCGTTTCGCAGGTCGACGTAGCGATAGACGAGATTTTTTCCAATATCGCCCGATACAGCGGGGCGACTGCCGTTTCGGTGGGCTGCGCGGCGGAGAAGAACAGCGTCGTGCTCCGTTTTGCGGACAATGGCCGTCCCTACGACCCGACGGAAAAGGCGGACCCGGACGTTACGCTTTCGGCGGAGGAGCGGGACATCGGCGGACTGGGCATTTTCATGGTGAAAAAAACCATGGATGAGGTCCAATATCAGTATGAAGATGGATCAAACATCCTGACCATTCAAAAGCGCTGGTAGCGCGCGGTAAGGAAGTAAGGCATATGACAAGGAAAAAAACGATCTGCCGGCTGGGAGCGCCGCTCCTTGCGCTGGTCCTGGCGCTGTCCTGCCTGGCGGGATGCGGTGCGAAAAAACAGCGGGAGGATATTGTGATCCTCTATACCAACGACGTCCACTGCGCGGTGGACGCCGACATAGGGTATGCGGGGCTTGCGGCGTATAGAGACTGGGTGAAGGAGAAAACGCCCTATGTCGCCCTGGTGGACTGCGGCGACGCCTTGCAGGGGGACGCCATCGGGACCGTGTCCCAGGGGGAATACCTGGTGGACATTATGAATCAGGTGGGGTACGACTTCGCGGTGCTTGGCAACCATGAGTTCGACTATGGCATGGAGCAGCTTTCCACCCTTCTGGAAAAGGCGGAAGCCCAGTATCTGGGCTGCAATATCCGATATACCGGGGAGGGAAACAGCGCTGTTTCGGCTCTCAAACCCTACGAGATCGTTTCTTACGGCGGTACAGACGTAGCGTTCGTGGGCGTTTCCACCCCGGAGAGCATCATCAAGTCCACACCCGCCTATTTCATGGATGAGTCGGGCAGATTCGTCTATGACTTTTACGGCGGCAGCGGGGATACGCTGTACGCGCAGGTGCAGGAGACGGTGGACCAATGCCGGGAAGCGGGCGCCGATTATGTGGTGGTCCTGGCTCACCTGGGAGACGACGAGGGCTCCGCCCCCTTCCGTTCCACCGACCTGATCGCCGGCACAAACGGCATCGACGCGGTTTTGGACGGCCATTCCCACAGCGTGCTTCCCTGCGATGTGGTGGAGAATAAGGACGGGGACAAGGTGCTGCTCTCCTCCACCGGCACGGGACTCGTCAATATCGGCCAGCTGGTCATCACTGCCGACGGCAATCTCACCGCCGGCCTGATCGGCGATTTCCCGGACAGGGATGCGGAAACCGACTCCTTTGTGAAGGGGATCCAACGCCAATACGAGGCGGAGCTGGAACAGGTGGTGACCCACACCGGCGTGTCTCTGACCACCGTGTCGGAATCCGGCATCCGCCTGATCCGCAACCGGGAGACGAACCTTGGCGACTTCTGCGCCGACGCCTATCGGACGATCGCCGGGGCGGACATCGCCTTTGTCAACGGCGGAGGCATCCGGGCGGATATGGCAGCCGGAGACGTCACCTATGGGGACATCATCGCCGTCCACCCGTACGGCAATACGCTCTGCGTCGCCGAGGCGACCGGCCAGGAGATCCTGGACGCGCTGGAAATGGCCAGCCGCTCTACCATGGCGGAAACCGACGACGGTGACGACGCCGTGGGCGAAAACGGCGGGTTCTTACAGGTGTCGGGACTGAAATACACCATCGACACCTCGATCCCCTCCACCGTGGAGGTGGACGAAGTGGGGATGTTCCTCTCCTGCGGAGAAAACCGCCGGGTCAAGGATGTGCAGGTGCTGCAGCAGGATGGCGGCTACGCGCCCATCGATCCGGCCAAAACTTATACGCTGGCCTCCCACAATTACCTGATCAAGCAGGGCGGCGACGGGTTGAATATGTTTATGGACAACACCCTGACCATGAACGAGGGGATGCTGGATTATCAGGTGCTCATCACCTATGTCACCGACCATCTCGGCGGCACGGTGGGAAGCGATTACGCCCAGCCGCAGGGGCGGATCACCGTATCATAAGCGGAGCGAGGTGAGCGGAGTGCTGCGCATAGGGATATGTGATGACGATCAGGAGGACATCGATCAGATCGAAGGGCTGGCCACCCGCTTTGCGGAAGAACATCCCGAGACGCCTTTGCAGATACAGACGTACAGATCGCCGTATGACTTGCTGGACGATGTAGAAAAAACAGGCGGATTTGACCTGTATCTGCTGGACGTCGTTATGCCGCATATGACCGGCGTGACTTTGGCCAGACGGCTTCGGGAGAGAAAAGAGCGGGCGGAGATCCTGTTTTTGACCGTTTCCAAAGAATACGCGGTGGACGCTTTCAGCGTAAAGGCTTCCGGCTATCTGATCAAGCCGGTGGACAGATCGGATTTTGACGACGCGGTATCTGACTGCATCCACCGGCTGTCCCCGGAAAACAGCTCGTCTCTCATGCCGAAATCAAAGAACGGTCTCCAGCGTGTGCCGGTCTGCGATCTGGTGTTCGTGGAGAGCTTTAATCACAAGCAGATCTGTACGTTATCTGACGGCTCCACGCTGGAGACGTCGGTGACCCTGGCAGAGCTGATGGACGCGTTGAAGGATCATCCCGCTTTTGTCCGGCCCCACAGAGCCTATATCATCAACATGGATTTTATCCGCAGGCTGACCGCCCATGAGCTGTTCCTGACAAACGGAAAACGGATCCCGGTCTCCCAGAGCGGATATGGGGAGCTGAAAAACGCGTATTTCGCCTATATGGCCCGCACTTAAAAAACAGATCGCTGTTTCACGCAGAAAAAGCGCCGTTTCGCGAAAAAAACCGCTTTTTCTGCGTTTTTCTTTTATACTGATAAAAGGGGAAAAATGTTTGATCGGAGAGGTCCAATATTCACAGTAGAAGATGGTGAACGGTATGAAATGGTTTCGAAAAAGAAAAGAAAAAAGGGCGCCGCTGAAATTCGGGGACGCCGCCCGCTTCAACTGGGCGCTGGACACGAACCGCGAGCTTCAGGACGGGATGGCGAAACTGGCGGAAGAATTCCCCAATCTGACGGAAGAGAGCTATACCCAGAGAGCATTGGAACTTTATAGAAAAGCGGGCCTAGAATTGAGCGCGGAGGACTTAAAGATGCTGCTGGCGCTGCGCCAGGAGACCGACTGTATGCTTCTGCGAAAGAAAAGAGGGGATAAGAATGACGATGAAAATGCGGCGGATCCCCGCGCTGCTCCTGACGGCGCTGCTGCTGACGGGATTGACCGGATGTAAAAAGACCGTTCCTGACACTGGGGCCCTGTGGAAGGCCGCTATGCAGGACGCGGTTTTCAGTGAGGATGAGGAGATCCACGAACTGGTGGAGCTGACAAAGGACGACAGCCGGGTCATCTGGGACGAGGCCGGAGAGCGGGTGCTGCTGCTGAGCTGGCATGACTATGACGACGCCTGCGCGCCCGGCGGATCGATCCGGACGGAATACGGGGATGTGTGGGCCGTCTCCGCCGGGGAGATGCAGGCGTGGTATGAACAAAACCACAGCGGAGTGGAAAACTGGGAGCTGCGGTTCGCCCAACTCCTGGGCGTTCACGAGGACGAGGGATATACCCGCTTTACCGCCTTCTGGGTCTCTCCAGAGGATGTGATCCGCCCGGCCTATGTCACCGATGTGACAAAGCAAATGGAAAACGACTACGCCGCCGTGACGGATGAGGCGTATCGGGAATGGTTTGACGGCAACATCCTCTGGTCGTATTTTGAGAGCGATTATCCCTGGACGCGGCTCGGCTACACCTATGACTGGAGCGGCGGAGGATCGGAATACGGGCTGACCGAATTTTTGGTCGCCGACGGCGGCAAGGTCGAGATCGTCTTTACCTGTTCCACCGCGGAATTTGTAGATCGGCTGGAAGAACAGGCGCAAAAATAACAAAAAATAGGGAGAAATGGACTATGGAGACCAAATGCGACAACAAACGGGACTGCCCCTGCACCTACGACTGCCCGCGGCACGGCAAATGCTGCGCCTGCGTGGCCCATCACCGGGATCACGATGAAGGAGTGCCGGGCTGCTTCTTTTCCAAGGAGGCGGAGGCGACCTATGACCGAAGCATCGAAGCGCTGGCCAGGGACCACGGTATCATCTGAGGAAAAACCGTGAGAGGTAAAAAAACAGTTCAGGAAGGTAAATCGGCATGATAAGCATTCGCGATGAAGAATTTAGGCTGTCCGCGCCGACGATCGACGCGGTATCCGAGATCTGCGTGCAGACGCTTTCCGAGGCGGGGGCGGATAAAAAGGATATTATCCGCATCCGCCTGTCCCTGGAGGAGATCCTCGGCGTCTGGCTTGAATCGCTGGAGGGCGCTTTGGTCCATGTGGACTGCGGGCAGAAATTCGGACGGGCCTTTTTGAAAATCAGCGTAGACGGTCCGGCCCTGGACGCATGGGACAACGAGGCGTTGGTGTTCAGCAGCCATCTGCTCTCCCAGGCGGGGCTGTCGTTTACATACGCCTATAAGAACGGGAAAAACTGTCTGGTCTGCAACCCCAGGAAGAAAAAGTCGTCCATGGGCCAGCTCGCCGTGCTGATTGGCGCGGTCGTCCTGGCGGCATTCCTGGGCGCCGCCGCAAGGCGGTTCCCGGCCATACAGACAGCGGCCCTCTCGGTCACGGAACCCCTGTTCAATATGATCCTGGGCGCGCTCCGGGCGGTGTCCTCCCCGCTGGTGTTCCTGGCTGTCTGCTGCGGGATCGTGAGCATCGGCGATCTGGCGGTAGTGGGCAAAGTCGGCAAAAAACTGTTCCTGAGGATGTTCGCGGGGACGTTTATCCTGGGGACGATCATGGCGTTGGCGGGCAGCCTGCTGTTCCCTGTGGCCGCGGAGGCGGGCAGTCAGATCTCCGGCAATTTTTCGGCCATCTATCAGATGGTGCTGGATATTGTGCCCTCGGACGTCATCTCGCCGTTTATGAACGGCAACGCCCTGCAGCTCGTCTTTTTGGGCATCTGCGTGGGAGCCGCCCTTTTGATACTGGGCGAGCGGGTATCGACGGCCCAAAATACTCTGCTGCAGATGAACGACGCCGTACAGTTCCTGATGAGCGCGCTGGGAAAAGCCATTCCGCTGTTCGTGTTCCTGAGTCTGTTCAACCTTGTCATCTCCGACTTTGACAGCGGATTTTCCAGCCTGTTCAAGGTGTTTGCGCTGGCGATACCGGCGTGCTTGCTGGTGCCGCTGTTTTACGTCTTTTGGGCGGCGTTTCGGCTGAAGGTCAGCCCTGCCCTGCTGTTGCGGAAACTGCTGCCGACGTATCTCATCGCCCTGACGACGGCTTCCTCGGCCGCCGCCCTGGCGACGAATCTGGAGACATGCGTCAAGGAACTGGGCATCCCGAAAAAGGTGGCGGATTTTTCTATCCCGCTGGGACAGGTGCTCTATAAGCCGGGCTTTGTGGCCGCCCTTTCTATCCTGGACCTGTGCATGGCGGAGTCCTATGACGTCCCCATCACGCCGCTGTTCCTGGTCATGTCGGTTTTGACCATCGGGCTTCTTTCCATGGCGGTGCCGCCCATTCCCGGCGGATCCCTTTCCGTGTTCACGGTCCTGTTTGCGCAGCTTGGTATCCCCAGTGAGGCCATCGCCCTGGCGGCCGCGGTCAACGCCATCATGGACTTCTTTATGACGGCCGCCGGCGTGGCCTGCCTGCAGATCCAGGTGACGCTGGCGGCGGACGGCGTCGGGATGCTTGACAAAAACAAGCTGAAAAGGAGCGTGTCATGATGGGAAACGATCGATTTTTCAGAAAGCATGATAAGAAGCTCTGCCTGGCCCTGGCGATCATCCTGATATGCCTGCTCCTTGGCGGCTGCGCGAAAAGCGCCGGGAACAGCGAGGCGATCACCGACATCCGCCAGCTGGACGGGCAGGCCATGGGCGTGTTGACCGGCTCCAGCTTTGACGTCATGACCGACGAACTGCTCGAGGGCACGGACAAGCAGTATTACGACCGGATCCCGGATCTGGCTCTGGCGGTGGAACAGGGAAAGATCGCCGGGTTTTTGATGGACGAACCCATCGCCCGCCTGCTTTGCCTGGAAAACCCGGCGGTGACCTATCTCCCCGATGTGCTGGTGGAGGAGAGCTACGCCGCCGCGTTTTCCAAGACCGACCGGGGCGCCGCGCTGCGGGACGAGTATGACGAATTTCTGGCGCAAATCAAGGCGGACGGCACCCTGGAGGAGATCGACGGCATCTGGCTGGGCGCCGACGAGAGCAAAAAAGTGGTGGAGGACTGGACAGCTTTCCCGGCGGACAACGGCGTTGTTCGGATGGCGGTGAAAACGGACTTGGCGCCCTTCTGCTATATCCTGAACGGCCGGATCGTCGGGTACGACATCGACATCATGGCCCGCTTCTGCAAGGCCTATGGCTACGGGCTGGAAGTGACCAGCGTGGAGCTCTCGTCTATTTTCACAGGCCTTGCCACCGGTACCTACGACGTATCGGCCGTCGGCATAACCGTGACGGAGGAACGGGCGGAAAGCGTGAATTTCGCCGAGCCCAATTACACCGGCGGCGTGGTGGCGGTGGTCGCAAACCGCGGTCAATTTGAGGCGCGCTTCAAAACGTTCCAGGATTTTGCGGGCACGACCGTGGGCGTTATGTCGGGCAGCATTTCGGACGAGCTTGTCAGCGCTGTGGTCAGCGGCTGCGAATTCAAGTATTACGATGACGCTACCACTTCGTTTCTGGCGCTCCAGTCGGGCACGCTGGACGCCGTGGCGCACGATATGCCCGTCGCCCAGCTGGCGGTGGCCAGGCAGCCCGATCTGGCCATATTCCCCGAAACGGTGACGCCCGACATCTACGGCCTGGGCCTGCAAAAGGACAGCCCGCTGACGGATCAGATCAGCGCCATCATCGAACGATATACGGAGGACGGCACGCTGGACGCCCTGCGGGAGAAATGGCTGAGCGCCGACGACAGCAAAAAGACCATCGATGTGGGGGAGTACGACGCGCCCAACGGCACCCTGCGGTATGCCCATGACTCTACGCTGGAGCCTATGAGCTATGTGGGCGGGAACGGCCAGTCCCTTGGATATGAGGTGGAGCTGGTCACGCTCATCGCCAAAGAGCTGGGGATGAAGCTGGAGATCACCCAAAGCACCTTCAGTTCGCTGATCCAGATGCTGAGCAGCGGCCGGGCGGACATCGTGTCCGGCGCCATGAGCATCACCGACGAGCGGAGGCAAAGCATCGATTTCCCCACCTCCCACTATGTGGGCGGCATGGTGCTCGTCGTCCGGGGCGAAGATATTGGCATGGCCGTTGAGGCGGAAAAAACGGACTTCTGGACCGCGCTGAAAAATAGCTTTTATAAGAACTTCATCCAGGAAAACCGGTGGCAGATGATCCTCTCCGGCCTGGGCGTCACGTTTGTCATCTCGTTCTTTTCCGCCCTGTTCGGCACGGTGCTGGGCTTTGGCCTGTGCCTGCTGCGCCGCAGCCGCAACAGGATCGCCTCCGGCGTCGCGGCGGTCTTTGTCCGGCTGATCCAGGGGGTCCCCGTCCTGGTGCTGCTGATGGTGCTGTTCTACATCGTGTTCGCCGGCGCGAGACTGGACGGGATCGTCGTGGCCATCATCGGCTTCACCATCAACTTCGGCGTCTATGTCTCCGAAATGATCCGCACCGGCATCGACGCCGTGGATGTTGGCCAGTGGGAAGCGGCGTCCGCCATGGGCTTCGGACGGGTCAAGACCTTCACAAAGATCATCATGCCCCAGGCGGCGCGGCATATCCTGCCGGTGTACAGGGGCGAATTTATCTCCATGGTGAAGATGACGTCTGTGGTGGGGTATATCGCGGTGGAGGACCTGACCAAGGCGACCGACCTCATCCGCAGCCGGACCTTTGAGGCGTTTTTCCCGCTGATACTGACCGCGGTGCTGTACTTCCTGCTGGCATGGTGCCTGACCCTCCTGCTGGGGCTGGTGGAGCGGAAGATCGATCCCCGCCGCCGGCGCCGGGAGCCAAAGGGTGTCGACAGGAACACCTCCCTGCCGGAAGCCCCGGAGGGGCCGAAGCCCGCCCAGAGCGAAGGGGCGCTGATCACCATTTCCCATTTGAAAAAGGCATTCCCCAACGCGACGCCCCTGAAGGACGTCAACGCCGTCATCAACCAGGGGGACGTCATCTCCATCATCGGGCCCTCCGGCACGGGCAAAAGCACCCTGCTGCGCTGCATCAACCGGCTGGAAACGCCGACGGAAGGACAGATCGAGGTGTTTGGCCAGCCGGTGACCGGCGTGAAGCCGGCGCAGCTTGGCGCCGTGCGCCGCCGCATGGGAATGGTGTTCCAGAGCTTTAATCTGTTCGCCCATCTGACGGTGATCGAAAACATCATGCTGGGGCCGGTAGAGCTGCTTGGCTGCACCCGGCAGCAGGCCTATGAACGGGGGATGCGTCTGCTGTCCAGCGTAGGTCTGGCGGAAAAGGCGCTCAACTATCCGGATGAGCTCTCCGGCGGTCAAAAACAGCGTGTCGCCATTGCCCGCACTCTGGGGATGCAGCCGGAGATCGTGCTCTTTGACGAGCCGACCAGCGCGCTGGATCCCACCATGGTGGGAGAGGTGCTGGCGGTCATCCGCACCCTGGCCGGGCAGGGGCTGAC
Organism: uncultured Oscillospiraceae bacterium; assembly: GCA_947585425.1. Taxonomy (GTDB): domain Bacteria; phylum Bacillota; class Clostridia; order Oscillospirales; family Oscillospiraceae; genus Enterenecus. The sequence goes on from CANPWZ010000005.1 coordinate 72,800, forward strand.
CATGCTGATCGTGACCCATGAGATGAAGTTTGCCCGGGATGTATCCACGCGGGTATTTTACATGGACCAAGGCGTTGTTTACGAGGAGGGGACGCCGGAGCAGGTGTTCGATCACCCGAAGACCGACCGCTGCCGGGCGTTTGTCCACCGCCTGAAGACCCTCCATCTCGACATCGCCTCCAAGGAGTTCGACTTTATCGGCGCGGCGGCCGACATCGACCGCTTTGCCCGCAAGCAGCTGCTGAGCGCGCGGCAGTCCCTCAAGTACCAGCAGATCTTTGAAGAGCTGTGCGTGACGAGCATCCTGCCGGCCCTGCCGGACGACGGGTGCAGCCTGAGTTTTGACGCCCTTTGCAGTGAGGACGGAAACGAATGCGAAGCGGTCATCCGCTGGGATGGGGAAGCGTTCGATCCGCTGACGCAGGGAGACGAGCTGAGCGCGGCTCTGGCTGTCAGCCGGACCCGGAGCAGCAGGCACGCCTATGCCGACGGGGTCAACACGGTAACGATTGTATTTTAAGAAAGCAGCCGTGAGCCGGCTGCCGATTCTGCAATCACAAAAAAACAGGAGGTCATCACATGAACATCATCAAAACAGCAGAAGGAACCACTCTGAATCTCGCCCTGGAGGGACGGCTGGACACCACTACCGCCCCGCAGCTGGAAGCCGAACTCAAAGATTCTGTGGACGGCGTTACAGAACTGAATATGGATTTTGAGAAGCTGGAATACCTGTCCTCCGCCGGGCTGCGGGTGATCCTGGCCGCGCAGAAGGTGATGAACAGGCAGGGGAAAATGGTGATCCGGCATGTCAACGAGACCATACGGGAAGTATTTGAGGTGACCGGCTTTATCGACATCCTCACCATTGAGTAAAGGAAGGGCCTGATCCGAATGATGAAATCGAATGAGATCGCGTTATCCAACAGTTTGTCCTGCGCCGTGGACGCGCTCCAGGAAGTAGAGCGGGCCTCCGGGCAGGCAGGGCTGGACCGCGAACAGGCCAATATCATGCGGCTGCTGACGGAGGAAATGATCTCCATGACCATCGACATCCTGCGGGACTGCACGGGGTCTCTCTGGATGGAGTGGGAGGGAACGGCCTGCGAACTGCATCTGACCGCGGTGGCGCCTATTGAGGAAAAGGCAAAAGCCGCCTTTATCGAGGCGTCCAAGGCGAAAGTAAACGCACCCGTCAAGGGCCTGAAAAATAAGATCAGCGCCCTGCTTGCCTGGATGCTCAGCGGCGGGGACAATCCGAAGCTGTACGCCTATATGAGCGCCGGGTTCATCGGCGATATGCCTGTGGCCCTGTCTTCCATGAGCATGGCTCCGACCTGGTCGCTGGCGGCTTATACGGAGAGCAGCGAAAAGGAACAAAAGGACGCGGAGCTGGAGGGCGTGGAGAAATCCATCCTGATCGGCCTGGCGGACGATGTGGTAGTATCCGTGAAAAGCCACTGGGTAGAGATGGTGGTCAAGAAAGCGTTTGCCGCGCCCCTTCAGACCGCTGCTGGAAACTAAAAGCAAAGGAAAGAAAAACCAATGGGCGCGGCTGATAAAGAATGTTTTATCATCCAACAGCAACAGCATGGTACTTCGGTATCATGCTGTTGTTGTTTTTACTGGATCTGCTAAACTCCGGGGAAAAATCAATTTCACCGATGAAATTATAGTGTATGTCAATTCGCTGAACACGGTGGCCAGTGGATTTGTCCGGGGCATGGACGACGATTTTCTCCACAAACTCCCGCAGGAGCGCCGGCGTCAATTCCGTGGGTTCTGTGTACTTCCTGACGATCTTGAGAAAACTTTGAAGATTCACCGCCTGTTCCTCGGCGCTCTCAACGGTGGGCCGAAGTTCTGAAACAGTCTGCTTTAATTCGGCCTGCTCCCGTTCATAGTCCCCGGACATTTTCGCAAAGCGTTCCTCGCTCAGCTTTCCCAGCACATGGTCCTCATACAGCCTTCGGATAATGGCGTCCAGTTCATTGATCCGGTGTTCAGCTTTCTCTAATTTGCGCTTAGCCTGCTCCCGTTCCGCACTCTGCGCCGCCAGCTTGTTTGTCATCACCAGACGCACAAATTCGTCCTCGTCCTCCTGGGCGTAGACCACCACCCTTTGCAGGTTTTGAAGTACCAGCTGTTCCAGCACCACAGCCCGGATATAGTGTGCGCTGCATTGTTTTCTTGTGCGGTAGCTGGAACAGGTATAACACTCCTGCTCATGGGTCCAGGAGGTAGTCCGGCAATGGTACAACCGTGCGCCGCAGTCGGCGCAGTAAGCCAGCCCGGAGAACATCCCCATCTCTCCCATCTTAGTGGGGCGGCGGCGCTGTTCCCTGGCTTTCTGTACTATTTCCCATGTGTCCTTATCAATGATCGCTTCGTGGGTGTTTTCAAAGATCGCCCATTTGTCCGGCGGATTTGCAATACGCTTCTTGCTCTTGTAGGACAGTTTCGTGCCCTTAAAGTTGGTGGTGCGGCCCAAATATGCGTCCTGTCCCAAAATATAGACTACGCTGCTATCCTTCCACCCGCAGGGATCGTCCGGGTGGTAATTCCGAGTCCTGCCTGTTCGCCGGAACTCTATCGTTCCCGGCGTGGGTATGCCTCGTTCTTTCAGCATACGGGCGATTTTACTGGGGCCATTTCCTTCAACACATAGTTGGAAAATCAGCTTTACCACGGGGGCCGTTTCCTCGTCGATGATCAGATGGCCGTCCGTGCCCTTTATATAGCCATATGGGGCGCTTGTAGCGAGACGCTGGCCGGACATCCCCTTATTGCGGAATACCGCCCGAATTTTCTTGCTGGTGTCCTTGGCGTACCACTCGTTGATGATGTTCCGAAAAGGAGTGAAGTCGCTGCCCATCTGATCGTCGCTGTCCACCCCGTCATTGACGGCGATGAAGCGTACCCCCATCTCCGGGAAACGTACCTCTGTATAGAGGCCCACCTCCAGATAGTTCCGCCCAAACCGGGACATATCCTTGACGATCACCATGCTTACAAGTCCGCTTTCAATGTCCGCCAGCATTTCCTGAAAACCGGGGCGGCGGAAGTTTGTGCCGGAGAACCCGTCGTCTTTATAGATTTTGTAATCGGTTATTTCCCGGTCTTTGCAATACTTGGCGAGAATATCGATCTGATGGGCGATGCTGTTGCTGTCCCCCTCGTTTTCATCGTCGCGGGAGAGGCGGACGTAGAGCGCCGCCCATTTTTCATTTGTCAACTGCCTGTTCATTTCACCCTCCTATCCGGCAGTTACCGTCTCTTGCCTTGTGACACTTAAATTATATCAATAACCGCATAAAGCGTCAAATTTCTGCACAAATCAGGCGCGGTTTCTTTTTGCTTCTTTGTCAAGCAAACCTCTGATTTTTTCGGAGACGGTAACGCCCTGGGCGGCGAAGAACCCAGAAACATAATAAACTGTGTTGCCAACCTTGTTCTCTGTCTTTAGCGTTGGCTACTTCTCACTTTGAGTACCAGCCATATGATTAGCTACGGCAAAATAATATCGTTCCTGATGGGCAACTTTTCATCCAGTGCTTTTTTCAAGGCTAAGTCCCAGAAGTCCCATTCATGTGCATAGCCCGGAACTTCGTCATAGTCTACATCGTATCCATATTCCGTGAGAAGATCACGGGTGCCAAAGGCAAAATAGCGGATGAAGTCATTTCCCCCACACGTCATATACAGTTTGGGTAACGCCTTTCCTTCTTCAACATTTTTCTTTGCCGTGATAAACAAATCGTCATTCGGATCTGCGAACTTGACACCTAAACTTTCGAGCAGGGATGCATCTACTGCAAAGTCTGTCCTTCCATCATTTCCTGCGCTTTGCGAAACGACAGACATGATATTGGTAGCGTCCATGCCACCCCCGGACATGATCAGAGCAGCGGCGCATTTGTCCGCACCATAAATTGCCCACTTTGTAGCGGCTATTGAACCCATTGAAAGCCCACCAACAAAGGTATCTTCACGCCGATCAGAAATTGGGAACATTGATGTGCAGACCTTGGGTAGCTCATAGAAAATGTAGTCCCAATATTTCGCGGGCCAAGGAAGGGTATTGTCCGGCTGATTGACATAACACGAGTTGTAGCCCGCAGGCATTACAACGGCGATTTTATGCTCATCAGCATACCTGAGAATATTAGAGAAATTCAGATAGTCAGAATCATCTCCGGTGCCACCGTGAAACAGGTAGAGGACTTGGAACTTGGAACCCGGTACATAGCTTTCTGCTTTCCCGTTTGGCGCATCAAATAGCGTCCAGGAAGGGAGGATCATGGTCACGTTTGTCTGCTGCATCAATGCCTGCGATAGAAAATTGAATCTAACTAACATTTTTACCCCTCATTTCTTTTTTGTGTATGTTTGTCATTATCGTTCCAATTCTGCCGCTTCGCCAAATTTTGCTTTCAGAAGTTTCTCAGCCTCATCTTTAGAGATTTTATTCGTGTTGTATTGAGCCATAATCTGCACATCCGCAGTCCTTAACTTGTAAAACTGCAACGTTATTACGGCTAAAATCATTCCAACAGCAGGACCAAGAGTGTAAAGAATCCATACTCCACCTGCGACAGACGGAGGCTGAATGGCACCCTCACCAGTTACGAATCCAAAACCCGCCAGTATTAGCATCGCAATCGGGCCACTGATTGAACCAACTAATTTAGAGAAAAATGTTTGTACGGATGCAGCCATTCCCTCAGCACGTTCGCCCGTATGATATGTACCGTACTCAATGCAGTCAGGTGTGAACGTAAACAGGAGGATATTATTTGCGCCTGTGAAGAAACCCTGGATAAACATCATGATGAAGAACACGGTCAAATTAGAATACCCGATAAAGAACAACACGATGCCAATTAGGGCTGCGATAATGTTGCTGGTTAAATAGACGGCGAACTTGTCAACTTTCTTTATGATGATTGGGATCGCAATACCGGAAATCAGCAAAGGAAGTAGCGACAAAAGGCTTATGATCGAAGCAAGATCCTGATTTCCCAAACAAATACGTGCAAAGTAGATTTGGATGTACTGTGTGAAATTCAGCAGGCCGCTCATAAGAAGTGCGCCATAAAAAATAATCAGGTATTTGTTTTTTATGACGTAATTCAGCATTTGCTTCAGTGTGATGGATTTTTCACGCCTTACAATATGACGCTCTTTCCCGTTTACAAGTAACGGAAACATTGCAATACAAGCCACAATCGTGAAAATAATTCCCACGGCAAGCCATCCAAACCGGGCTTGAAGTATAGGTATTGACACACTTGAAACTGTGACACCAATCATGGCAAAAAACCGGCCTATTGCCAGGAGTTGATTGCGCTCTCTCACATCGTCAGTCATAGATGTGGGCAGTACAAAAATGGGAACGTCACATAGCGTATATGACATACTCCATGCGACATATCCGACTGTCGCCCAAACCACTTTTACTACGGGACTCCCTTGATTCGGCAGTAAGAAAAAGAAAACGGAACTGACGAAAATCAAGGGAAAAGAAATCCGTATCCAAGGCAAAAATCGTCCGGATTTGAAATGCACTTTGTCGATAATTACTCCAAGAATAGGATCGTTTACCGCATCCCAGATTTTAGTGAACAGCATAATTGCGGCTATGGATGTAAGCGTTATGCCGACATCCGTAAAGAACGTCTGCATATTGATGGCGACCAAGCCATAGAAAATGTTTTGTCCGAGGAAATAGACCCAATAGCTTATTCGTTCTTTTTTTTGCAGAGCTGTACTTTCCTGTTTTGCACTTTCCATAATACATTCCTCCTAAAAAGTCTTGTAAAATATTCACCCTAATGCTATCATAGTCTATAAGATGTATCATTTTATGGCTTCATTTGAATAATTGTATCGTTTTCATTATATTCTTCACTTTTGGGGGAGGAATCTGTTATGAATTTTGATGTAAGAGATGAATCAATAGAGATAATGAACGTCAAGGGAAGAATGAAGAATAAAAAACTATCCGTGGAAAAACTCCCTGATGTAATTCTAACTGAGCAACCCATTGAGCTTCAATTTGTTTCATTCAGCAGGGATGGATTCGGTCACAGAAGCTCCTTTGGACATCACTGGCAGCTTGAGTTCGATTTTCATGTTGACACAGCATCTTCTTCAATTTTAAGTAAGCCTCACAGGCATGACTATTGGGAAATAATCATAGCTGACACAGGCACTTTGGAAATGCAAATCGAATCATCTCTATATCATTTGAATAGAGGAGATATTTGTATATTGAACCGTGCCACCCGTCATGCGGAACATTTCCAGTCGGGGCAGACCGTTATCTATGTGGTATTGTCAATGGAATACATTGCATCTTGGCCAAAGGATACGAATATTGCATTTGGAAAACCAATATCACAGTTGTTTGAAAATGGCATGAACCTACCATATTATCAAAATAAAGACTACATTATTGCGGGGCCAGCAAAAGAAAAAGCATATAGTTCTGTTTTAGAAATTATCCAGGCAATGAAAGAAGAATTCTTGAATAATTTGCCCGGAAACAGATACTTGATGAAGGGCCTTGTCTACAGACTTATTAACACAGTTACCGTATCAAAAGCATACACGGTCGATTATTGTGATATGAGGGCTGAGGATAAATTTGGTCTGGCAGATTCGGCAAAAAGAATCATAGACAAGAACAAGCGCCGCACCACTTTGTTTGAACTTGAAAGAGCGTTACAATACTCTGGCCCATATATCAATCGGTTATTTAAGGAAAAATATCATTGTTCCATAGCTGAATATAATCAAAGCACGTGTCTCCAATACATGGCCAACCAGTTGTTGACAACAAGGAAAACAGTAGAAGAAATCTGCCATAAAATAGGCTATACTAATAGAACGAATTTATATAGACTGTTTAGGGAAAAGTATGGTTGCTCTCCGAGGGAATTCAGAAAGAATAGGTAGCATTGTTTTTTGTCTTATCTGCTGACAGAACAGAGAACAATCAATCTTAGTGGCTATTCACTCAATAGCTCAATCAAAATACACGTCCCACGGTGGGATTCTGTTTTCGACACAAAATGCGTCTCACCGTGGGATTTATTTTGCGTGAGCCGGGTCGTCTCTCCAGCATGGCGAAAGCCGGCCCCTGCCGACTTTGCGGGTATGTTCCCCTTAGTGACCACCAACGCCGCGGGGCGTTGCCTGTCAAGGTCCGCCCGGCAAAGCCGGGCGGCTTGCGACGATTGCGAAAGCAATCGCCGGCCTTGACGGGCGGCACCCTGCGGCGTATCATCCACCCCAGGGAACGCCCGCCCCTTCACAGGGCGTCCTTGACCATACGATGTACCTGGTTGACCAGCTTGGTGGCCTCCTGTATATCAGTCACAGAAACGCTTTTTTGCAGGTTGGCCCAGTAAGCGATTTGGTTGATATTCCTGCCGATGGCGGAAAGTTCCCGGAGTAAGGCGGCGTAGGTTTCGGGCGGCTTTGGGCGCAGTTGAACGCCGGATGCGAGCATACGGATAAACGGGTCGATCCCCAGACCGGCCTTGTCCGCCTCCGCCTTTAGATGGCGGTACTCCTGCTCATTCATCCACACGCTCACATGGCGGTTTCGCTTTCTCATACTGGCTCCTTTCGTTGTCGCATAAAAAATGCGTCTCACGGTGAGACGCGAAACGGGTCGGGGTCTTAGGGGCGGATGCCCCTAACAAGGGTCATTTGTGCTACCAAATGACATACTTGCTCGGACAGCGCCGCCTATGGCGTCGCTGTGCGGAGGTGGAGTGTCCTGTTGACAGCGTGGGGGGCGTTGGTAGTGTTCTGAAGTCGGCCCAGGTTGTTTAGGATTGATAGATTGATTGATATAGCTGAGATCAGTATAGTTCTTATCAGTATAATTTCCGTCCCCTTTCGGGAAGTGCTGACATTTGAAGATGGGAAGTCCAGAGGTCGGGTTTTCCGACTTCTGGAGGTCGGTTTGTTCATCGCCTTGGAGGTCCTGTTCTTCGACACTGATAAAATCCTTGACATAGATTTTTGCCGGTTTGCCCTGACCCTGCTTGACCCGCTCAATCAGGGCGTATTTCTCCAACTCGGCCAGCAGGCGGACGGCCTTATTGTGTCCGCAAGCCAGGGCTTCCTGGATGTTATCCAGAGTGAAATAGATAAAGATGCCGTTCCTTTCGCCCAGCCAGCCATTTTGCAAAGACAGCCCCATGCGATCCAGCATGAGGCCATAGAGCAGCTTGGCGTCGGTGGACATCCCCCTGAACCGTTCATCTGTCATCAGAGCGCGGGGGATACGGAAGAAACTGAATTGCTCAGCCTCGTCGCCATGAAAGTAGCTGTTTTCTGACATTGGTTTACCTCCTGTGCATAAGAAAAGACCACGATTGTCAAATCGTGGCCTTTTCTGTCTGTTTGATTTTGTCACTTAGGCTCGCTTTTTGGGTAACTGCCTCATAAAAAGTTGCATTTTGTCTTGTGCTTTATCAGCAGCCACCTAATGATAACATTTTGTTGCGCGATCCTCCTTCTCATCGGAGGCTATTTCCTGTATGGGAAACTGGTTGAAAAAGTATTCCGTCCTGACGACAGGCAGACGCCGGCCGTTGAGCATCCGGACGGCGTGGACTATGTGCCGATGAAGACCTGGCGGGTGTTTTTGATCCAGCTGTTGAACATCGCGGGCACCGGCCCGATCTTTGGACCGCTGATGGGCGCGGTATTCGGCCCGGTGGTATTTTTGTGGATCGTATTCGGTTCCATTCTGGGCGGCGCTGTACACGATTACATGAGCGGCATGATCTCGGTGCGGATGAACGGCGCGTCGGTGTCGGAGATCGTAGGGAAGTATCTGGGAAAAGCGGCCAAACAGGTGATGCGGGTATTCTCCGTGGTACTGCTGATCCTGGTCGGGGCGGTGTTCACCACGAGCCCCGCGGCGCTGATCGCCCGGCTCACCCCGGACTGGATGAACGCCACGTTCTGGGTGGTGGTGATCCTGGCGTATTACCTGCTGGCTACCCTGCTGCCCATTGATAAGGTCATCGGAAAACTGTACCCCGTGTTCGGCGGGGTGCTGGTGCTGATGGCGGTGGGCATCATCGGCGGCCTGATCGCAGGCGGCTACCATCTGCCGGAGATCTCCTTTGTGAACCAGCACCCGGACGGGCGGCCCGTCTGGCCGTTTATGTTCGTCACAGTGGCCTGCGGGGCGGTGTCGGGCTTCCATGCCACACAGTCGCCGATGATGGCCCGGTGCCTGAAAGCCGAAAAGGACGGCCGTAAGGTGTTTTACGGCGCTATGATCGCGGAAAGCGTCATCGCCCTGATATGGGCGGCGGCCGGCGTGGCGTTTTACGGCGCGACCGGCGGCCTGCAGCAGGCGCTGGCGGATCTGGGGCAGTCGGGGGTCGTGTACGACATCTCGGTCAAGCTGTTGGGCGCCGTTGGCGGCGCGCTGGCCATCATCGGCGTGGTGGCCTGCCCGGTCTCCTCCGGCGACACGGCGTTCCGCAGCGCGCGGCTGACCATCGCCGACTGGTTCCACATCGACCAGTCCAAACTGCCGAAGCGTCTGGCCATCACCCTGCCGCTGCTGGGGGTGGGGGCGCTGCTGACACAGCTGAACTTCGATGTCATCTGGCGGTATTTTTCCTGGAGCAATCAGACGCTGGCCATGATCACCCTGTGGGCGGCGGCCATGTACCTGGCCCGGAACGCGGAGAAATGGTGGTATTCGCTGATGTGCGCGGTCCCGGCCGCCTTTATGTCCGGCGTATCCTCTACCTATATCCTGATGGCCGAGGAGGGCTTCCGGCTCTCCCAGAGCATCGCCTATCCCGTTGGCGCAGTGTTCGCTTTGGCCTGTACAGCGCTCTACGCGGTAAAGGCCGGCGGAAAACGGCATGAGAAAACCCTGTGACCGTTGAGGTCACAGGGTTTCGATGGCGCGGAAGGAGGGATTTGAACCCTCGCGCGCTTTTAGACGCCTACTCCCTTAGCAGGGGAGCCCCTTCGGCCACTTGGGTACTTCCGCAAGCCGAACATCAGAGAACTGATGGAATTTTTATGGCGGAGAGAGTGGGATTCGAACCCACGGCCCTTTCGGGTCACCGGTTTTCAAGACCGGCTCCTTAAACCACTCGGACATCTCTCCCAATCGGATGGGCCAGACGCGAAAATTATACTACCATATTTGTGCCCGGATGTCAACGGGAAAATTCCGCCGAAGGGCTTGACAAGCGGGATGTTCTCCGATAAAATAGGCGTGCTGAAAGGCGCTGATGGGAAGAAGACACGTCCCATCCCGCTCAGAGAGCCGGCGGTCGGTGCGAGCCGGTGCGGAACGACGTGTGTATACTGGCCCCGGAGCCGCCGCCCCCAACCGGTTACGCAGTAGGGACGGACGGGAGACCCCGTTACAGGTCATGGCCTTGCTGGAGGCCGAGAGCGCGCATCGGGTGACCGTGCGCGGAACAAGGGTGGTACCGCGTGATCATTCACGCCCCTGACAAACTTGTCGGGGGCGTTTTTCATCCCCCGGATTTTCCAAAGGAGGAATCTGCTATGAACCTGAAGCCCGGATTTGAGAAGTACATCCCCTTCACGCCCCAGCCCATTGAAAACCGCACCTGGCCGGACAAGGTCATCACCCGGGCGCCCATCTGGTGCTCTGTGGACCTGCGGGACGGCAACCAGGCCCTCATCGACCCCATGAACCTCCAGGAGAAGCTGGAGTACTTCCACACCCTGGTGGACATCGGCGTGAAGGAGATCGAGATCGGCTTCCCCTCCGCCAGCGAGACCGAGTACGAGATCTGCCGGGAGCTCATCGAGGGGAACCACATCCCCGACGACGTGACCATCCAGGTGCTGGTCCAGGCCCGGGAGCATCTCATTAAAAAAACGTTTGAGGCGATTCGGGGCGCCAAGCACGTGATCTTCCACTTCTACAACTCCACCTCCACCCTCCAGCGGAAGGTGGTGTTCCACACCGATGTGGAGGGAGTCAAGAAGATCGCGGTGGACGCCGCCGACCTGATCTACGAGATGGCCCAGCCCGTCATCGCGGGGGGGATGGACCTGCGGTTCCAGTACTCCCCCGAGTCCTTCATGGGCACCGAGATGGACGCCGCCGTGGAGATCTGCGCCGCCGTGCTGGACCACCTCCACGCCACCGCGGACAACAGGACCATCCTCAACCTGCCTACCACCGTGGAAAACTGTATGCCTAACCAGCTGGCCGACATGCTGGAGTACTTCATCCGCAAGCTGCCGGGGCGGGAGCGGGCCATCATCTCCCTCCATCCCCACAACGACCGGGGCACCGGCGTGGCCACCACCGAGATGGGCCTGCTGGCGGGCGCGGAGCGGGTGGAGGCCACCCTGTTCGGCAACGGCGAGCGCACCGGCAACGTGGACATGGTGACCCTGGCCATGAATATGTACACCCAGGGGGTGGACCCGAAGCTGGACCTGTCCCACATCAATAAGATCCGGGATATGTACGAGCGCTGCACCAAGATGAAGGTCCCCGAGCGCCAGCCCTACGTGGGCGAGCTGGTGTTCACCGCCTTCTCCGGCTCCCACCAGGACGCCATCAACAAGGGGTTCGACTACACCGAGAAGTCGGGCACCGGCATGTGGGAGGTCCCCTACCTGCCCATCGACCCCACCGACCTGGGGAGGGAGTACGAGCCGGTGCGCATCAACTCCCAGTCCGGCAAGGGCGGCGCCGCCTTCATCATGCACCACAAGTTCGGCTACGATATGCCCAAGGCCATGCACGCCGACTTCGGCGCCGTGGTCCAGAAGGAGTCCGACCGGGTGGGCAAGGAGCTCAAAGCCGAGCAGATCTTCGAGCTGTTCGACAAGGAGTACCTCTCCGCCCCCAAAACCTATCAGCTGGAGCGCCACTCCTTCCAGGAGGACGCCCGCCACGGCCAGGCCAGCCGGGTCACCTTCGACGGCGAGGTGGGCTACAAGGGCCGTGTGATGGCCGCCAGGGGCGAGGGCACCGGCCCCATCGACGCCTTCTTCAACGCCCTCCACGATCTGCCCGAGGGGGCCATCAGCGGCTACCAGTTCGTGGACTACAAAGAGCACGCCATGTCCTCCGGGTCCGACACCCAGGCGGTGTGCTATATCCAGCTGAAGGACCCCCAGGGCCGGGACGTGTTCGGCGTGGGCAAGAGCCACAACATCAACCGGGCCTCCCTGCGGGCCATCCTCAACGCCATCAACCGCTCCCTGTTGAGCTGAAAACGAAAGCGGGTGTTCCACATGAAAAAGGCCGCGTTCATCGGCACGGGAAACATGGGCGGGGCGCTGGCAAGAGCCGCCGTCCGGGCCCTGGGGCCGGAGCAGGTGATCCTGTCCAACCGCACCGCCGCGAAAGCGGAGGCCCTGGCCGCGGAGCTGGGCTGTGCCGCGGCAGATAACACTACCGCTCTACAAGAGGCGGAGTATGTCTTCCTGGGGGTGAAGCCCCACCTGATGGGGGCCCTGCTGGAGGAGCTGGCCCCGGCGCTGGCAGACCTTCACGCCGCCGGAACGGACAAGGTCCTCATCTCCATGGCCGCCGGGAAGCGGATCGCCGATCTGCGCCCCGCCCTGGCGGGGGCGGGGTACGACGTGCCCCTGCTGCGGATCATGCCCAACACCTGCGTGGCCATCGGCAAGGGGATGACCGCCCTCTGCGCCCCGGATGGGACCGACGAGATCCGCCTGGCGGCGGTGAAGGCCATCCTCGCCGCCTCCGGCCGGGTGGAGGTGGTCGGCGAGGAGCAGATGGACGCCTTCTCCGCCGTGGCGGGCTGCGGCCCGGCCTTCGTGTACCCCTACATCGAGGCCCTGGCCGACGGCGGGGTGATGGCCGGCCTGCCGAGGCAGAAGGCTCTGGAGTACGCCGCCCAGACGGCGCTGGGGGCGGCGGCCATGGTGCTGGAGACCGGCCGGCACCCCGGCGCTTTGAAGGACGCGGTCTGCTCCCCCGGCGGCTCAACCATCGCGGGAGTGGCCGCCCTGGAGCGGGACGGCCTCCGCTCCGCCGCCATCGACGCGGTGCTCGCCGCATGGAAACGGAACCAGGAGCTGGGGAAATAAGACGCAAAACGGCCCCTCCCGCACGGGAGGGGCCGAATTTTGATCGGTTCAGTTGTCCCAGTTGTGCCAGACGTTCTGCACGTCGTCGTTGTCCTCCAGCATATCGATGAGCTTCTCCATGTTGGAGATGTCCTTCTCGTCGGTGAGGGTGACGTAGTTCTGGGGCACCATCTCCACCTTGGCCTCCAGGAAGGAGTAGCCTTTCTCCTCCATGGTGGAGAGGACGGCGGGGAAATCGTCGGGGGCGGTGTAGACGGTGAACACCTCGTCCTCGGGCTCGAAGTCGGCGGCGCCGCACTCCAGGGCGTCCATCATGACGGTGTCCTCGTCCAGGTCCTCCTTCTCGATGACCAGCACGCCCTTCTGGTCGAAGGACCAGGACACGCAGCCGGTGGCCCCCAGGTTGCCGCCGAACTTGTCGAAGTAGTGGCGCACGTCGGAGGCGGTGCGGTTGCGGTTGTCGGTGAGGGCCTCCACGATGACGGCCACGCCGGAGGGACCGTAGCCCTCGTAGTTGATGGCCTCGTAGCTGTCGGTATTGCCGGAGCCCACGGCCTTTTCGATGGTGCGCTTGATGTTGTCGTTGGGCATGTTGGCGGCCCGGGCCTTGGCGATGACGGTGGCCAGGCGGGAGTTGTTGGCGGGATCGCCGCTGCCGCCGGTCTTGACGGCCACGATGATCTCCCGGGCGATCTTGGTAAAGGCGGCGGAGCGCTTGGCGTCGGCCGCGCCCTTGGTCTTCTGGATATTATGCCACTTGGAGTGTCCGGACATATCAAAAACTTCCCTTCGTTCTGAGGTATTACAAAATCACCCCAAAATGATACCACACCTTTCGGCGCATTTCAAGAGGAAAAGGGCCCATCCGCGGCGGATGGGCCCAAATTCGTGGATTTTGTCGGCTCAGGGACGGCCCAGCAGGGCAAACATGTTCTTCTTGTAGGCCTCCACGCCGGGCTGATTGAAGGGGTTGACCCCCAGCATATGGCCGCTGACGCCGCAGGACAGCTCGAAGAAATAGAACAGCTCGCCCAGGGCCCGGGGGCTCATCTTGTCCATGCGGATGACGATGGAGGGGGCGCCGCCGTCCTTGTGGGCGGCAAGGGTGCCCCGGAAGGCCATCTCCCGGACGAAGCTCAGGGGCCTGCCGGCCAGGTAGTTCAGGTTGTCGCCGTTGTCGTCGCTGTACGGGATGGCCACGTCGCAGCCGGTGTCGTCCACGTAGATGACCGTCTCGAACAGGTGGCGCTCGCCGTCCTGGATATACTGGCCCAGGGAGTGGAGGTCGGTGGTGAACTGGGCGGAGGCGGGGAAGATTCCCTTGCCGTCCTTGCCCTCGGACTCGCCGAACAGCTGCTTGAGCCACTCGCCCACAAAGGAGTAGGAGGGCTCGTAGGTGCAGAACAGCTCGATCTTTTTGCCCTGGCGGTAGAGCAGGTTCCGGGCGGCGGCGTACTGCCACACGGGGTTGCTCATATCCCGCCGGTCGAAGGCGGTCATGGCGTCCCGGGCGCCGCCCATCAGCTCGGCGATGTCCACCCCGGCGGCGGCGATGGGCAGCAGGCCCACGGCGGACAGCACGGAGTAGCGGCCGCCCACGTCGTCGGGCACCACGAAGGTCTCCCAGCCGTTGGCGTCGGCCACGCCCTTCAAAGCGCCCCTGGCCTTGTCGGTGGTGGCGTAGATGCGCCGGTTGGCCTCGGCGCCGTACTGCTTCACCAGGGCGTCCCGGAACACCCGGAAGGCCACAGCGGGCTCGGTGGTGCCGCCGGATTTGGAGATCACGTTGATGGACCAGTTTTTGCCCCGGACCTTGTCCAGCACCCGATTCAGCTCGTTGGGGCTGAGAGAGCAGCCGGCGAAGCAGATCTCGATGCCCTGGGCGGGGAACACCTCCAGGGTGGCCCGGGCCCCCAGGTAGGAGCCGCCGATGCCGATGACCACCAGCACATCGGAGTCGGAGCGGATCTTGGCGGCCGCCTTCTGGATGCGGGCAAATTCATCCTTGTCGTAGTCCTCGGGCAGGCGCACCCAGCCCACGTAGTCGGAGCCGGGGGCGGCGGGGTCGTACAATTTGTCGTGGGCGGCGGCCACCTCGGCCGTCATAGCGGTGAGCTGCTCCTGAGAGACGGCGCCCTCCAGGTTGGAAAGATCAAGTTTCAGCATAACACATAATCTCCTTTATCAGGCCGGGCCGGCGTCTCCGCCGGCCCGGCAATATGTACTATTCGCAGAAGAACATGGCGGCCCCGCCCAGGATGCCCGCGTCGTTGCCCAGCTGGGCCCGGGCAAAGGGGATGTGGGAGCTGGGGCCGAAGGCCTCCAGCCTGAAGGTCTCCTCCACGGGTTCCATCAGCATCCGGCCCGCGGCGGACACGCCGCCGCCGATGAGGATGATCTCGGGGTTGAGGACGCAGGTCAGGATGGCGGCGCAGTGGCCCAGGGCGTGGCCGGCCTCGGTCACCACCCGCAGGGCGTTCTGATCCCCGTCCTTGGCGGCGTCGAACACGTCCTTGGCGGTGACCCGCTCCTGTTCCTTGAAGGGGGAGAACTGCCGGGCGGCCCGAATGATGCCGCTGGCGGAGGCGGTAGCCTCCAGACAGCCGTACTTGCCGCAGCCGCACTGCCAGTCCGGGTGGAAGGAGGTGGGGATGTGGCCCACCTCGCCGCCGCCGCCGGTGGCGCCGGTGATCATGCGGCCGCCGGTGATGAGCCCGCCGCCCACGCCGGTGCCCACGGTGAGCAGCACCAGGTCCCTGCAGCCCCGGCCGGCGCCCTGCCACATCTCGCCCATGGCGGCCAGGTTGGCGTCGTTGGCCACCTTGACGGGCAGGCCGGTGCGGCGGCCAAGCTCGCCGGCCACGTCCACGTCGCCCCAGCCCAGGTTTGCGCAGCCGTGGACCAGGCGCTCCTCCACCACCGGGCCGGGCACGCCTACGCCGGCGCCCACACACTGATAGTCGGAAAAGTGGCCCATGACCTCTTTCATGTGGGCGGCGATGTTATCGAACATCTCCCCCACATCGTGGGCGGAGACGAATTCCTGCTTCTCCAGCAGTTCCCCGTCCTGGGTCACCAGACCCAGCTTGACGGTGGTGCCGCCTACATCAACGCCGAAACAGACCTGACACATGGGGAAACCCTCCTTGGTGTTCTCATTACGCCAGAGGATGCCGGCTCACCGGCTGGCCCTGGCGTGCCAGATGTTTTTCATATACTCCTCCACGGCCCGGTCGGCGGAGAAGAACCCGGCCTTGGCGGTGTTCACCAGGGACATATTGGTGAACTTCCGCTGGTCGGCGTAGACCTTGGACACCTCCCGCTGGGCGCGGACATAGTCGTGGAAGTCGGCCAGGCACATATAGGGGTCGGCGGTGCCCTTGCTGTTGGTGGTCAGGGAGCGGACGATGTCGTCGAAGTGCATGCCGCCGATGCCGCCCATGAGCACGTCCATGACCGCCTTGAGCTCCGGGTCGCTGCGGACGTAGTCCAGGGGGTGATAGCCCTTCTGCCACAGCTCGTTGACCTCCTCGGTCTTGAGGCCGAACAGGAAGATGTTGTCGTCCCCCACCTGCTCGTGGATCTCCACGTTGGCGCCGTCCAGGGTGCCCAGGGTCACCGCGCCGTTGATCATCAGCTTCATGTTGCCGGTGCCGCTGGCCTCCTTGCCGGCGATGGAGATCTGCTCGGAGATCTCGGCGGCGGGGCAGATGATCTCGGCCAGGGACACGTTGTAGTCCTCCATGAAGACCACCTTCAGCTTGTCCCGGGTGTCGGGGTCGTTGTTGGTCATCTTGGACAGGGCCACGATGAGCTGGATGATCTGCTTGGCCATGATATAGCCGGCGGACGCCTTGGCTGCGAAGATGAAGGCCCGGGGCTGGAAGGGGGCGTTGGGGTTGGCCTTGATCTCCAGATACATGTGGAGGATCTGGAGCACGTTCAGCAGCTGGCGCTTGTACTCGTGGAGGCGCTTGATCTGCACGTCGAACATGGAGTTGGGATCCACGTACAGGCCGTTGCGCTTCAGGATCAGGTTGGACAGGCGCACCTTATTGGCCAGCTTGATCTCACGCAGCCGCTGGAGGACGGCGGGATCGTCATAGTACTTCATCAGCTTTTCCAGCTGGGTGCTGTCGGTAGTGTAGCCGGGGCCGATCAGCTCGTTGAGCAGGTCCCGCAGCTCCGGGTTGGACTGGCACAGCCAGCGGCGGTAGGCGATTCCGTTGGTCACGTTGGTGAACTTGTCGGGGTCCATCACGTAGTAGTCGTGGAAGATGCTGTCCTTCAGGATCTCGGAGTGGAGCTTGGACACGCCGTTGACCTTGTGGCAGCAGGCCAGGCACAGGTTGGCCATGCGGATCTCGCCCTTGGCGATGACGGCCATATAGTCCAGCTTGGCCCAGTCGTTGCCGTAGAAGGCCTGGAGGTCGATATACAGCCGGCGGTTGATCTCGCACACGATCTGATAGATCCGGGGCAGCTGCTCGGAGAACAGGTCCTCGCTCCAGCGCTCCAGGGCCTCGCTCATGACGGTGTGGTTGGTGTAGGACAGGGTGCGGCAGGTGATGTCCCACGCCTTGTCCCAGGAGTAGTCGTGCTCGTCGATGAGCAGGCGCATCAGCTCGGGCACGCACAGGGCGGGATGGGTGTCGTTGATATGGATGGACACCTTGTCGGGCAGGTTGTCCAGGGACTTGTACTCCCTGAGATGCTTTTTCAGGATGGTCTGCACCGAGGCGGACACCAGCAGATACTGCTGGCGCAGGCGCAGCCGCTTGCCGGCCACGTGGTCGTCGGCGGGATAGAGCACCTTGGAGATGACCTCGGCCATGGTGTCCCCCTCCAGGGCCTTGGCGTAGTCGCCCCGGGAGAAGGCGGACATATCGAAGCTGTTGGGGGACTTGGCGCTCCACAACACCAGGGGGTTCACCGCGTCGCTCTGATAGCCGGTGATGAACATCTCGTTGGGCACCGCCATGACGGACTGGTAGTTCAGGTGGGCCACCCGGAACTTGCCGTTGTCGTCCCAGGAGTGGATCTGGCCGCCGAACTTGACCTCAACGGCCTCGCTCTCGTGGGGGACCAGCCACACGTCGCCCATGGACAGCCAGTCGTCGGGGAACTCCATCTGCCAGCCGTCGATGATCTTCTGCTTGAAGATGCCGAACTCATAGCGGATGGAGTAGCCGGTCATGGGCAGGCCCAGGCTGGCCGCGGAGTCCATATAGCAGGAGGCCAGGCGGCCCAGGCCGCCGTTGCCCAGGCCCGCGTCGGGCTCCAGCTCGTACAGGTCCTGGATGTCGATGCCGAATTTGGCCAGAGCCTTGGTGAACACGTCCTGCATCCCCAGGTTGTAGAGGTTGTTGCGCAGGGAGGTGCCCACCAGGAACTCCATGGACATATAGTAGACCTTTTTATTGTGCTCTGCCTCCTGCTTGCGGTAGTAGGCGGCGCTCTGGGTGGCCAGCATACGGTTCACATTGTAGCAAAGGGCACGGTAAATCTGCTGGGGAGAGGCGTTTTCCATCTGGCAGCCGTAGCGCACCAGCAGCGTATTGTTCAGGTTGGAAATGATCTGTTTCTGATCCATGCGCGAAACTCCTTACCGCCGGCCGGTCGCCGGCATTTCTTGGACGGGCTGAAGGACCGTTTTCCGAAGGGCGTGTTCCCCATTGAAACGCCATCGGCGCTCACAGCCCGGCGTACCGGGCTGTGAGCGCGGCTATTATACCAATATGACGCGGGATTTGCAAGGCTTTTTTCAGAGAGAGCGGTAGATGTCCCAGTAGTCCTCCACAGAAGCCTTCCAGGAGCTGTCCACCCGCATGTCGTTCTTCTGCAGGGCGGCCCAGGCCTCCTTGTCATGGAAGAGGGCGCAGCCCCGGCGGATGGCGTCCAGCATATCGTGGGCGTTGTAGGTCTTGAAGGTGAAGCCCCTGCCCTCGCCGGTCTCCGGGTCGTAGGCGGGCACCGTGTCGAACAGGCCGCCGGTCTCCCGGACGATGGGCACCGTGCCGTACCGCATGGCGATGAGCTGGGTCAGGCCGCAGGGCTCCTGCTTGGAGGGCATGAGCACCAGGTCGCCGCCGGCGTAGGTCTGGTGGGCCAGGGTGTTGTCGAACACGATGTTGGCCGACATCTTGTGGGGGAAGGCGTAGGCGTAGCCCCGGAACATATCCTCATACTGGGCCTCGCCGGTGCCGATGACCACCAGCTGCATCTCGTCCCACATGAGATCGTCCATAACGGCCTGGATCAAATCCACGCCCTTGTGGCCGGCCAGCCGGGTGATCATGATGACCACAGGCACGTCGTCCCGGACGGCGAGCCCCAGCCGCTCCTGGAGGAAGCGCTTGTTTTCCGCCTTCTTCTCCAGGGTATCGGGGGTGAAGTTGGCGTAGATCAGCGGGTCGGTGGCGGCGTCCCACTCCTCGGTGTCGATGCCGTTGACCACGCCGGCCAGCTTCCAGCCGTTGTCCCGCAGCACCCCGTCCAGCCCGTGGGCGAAGTAGCTGTTCTGGATCTCGAAGGCGTAGGTGCGGGACACGGTGGTGATCCGATCGGCGGTGACGATGGCGGCCTTCATGAAGTTGACGGCGCCGTTCATGTCCACCACGCCGCGCCACTCCTCGCCCAGGCCCATGACCTCGCCCAAAAAGTCGTGGCCGGCCCAGCCCTGGTACTCGATGTTGTGGATGGTGTACACCGTGCGGATGTTCTGGCAGCCCTCCGCGCCCCGGTACTGGGCATTGAGGAACACGGGGATCAGGGCGGTCTGCCAGTCGTTGCAGTGGATGATGTCGGGGTACCAGTTCAGATACCGCAGGGACTCCAGGATGGCCTTGGAGAAGTAGGCGAAACGCTCTCCGTCGTCCATGTGGCCGTAGATGGAGCCGTCCCGGTAGAAGTAGTACTCATTGTCGATGAAGTAGTACTGGAGCTTTTTTTTGCGGCTCACCAGGCGGAACACGCCGGCGTACACATTGCGCCAGGACAGGGGGACGGTGAACTCGGCCACCAGCTCCACCTGGAGCTCCGGGTCGTCCTTCAGGGCCTTGTAGTAGGGGATGAACACCGCGATCTCGGAGCCCGGCGCCTCGCTGAGAGCCCTGGGCAGGGCCGCGGCCACATCGCCCAGGCCGCCCGTCTTGATAAAGGGGGCGCACTCACCGGCGGCGAACAGGATCTTCATACGGTGGCTCCTTTCCGAATGATCACCGGGTTGGTGGCCAGGCCCTTCAGCTCGGCCCCGGCGGTGATGTTGGCCCACTTGTCCACGATGACGTTCTCCAGCTCCACGTTCTCGCCGACCACGCTGCCCTGCATGATGATGCAGTTCTTCACCTTGGCGCCCTTGCAGATGCGCACGCCGCGGGAGAACACGCAGTGATCGACCTCGCCCTCGATGGAGCAGCCGTCGGCGATGACGCAGGCGGACACAGAGCACTCGGGGCCGTAGTAAGTGGGCACCTCGTCGGTGACGCGGGTGTAGATGGGCCGGTCGCCCCGGAACAGGGGCCCGCCGACCTCTTCGTTGATGATGGCCAGACTGTTGTTGAAGTATTCGTCCACATCCCGGATGCGCAGGCACACGCCCTTGAACTCATACAGGTTCAGGGAAAGCTGGCCCCGGTTGAACTGGTGCTGGATGAAGTCCCGCTCCAGGTGGTAGATGCCCCGGGCGGTGTACTCCCGGATGGCGCTGGTGAGCAGCTGCCGGGAGATGATCATGCAGCCCATGCCGGCGAAGTCGCCGGGGCGGGCGGTGCAGTTCAGGGCGTAGGAGGTGACCCGGCCGCTGCGGCCCGCCTGGAACACGGAGGGGTACTCCACGGCGGGGCCGTCCTCCACCCGGGTGGCGGCGATGGTCACGTCGGCCCCGCTGTCGATGTGGGCCTGGAGCATGGGCCGGTAGTCCATGTTGTAGACCACATAGGCGTCGGCCAGCAGCACATAGGGGGTGCTGGCGTTCTCCAGATAGTTCAGGGCGTTGCGCAGCTCGTCCAGCTTGCCCCGGTTGTTGTGGTTCACCGCCTCGGAGGCGAAGGGGGGCAGCAGGAGCAGGCCGCCGTTCTTGCGGTTCAGGTCCCACTCCTGGTTGTTGGCCAGGTGGTCCATCAGGGAGTGATAGTGCTGCTTGGCCAGCACGCCCACGTTGTTGATGCCGGAGTTGACCATGTTGGACAGCACGAAGTCCACCAGGCGGTACCGGCCGCCGAAGGGAATGGCCGCCAGGTTGCGGTCATGGGTAAAGACGCTCAGATCCTCGCCGTACATCTCGGAGAAAATGATACCAGTCATGTTCATTGTGCCGCACCCCCCTTAAATGATTTCCTTGGCTTTGACCACCGCGCCGGAGGCGATGGTCTTTCTGTGGCCGACCACGGCGATGCCGTTGTGGGCGAAGGGATCCTCCCCCTCGGGCTTCTCGCCCACGGTGGCGTTCTCCTCGATGACGCACTGCTCGCCGATAATGGCGTAGTTCACGTCGGCGCCCTTCTTGATGACGGTGTTGGGCATGATCACGCCGCCGGTGACGCAGGCCCCCTCCTCCACCACGCAGCCGGTGTACAGCACGGAGTGGACCACCTTGCCGCGGATGATGCAGCCCTCGGCCACCAGGGAGTTGGCCACGGTGGCGCCGGGATCGATGCGGGTAGAGGGGCTGGCGTAGTTCCGGGCGTAGATCTTCCAGTTGGGATCGTGGATGTTCAGGGGATCGTTGGGATCCAGCAGGTCCATGTTGCCCTGCCACAGGCTGTCCAGGGTCCCCACGTCTTTCCAGTAGCCCTGGAAGGGATAGGCGTACATGGCCCGGCCGTCCTTCAGCATGGCGGGGATGATGTTCTTGCCGAAGTCGTTTTCGGAGTTGGGGTCCTCCTCGTCGGCGATCAGATACTGGCGCAGCACGTCCCAGGTGAACACGTACACGCCCATGGAGGCGTGGTTGCTCTTGGGGTGCTTGGGCTTCTCCTCGAAGTCGGTGATGGCCATGTTGTCGTCGGTGGACATGATGCCCATGCGGGTGGCCTCGGCGTCGCTGACGTCGATGACGGCGATGGTACACTCGGAGCCCTTCTCCTTGTGGAACTCCAGCATCTTATGGTAGTCCATCTTATAGATGTGGTCGCCGGACAGCAGCACCACATACTTGGGGTTGTAGCGGTCCACAAAGGCGATGTTCTGGTAGATGGCGCTGGCGGTGCCCTTGTACCAGTCGCTGTGCTTGGCCCGGGTGTAGGGCGGCAGCACGTGGGCGCCGCCGAAGTTCCGGTTCAGGTCCCAGGGCTGGCCGTTGCCGATGTAGTCGTTCAGCTCCAGCGGCTGATACTGGGTCAGGATGCCCACGGTGTCGATGCCGGAGTTGACGCAGTTGGACAGGGAAAAGTCGATGATGCGGTACTTGCCCCCGAAGGGCACCGCGGGTTTGGCGGTGTCCTCCGTCAGCACGTACAGCCGGCTGCCCTGGCCGCCGGCCAGAAGCATGGCGATGCACTCTTTTTTACGTTCGATCACGGTTATCGTCCCCCTCTTATTTTTTGGTCGCTTTGGGTCTTGCGGTCCTGGTCTTTGCGGTGGTCTTGCGGGCGCTGGGTTTTTTCTCTGCTTTCACGGCCTCGGCCTTGGGGGCCTCCGCCTTTTTTGCCTTGGATGGGGCCTTTTTCGCCTTGGCGGGCTTTTCCCCGGCGGGGGCGGCCTCCGCCTTGGGTTTTCTGCCGCGCCTGGCGGCGGGCTTGGGCTCCTCGGCAGGAGCGGCCTCCGCCTTGGGCTTGCGGCCCCGCCGGGCGGGTTCGGCCTTAGGAGCCTCTTCCCCGCTGTCGGCCTTTTCGCGCCGGAGGACCTTCCGCTCGTAGAACACGGCGGACATGGCGGGCAGGGTCAGCTCGATGGAATAGGGCAGGCCGTGCTGCGGCGTCTTCTTGGCGGTGACGGGAGAGAGCGGCGTGCCGCGGCCGCCGTACTTTTCGTCGTCGCTGGACAGCACCGGCACATAGGTGCCCGCCTTGGGGGCGCCGATGACGTAGCCGGCACGCTCCACCGGGCAGAAGTTGCACACCACGATGACCTCCTTGCCCTTGGGGTCGATGCGGCGGAAGGAGATGACGCTCTGGTCCGCGTCGTCGCAGGCGATCCACTGGAAGCCCTGCCAGTCGGTGTCGTTGGCCCAGAGGGCGGGGTGATCCAGATAAAAACGGTTCAGGTCCCGCACGTATTCCTTAAGCTGGCGGTGCTTGTCGTAGTCCAGCAGGAACCAGTCCAGGGGCCGCTTCTCGTCCCACTCGATGAACTGGCCGAACTCGCCGCCCATGAACAGCAGCTTCTTGCCGGGGTGGGTCATCATATAGCCGTAGAAGGTGCGCAGGTTCTGGAACTTGTCGTCGTACTCCCCGGGCATCTTATTGATAAGGGAGCACTTGCCGTGGACCACCTCGTCATGGGACAGGGGCAGGATGAAGTTCTCCGAGAAGGCGTAGGTCAGGGAGAAGGTGATGTTGTTGTGCCTCCCCTTGCGGAACAGGGGGTCGGTGGACATATAGTCCACCATGTCGTGCATCCAGCCCATGTTCCACTTGAAGTTGAAGCCCAGGCCCCCGTCGTACCCCGGCTTGGTGACCATGGGGAAGGCGGTGGACTCCTCGGCGACCATCAGCACGTTGGGGTCGTAGGACAGCACGGCGGCGTTGGTGTCCCGCAGGAACTGGACGGCGTCCAGATTGATGTTGCCGCCGTCCTTGTTGGGGTGCCACTCCCGGTCCCGGCGGCCGTAGTCCAGGTAGAGCATGGAGGCCACCGCGTCCACCCGGATGCCGTCGATGTGGTACTCCCGCACCCAGTACATGGCGTTGGACATCAGGAAGGAGCGGACCTCATACCGGCTGTAATCGAACACGCGGGTGCCCCAGTCTGGGTGGTCCCGCATGACGGGATCGGCGGGCTCGTAGCAGCAGTCGCCGTCGTACTCAAAGAGGCCCTGCTCGTCCCGGGGGAAGTGGGCGGGCACCCAGTCGATGATGACGCCGACGCCGGCGTTGTGGAGGATGTCCACGAACTTCATGAAGTCCTTGGGGGTGCCGTACCGGGAGGTAGGGGCGTAGTACCCGGTGACCTGATAGCCCCAGGAGGGATCGTAGGGGTACTCGCTCACCGGCAGCAGCTCCACGTGGGTGTAGCCCATCTCGGTGACATACTGCGCCACCTGCTGGGCCAGGTCCGTGTAGTTATAGGGGTTCCCGTCGTCGTGGACCCGCCAGGAGCCCAGGTGCATCTCGTAGATGTTCACCGGGCTGTTCAGCAGCTTCTTTTTGGCCCTGGCCTTCATGTAGGCCCCGTCGGTCCAGGGGAAGCCCTGCAGATCGAACACCTTGCTGGAGTTGCCCGGCCGGGTGGCCCAGTGGCAGGCGTAGGGGTCCCCCCGGAATACGAAGGAGCCGTCGGGCCGCTCGATGTAGTACTTGTAATCGTCAAAATCGCGGAGCCCGGGCACGAAGCCCTCCCACACGCCGGAGCCTATGTTCTCCATCGCGGGGCCGTCGGTGGCCCAGCCGTTGAAGGAGCCCGCCACCCGGACGCTCCTGGCGTGGGGGGCCCATACCCGGAAGGCGAAGCCCTCCTGCCCGTCCCTGGTCTCCTTATGGGAGCCCATGATCTTGTAGGCGTCGGTGCTTGTCCCCTGGCTGAACCGGCCCAGCGCTTCATAGAATTCGTCGGTCTTATTCATACGTACCTCCTATCCCCCCCGCGCGGGAGGTATGACTGTTTAACCATATTATACCGTGCCAGATGTGTAAAGTCAAGGCGGAGAACGGGTAAAAGAGCGCCAAAATCACACCTTTCCCGGCATCTGGAAACCGTTGGCGGGATGGCGCATTTTGGAGGAAACCGCGGTCTTGCCAACCGGGAAAAAGGAGGGTATAATGCTTAGAGAAAAAAGGGGGCTTCATGATGAAAACAGGGCTGGTGCTGGAGGGCGGCGCGCTGCGCACCATCTACTCCAGCGGCGTGCAGGACGGTTTTCTGGAGGCAGGGCTGGACTTCGACTACGTGGTGGGCGTCTCCGCCGGCATCGCCTATGGGATGAGCTTCCTCTCCCGGCAGTTCGGGCGCAACCTGGAGATCCTCACCCGCTTTGCGAACGACAGGCGGTACATGGGCAAGCGCAATCTCATCGACCCCCGCAACCGCAGCTATTTCGGGCTGGAGTTCTCCTTTGAGCGCATCCCGGCCGAACTGGTGCCCTACGATTTCGCCGCGCTGGAGCGCTGGCCGGGGGAGGCGGAGGCAGGGATCACCGACATCGAAAACGGCGTCCCCCGGTACTTCCCCGCCGCCGAGACCGACCCAAAATTCACCCTGATGAAGGCCACCTGCGCCATGCCGGTGCTGTTCCCCGTCATCGAGTATCGGGGCGTGAAGTGCCTGGACGGCGGCGCGTCCGACGGCATCCCCTGGAAGCGGGCCCTGGAGAAGGGCTGCGACCGGGTGGTGGTGGTCCTTACCCGGGAGCGGAGCTATGTGCGCAAGCCGGACAGCCTGCTGCCGGTGATCAAACTATATTACCACAAGTACCCAAAATTCGTGGACGTGATGAAGCGCCGGGCGGAGGACTACAACCGCTGCCGGGAGGAGCTCTTCGCCGCCGAAAAGAAGGGCGACGTCCTCCTGTTCTGCCCGGACAGCACCAAGGGCTTCTCCCGGGTGGAGACGGACACGGACAAGATCCGGGCCCTGTGGCAGCAGGGGCTGGACCACGCCCGTGCCCGCACCGACGAGGTGCTGGCCTACCTGAAGTAAGCCGGGCGCTCTCCCCTCCCCCGCGGCCCAGGTGAATGGGCCGTCTCACCCGGCGCGGGGGATTGACATCCTCGGCAAAATGGAATATCCTAATAGGGCCCCATCGGGGCGGAAGGCGAAAATGCCGGCAGAAATCCCAGCGACAATTTCATCATGGAGATGTACCCAAGTGGTTGAAGGGTCCGCACTCGAAATCATGCCGCGGCAGTGTCCCCAAAAACGCCGCAAACCCGCATAAACAGGGCATTGGGGGGTTGTCCGGGAGGGTGCGTTTTCAGGCCGTGCTAACAAAATGCTAACAGAAATCCCAGCGACAATTTCATCATGGAGATGTACCCAAGTGGTTGAAGGGTCCGCACTCGAAATCATGCCGCGGCAGTGTCCCAAAAAACGCCGCAAACCCGCATAAACAGGGCATTTGCGGGCTGTTCGGGAGGGCGCGTTTTCAGGCCGTGCTAACAAAATGCTAACAGAAATCCCAGCGACAATTCTATCATGGAGATGTACCCAAGTGGTTGAAGGGTCCGCACTCGAAATGCGGTAGGCGTCTAAAAAACGCGCGGGGGTTCAAATCCCTCCATCTCCGCCAAATTGAGGAACCCTACCCAATCTGAACAGTTTTCATGCAACTGACAGGTTGGGTAGGGTTTTTAAAATTTTGGTGTGCCGAAAGTAGCTAGGGACTATTCATTCGTTATCGGTCAAGATTTTTACCAGCCAACTCATGTCTTCTCTGAACTGATAGAACTCCTTATCACTCCAGTTTTTTGCATCTTCGTCTATAGGGTGAGCAGGAATCTGACGATAGCGGTTAAATCGATTCAGTTTATCAATTACAGAGTCCTTATCTTGGTCAAATATGGCTAAAAACACGGTGTCATAGTTTTGCTCGATGACAAGAACCATTACCCAGAAGTAACAGCCGTGATTTACAGTGGGGTCAAACAATTCTTTGTATCCCAAAGTTGCAGCAACCCTCTTTTGGGCTTCAGTTACGCGTGGATGAGCATTCATGGCATTTAAAATGGCCTTGTGGGGATCCAGTTCCTTTTTGTGAGCGTTTAAAGTTCGCCGCACTAGCGCCCGTAATCGCAACTCGCATTCATTCATCCGTGTGTTTATTTCCAAGGCTTGCTCCTTAAAGTTCAAACCAGTTCGCTCGAACTCATATTTGCCCTGCAGGAACCGCTTCACCGTATCATATCGGATGGCAAAACGACCACCATTATTTTCGATAAGCCCATATCCCGTTAGGTGAACAATCTGAGCATTGTCCAAGACCCGAGAAAGTTGTCCATCACCCTCTGTTGCTAAGATCTTCAAGGTATCGTATTCTCGAGGATAGGAAGTTTGAAGTATCTCCAGAATCATTAAATAAAAGCTCTCTGCATCGTTACTTTTTTCAAATTCGGTTCTGGCTGCCTCATAGACTGCCTTGGAAACCACAAAGGGCCGTTGGAGCTTGTTTTCCCGGACATATTTATAAATTTGACCACAAAGCAACCGAATCAAGTAAGGATGGCCCCCGCAATCCTCTACCAACTTGCTAGGGATGGAGTTATTAAACTTGATTCCCATATATCCGCCTAGAGTATCAATCATGGTCTTTGTGCTGGAGATATCGAAAGGTTTGAGGTAGATGCCCTGATTAGATGCCGAGAGTTGTTGAAACATGGGATTGGGGATTCTTCTTTCACCTATGGCGGGTATCTCATTAATCATTGGATTAGTACCCGCTACAACAATTGACAAGTTGGAGCCGGGCCGGGTGCAATACCCACGCAAAACGTTCCAGAAGTGGACGAAATTGTTTCCATCGTACCAGGGACCTGTTGTTTCTCCTACGCTAAAGGTGATGGCTTCGATTTCATCGAACATCAGCACGACGGGGGTAGAGCAGCCCTGAAGCATGGAATCCATATCTTCCCTAAAAACGTTGGCACCATCAGCTTTGTATTCAGTGTAAGCAGTCAAGATATTGGATGCGAGACCCAGGACACGTCTAACGTCCTCGGTTACCTGATATAGAGCATCTTTCCAGTCTAAGGTTTCCAACTCTTCTTGGCAGGGAATGAAAACTACTGGACACCCTGTATTTTCTAGTTGCCGCTGGATGGCATAAAGCATGGAAGTTTTTCCGCTACGCCGCAAGCCAAAAACACCACACAGGTAGGATGAACTTCTGCATTTTGTAGCTACGTCCAAGGCATAGTCCCGGCGTCCAAAGAAAAAAACATCATTAACAATAGGTTGTGAAGTAGTGAACAGGTCAGCATCGAACAGATACTTTCGAAACCGGTCTAAGATACGGGCGGGCGTCATCTCACTGGACACAAATTCCCCATAGGAGAAAGGAATAACCACCGAACTGAGATTGCTGTCCCGGAGCAATTCCCCAAGCTTTTCCTCGATGTCGCTGGCACTACTGATGACAATCTGACAACTCCGCTCTAGCCGTAGACGAGCGGGCACAACCTTAGCTACTTCGGCAGCAACATCTAAGGAACGAGGTTCAAAATTCTTGTAGTCGGAAAAGATGACTGGAATCTCTCTTTGAAGATTAAAGTTGACTGTAAATTTTTCCGTAGGCTTGACTAAGATGTATCTGTATTGCCAACCTGCTACGGTAAGCTCTCTCCCGCCGTTGGTAACGTAAAGCGTTTCACCCAAGACCCGGATGATTTTCTGCTCTTCTTGGTTAAATTTTTCAAGTTGTACGCTGGGGTGTATCCCGGGATTGGCATATTGGGGCACTGCGGAGGCAGATGTAGTACGCTTGCGAACATTTTCAGCGCTCATTTTACCCGGATTGCGAAAATCGGGCGTCGGAGTGAACTCCACAGGATCGCCTTCCTGAAGTTGAAAAATAGAGCAGTTCGTGAGGTCACTCTTATGAAAAAAATAGTTTTGCCCGTCTTCACCAAGGATAAAACCATAGGTTTGTTGGCCCCAGTTATTTTCGCATATTCTGGTAATATCGCCATTCACATGAAACGCATCCTTTCTCAGTTGATTTGTCTCGTCAGCACACAACATTTTTCGTTAAATTATACCATAGAAAACACTTTATGTAAAGATAATGGGCCAGCCAATTGAACAAATTGTTGTCCGAGTTCAAAATTTATATCCTTGCTAATCATTAAACCCCCTTTCCACTCATCTGCTATGTTATTTAGAGTACTTTTCAAAATCCTCCAGGGGTTCAACGACTCACAAAATGAATCGAATTACAAATTTGCTTGGGATCCCATGGTTCCTGCCTAAGAGCGTTGCCCGTCTGATAGCCATCCACACGCCAGTCCATTTTTGGACACTACATAGGCACCTTGGCATGCCACGCTTTCCAAGGTGCCGTTCTATACATGCAGACATACCGTATACTCAGTTCTGTACCTACAGCTCATCCTTGCGGACATGATGTGACAAATTGGCAGCGTGATCCTTCCCCGCCCTGCTTGCCGCCTCCCGCCGCTGTTCGCTGTAAGGGGCGGTCAGCCGGAAGGAAAGCCGCCCTTTTTCAATGTCGAATTCCAAACATCCCGTCTCCGGGTCTTCGTCGGTCTGGCGGCATACTCCGGGGTTTCGCCGCGCATAGGCGGCAAGCCGCTTTTTCAGATCGGTGTTGTGGGTGCGGATGTGGATTCTGGGGTCTTTCTCATCGAACCAGATCTCCGTGGTCTTTTCCCGCTTTGTCAGCCCGGTGATCATAAAAACTCCTTTCCACGCCTCTGCCCCTCGACAGGGGCACTTTTCGGATATTTCTCCCGGCTCTTGACCGGCAGAAAACAGCAAATGTCCGACAGGGCTCCTCCGAGCGACGCACCCCCCGCTCCAAACAGCCCTGTCAGCGAATGTACGGTTTTTATCGGCTCTTGACGATGCTATACGAAACGGATGGGATCATCAATTTGCCTGGGCTCCCATGGCTCCTGCCTGAGAGCGCCGCCCCGTCTGATAGCCATCCACCCAGCCAGCCCCTCTTTAGACACCATATAAGCGCCGCGGTAAGCAACGCTTGCCACAGCGCCTATCCGCGCCCACCGGTGCATCGTGTTCTCCGAGCACCCGCACAGCTCCGCCGCCTGCCGCACCGTCAACGCATCCGGCCAGCTCTCCCACGCGGCCAGGAGGGATGCCCGCAGTTCCTCTCGTTCTGAAGCGGTAAGAGGAACCCGTCCCGGTTTGCGGACGTGGACCCCACTGGAGAACGCTCCCTTGGGCGCAGCCACCGCAGGATCTCCGGCGTCCCGACGCTCCAGGAAAGCAATCACATCCGCCAGCCGGATCTTGAATCGCCGGGTCTTTTTCCCTGAGTCCCGGCAGGGCACCACCCCGTGCTCCAGCAGCCACCGGGCCTTGCGTTTGCTGATATGACAGATACGGTAGAACTGATCCATGGTGATGACGGCGGGATACTGCTCCCGCAGCTTTTGGTAGTTCACCTCACACCCCCATGGTCATGCTGAAGCCGGGGGCCTCGTTCTGCTCCTCTACCTCCCCCAGCTGTTCTTCTGCCTGTTCGGGCTCCGGCGGGGCGAAGGCCGCGGCGATGGCGGCGGCGGACTCCTGCTTAGAACTGAAATCCAGGTGGGAATAGATGTCGGCAGTGGTGGAGAAGGTGGAGTGACCCAGCCAGTCTTGGATCTGTTTCATGGGGACGTTTTGGCTGAGCAGCAGGGTGGCGCAGCTGTGTCTGAGATCGTGGAATCGAATGTGCCTCAGCCCGTGCTGTTCCAGCAGGACCCGGAAATGGTTGGTGACATAGTTTGGCTGGAACAACTGTCCCAACTCGTCGGTGCAGACGTAGTCTATGTACTCCCGGCAATAGGACTTGCCAAACATGGCCCGGTACCGCGCCTGCTTCTCCCTCTGTTCTTCCAGCAGCTTTCGGGTGGCCGGAAACAGGGGCAGGGTGCGAAAGCTGGACTTGGTTTTGAGCTTGTCCTCGGTGTAGAGCCGGTGTTCGCCATTCTCGGTGAGTTCGGTGACCTTGTGGTTGATGGACACGGTCCCCCGCTGGAAATCCACGGCGCTCCAGCGGATGCCCAGCACCTCGCTCCGGCGCAGGCCGTAATAGGCCGCCAACTGGATGACCACTGCCATAGAGTCGTCCTTGGTGGCCTCGAACAGCGCCGCCAATTCGTCCTTGGTATAGTAGCTGGCCAGATACTTGCCCTTGCGGGGCCGGGCCACCCGGTCCGCGGGGTTGCTGGGGATCATGTCGTTCTCCACGGCGTACTGAAGCGCCTTCCGTACTAGGGCGTGGTAGTGGATGACGGTGTTGGCGTTGCAGCCGTCATCCAGGATGGACTGGTGCAGCTCCCGGATGTGCTTGGGCTCTACGTCGCACAGCTTCAGCTTCCGGGAACGAAAAAACGGGTCCAGCCGAGCCTTGAACAGTTGCTCATAACTCTGTCTTGTGGTCCGCTCGATGGTGGTGGAGGCGATCTTCAGCCAATCCTTCAGATAGTCCGCGAACAGCGGAGACTCCTCCTTGGGCTTGGCGGGCTCTCTGAGGGTGAATTCCCGCTTCAATTCCTCCAGCCTGGCCATCGCCTTACGCTTTCCGCCCTTCACCGGGATGCCCAGCGCCACGGACTTCTGCCGCCGCTTGCCGTCCTCGTCGTAGTAGCTTAGGATGGCGGTAAACTTGCCCCGGCGCTCAAACAAGCTGCCGGTGACCTCCCCTTTCATAACAGATACCTCCCTTCCGCGCCGCTCCAGGGTCTTGTGATGTTACCTTGGAACGGCGCGTTTTTCAAGTCTTTTCTGCGTTTTCCCCGGCGCAAAGATAGTCGATG